>NZ_QSEK01000045.1 GCF_003464165.1 Eubacterium sp. AM49-13BH | reverse complement strand
CTGCAAGAGCATGGATTATCCATACATTATTATCTCTTTCATTTACTTTCCACGCTACCCTTTTATACTCTTTATTAGAATTACTGTTAACTATGGCACACGCCTTAATAATTCCTTCATATACCTCAATCAACCCACTCAATCGCCTAAAAATATTATTATAGTAGACTTTCCAAATTATAGCAGCTCTCTATAACCCATATTTAATTCTAGCACGCGTAAGCTTTCCAAGCAGTCCATCACCAAAAAGAAATGCACACACAGCCGCTCCACCCGCATGCATTGCATCATAAGGTGCTCCTGTTATGTACAGAAGCTTCAGTGCCTCCCATGATATATTGACACTGCCTGAATCCGTATATGTGCTGTTCATCATCATGGCTGCAATATTCATAATTCCACCATATATAACAAACACACTTATAAATGTAAATATTGTCACTGTGATAAAATTACACGGTATACGGCTTCTCATAAGAAGAACTGCCATAATAATTCCAGCAAGTCCGAAAGCATACAACCTCCAGCCAAAAAATGTCTCTCCTGGCTTTGCGGTAAATAAATACGCAATATATCCTACAAGCTCTGACACAACCATACACACAACAGGAACAGCCATAACTGACAGACCTGTTCTTACCTGCTTTCTTACAATCTCTTTCTTATCATCAAAATATCCGACAAGCTCCGGTTTGTAAAATGCAATTCCTGCAAGAACACCAAGCAGCCCCCACGCAGCCATTTCCCACGGGGTCCATACGCCCTGCCCCATAAAAAAATTACATACAAATCTTGACAGTACACCTGTAAGAAAGCCTGTCTGTGGTCCAAATGCAATCCCTGTTATTATGACAAGTGCTGTACCCGCATGAAGCGGTATCGTATACGCACATATTATATTAGCAACAACTGTAAGAGCTGACATAACTGCAATCATCACAACATGCCTTGCCTTCGGCTTCCTCTTTTCAAATGCAAAGAAAGGAATGGCAATTGCAACAGCCAGTATAATAATGCTTATAAGCATGTAATTAACACTCATTATCTATTATCCTCTAAACATCTGTGAATCGCTTCAACAGCTTCATCACATGTTACACAATCTTTGAAAAAATCGGACATAATCCTGTTAGTATCCGTTGTGAAAAATATATTGCCTGCAAAGAAGCTGTGTGAATCTGTGTAACTTTCTATGTTTCTGTCAAATATTAATCCACATTGGTCAGCAAATAATGCACAGAATTCCACATCGTGTGAAACTATCACAATAGTTTTCCCTATATTCTTTAATTCTTCCAGCCATTCACCCATCTTTTTACAGAAGAACGGGTCAATTCCTTTAGTTGGCTCATCAAGCAGAATAATGTCTGGTTCATACATTAGTATCTTTGCAAATGCGAGCCTCTGCTGCTGACCTCCGCTCAAATCATACGGATGCTGCTTTCTCACATTAAGAAGCCCTGTACGCTCCAGCATACTTTCAACAAGTTCAATTCGCTGTTTCCTGTCCATATCCTTAACAGACACATTTCCCTTATCCATGACTGCCGATGCAAGTTCTTCCTCAACACTTATCTGACTAAGCAGTGCCATTGGATTCTGCGGAAGCACCGCACATCTTCCATTCACCTTCACCTTACCGGATATAGGCTTTTTAATTCCTGACATAAGTCTTAAAAGCGTCGTCTTTCCTGCTCCGTTGCTTCCAAGCAGAGCAGTTATCCTGCCCTTCTCTATATCAAAGCTAATATTTTCAAGTACATTTGCAGAATTCTTAGTGTATCTGAAAAACACATTTTTAACTGAAACCGCTGTATCCCCGGTTTCGTAATGCTTATCCTGTGATACATATGAGCCTCCTTTAATATTAAGACTGGCTATCCATTTCCTGCCCTCTTTAACTGTAAGCGGGCAGTCTGTTTCAAATGTAATATCCTTCTTACACCCCTCATATATCCTTACAGATGAAGGAAGCCCGTAAACAAGCGGATTCTCTGTCTTAACAAGACTTTCTGCTGTCTTTCTAGGAGAACCATTATATATTAGCTTTCCATCCTCAAGCACAAGCACTTTGTCCGCTTTAGAATAGATATCCGCAAGATTGTGTTCAACACACATAATTGTTATTCCAAAATCCTTGTTAAGCTCCAGAACTGTATCTAAGAACTTCTTCTTAGCAAGCGGGTCAAGCTGTGCCGTCGGTTCATCAAGCAATAAAACCTCTGGTCTCATAACCATTATGGAAGCTAGATTAAGAAGCTGTTTCTGTCCGCCAGACAATTCCTCTGTATTCTTATCATACCAGCCCGTAATTCCGAAATATTCAGACATTTCTGCAACCCTGCGCCTTATGTCTGCATTCGGCACGCCGAGATTTTCAAGTCCAAATGCCAGTTCATGCCACACCTTATCAGTAACAATCTGGTTGTCAGGATTCTGTCCGACATACCCAATCTTAACTGCAGCTTCTGCCTGACTTAAGCTGCTTATCTGTCTGCCGTAATATTCTGCCTTTCCACTAAGCCTTCCCTCTGGCATCATACTTTTATCAAGCATCTTAAGAAGAGTAGTCTTTCCGCTTCCCGAAGCACCTATAATCAGTGCAGCCTCACCCTTCTTTATATCAAATGTTATATCTTCCAGTACCAGTCCGTCACTTCCTGCATACCCGAAGGAAAGTGATGAAACATTAATAATTGTGTCTGTCATTATGCAATTACCTTTCGTTATATGAACTTCGTCTCTTATACTGCACATTACCAGTTATCTCTATTATCATTGGAATCAATGTCAGTATTACAAATGCTGTAACTGACAGCACTCCTTCAACACCTGATTTCGTAAAATATATTACTGGAAGATAATATACTGCAAGCTTCTTTCCTGCTATCGGAATAACAGCCATCACAAAACATACCAGCATTATAATTATCGTAAAAGTATCCTTTAATGTGAATCTGAATCTGTTAAAGCTTGTCCTTCCTTTAAGTCCATACCCCCTGCTTTCCATAGACATAGACGTTTCCATTGAGCTTTCAAGTGACCATGTTATAAGAGTTGAAAATTCATTCGCAAAATGTCCGATTTTTTCAAAT
The DNA here is from genome assembly GCF_003464165.1 of Eubacterium sp. AM49-13BH. Classification (GTDB taxonomy): domain Bacteria; phylum Bacillota; class Clostridia; order Lachnospirales; family Lachnospiraceae; genus Lachnospira. Next base: position 9,595 of record NZ_QSEK01000045.1, on the reverse strand, counting down.
ATGCCATTCTTATTCTCCACTCCTCGAAGTCCCATCTGCGCGTCATGTATTTGTCTGTATCTCTTTCTCATAAGCGGTATCATTCTTAATATCATAGAAAATATCATGCCAACAGAAGGAATAAAACTTCCGAACAGATACATCATTTTCTCCGATGAAAGATAACCGGCTGCTACACTGCACCACTGTATGACTGATATGAGTAACACACTTATAACTGCTCCGTATATTATATTCTCAAGGCATACCATGTTATCGTTAATATAAAATAATGGTGTAACTCCGCTGTGATTAAAAATGGGCTGGATTAATACAGAGAATATAATAACAGGAATTGTTATCATAATATTCTTCTTAATAAAAGAACCACCCTGCATATATATTCCAAGGGCAAGTGAACCTGCATACGAAACCGCCAGTATTACCGGGTTCATTGTGAACATGGTTATCACCAGCACAAGTGTAATGTAGATGAAATTCGTCCACGGATGCATTGCTGCAAATGCTGAATATTTAGTTACTTGTCGCCCAGCTGGCACACGTATATCCATTTTATTACATCTCCATCTTTTACTGTATACTGATTAGCCGCCATCATAGGCAGAACTCCATTAACTCTGTAAGTCCAGCCACTTTGTGGTCCTACGTTCTTCTCTGACAGATTATTAATGCTTGATACATACGACTTATCAGAATTAGCAACTATCGGAATTACAGGATTATGCATTGCTGTAACCGCTGCAAGAACATCATATACAGTAAAGCCTTCAGCTGCAGTATATGTTGTAACTTCAAGTATAGTTCCATCATCAGGGATACGTGATGCAATTGACGGATTAACAGTGTCTTTTCTCGCTGTCGCATTATCGCATCTTATCTCTATAGTACAACTGATTACCTTGCCTGCCGGTCTGGTATTCTGTGAATTATTCCCCGGGTTATTATTTTCCGGATTATCACTTTCTGAACCATTATTTCCTGAATTGCTGCTTCCTGAATCATTGCCAGCTGACATTGCATTTCCGTTACTCCTGTCTGATTCATTACTGCCTGAGCCGGAATTATTATCTGTAACTGTTATATTATCCGTTGAGCCAGAAGCAGAATTGTCATCTGAAACTGCTCTATCACCTGTTCCATCAAAACTGCCGTTATCTGCAGCATTACCATTACCGGTACCGATGGTTTCATTCTGTAATCTATCATTATTATCTGGTCTGGCTGGCTGCGTCTGCCCTGCATCTGCAATATTACTGAATTGCTTTCTATAGGAATCAACAGAACGGATTCTTACATTGGTAATTAAGAATACAACTAAGGCAAGACCTATTACCATCAGACCAATCTTTTTTATATTTCTGTATTTGTTAAACATTCATATTTCTCTTTAATATTTCTTATTGATTTTACTTTGAAATAATAACATATACAGTCAATCTATTCAAACTTTCTTAACAAATATAGTTCTTGTAAAAATCTAACACCAGTATCCTAGTTCTACGCCTTTCTTGTATACACCAATTCCCTTTGAATAATATCCATAACAGTTAAAATGTGTCCAGTCATATCTTAATTGTTCAGATATATTACCTTTCATGAAATTCTCAAGGTCATCAGTTGTTGTATCCAGACCACAATCTGTTAAGCCGTTCTGTATCATATATGTTCTCGTATTAAAAAAATGCTCGCCATATGCTTCTCTTAAGGCTGCTTCCCATGCTGTATCACCGATTCCCACATAATTACCGTCTTCTCCATACTCTCCCTGATTAACATCTACTGAATCAGCCGGATCATCCGTATCTCCGAGTACTATATAATATTTGCATCCAGAATTAAGTATTATATTATCATATTGAAGAATAAGCTGCTGATAATCATTTTCCCAGCCTCCATTACTTCCCATTTCGAGTATCAATATATCTTTGGCACTTCTTTCCTGTGATGCCCTTGTCATTGCCTGTGTTCCGCCTGAAATTGTAACTTTTTCTACGCCTGAAGTTTCTGCTGGTTTTTCTGTTGGCTTCTCCATTGGCTTTTCATCAGATGTTTGTGACTCTGTTTCTTTTATCACTATGTCATGTTCTGTTACTTTATCACTCTCTGCTTTTATATCTGCTCCCTGTCTTGAATATGTATCAGTTTCACTTTCATATATAACAACGCTATAATCTGCCGTATTATCATATGCCGCATATCCCTTTGTAAGTTTTATACTTACGTATCCATCTTCTGCGTTATCAACATCACATAAATAACCATTTATATACATATCTCCCGGATAAGGATCATAATCAAATCCATATCCGCTATAATCATCCGCTTTAAACACATTTCCATCTTCATCTATAATACGTGCTATTGCTGAGTCAGTCTCACTTATTGTAATATCCCTGTCAATATACACTTTAGTTCCACCAGCACGAAAAGTAATATAACTGGAATCTTCTCCTGAACCACCAAGATTATGTGTTGGTATGTTAGTCATATTTTCTATTGTAACAGGTGTAGTCCACCCATATATATCAATGCCATTTACTTTTCCTTCAGTTGCACTTCCGGCTCCTGCCATCATACTATCCCCATAGCATGTTATTTCTCTCTTCTGTCCATCATATGGGATAAATTCATCTGTAAGCTGCCTTGGTGGAAGCTCAAATGCTTCCTCATTTTCTGTTGATATCTCATTTTCAAAAAAATCTTCAACTACTTCCTTGTCTACTACTTCAGCACTCTCTTCCTGCGTTGTATCTTCTTCTGTGGTTTCCTCTTCTGTAGTTTCCTGCACCATCATTGTATGTACAGTTGTTTCTTCCATATTTTTCTTTTTTGCATTCTTATTATGTCTTAATTGCACAGCAATTACAGAAACAGTTATTAATGCTATAACTAAGACTGCAACCACGCTTATAAATATATATTTTCTTCTATCTTTAGTACCTAGTCTTAACATGTCTTTCATATAATTTTCTGCCCTTTCTTTAGTTATATATATTATTATACGAAATGAAGTTTAAATAAGTTTAAAAAAGAAAAACTTCCGCGAAATTATATCACAGAAGTTTTTCTTTGTCTATTTTTTAATCTTGTTGCATAAACCATGACATCATACATCCGCCATCTGCACCGGCTTCAAGCACTTTCCCAATGTTATCAGGCTTAATTCCTCCAATCGCAAACACTTTTACTGTGGGATTAACAGTATGAGCCGCTCTACACACTTCTTTAAGAAAACTAAGTCCTGCCCCCATCTTCCCCGGCTTGCACTGTGTCTCAAATATCGTTCCAAGCACAATCTGGTCTGCTCCTGCGCGGGTAGCATTCACTGCCTCTTCAATACTGTGGCACGACACGCTCACACAATCAAGCCCCTTTATCACATCAGCCTGTTCATTACACATTTGTTTAAAATGTTCCATTGAAAAATGTACATTTCCACAGCCTGCATACTCTGCTACACTGATATCACTGTGAACAAACATTTTAACAGAAGCTTCCCTGCACATTACCTGTATGTGTCTGGCAAGTTCCCTGTAGTCCTGCCTGTCCATATCCTTTTCACGAAGTATCATGGCATATGGGTGCAGTGCCACACATTTTTCAAGCTGCATAATGTACTCCTCCATGGTACACTCTGCGCCACCGCTGCCGTTCACCAGATGTCTGTTCGTTATACATATATATTTTCTATACATAAATGTATTCATTCACGACTGGCTGAAGCCCGCCATCCTCCATATCCTTATACATTCTGTCAAATGAACGGTTATCATTGATTTCAAACTGTTCATCTCCGGCATCATCATCTTCTTTTCCTGTATATTTAGATTCATGGTCGCCGATTCCTGTTGAGACACCTGCTGAAACTTTAGTGGCACATATCTTGGTTATACCATTTCTAAACTGCGCACTCTCACGACTTGAAACTGTAATACCAACGAATGGCAGAAACAGTCTGTATGCACAGAGGACCTGACAGAGCTGTTTTTCGCCCACATCACGCGGATTAATCTTATCATTGTTGATTATCGGGCGGAGTCTTGGACAGCTTAAGCTCAGCTCGGCATGTGGATATTTACGGTTCAGATAATACACATGAAGCGCCGTTGCAAGTGCGTCTTTCCTGAAATCATCAAGTCCTAACAATGCCGAGAAGCCTGCTCCTCTCATGCCTGCCATAAGCGCCCTCTCCTGTGCATCAAATCTGTACGGCCATACTCTCTTATGTCCTAACAAATGTAATGTCTCATACTTTACAGGATTATAAGTTTCCTGGAATACTGTCACATAATCAACTCCACATTCATGAAGATAGCGGTATTCATCCACATTTACAGGATATATCTCTATGCCGATATTCTTGAAATATTTTCTTGCAATCTTAACTGATTCGCCAATATACTCAACATCTGAATATTTTCTGCTCTCTCCTGTCAGTATCAGGATTTCTTCCATTCCTGTATCTGCAATAACTTTCATCTCATGCTCAATTTCCTCGAATGAAAGTTTCTTTCTATGAATGTTATTGTAGCAGTTGAATCCACAGTATATGCAGTAATTCTGGCAGTAATTAGCTATATAGATAGGTGTAAATATATACACTGTATTGCCAAAATGTTTCTTAGTTTCATTCTCTGCTTTTCTTGCCATCTGCTCTAAGTAAGGTGCTGCGGCTGGTGAAAGCAATGCCTTAAAGTCCTCTATATTGCAGGTATCTTTGCTTAATGCCCTCTCCACATCTGCGGCTGTGTATGAATCATAGTCATACTCATCCATTGCCTTTAAGACTTTATCCTTAATATCTGAATTAATTATTTCCATGTCATCAAGATATTTCATGTAATCTGTTCTGAATGACGGATCCTGCTCTAACTTATGTTTTCTCTCTAACGCAGCCGGTGGAAGCTGGTCACTGTCTATAAAATATACCTGATTTTCCTCGTTCATTATTCTGCCTTCTTTTCTATTATATTCTCATATTTCGTCAAGCAATACTTCCCCGAAGTTATGCTTCCGCTGAAATTATCCCGCCAGTATCTCTTGCAATGCACCTTTGGGATTGCTCTCCACATTTAACGTAAGAATCCTGTCAATGGGTCTGATGCGCTTCCGCCTCTTGCAAGGACTCTTCCCATTCCTGTAAGATAAGCACTTCTTCCTGCCTCTATAGCCTTCTTAAACGCCTCTGCCATTGCCGGAACATTTCCTGCAGTCGCAATCGCTGTATTAGCCATGACCGCAGCAGCTCCCATCTCCATTGCCTCACATGCCTGCGAAGGCTTGCCAATTCCTGCATCCACGATAATTGGCAGATCAATCTCGTCAATAAGTATCTGTATAAATGCTTTGGTTGAAAGTCCATTATTGCTTCCAATCGGTGAGGCAAGCGGCATAACGCAGGCAGCTCCGGCATTCTGTAAATCTCTTGCCACATTCAGGTCAGGATACATGTAGGGCATTACCACAAAGCCTTCCTTAGCTAGTATTTCAGTTGCTTTCACTGTCTCATAGTTATCTGGGAGAAGATACTTTGCATCATGCATAATCTCAATCTTTACAAAATCTCCACATCCCATCTCACGGCTGAGTCTCGCAATTCTTACCGCTTCCTCTGCATTTCTTGCTCCTGAAGTATTAGGAAGAAGAGTTACTCCCTTCGGTATGAAATCAAGAATATTCTCTTTATTCTCTGTATTGGCACGTCTAAGAGCAAGTGTGATAATTTCAGCACCGCCCTGCTCAACTGCCGCCTTAATAAGATTCACATTGTACTTTCCTGAACCTAATATGAATCTGCTGTTGAACTCATGTCCTCCTAATATCAGCTTATCTTCTTTCTTATTCATGTCTTCTTTTCTGGTCATGTCTTCCATCTTGTTTTCCATTGTTTTGATATCCTCCTGTTGTCTGTGATTATGTTTAGGCTTTCATATTTTGGACTTCATTGTGTCTTCTCACCGCTTTAACGTCCAATCCGGCGCACTTTGACTTCCTTTTTGGACTTCATCATGCTTTCCCACTGCTTTAACGTCCAATCCTCCGCTCTTTTGGCTTCCTTTTTGGACTTCATCCGTGCCTCACTCCGCTTTAAAGTCCAATCTGACTCTCTTACTCGTTCCTTTATGTCAGAACTGACCGCCACCGACAAAGTGCAATATTTCAATCACGTCTCCGTCTTCAATACTTACTTTATCAAAATCTTCCCTATGAATTATTTCCATATTCTTCTCAATTACAATACCTACCGGGTCATACCCAGCTTCTGTTACATAAGCAAGAAGTGTCTTTCCTGCAACTAGTGCAACATCCTGTTGTTCTCCATTAATCTGTACCATTGTGCCTCCTTTCCTTCTCTCCGCCATTCTTTGCGTTTGAATCTGTACAAGCACATTTCAGCTTACATGGCTTCTCTTCGCCTTTTTGCGCGAGCAGCTCACACTCCAGAACTTCGTTCTGTCGTTGTCGCGGTGCTCCTCGAGAGCCCATATAAATTTCACAGTTCGTGCAAGCACGACTGTGAAATTTCCATGTCTTCTCTCATCGCTACTCGCGCAAAAAGGCAGAGCCGCTTTCCAGCTGGCTCTGCCTCTAAAATTCACAATATGAATACGCCGGAAATCTATTATTACCGACGCCTGTTGTATGTTCGCCTGTATGAATACTGTAAGCCGATTATCATCAACTCTCTTTGCTTCATACCTGCTGGTCTTGAAAAGTGGTGTCCCCAATTCAACGCCTCGATTAATATAACATATCACTGATAATTATTCAACTACCAACTCTGTATATTGATGCCTGTGAGTTTTACTTCTTTATATTCCTGCCCTATGTATGCATATATCTGTTGTAATTCGTCATCGTCAAATTCTGCGGCTTTACCATTATACATGATATTAAGTGTGTAGCTGTCCTCTCCACTATTCTCTGCCCTTATGTAGAATTCTGCCGGGCCAAACATAACTTCAAGTTCTCTTACAGCCTCCGAACACAGACTTGAAACATAGTTATCATCAACCTCTATATCCTCATGTTCATCATAATCAAAGGCCATCTCTGGATTATAACCTCTTTTTTCAGATTCACCTGACATTCTATCAGCCACACCTGTCTGCTTCTCATTCCTGCCAGAGCAGCCACTAAGAACCAGAGCCATCGTGCAGATACATAACACACATAAACCAAAATGCATAGAATATAAGCATACTCGCTTCATAACATCACCTCCGCTTATATTCTACGCCAATTTCTTTTAATAACAATCTAATTATAGTTTTATTTCTTTAATAACAGGATATCTTGATATATGCAATTTAAAATCTTCTATTTTCATCTTTTCCCATTGCTTTTCTGTAAACTGTACCTTAGGAATTGTGAATACTATACAGATTTCTTTACTGTCTCCTACACTATCCGTTGACTTGCTTTGCTCTTCTATTGAATTAAAATTCATATATCTCACTAAATCTGGTGCCTGATTATATGTATCAGTAACTAATGTATAGTCCCCTAATTGAGTAATTCTTGACGCATCCGTCTTTTCAACTATCCTTTCATACATCAGTTTTACATAAACCACACGAACATCTCCAAATTCTTCTATTTCTTCCTGCCACAATTTTCCTACATTTTCGTCACTTACAAATCCAGCTTCAGTAGCTTTATACACATATTCACCACAAATAATATCCGTATCAATATTTACACTTTCAAGAGTTGGAGCTGGATACTTATGTGTTTGATACATTACAGCTGATATATAAAAAGCTATGATTACCATTACAATAAAAGCTGCAACTATTATATGCTTTTTATTAGTTTCTTTACTCAACTATCTTACCTTCCTCTATTTCATATACCTTATCCGTCACCTCTTCAAGAAGCGCTCCATCATGACTTGATAAAATAACAAGTTTATTATCTGCCTTTAAGGCAAGTATAATATTTCTTACATTCAAAACACTTTTTTTGTCAAGAGCATTAAATGGCTCATCTAATATGATAATGTCAGGATTATCCAATAATGCCATTGCAATTCCAAGTTTTTGTCTCATTCCCAACGAGTATTTTTTCACTTTCTTTTTTTCATTCGGATCTAATCCTACTTTTTCCAACAAAGCTATAATTTCATCTTTTGTTGTTATTTTTTTTATAGATGCAAGACTAAGCATATTATCCAATGCATTGTAATATTCAATAAAACCTGGTGTTTCTATGAGTGCACCTATACTATCCGGAAAATCAATATCTTTCCCAATCTGTTTACCATCAACATGTACACTTCCCATTGTTGGCATTATAAGACCACATATACATTTCATGAGAACTGTCTTTCCCGAACCATTAATTCCAGCAATTCCATATATATGTCCTGATGTAAGTTCCATATTGATATTGTCTAGAACAAGCTGTTTATTGAATCGCTTTGATACATTTTTTATAATAATCTCACTCATATTCATCTCCATATATATATTGCACATTTTTTCACAATTATAATACCAACTATACTTGCCATTATAATTACTCCATAGACTATACTAACATTGACAATATAATTATTGATTCCCTGATAATATCTCATAAGCATCAAGTAATTTCCAATGAATGCATGCGTTCTATCATACATTGTATATGCCATAAACAAACCAACACACACTATCCCTATCTTATAATCAATAAGTGTTATCACTGCCTGAACAATACTTATCATAATTGAAACACTTACCAACATAGCGATTGCTTTCATACATTCCGGTACTGTTATATTCTGAATTATAGACACATTTACAACAACTGTTCTGCATATTAATGAAATAATTGCTGTGGAACATGCTGCAGCTAATATTAACATATAATAAGCTACCACACTTGCAGATACTAAAACGACTTTAGCCATCCACCATTTAATCCTGCTTCCAACTTTCATAAGCCGTAACTTCCCATATGATCCAAGATCGTCATTAACAATCATTCCTATATGAAATGCAAGCACTAAATTAATTGCAAGCCATATACCATTAGGAATCACAAATCTCTTTTCATCAGTAATATAAGACATACCACTGAATAATAACTTAATAAAATCAGCTGTATTAATTAATCCACGATAGGAGAAACACATAAATACATATGTCAAAAGAACACTTATAATCACCAGTAATGCTCTCTTTTTATGATGAAAAAGTCCCGTAATCATATCATATCTTAACTGTTCAAGCATAATTTCTCCCATCATCAGAAATCTCTTTTATTTATTACTCTTTTTAATAACAACAGCTTCATACCAATTAATAAAACAGCAATAAAAAACATCTGTGCAACAATATCCATATGCAATGTAGCTGCATTAACAACAGGTATAATTCTCCCTGTTAGTCTTTCAACAACGAGAAATATTAACCACACAACAATTATAACAGATTCTTTTCCACGCAAAAAAATCCACTTTAATACCAGATATAACAGTTCTGCTGATACTATATATACAAAATCCTGTAACCATATTAAAATCAATAATAAATAAGGATTAATGTCCACAAGGTATTTTTTAGTATAAAACAAATAGCTGTTAATTTCGGTCCAATTATAAAACACA
>NZ_QSEK01000044.1 GCF_003464165.1 Eubacterium sp. AM49-13BH | reverse complement strand
CTGCAAGAGCATGGATTATCCATACATTATTATCTCTTTCATTTACTTTCCACGCTACCCTTTTATACTCTTTATTAGAATTACTGTTAACTATGGCACACGCCTTAATTATTCCTTCATCTCTAAAACGAATAACTCTTTCTGAACAATACCAGCCATTAAAAAATCTGCTGAAGGATGTACACCCTTTTCCCAGTCAGGAAAAGAAGGTTCTTCTTTGCTTTTATCTATTAAATCCCAATAGAGATTTTCTATCTCATTAAAATCCTCCAAGCTCGCTAATTCAAAATTCATGTATCTGTCTCCTAATTTTTATTTAACTCCAGCTCTTCCAGACATCCGGCTGGTATCCAAGTGTTGATGCTTTTCCATTTCTTACAACAGGAGTCTTAATAACTGATGGATTTTCCAATACCTTTTCAAGCTTGTCCTCATCAGCTGTGTATTTTATAAGAGCAAGCAGATCCTTATCTTTTCCATCCCAGTTAATCATACCTGATAACCCGCCATTAACCTGTGCTACAGAATTGAATTCTCCCTTGCTTATTCCTTTTTCCTTCATATCTATGAACTGATACTTGATGCCTCTTTCCTTAAAGAAACGCTCTGCTTTCTTCGTTTCATTGCATTTCTTAGTTCCAAATATCTGTATATTCACAATAGTTTCCTCCAAAATTTATTTATCTTACCACGGGACCCTTATTTTCTCTAATAGCGTTATTCCAGTATCTAACAAATCACTAACACCCACAAAATCTCCCAGCCACTCCCCAGGCTGCATTGTATTTCCATACCCTAACAAAACAGGCAATGGATCTATGCTATCAAGTACATTATCATCTGATGTAATAATCTTTGTTGTATCAAGACAATATGCCTCGCCCTTGCTGTAATTAATCGTATATTTATATGATTTACCTTTTCTGTTAAACATCCCTGCAAATGGGTTATTAATATCTATCCCATATTCATTTATAAAATCGTCTTCCCCTCGTCTGCTTCTTTCTAAGAAAATTGAAATTTCTTCTGTCACTGTCTTCCTTGCTGCCTCAAACTTACAGGATATATTTTGGAAATTTTCATATGCGTAATCCACGAAATTGCCTTCAAAATTATCGTCCTGTAATATGTCATTTAAGATATTAGGTATGTTTATACTGGATTGACCACATTCATCACCTATGAATATGATTTTGCTACCCTTCCATTCATTGCCCATTAACTCTCTCAATGCACACAGCAGAGCATTATTTATGGATACCGACTCATATCTTTTATTTCCAATTTCAAAATCACTCGGACTTATATATTCTTTTCTATCAAGATTAATCCAGCTAAAATACTCTCCCATATATCTTCCCCTTTATCCTATAGCAGCTTTCCCACTAGTCTCTCAAAAGAAGCTTCAAAGTTTAAATCATCCTGATCACTTCTTTTCCTTGGACCTTTCATGTAATTTTTGCTGCTTGCCCGCCTTGCTTTCTTACTTATATGTCTCTCCATTAACATAAGATCAATATTTTCATTTGTATACCATTTCCCAGACTGATGAATGGCATATGCACCCTTACTTAATGCCATGGCAGCTACACCATAGTCCTGCGTAACTACCAGATCACCCATCTTACAAAGACTTATTAACTTAAAATCAACCGCATCAGCTCCGGCACCCACATATACTACTTCTGAATAGTCTGATGTAAGATAATGATTAGTATCACACAAAAGCATTACGGCAATATTATGACTCTTAGCTATTCTTTCAACTATCCCAATCACAGGGCATGCGTCAGCATCTACATATATATGCATACTCTTATCTCTTTCATTTACAATCAATTGTTATATACATTTAGGAACTGTCTCTATTTCATTCCCACAGATAACTTATACCAGCGTTTTATGTATGGGTCATCAAAAAGCTCAAGGTCGTTTTCTGTAAGTTTCACAAAAAGATCAGTAAGCCCGTCATACTCATTAATATCTCCTGCAGGATACAGTTTCCAGTTTAGCTGCTCTAATGTCCAGTTACTCTTAACTGAATTGTGAAGCATAGACGTTGTCGCATAATTAGACGGGTTATCCTCTCCTCCAATGGCAATAGGAATGATGTGGTCAATTGTTGGGACCAGCTCCCAGTAGGCACTGTGACATTCTTCCATCTTCCAATGGCTCTGATATGGAAATGCATCCGGCATGTAATATGATAACATCTTTAACAATCCCGGATTAACAAGCTTTCCCCCGGTATATCTGTCTATAAAGCCATCTCTTACAAACTGCTCATACTTTTCCTTATCTGTATAGCTTCTTCCCTCTGGTTTTAACTTCTTAAATGGATATTCCTTATTTATAAGATTCTTTGCCGATTTGATATTACCTGTGAAAATACTCTCTGCACTTTGTTTGATTGTTGTAATCTTATCCATAAAAACGCACCTGCTTTCCTTTATCAGTTTTATAAACAGGAAGTTACTTTAATAAATATTTTTCAAACGCTTTATGATTATCAAAGTGGACTTCTCTAAAAAACAGAACTAACCAAATAATATAGGTTGGTATAGCTATATATGGGGTTAAAAAGCAGGATAATAATGCTCCTGCCAACATTATAATAGCCCACATAAAGCACTGATTTCTTATATCACGAGAGATATGAGCTTTATCATACAATGCCTGTTCTTCTTTAGAAAATGAATTAAATCCTGAAACAAATTTTGCTGCTTTTTCCTTAAAAATCGCAAATAACACACCTATAATCAGAAATGGTATTACCAAAATTATACACGACCAAAATCCTATATTCATAATACATACCTCCGCTTCAAATTCCGATTTTCTTAATTCTACAAACTTGAAGTTGTTTGTACAATGTTCAAGATATAACTGTTATTATGTCTTGATTAGAGTACAAACTCATATAAGAGGAACTCCCTCGGTACTCCAATATCAACATATGTGATTTCAACTTTATCCACATACTTAAATCCAAACGACATATACATTTTCTGTGGAATATCATTTCCCTCTATGCAATCAAGACGAATTGATTTAAGGTTTCTTTCCCTTGCTGTGTCTATTGCGTGTTGAACTAACTGCTTCGAGTATCCACGACCTCCATATTCCGGAAGGACTCGCAAGGCATGAAGAACTACTGTCTCGTTATCATTTGCATCAATAAGCCATTTAACTGCGTGATACGCCTCATCACGATCATGATTCATAATATACGCCGCAACAATTCGACCATCTTCAATACCGATAAACTGATTTCTCTCTTTGATTGCATCTTTGATCATTTCATCTGGAGGGAAACCACCTTTATCTCCCTCCGGCAGAAAATCTTTTCCGCTCAAAACTTTACACATACCGTCATAAAACTGTCGCAATTCTATAAAATTTTTCTCTTCTGCATATCTGATAATCATAGAAATCTATCCCTCCAGGAAGTTTGGTAATTTTTACAGACAGAGTACTCTTGCAATCTGTCTATTTTTCTCATTTAATATTCATGTATAATATATGTATCTCCTTTTTCATGCAACTCCATATACGTTTTAGGTGATTTACTACCATAATTACTCTATCATTAATTGATTTCATTGTCTATATACAGACAACTAACATGCACAAAAACGGTACCAAGATGCATAATTATGAAAACTGCTTATCAAATTCTTCCTCGTCCTGCTCATCTACGAGATAGCCTTCCGGTGTTGCATACTCTCCAGTAATCTCATCAAGATAACCAGGTACAAGCTCTTTACACAGAAGGAATGATGCATGATGAATAAAAGCACTGTTGATCCAAATGGCAATTATGCTGATTATCTGGCTGGTACAGTAGAATCGAACAAAGCTTCCTTTACAGAGGCCGAGTTAAAGACACTTACAGAAGATATTGATGCTATACGAAAAATCGAGGAGCAGATAGCTGAAATTGAAAATAAGACTACTTCTGACAGTAGTAAGAAAAACAATACCGAAGCCACATCACCTTTCAGCAATTTATCCGGTAAAGATTTTAATGGCAATCCCGTCGATGAAAGTTTATTTTCAAAAAACGCAGTAACTGTAGTCAATTTCTGGTTTAACGGCTGTAAGCCCTGCGTAGCAGAGTTATCTAAGCTTAATGAATTAAACGAAGCTATCAGGTCAATGGGCGGTGAGGTTGTAGGCATCAATACCGAAACCTTCAATGGCAATAAAACTGCCATAAAAGAGGCTTCTGCTATTCTTGAAAGCCAGGGTGCAAAATACCGCAACCTTTCGATTGACTCTTCCTCAAATGCAGGTAAATATGCCTCTGATATTATGGCATTTCCCACAACTATACTAGTTGATAGAAATGGTAATATTGTAGGTGACCCAATGCTTGGAGGAATTGACAATAAGGATAACTATGATACACTTATGAAGCAGATTAAATCTGTAATTGCAGCAGATAGCAATAGCAAATAAAACATCAAAGTGCTGTTCATTACGACAAACAGACCATTTTCGAAATGGTCCATCCTATAGACTAAAGAATCAGAGGCAGTATATGATTGAGGAAATTTAAGTTACATAAAATATCATATAAGCGTGTAGGTTTTCCTACATTCTTATATGATAAAAAAACTACAATTTTATATTGACATTTGCACACGACGCATCATTTCAAAAAAATCATCTGTTTCATATACCTTATATTTACACATATATTTTTTTGTCAAATCCTCTGCATGCTTCCATAGAAAAAGATATAGCTCCAGTTTGTTATGAAAATAATGAAACAAAAGTGACTTGGGGCTGCTACTCTCTAAAAAATAACAGCCTTTCTTACTATATCAGCCTTTTGGAATTTGACCATCGACATACAGAATGTGATTAACTAACCACTCTGTGAGATATTTTAAAATCCCCATAATCTGTTCATCTTGATCTTCTACCTCATCATTGTGATGTTCCATAAATTCATCAAGTTTATGTATAAATTCCTGATGTTGAACTTTCTGTGTAAATATCTTCTTATAATTAATAGATTCCATATACTGCTCTTCATCACTAAAGTGTTTTACTGTTTAATTTCGGAGATTTTCTAATATTATATTAATCCTATCATATTTATCCGGTGTAAACTCATCATGAAGCAGTTCATATGCCTCATCTGCATATTTAAATAACTAATTCCAACTGTTATTACCAGATTCCATGTTATTTTCTATAATATCAATGGTATCTGCAAGGTGAATAATCCTTGCAAACAATGGAATTTCATTCCACTTTTTTTGAAAAGGACCAGTTCCATCGGCATGTTCATGATGATACAAAATCACATTTGACACATCTGTTTTAAATGGAATTTTAGTAATATTTTTTTACCATAAATACAATGAAGATTTGTTTTTTTCTCGGATAAATCTTTTTTACAATTAATGACGGAATCATTTTTCAGTCTTCCGAAATATATTGTGTCAAAGCATTATCATGCAGTAAAGCACACATGGCTAAATCTTGTAATTCATCACCTTCAATTTTCCAATATTCAGCCATGCATATACTTATATAAGCCACTGTTTTTCCATGTTTGTTTTTGATATTTACCAACTCTGCTTCTATACAGTCCAAAGCATAAGAACAGGCTCCTGCCCTGGATTTAACTGTTTTCTGTATATTCCCTGGTTTGTATTTAATGTAATCCACTCAATGAAATGCTCTTCAAGCATTGGATGTTTTGTCTCCCCAACCACGACATGAACATGACTGCCTTCCACTGTATATACAGGTATATGCCTTTTTCTCCTTCCATGTGTAAAATTTATAATTCAATTGTCTCTATAATCTTTTTCAAAGAATCTGCGGATTCTTTAAGCTTTAGCGCTTCCTCACCACTTAAATTAATAGGTATATCAGACTCAATACCATCTGCACCTACAATAGCTGGCATACTTAACGATACTCCGTCAATATCATATACTCCATGAATCATGTGTGATACAGGAAGTATTGATTTTTCATCTCTCATAATCACTTCGCAGATTCTTTTTACAGACATTGCAATTCCATAATATGTAGCGTGCTTTTTGTTTATAATCTCATAAGCACTGTTCTTGACTGCTGTAGCTATTTCAGCCGTGTTTTCCTTGTGCTTGTAATGTCCACGCATTTCACACATTTCACTTAATGGAACACCAGATACATTGGCTGATGACCATACTACTACTTCGCTGTCTCCATGCTCACCTACTATAAATGCATGAACACTCCTGCTGTCCACAGATAAATGCTCACCAAGCTTATATCTTAATCTTGCACTATCTAACACAGTACCCGATCCAATAACCCTGTTTTCTGGAAGTCCTGATAACTTTATGGCTACCTGAGTCAGGATATCTACCGGATTCGCAACTACAAGCATAATACCCGCAAAATTTCTCTTTGATATTTCAGGAATGATTGACTTAAATATTGCTACATTTTTATTTACGAGATCAAGCCTTGTCTCTCCCGGTTTCTGTCCCGCTCCGGCAGATATGACAACAATTGCAGCATCAACCACATCATCATAATCTCCGGCATATATTTTCATCGGACTCGCAAATGGAATACCATGACTGATATCCATCGCTTCTCCTTCTGCCTTGTTCTTATCTGCATCGATAAGGACAATCTCTGTAAACAAGCCACTCTGCATCAGAGCAAATACCGATGCAGAACCAACAAAGCCACAGCCTATCATTACTGCTTTTTTTGAATTAATCACTTTCTTCTTCGTAATAATCTCATCTCCTTAATAATTCTCTTCATGTACTTCAAAATAGCTCTGTGGATGATTACATACCGGACATACTTCAGGCGCCTTAGTTCCTACCACAATATGTCCGCAGTTACGGCATTCCCATACCTTAACTTCGCTCTTTTCAAATACCTGTGCAGTTTCAATATTCTTAAGAAGTGCACGATATCTTTCCTCATGGTGCTTCTCAATCTCACCTACTGCCCTGAATTTTGCTGCAAGCTCAGGGAATCCTTCTTCCTCAGCTGTTTTAGCAAAGCCTTCATACATATCTGTCCACTCATAATTTTCGCCTTCTGCCGCTGCCGCCAGGTTTTCCTTTGTATCACCAATTCCTGCTAATTCCTTGAACCACATCTTTGCATGTTCTTTCTCATTATCTGCAGTCTTTAAAAACAATGCTGACATCTGCTCGTAACCTTCCTTTTTCGCTACAGAAGCAAAATAGGTATACTTATTTCTTGCCTGTGATTCCCCTGCAAATGCCTCCTGTAAATTCTTCTCTGTCTGTGTTCCTGCATATTTGTTTGCTGCCATCTCTTTTACCTCCGTTTTCTTTACTACTTTTTCAAAATCTGATGCCGGGTGCTTGCACAAAGGACATATAAAGTCATCTGGTAATTCCTCGCCTACATATTCATATCCGCAAATTCTACAACGCCATATTGTCTGACTGTCCTCTGTTTTTCCAACCTCCTGTGGCTTAGGCTTAATATTGTTCTGATAATAATCATATGTTACTGAAGGAACATTGCTTAAAACTTCCATATCGGTTATCTCACCGATAAACATCGTATGTGAACCCAAGTCCTCTGTTTTAGTAACTGTCACAGAAATGTATGCATTTGTACCTTCTGTAATATAATAAATACCATTTGTGCCCCTGGCACACTGCTCAAATGCTTCAAACTTATTGGTATCTCTTCCTGATTGGAAGCCAAAATGTTTGAACAATTCAAATTGTGCCTTCTGACTTAAGACTGATACAGTAAATTTTCCGGTTCTTTGAATCATATCATGCGTATAATTTGCCTTATTTACACAAATACTTAACTGGTTTGGTTCCGAAGCTGCCTGAATGGCTGTATTAATGATGCATCCGTTATCTTTTTCTGCTTCTTTAGCGGTCAATATAAACAGTCCATAACTCAACTTATACATTGCTTTCCTATCCATGCTGTTCCTCCTTTACCTTCTCCCTGCATTTCGGGCAAATGCCTTTAAATGAAATATCATAATCCACAAATTCAATTCCATGAGTGTTATGAATTCTTTCCAGCAAATCCGGTATTTGATCCATATCCACATCAAAAACTTCACCGCACTTTATACATCTTACATGGTAATGATTTTTCAATGTAAAATCAAATCGGTTCGGTCCATCCGGAACTTCAACCTTTCTTAATGCACCTTCCTCTACCAATATATCAAGATTTCTATATACAGTTCCTTTTCCAATTGTTGGATATGCTTCTTTTATAAATTCATACACTTCATTTGCCGTAACGTGTCTTCTCATTTCGTATACGGTATTTCTTACAAGATCTTTTTGAATGGTATTTCTCCTATTTGTCATTAGTCCTCCTTATTAGGATCAGTTCTTAATAAGGATTGTATACCACTATCATCCTGTTGTCAATAAAAAATAGTAATAATTCTCATTATTATAAAAGATGCCAAACTGAGCATCTTTTACCTGAATAACTATTTTATTTTACGTTCAAATACATATTCTGAATCTGAAGATAAATCAGACCTAAGCCTGTTATAAAGATTCATATTTTCCAATCTGTTAAAGTTCTGCTCTGCAATCTTGTCATTACATTTCCAGATAGCTTTCAGTTCTTCTTTTGATTTGCTTTTCATCCAGTTTAATACTTCTGCTGTCTTATCAACATAGACAGGCAATTCAAGCGGTGCTAAGTTATCGGTATCTACAATCATCTTTTTTGCAGGTGATAAAATAATCTTCATTATGCCAATTCCTTAAGCATATTTTCAGGATCATCTGCCGCCTTGACTTTGTCATTTGCCTTTATAATGATTCCCTGCTCATCAATAAGATATGTAGTTCTTACTACACCCATAGATACTTTTCCATAATTTTTCTTTTCTTTCCAGACATCATATGCTTCAATAACTTTACGCTCTGGATCTGCTAATAGCGTAAATGCTAGTCCGTATTTTTCTTCAAATCTCTTGTGAGACGCTACAGAGTCCTTGCTTACTCCGAGAATAACAGCTCCCTTCTCAGTAAACTGTGGATAACGCTCAGAAAAGCCACATGCCTGCTTCGTACATCCTGGCGTATTATCCTTTGGATAAAAATATAAAATTATTTTTTTACCTAAATAATCACTTAATTTATGCACTTCTCCGTTCTGATCCGGCAATTCAAAATTCGGTGCTTTTATTCCTAACTCTAACATTTACTATTCCCCCGCTTTTGTATTTTCCACCTGTTTTCTTGTACTTTTATTACCTGAAATCATTTTATGACCAGAATAGACTGCCATAATCATGCATATCAGAGAGCCACATGCAAAGTATTTGTGTGCTGCTTTTAACCCTTTATATCCTGTATAAAAAGTTCCAACCATTGTAACTATTGCTCCGATTGACCAATATTTATGTGCTTTCATGATACACCTCCATATTTTATTATCAACATCATAATACAACAATTTATTATTTTTCATAGTTTTCTTTTATTTAACAAATCACATAAGATTACTCTTGTATTGTTTTCAACTTCTTTAATCTTACAAACAACCTTATACCCTTCGGACACATCTCTTCAAGTTCCTCAAGGCTGTAACTTCTCAAATCATCTTTGCTTTTTATCCACATTCTAAACGCATCCATACATAGGAAGTCATCAAATCTGATATAATTCCTGCAGTGTTGCCTGCCCCATATTACTAAACTTTATAAAATGCTCCTTTGGATATTCTCTCAATCCTTCCAATGACTCAAATCCATTTCTTCTGAGAATATTCTTAAAGTTCTGGTCAAGATAATCCACTTCAATTTCCTGATATCTTATACATGGGCGGGCCCCCTCTAAGGAAAGACATCCTTCCTCTGTCTGAAAGGCTCCTGTTTTTCAGCCTATGCATGTTATACCACAAGCAAAACTTTTATCTCAATAATGAAATCATTCCCCTGTATTCTTGCACTTATATCTCCATTCATACGCTCCACAAGCTCTTTTGCAATAGATAAACCCAGTCCGGTTGAGGCTCTGCCTCTTGCCACATCTGCTTTATAAAAACGCTCGAACACATGACTTAAGTCAATATTTTCAGGATGTTCCGTATAATTGCTGATTTTAAGCAAGGCGTAATTATCCTCACGGGTAAGCTTGATACTTATATTCTTTTCCCCATGATCAAGACCATTTTTTATGACATTCTGTATAACTCTCCTTAAGCCCTGCTTATTACCTGATATATACAGCATTTCCTCAGTAATACTAATATCTGGGCAGATGCCCTGCTTCTTCCATTCATCATAATAAGAAAATACAGCTTCTTTTAATATTCTGTTCATACAACAATCCGTAAGCTCCAGCTTATATGAATCATTTTTCAGCTTAGTGAATGTAAAAAGCTCCTCCAGCATTTCATTAAGGCTGTTAAGCCTTTCTCTGATTATATCAAGATATCTCCTCTGGTCATCTATATTGTCGCATTCCTCTATAAGCTGGAAATACCCATCCAGTGATGTAAGCGGTGTCCTTATATCGTGTGAAAGATTAGTATATGTATCTGCAATAAGCTCTTCTTTTTTTCTGTACTCATTTCTTTCTTTTTTACGCAAGTCAAGAAGCTCATTCAATTTATCTGAAAGCTCACCTATTCCCCCCATATCTATTTCACGTTGAATCAGCTTGTTACTATCGTGTTCCATAAGAAACGACAACTGGCGGCAGATGTCCTTAATCTGCCGCTGGTATTTCCACATAATAAATGCCTGTATAATAATTATTACTGCTAATATTCCAATAATAATCCTCATTCTCTATATATCCCTTTTCTGAAAAATATAACTGCTTAATGACAGCATTATTATAATAAATACAGCTGCCACACACATTGAACTAACAACATCCTCCCTGCCTGCATTCATAGGAAGCATTGCCATCCTTCCAGTTACTGTATACTTATAGATGCTGAAGTTATGAAGTCCCTTTCTGTTAACTACATAATCTATAAAGGCATACACAATACTCATTATATTCATGGTAAGACATACCGACAAGGTCATGCTTATGACATTATTCTTAATTATAACTGCTATCGCCATACATATTAACACAAATGCATAATGAAGCATAAGTTCCGTTAAGAAATAAGGTATAATCTCCTTCCAGTTACCCCACATCACACATTTAAACGCAAGCATATTCGCTGCCGCCTGGAATACAAATATCCCTGCAAAGGTAATTGCTGTAAATAAAGCAAGCGCAACTGCCCTTGAAACAATAAGCATCCCCCTTTGTGACACTTGTCCACCAATATTCTTAATATAACCGCTCTTAATATCTGCTGTTGCAAACATAACCGCAAATATTACAAGAAAAAGTGCATAAAACTTCCCCTGTGCATTAGAAAAGAAAACATCCATTACCGTAACCTTCTTCCCTGGCTCCGTAGGTAATTCCACACTCATACCAATATTGACATTATCTGTATTCTGCTGCAAAAGCTGTTCCTTGTTGCTGTCATCTGCCTGTTGTTGCTCCCATTCCTTATTAACTGCATCATAATCTATTTTTGAAAGAAATGAGGTAAGCAGTGCTGATGCCAGCAATATAATCCATATTACATACATACTCTTTGTACGAAACATTCTGTATACATCCATCTTTATCATATTAAGCACGATTGTCACCCCCTGTAAGCCTTAAGAAATAATTCTCAAGTTCTTCACTTGTAATAGATATTCCTTTAACCGGAATTCCCGCCTTTGCAAGCTCCATGTTCAGTCTGGCACTTTCTCCCAGTCTTTCAAATATATGAATATGTTCTTTATCTATAACCTGATAGCTGCTAAAGCCCATATCATCAAGCACAGCAATAGCCTGCTTAGGATTATCAAGTGTAAGCTCTATGCGCTCACTGCATTTTTTCATAAGCTCTTCTCTTGTAAGCTCCTGCACAAGGCATCCATTATGAATAATGCCATAATCTGTAGCAAGCTTTGATAATTCCTCCAGAATATGACTTGAAATACATATTGTCATGCCACGCTCCTTTGCAAGCTTCTGGATAGTTTCACGCACCTCCACTATTCCCTGTGGATCAAGTCCGTTAATCGGCTCATCAAGAATAAGCAGGTCAGGCTCGCCTACAAGTGCAAGAGCAATCCCTAAGCGCTGCTTCATTCCAAGCGAATAATGCTTTGTTTTCTTTTCTCCAACAGTATCAAGGCCCACTGTTTTTAACAGCTCTTCTATATATCCTTTTTTCTTAATCCCCGTAAGCTTACATTTAATGTTCAGATTGTCATATGCCGACATATTGCCATAAAGTCCGGGAGCTTCTATAAGACACCCTACTCTTGAACGTACCTTTTGTAAGTCTTTTCCCTTATACCCAAACATTTCTATTTCGCCATAAGACGGTGTTGACAGTCCGCTAATCATCTTAAGACAGGTCGTTTTACCGGCTCCGTTTCTTCCAATAAAGCCATATATCGCACCCTTTTTAATGTGCATATTTACATCATCAACCGCCCTGTGTCTGCCATACTGCTTAGTCAGATTCCTTGTCTGCAATAATAATTCACTCAAAGCTTTTTCCTCCTTTTCTTAACTGCTATTATCATAAAAAATAAATCCTAATCAATCGCAAATAAATAGTAAAAAAAAAGTAAATTATTCATGCAGGCGATATCCAATCCCCCATATTGTTTCTATATATTCATCAGGTGTAACGGTCTTTATTTTCTTTCTGATATTGCTTATATGCACATCCAGTGTCTTTGTTTCACCCATATATGGCTCATCCCACGCATATTCAAATATATCCTCCTTGCTAAACACCTGCTTCGGGTTTTTAAGCAGCAATTCCAGTATTGCAAATTCCTGTTTTGTAATCTTAGGAAGCACCCTGCCACCGATACTTACCTCAAAGGTAGAGCGTATAAGCACCATATCCCTGAACTCAAGCCTTCCGCTGCCTTGTCCTTCCTGTATACCAGCCTTTGTTTTTACTTCCGTTTCTGCTTCTGTTTCTGCCTCTGCTTCACTTTGTGTTTCTGCCTCTATATGACGAAGTTGCACCTGAATACGTGCCAATACCTCTCTAATCTCAAATGGCTTTGTTATATAATCATCTGCTCCGTCTGTCAGCACTCCGATTTTATCATCTATACTATCCTTTGCAGTCAGCACAATCACCGGAAGCCTTCCCTGTTTTCTTATCTCTTTTAAAACCTCTTCACCACTTGCACCAGGCAGCATTAAGTCAAGCAGTACAAGCGTATAAGCCTTTTCTTTTATATCCAGAAGCAGCTTTGCCTCTGTTCCTGAAAATGCCTGTTCACACGTATAACCTGCCTTCCTAAGTACCTCACAAAGAAGGTTATTAATATTTATATCATCCTCTACAATTAATATATTAAGCATAATTTTTACTCCTGTCCGATATTGTTTTATCACTGATTCCCTGTTTAATCTATATCATAATATTAACATAAATCATATTGTTTCATAGTTTCTACATTTCGATATTCATGCTTCTCATAATATCCTATCAGCTTACCTTCATCTCTGAGTGCTACCATGTAAACATCTTTATTCTGTTTCGCATTTATTTTTCACATTATAACATCTATCAAATTGATCCGCACTAAAAAAGGACGCAGAATCTCTCCCACGTCCTCAAGACTATCTGGCTTTATCTTCTCTCACCTTCGATACTTCCTTTATTTCATATCTATGCGATATAAATTAAGTCTCTCCTGTTTCGTATATCTCCTTAATATAAAAATGCAATCATGCGAGAGTTCTCGTAGATTGCATTTTTATATTAAGCATGTATTTAAGCATATCGACTGTGCTAATCCCTGATCTATTAAATTTTCTAAATACTTAGGAATCTCAAATTTCAGCTAGTTTTCTCTGCAGAATACTCTTATTACTTTCTTTTACAGTAGTTGAATATTCAATAGTATGCGATATTCTTACGAACATCGTAAACATATCTTAATACACTATCTCTTATTACTTTCTTTTACAGTAGTTGAATATTCAATAGTATGCGATATTCTTACGAACATCGTAAACATATCTTAATACACTATATACATATTGTCGGTAACATCATATGCACTAAATTAATAAATTTAGTAACCTATTATGATTATTATGCGCACATGTAAGTTCTCTTTTGTGAACTTATATTTTTAATTATAGCTC
>NZ_QSEK01000043.1 GCF_003464165.1 Eubacterium sp. AM49-13BH | reverse complement strand
GTTAAATTACATTTTTATAATACCATATTCTTAGATATTGTCAAGATGTAATTTAATTAATTACACATTATTATCCTATCCCCAAACCTTTCCATTGTTATTTCCAATCCCATATATTATAATTTTTCTCAACCAAACAAATGAAGGAGATTTATTTAATGAGGAAAACTAATTTTTGGAACAGCCTGCCGTTCAAGCTGATGGTAAGTGTTCTGGCTGGCGTTGTTATCGGGCTGGTGCTCAGTTCGACGGATGGCAATGCATTTTCAAAGGCCATATTAAATATTGTGGTGACGCTGAAATATATTCTTAACCAGATTATTAATTTCTGCATTCCGCTGATTATTATCGCATTTATCGCACCTTCGATTACACAGATGGGTAAAAATGCGTCTAAGCTGCTTCTTATTGCAGTAACTATCGCATATTCTTCATCTGTCGGAGCAGCTTTGTTCTCGACTGCTGCCGGATATGCGCTGATACCACATTTGTCAATTTCATCTACAGCGGATGGATTGAAGGAACTGCCTGCGGCAGTGTTTGAATTGTCGATTCCGCAGATTATGCCTGTTATGAGTGCTCTCGTGTTCTCTATCATGATCGGACTCGCAGCGGCATGGACAAAGGCTGAGTTAATCTCTGACCTGCTTGAAGAATTCCAGAAAATCGTGCTTGCGATAGTTTCAAGAATCATGATACCGATTCTTCCATTTTTCATTGGACTTACTTTCTGCGGACTCTCATACGAAGGTTCAATAACAAAGCAGGTTCCAGTGTTCCTGAAAATTATAATTATTGTATTAATCGGACATTACATTTGGATGGCTCTGCTTTACACAATCGCCGGATTGTATTCTAAGAAGAACCCGGTTGAAGTAATCAGACATTACGGTCCTGCATACCTGACATCAATTGGAACAATGTCATCTGCTGCCACACTCGCAGTTGCACTCCAGTGTGCCGGCAAATCAAAGGTTTTGAGAAAGGATATGGTCTCATTTGGAATTCCTTTGTTTGCAAATATACATTTGTGCGGCTCAGTGCTGACAGAGGTATTTTTCTGCATGACTGTATCTAAGATTTTGTATGGCACTATTCCATCAGCCGGAACTATGATTCTGTTCTGCGTGCTTCTCGGAATATTTGCAATCGGCGCGCCTGGTGTACCTGGCGGAACGGTTATGGCTTCGCTCGGACTTATTACCGGTGTGCTCGGATTTAACGACACTGGAACTGCCCTTATGCTTACAATATTTGCACTTCAGGACAGCTTTGGAACAGCCTGCAATGTAACAGGCGACGGTGCGCTCACACTTATCCTGACTGGATATGCAGAGCGACACGGTATTAAAGAAGGCATAAAAGAAGATGCCGGCAATTAAACATTTTTACAAATAAAGTGTTATAATTAACTTATCAATTGCACGCGCCACAGCGTAGAAATGAGGTAAATATATGCCATTTATTAATTCTAAGATTAGCACTTCTCTCTCAGAAGCGCAGGAAACAGAGATTAAATCACGCCTTGGACAGGCTATCCAAACTATTCCCGGCAAATCTGAAAGCTGGCTTATGGTCGGTTTTGAGCCTGATTACAGACTCTATTTCAGAGGAAGCAATGACGAACCTATGGCAATGGTTGAAGTAAGTGTCTATGGCAGCGAGAATCCGGCTGCATTCTCAAAACTTACTGGACAGATATGTGACATTTTCAATGATGTTCTCGGAATCGCACCTGACCATGTGTATGTTAAGTATCAGGCCGTCTCTAACTGGGGATGGAATGGAGATAATTTCTGATATGAAAGAAGGAGAGCCACTTTGCCGGTGACTCTCCTTTATTTATCAATGCATTTGTATGTACTATTCATTAATCAAAAATGTTATCCCAGCCGAAATTACCATTAACACCACTATAATGAAGAGAGCAATATACTTTCCCTTTTTTTCAGCCAATCCAATAGGTGTCTTATACTTTTCATCAACTCTTGCATCTCTTTGTTCATTCCTGATATTCTGCTCTATCTCCAAATCCCTCAGTTTCATATATTCTTCATAATGGCATTTTTCAAGCTGATCTTCCTCTTCGCGCACCAGTAACTCCAGATTTTCCTGATATGAAGCACCGCAGTTACTGCAGCCACATTTATCTGTACTCCTGCCTCTTAATTTATTATTGCAATATTCACATGTAAACTCATAATCTGTTGCCGGCTTATAAACAGGCGGAATTTCTATATCAAAATTCAGATATTTATGGCGAATCAGCTTGTATCTCTTAACCGACTTTAATGTGTCAGTTATATGGTCTATCTCTTTCTCAATAGCATTTTCCTGAGTCTTAAGATACTGCAGATACTTCTGATTCATAGCCCGTCTCTTTGATAAATATTCTTTATTTTTGCCGAAATCGCCCGCACACTTAGGACATTTTGCATCCTTTGAAGATACAATTGAACCACAAAATTCACATTTAAACTCAAAATCTTTATCAAAATGGTTCTTATCATAAGAAATATAGCAAGATGGCTTAATATTTCTCAACGCCCTGAGACCTGAAAAGAAATATAAATATATGCATATCAATAAAAGTAAAATTATCAACATGCTGATAAATACTGTGCAAAATGAACTTAAAATTTCCATGATTACTCCCTCATATCTTTTATTTGATTTATCTAATTTAATTTTAGCAAATGTGCATATATTTTTTCAACAATGTAAACATTTTATATCATACCAGATATATCCTGCTTTTCTTGCAAATCCATCCACTTATTCAAAAAAAGTTCTTTGCAGTCTTCCGGAGAATGAAGCTTCTTCGTATGCATTGATATGAATTGATCTGCTGTGAATATATCATCTCATTCTCTTTATATCCGTTAATGTACACATATAAAAGTCCTGCTGATGAAAATCTTTGCTCATAACATTTATTCTTAATAGATACCATAGTTTTAATATTTTTAACTTATTAATTATATCAGCAAAACCATTTGCAAAATCATTGTCAGATTCATAGCCAATTAAAACAAGCAAATCTTTCATTTGCACCTTCAGCAATCTGCACTCGGTTTACAAAGATGTAGTTCTTATGCTAACAACTAAGATTATATAAAGTCAGTATGTAATAACCATCTGCATTAAAGACAACATATTATATCAAAATGTTGTATTACCTTTAAATTTAACATATAATGTATCCACACATTTTATTATATTATGTTTTATCAATACATCTGCAACAATTCCCATTTTATCTAACTTCAGACTGTTCATTATTTTCTCGTTATCAGTAATAATTCTATTCATAGGTCGTCCATCATTGCTTTTTTGCTTAACCAATACATATGCCATATCAACATAATAATCATTGTATCTTACCATCTCTGCCATCCTTTTCCCTCCGCATTGCCACAATTTGTTGTATGATGAACTTATTTTAACGCAATTTATTAGTCGAAACTTGTCATATTATGGTAAGAAATTCCGATTTAGATTTACTTTACGAGTGCTCCCCACTCAGCCTCTTTAAATCCCACTAGTACTTTATCTTCACTTATAACCATTGGACGTTTTACCAACATTCCATTCGAAGCAAGCAATTTTAACTGTTCTTCTTCGTTCATTGATGGCAGCTTATCCTTCAACTGCATTTCCTTATAAACTAATCCACTTGTATTAAAAAACTTCTTAAGCGGAAGTCCACTCTGCTTATACCATGTCTGTAATTCGTCAAAGCTGGGATTTTCCTCTGCAATATTACGCTCTGTAAATTCTATATTGTGTTCCTCCAGCCATTTCTTAGCCTTCTGACAGGTTGAACATCTTGGATAACATAAAAATAACATTTTGAACCTCCAGTTTAACTTGTATTATTTTTTTCATATACTATCTGTTTATTATCATATCACAATGTCCCGTGCGTAGCTATCTTAATATAAATATTATACTATTGCCACTTTAAAAGCATAAAAGCGAGGTTGATGTACATCCTCGCTTTTATAATATAATTATTAAATTGTGATGGTATGCCGCTGGCTACTATTCAAACTCGCAGAGTCTGGTTTGATTCAGGTTATTTCAATGCAGTTATCTATACTATTTTGTATTGATAACCCACACTTTTCCACACGTTATTTTCGTTTCACATATTTTTAGTACCAATCCAGTACCATTGCATTTTTTCATTATTGTATGTAGTTCCGGTGGCTTGCAGGTTGATTTACTATTCACAAAATAATATTCTGTCGGTTTGCAAGTCCACCTATGGAAATTATAATCTCCGGACGATGTTTCTGCAACTAGAAATTTTGAGGTACTAATGGATATCATCATTCTTTTCCATATCATTCATCAATTTATCAAAGTCACTTTCATATAGTGAATCCTGTATAACTCTGTATTTCTCAAACTCACTTTCTGCAAATTCCTTTGCAATAGCTGCTGTTACTTTTCCTTTATCCTGAAGTACATCTGCATCATTAAATCTAAGAAATGCGTCAAGCTTTGTTTTCCAATCTTCCATAGTCATAGGAATATGTCTTCGTGCCTGTCTTGTTGCATAATCAAGATACATTGTCACAATCTCATTTAATTCTGCAAGTTCTTCTTTTTCCAAGTAGTTTTTTGCAATTGACACATCTGTTTTTACTATTTTACCATCAGGCGCATTTTTCCATAATTTAAGTCCCATATGTTCCTTATTATGATCAGCTCTTGCCACTATCACTTCTGCCGCTGTATTACCATGAACTGCATAATGCATCTTATTCTGTACTGTTGCATAAAACTCTCTTGTCATGTGTGAATTCTTATCATAATCAACTGCTGTTGCATATATATCTGTAATTTTCTGGTAAAATCTTCTCTCACTTGCTCTGATTTCCTGAATCTCAGCAATAAGATGCTCAAAATAATCTTCGTCGAAAATCTGTCCATTAATCAATCTGCTTTTATCAAGAACATAACCCTGCTTTGTAAATGTATCCAACACTTTGGTTGCCCATGTCCTGAACTGTGTTGCCCGTTCTGAATTAATGCGATATCCCACAGCAATAATAGCTGCTAACGAATAAAATTTATATTTGTATGTTTTTCCATTATCGGCAACTTGTGCAAAATTTGCACAAGTTGAATTTTCATCTAATTCTCCCTCTTTAAAAATGTTGCTCAGATGCTTTGTAACCACACTTCTATCTACATCAAAAAGCTGCGAAATTGCTTTCTGCGTAAGCCATACATCGCCATTCTGAACCCTGACTTCTATTCCGTCTTCTCCTGCATCTCGTGTGAAAACCAAGAAATCAACAGTGCTATTTCTTATCTGTAATTCTTTGCTCATAAAAGTGTTCCTTTCTCTAGATTCTATCAATACATCTCTATAAAACATTGCCCTAGCTTCTTTTAATATATCAAGAACAGCACTTCTCCTTTTCCGACGCATTTTTCATTGCTTTTTTCGACGCATTTTAGGCGTCAAAAGCGTAAAATTATTTTAATCTTCACTAATACTTAGATTTTCAACATTTCCTTTCGAAAAAGATGTCATCTGCTCATAAGTATATCCAACATATTTCTCTGGATGTTCTCAAGAACACCATAATGGCTACATTCTGAATATACCTGAATTCTAGCCCCACAACTTTATTTTATTTACTTAATCCCGTCTCACTACCCATTCGAAATCCTTTTCTTCTCTTATTTGCTTATAAATATAGTCTTTTCTAAATCCGGTTTTACAAACAGCGTCTTCTATACTTTCAAATATTTCTAATGTAGATTTTCTTCTAATACGTTTATCCCTAACTACAAGTGTGAAAAAATGGTTATTAAGTCTTTCCCCATCTTTAATTGCAGCGTTCATTTTTCCTCGTGAAACGCCCTCCCCTTTAACAGCTGCAATTATGGATTTATATAAAACTCCATCATCACGTCTCACCTGGGTATTGCTGCCATTTTTCCATGAATCAGTTTTACATCTTTTCTTACCTACACTGTGTCTTGCATCTCGATAATTAGGACAGCCATGCCCACTATTAAGACTGTCTACTGTTGGTTTCCATTTCTTACCACAAACCAAGCATTCACAGGCTATGTGATTAAAACGTATATCTATACTATCTTTATGATAATCATCAGGACAATATTTAATAGTTTTGTGTAATGTCTCCATATTAGTTTCAAATTTATGGAATCCATTACACTCAAGTTTTTTTCCATTTAATATTTCACGTGGCAACATAGGGTTACTTATCTTCTTACACAATTTGCATTCTACTCTTAATTTAGTTTTAGAATCCTCAAAATCATCAATTAAATTACAATCATCCCTAATGTTTGTCACTGCATTTCTAAATGAATCCCGGTCATACTTAGGCTTATTTTTCTTTTTACTAACATTGTTTTCTTCTGAACCATTTTCCGTATCAGAATTTGTGGCATTTCCAATTTTGATATTATTTATCAGTTTCCATATTCTCTCATAATTTATATGCTTGTACTCATCTCCCCAATTTTCTTCTTTTGCAATCCACTCAATAACCTTCATTGTTAACGCTATTATTTCATATGCTGTTTTGGGTTCATCGTCAACACACATCAATCTTTTGAAAGGTATTGGAATTTCTGCATTTGAGCATGAAAAATAACAAGTAAATAGTTTAATACCCAATTTCTCACAATCCATTTCTTTGCTTAAATCAAGATCTAATTTATCTTTATGCCAAGCAAAATGTCCTGGTTCTATCGCTATTTTCTTGTCTGGTATTACTATATCTAATTCTTTATTTATATAATTTCGATCTCTCCATAGTACTTCTAACTCAGGGAACAATTCCTTTACGGTATAATATATCATCAATTCTTGTCTTGATGTTCCAGTACAGTGACACATTTTGCATCCGCAGCCTCGAATAAGTACATCTTTTTTTGCCTCCCATTCCAAGTTACATTTTTTACACCGCACCATAATTGAGTCTTTACCCCGGTAAAACTTGCCAACAATCTTAACCGACGGGCTATTATTCATGACACGTTTTTTAAAGTCTTCAGCTGTCAATAGAGCTCCACTGCACTTAGGGCACTTTGTTCTTTGATGCAGCAGCGGGCCTGCTGTCGGTGCCCATTCATGAAGACAGTTTCTGCATCGTACAGCAATAGGATCTGTATTCTTTTTATATTTCCCTAATATCTCTATCTCAGGTGAAACTTTGCCTAGCTCTGCAACATATTGATCATGCTCTTTTGTTCTTTCCTTAACCCACTTTGTTTTCCTTATTGCTGCGCATTTAGAGCATTGCGCTTTTTCCGGCTTAAAAGCATCTGGAGTCTGCCAAAACTCTTCATTGTGCAGGTTACAATAAAATAAATGTTTTGTCTTGGAGCCATGCCATTTATCTGATTTAAATGAATAATTTTCACCATAATTTCGTAACATATAATCGCCATAATTCTCAACATTTTGGTTAAATGCTTGGTTATCACAATAGTAACATTTATAATTTTTCAGCCATTCATGTGGTGTTTTATGGTTCATCGAATTTCCACAATTTTCACATTTTACGCATATTTTCTCGTTAGCTTCTATGTATTCTGACACGGCTATCAAATTGGGATTATGTGTTTTTAGCTCTTCAGTAAATTCCTCTTTTGTCTTCTTTCTCCGATTATTACACTTACTACAGTAAATCGTTCCCTTTTTGGCACGTTCTAAAATAGTTACGCTGGTTTTCCCGGTATTTTCACAGATAGAACACCTATAATTTACTTTCCCTGATTTAGTCTTAAAATCGTCTTTAAAGATAAGATTCGGAGCATACATTTTTGCTATTGTATTTAGTTCCTCTGACGTATACTTCTTTTTTCTTATTTCTCCTTTACATTTGACACATAGTACACCGCCTTGTCCATCCTTTCTAAACAATTCACTATGACTTTGTGCAAATACAATATTATGTAAATTACATCTATACTCAATATATATGCTAGATCCTTTATAATCTGACAGTGGACTTACTCTGCCACATGTTTTTCGTTCCACATAACTTTTATATGTCTCAACAGCTTCAGAGAATGGTAAGTTATCACAATAATAACAATTTGAACTACCATATAACCAGGTGAAAGGTGTTTTATGTCCCATTAGATTATTACATTTCTTACATTTTACATATATTTTGTTATTTCTGCCCATATAATCTGAAACCGCTATCAGATTCGCATTGTTCTCTTCTAATCTTCTGTTAAACTCCTCCAGATTCATTATCAGCCCTCCGTTTATATGAGTCTATTATACTATAGATCTTTTGAATTGGCGAATTGTGAAACCATGTGTTTTCGTCAAAATGACTATTCCTCAGACATCTTATACTGCTTATAGATATGCTTTAAGATAATAAGATCTTTTAAATACAGATATGTACTTAACCGCATGTAATGAATTAATTCTACCCCCTTGCAACATATATATCTATGCAGGGAATAGTTGCTTTTTATACGTGAACTTTCATATATTTTTCTCTGTTATGCACAAAAATTATCAACTCATGTACTCAAGTTTTTTATTGATTGCCTCAATCCACCCACTGTCATCACTCTCAAACAGCTTTATGAACTTTCCAAAATTACTGCTTCCAGTAACAGAATCATCCGAATCCAAATCTTTCACTCGGCGACTCATATCTTTGTAATTCTCCGCAGTAACATGTTCCATAACTTTCTGAATCTGGTCTGCTCTACCTTTATAATTCTCTACCCCGATATATTCCTTTATCAAAGGAGCATTCACTGGTTTTGCCGGAGATTTCAGATTTTCATCAGTCCAATGCTTAGATATAATCTGCATCGTACATGGATTACCAAATATAATCACTTCATTCGCTGCACTATCCACACCATGAAACTCATTAATTTTGCGTTTAATGTCCTCATACTGCTCGTGAGGTTTCTTTTCCGTATCACAGAACACAAGCACAAGTTCATCTGCCCCATTTTGATATCGGTCCTGATACCTCGCCGGGATATTTCCATTTCCACCAGCATTGACCAATGAAATATCATATTGCTCGTTCCATACTTTTAAATTTTTTAATCGATTTAGATACTCATATTCCTCATTACCTTCACAAATAATGCAGATTTTATGGTTATCAAAAAACTTAGGGAGCTTATTTGGCATCGGCATCATCCCCCTTTACACCACTTTTAATGCTAAGCAAAGAGTTAATCAATTCTGGATCAGGTAAAGCGCCAAGCGCACCTTTTCTATATTTTTCCATAACATCTGTCGTATCTCGCACTCCCTGCTGTGCTGTAAAATCTGCAAGTGAATACACATATACACCTTCTTCATCCTTATGAACAAACCAAATCTGCTCCTTCCGGAACATTCTCTTGCAATCCATAAGATTTATATCATGTACTGTAAATATCATCTGTGCACTTGTATTCAATTCATTATTAAACATGGCAACAATCGCTCTGGTGAGCTTAAAATGAATACTGCTATCCAGCTCATCCACGACTAAAATTCTGCCCTGTTCAAGTGCTTCGATTACATAGCTGGCAATAGCAGCAATCTTCTTTGTTCCTGTAGAATCAAACATCATACTTGGTACATGGACTCCTTTATATGTGGATACCAATCTAATTTGATCCATAATGTTCTCCGGAATATCAAGCACTTTCTCATCTGGCTTTTCATCACCTTCACCAGTTTTCAGCTGTATCTTATCCATATCCACATATTCAAAATTATCCATGTATAAGTCAGCATTTTTTATGAACTCAACAACCTTCTGCTGCAACTGATTCTTATTCTTCATGAGTTCAATCGTGTGCTGCATAGGTATGTTATTCATATTGATGATATCAATTTTTTCTGCAAATCCGACAAGAATCTGCTTCATCTCATTGATATGTTCGAATTTACTTGTATCTACCACATAGCATAACAAATTATTCTTTGATACAACTGAAATCATAGTCTGAACAGATTCATCAATACACTCGTATACTTCACTAACAGTATCTTTTTTCAACCAGCAAACTTCTTTTTCATTGTTGTACTGATCTTTGAATATCTCAGAAAATGATTCATATATATATTCTTCTTTTTCTGCATCATACTTAAGGTCATAAGAAAACTTTCTTCCTGATGACATAAATGTTACGCCTAACTCACAAACATCACTCTCAGTAAATATATTAGGCATTAAACCATTTTTCTTATTTAAAAGCACATTTTTTATTGCCCTAATGCACTTAATCAAACAGGTTTTTCCTGCATTGTTTGGACCATATATTCCTACTGTTTTAAGGACATTAAAATTATTCTCTTTGTGAACATTTGCTCCAAATTTTTTATTTCGCATATCTGCTTTCATTGAAAATGTAATATCATCCTCAAATGCATAACAATTTTTTGCTCTTACCTCTATAATCATGGCTCATTCCTCCAAGTCACTTTTCCTATTTACTTATCATTATTATATCATTAAATATTTTTATGCAACTTTTTTTCATAAAAAATATTTAATTTAATAAATTTAACAATATATCATATAGCAAAAAGGCAGCCTTTCGACTGCCCCAAATCACGCATACACCAACTCCCTCACCACAATCTCCTCCGCACAAGCAATAATATTATCCATCTTCCCTACCCACAGCATCTGATTCTCAGCTTTTAACTGCTCTGTCACACCTTGTTTCTCCTTCATCTGTTCCACAAGCCTATCCATCATCTCATAGCATTCCTCATCAATATCATGAAGATATTCATTCAACTTTCCTTCAAGCAACAGCTTCATATAATATCCATGTTTGAACTCTTTCAGATACTCACATCTCATATGTCCAAACTTTCCGATATTATAATTTGTTCTCTCTGGCAACTGTAAATCCGGATAATAAATATCACCCTCGCCCAGCACATAAGTAATTCCATTCTCTACAATAACTTTCTCCTATTTCCCCATAACTTTTATCCACATTTCTGCGATATTTCTCGCACCTCAACATCAATAATAGCCTCTGGCTCTTTTACAACCTTTCACATACGCTCTGATTCCAACATATACTGCCTGAACTAATAACAATAATGCAACAAGATTCAGCTTTACTAAGACCTTTATCCAATCTCCAAAATACACAGCCATAACTAAACTTATTACTTCTATTCCAACGCTAATCACATCCCAACAATTCTCCTGATATACTTTTGCAACTTTCTTTTCTACAATTACTGTCTGTACACCTACAGCTCCCACAGCTCCAATAATTACTATTATAAACAATAACCAATGCACTATAATTGCTAACATCTCATTCGGTATCCTATCTCCACCTGTGCCAACACATTTCCTATATCAACAATCCACTTGCCAGACCTGCAAATACCATTCCATATGGTATCAACAAATGCAGTAAAATCGCCTAAAAATATTTCAGACCTCATTGCCGCAAATATTGTCGTTACAATTGCATACCACCATAAAACTTTAATCATTACATCAAATCCAACAGTCTTTGCCTTATACTCCTTTTCCAGTCCGTTCCTTTGATGTTCATACCTCTCTTTTGCCTGCTGATATGCTTTGTGGTCGCAGTTCTGACACCTTTCGTAGAGTACCGGCTTTTCAACCGGTATCTCCACTTTCTTCTGATGCGTGAGTACATATTCCTTTTCCTGCTCAGCCTGCTGCAGTTTATCTTGATATTTTTCTACTGTGTTGTCGCCTCTTTTCATTTTCTCTTTCTCGCTCTGCAACAATTCTTTTGTTTGCTTCAATTCGTTCTTTAATTTCAAGCCATCAACTGTAAAGCTGTCCTTTAAGAACAACCTCATCAATAAAAAACTCTGTACCTATATGAAAGCTCTGGAAATTCGTGAAAATATGATAAATGCAAAAGATGATTATTCTGAAAAAGAATTCAACGCCAGTTTACAGCGTATTAATGAGAACATCGAAGAAATCAAGCAGCATCTGCTTGATGACAACATGATTGTGTCAAAAGGAACTGACAGGCTTACTGTAAAAATTTTTCCAAATTAGTGAAACCTCTTGAATTATCAGACATAAGATGATAATATCTAATTAAACAGAAAGCACCCACTCCAAAGGTGGATGCTCCGAGTTTAGGTTAATGAATGTCCTTAAGGGCACCGCCTATCCTGTGGATCAGACAGGATAGGCATTTTTATTTTAGCTTGTTTCTCTTATCGAGAAAGGCAAGCAACGCTACAATCAAGCTACCAAAGGACAGCAGCAATGCTAATATCCCAATGAAAATCGAAATAATCTCATAAGCTGTCATCGGTGCCACGTCTACACTCCGTTTCGGTCGGTGCTAAGCAGGTGCCACTGGCACCTAGCACCCCTTCCTATGTATTCCGGTTGTCCGGTATCATATAACTCGGGAGGCTACCACCCTGTCATGGGTACTTTCCTTAGATAGTATCCTAACATAAGAACTAATGCTTCTGCAAGGATAAATAAAAATAATTGATTATCTGTTGTTATTTCAACCCTGCCGCCTTAAACTTTTCCAATCTGTAATGGTGTTCATCATCCAATTCCTTAACACCATTTTTGTAATCATATCCAAATTTTCTATAAAATTCCGTTGCTGTAATGGATGCCGGTATCTCAATTCTGCTTGCTCTTACATAAAATTCATCCGTTTCTAATGTATTTATGATTTTTCTTCCAACACCCTTTCCATGAAATTCCGGAAGGACAAAAATGGACAAAAGTATACTTTCTGTTTCACTTCCCCAAAAACTTGAGATAGAACCTGTTCCAATTATTTTTCCATCAAATTCAAAGACGTACATATGCGCATAACTTGCCACATTCAGAACCTTTTCCACATCGTAAACCTTTGCAAGTTTCTCCATTGCTGATATGCCATAATCTTTACTGTTAACCTCTAAGAAATTCCTGACGATAAGATTTCTGACCTCTTTGGCATCCTCTTCCTTAAATCTCCTTACCTCAATATAACTCTTTACATAAAAAACTAATGTCATATTTTCATTTACGACTATTTCATCTCCAGTTCGAACAAATCCACATTTTTCATACAAATGGCAGTTTTTCTCTTCCTGCTTGATAGTAGACAACCACCATTCTATTGTATTCGGATAAATATCAAATAATTGTTTGATTACGTTACTGGCAA
The DNA here is from genome assembly GCF_003464165.1 of Eubacterium sp. AM49-13BH. Lineage (GTDB taxonomy): Bacteria > Bacillota > Clostridia > Lachnospirales > Lachnospiraceae > Lachnospira. The sequence goes on along the minus strand of NZ_QSEK01000043.1, from coordinate 3,463 downwards.
TTCCATTATTTTGAAACTTTGGAATAACAAAAATAGGAGATATCCAATTTACATTCTTGTGTACTTTTTGCCCTTTATGCCATTTAACTCTTACAGCTCCAGCTTTCTCACCATTAAACAAAATAAAATAGAAATTCGAATTATCATCAACTATTTTCTTCGTTATTGTTTCAAGACTTTCTTTCGCCGGACTTGTAGCATCATCCTGATATTTTTCATATAAGGGCATAAACGCTTCTATCTGCAGTTTATGCAGACATTCAGCATCTTCTCTTGTTATCAGTTTAAGTTCAATTAAATCATTCATTTTCTGCACCTCTTTCTTGTAAACATAAAAAATCGCACCAAACATTCAATGTCCAGTGCGATAACTCCAATTTAATAAGATGCAATGTATGTAAAATTCTCCCTTATATTCTGGTTTTATGCACTAGACTAAAAGACCTACAAGCTATAACCTAATGCACTAACCTTGCATGTTTATAGCCGTGTACGTCCGTAATACATGTACATATAATGTCTTGAATATAAGTTCTGATTCATGTGTATGTTCTCCCTGTTTTTGTTGAATAATATACCAGCCTTGGAAATTCATATCAACAATCTATTTGCCATTCAGAATAATATCTATCATTTCTTGCTTTCCATTAGTATATGCCACCCTATCATCTGCATACTTACTTTCCAGTTCTTCCTTCACCCTCTCATACTGCAAAGCTATATTATCATTAGCATTTAGACAATCTCTAAAATAAATATAATTCTTCCACTCAGTTCCATTCCACTTCACAACATGAATATGGTGCGTTCTTATATCATTTTCCATATCTCCCATTACATAAAGAATCTGATATTCCACATCCGAGCCACGATAAAAGATTCCTTCCTTCTGTAACTGCTCATTATATGACATTATTTTTTCAAAATCAGTTACCCCAACAGCAATATCAATAATCGGTTTTGCTTTAATTGCTGGTATTGATGTACTTCCAATATGTTGTATATCAACAACATCATCACCCAATATAGATTTAAGTATTTTGATTGTTTGAATGGCAGCCTCATCCCACTGTTTATCATGTGGTTCAAGCTGCACTGTTCCTCTTTTTAATCCTAATGACATAGCAATCTCCTTAATATTACATCACAATTTCACTGTCGAAATATTGTTTCTGAAAATGAATCTGTCTCCTGATTTCTTCCTTTGAAAAAGTTACTCCATCAGGCACAACTACCCACTTTTCTTCTATATCATCTTTTCTATAAACAATGGCAATAATTTTACCTGTAAACTTCTTTACTGGTTCATTTACACCTAATATATAAGCGTCCTGCTCTTCTCCATCTGGTGCCATAACTCCTTCAATGTAACCATAATTTATTGGATAATACATATCCTTATATTCAGGATGATAACTTCCTAATGGTTTATCGACTGTTACAGTTACTGTTGCTCCAATTATAGAATTATTTTTACCTGTAAATACTTCTCTATCAATTTCGGCTGTATCAACGGATATGTCCAGTTCTCAGGCAACTCATCCATAAGCACAACTTTCTCCATTTCGCTATGTAATTCTTTCGCAAACTCTGTTATCTCTGCAAAGCAAAGCAGTCCAAATGTTTCTTCACCGGTATCATTTACTCTAGTCTTACCTGTCACCGAATATACGCATATTGGTTTTATCTCAAATTTGATAGCCCCAGTCTCTTCTTGCAACTCCCTTTTAGCTGTTTCAAAAATATCCTCCCCAGCTTCTCTATGCCCTCCCGGCACTTCATATGTATCTCTTTCTTTATGTTTGCAAAATACCCACTTGCCGTTACTCTGTGAGATAATTACTGCAAATTTCAATAGTTCGTCATTAACTGTATCATAAAATTTTACTTCCATCACATTTTCCCTTCCCATTCCAGCATAAACTCATTCAGAAATTCCTGCATTACAACCTGTCTATGTTCTGCCAGTTTCTTTCCCTCAGTCGTATTCATCATGTCTTTCAACAAAAGCAACTTTTCATAGAAATGATTAATGCTTGTAGAATCTTGATTATTCCGATACTCTTCTTTATTCATTCCCATTTTAGATTTTATTTCCGGATCATAAATCTTTCTTCCCCTACTACCACCATATGCGAATGTTCTAGCAATTCCAATAGCTCCTATAGCATCAAGTCGGTCTGCATCCTGCACACATTTTCCTTCTATGGTATCAGGTACGACTGAATCAGTTCCTGCAAATGAAACCTCATCTATAATTTTGCATACCGCCTCTATCCTTTTACCATCTATTTTGTTAATTGTCATAAAATCAACTGCATTTTTCTTGGTAACATAAGTGTCCGGAGAAAGCTTAATATCGTCAACATCATGTAACAGAGCCGCCAACTGCACTATTTTAACATCTGCATTTTCCTGTTTTGCGATTTTAGTAGCCAGTTTATATACCCGTATTGTATGATAATAGTCATGACCACTACTGTCTCCCGAAAATATACTTTTCATAAATCTCTTTTCATTATCTGTCATCTTTTCTCCTAATCAACCTAGCAAAGCAATATATTGATTTACGAAAGTCATTACTCCACCCACAAATAGAGCCAAACCAGAGCCATTTGCAAAATACTTATGACCACAATCTAAACATTCCATCTAATAAAACCACTGGTTATTATCTGTCCCTGGCTTTGATGTCTTACCAAGGTTTTTCTGATTCTTCTTATTAACATATCCAGCCTCTGTAGATTTAAGTTCCATCTGAACGCTCCTCTCTATTGGATGATTTTTTATATGCTTCACTACCTTTGTAAACTTATCTTTTCAATAATTTTTCTCATCCTTATTCCTTGTTCAAAACTAAAACTCGTAATACATCTTCGAAGTATATACATCGAGCTCCTTGACAGTTCAATATGAATACCTTGATTTAAAATTTCCTCCCATAATTCAAGATAGCTATTAACAATTTGATTTGGCTTTTCTTTATTTACAACACACACATAATACTCCATAACACTTAGGAGTTCCTTTTCCTCATCTACTCCTTCTTTTTCTTTTTTACAATGTTCTATTATCCATTCTTTTATTAACAATAAATATGTTTGCAAATCCTCGCCTTCAAAAAAATACATTTTTTTACAAATACTTACTATCTCATTACCACTTGCATGTTGTAAATTGGTTAAGCAAAAATACTCAGTTATCTCTTGTTCTATTCCAGCTTTTTCTTCTTGTGAGATGACATTATTTTTAAAATTATCAAGGAATCCCATACTATCATTTAGCTGTAACAACCAATTTGACAATTCTTGTAAAGTATACTTTAGCCTCTTGCTTTCATTTAATTGAGTAATTTGTGTTAGTACAATATCTGCAAAATTATTTGCAACAACAAGAGAATCTTTTTCTGTAAAAGTCAAATAAGTCTCACTTCTCCTAAAATAATTATATATGTATATAATCA
>NZ_QSEK01000042.1 GCF_003464165.1 Eubacterium sp. AM49-13BH | reverse complement strand
AGGATGTATGAATCTTTCTCAAGGCCGTATGCCTTTATCTCTTCTGGTTCTATTAATTCTGGTTTATTAACTCCGTTAGGAACAAAGCTTGTTATTCTTCCATATGTATCTGAGAAATAATCCTGTACGCCTTTGCTGAGCACTATTATCTCATCTGCATATTTAACAGCATTCTTCTCACCCTTCTTGATGAACCTGGAACCGAAACCGTTCTTCCACTTTTCTCTCTGCCAGTCAAGTCCGTGAACTGTTACTATAACTCGTTTTCCTGTCAGCTTAGGAATCCATGCAAACACAGCCGGACCCTCAGCATGTATATGCACCACATCATATTTTCCAAATGCACAGCATAATGACGCAAAAAAAGAAGAACTGACTGCTACCAGCCCTTTCATCTCCAGTGTTGGAACATGCTTCAACTTTATTCCTTTATATTCTTTTTTCTTGTCCACATCGTAACATGAACCGCTTACATGATGTCCTGTCCTGTTGTAGCATGTTACTCTGTGTCCGTGATTAACCATTCTGGTACATAGTTCTTCAACTACTATCTCAATACCGCCTTCACGGCTTGGAATTCTCTTATGTCCCATCATGGCTATTCTTAAAGGTCTGTCCATCAATTATCCCTCATGCTCATCTCTTTTCCACAATCTCAAGTCCAACAGTCACTCCGACGCTCTCACCAAACATTGTCACATTCAGTATGGCAATCCTTTTATGTCTGTTAATCTTCTTAATCATGGCTTCTTTTCCCGCCAATGGACCATCTGTAATTATTACCTTATCGCCCTCAATCAGCCCGGTTGATATTGCTATCTCATGGTTATCGTCAAGCATGCTTCTGAATAATTCTTCCTTGCTTCTCTCTATTGGCACAAAGTATTGCTTATCCCTTCCTAACAGGCTTGTGAATACTGGAACTTTCTTCAGTTCCTCATAAGCCGGCTCCGGTGTATCTGTGTCTATGAATATATAGCCCGGAAACATAACACTGCTTTCCTTATGCCACTTTCCATAGAATTTCTTCATTCTGTTGAACCTGATAACGAATATCTCGTTATACACCGACCTGTCTACCAGCCTGTGAAAGTACTCTCTGACAGTCTCTTCTCTTCCAGTCTCAACCTGAACTGCGTACCACATATACACTCTCCTTAGGGTATGCTCCGCCACTCTGCCATCTCTGACAGACTGACCATTACACATGTCCACCATCTGAATGAACGTGACATAGCAACGATTCATCCATGCAGGCTTTTATATTCAAGCACATAATCTTATTCTGACTTTATGCTTTACAGAATTTATGAAAATTTAATACAATTTTACATAAAATTCACCGCGTTATATTTTACCATTTCTGACTATATTCGTCAATGTTTTACAGGATAATGCTATGTACTAAATAGCATACAAGCAAGGAGCTTCCTTTTACCTTTTTCTTATCATCCCGAATATCCAAAACATCACTCCACCAATCATTCCGCCAAGTGTGTTGTAGCATATATCTGACAGCTGGAATGTACCGAGCCTTAACATAAGCTGCATTGTCTCTATTGCCAGCGTGAACAGAAAGCCAGCCCCAATTGCATACAGTACTGGCTTTTTAACCACATTTTTCCTATTCTTCAATACAATCAGCAGCCATGTCCACGGTATAAGCATTATTATGTTCTCTACTGGTTCTGCGCTGAATTTTCCTTTGGAATCTGTGAATGTCCAGCCGCCCATTACATCTGACAACGGATTCATCCACAGATTTCGGTTGAGAAGTGTCCTGAATAATATCATCACTGTTACGATGCACCAGAAGAACAGCACGCGAAAATGTGCATCCTTCTTAAACTTTTTCACCCATGCAAGCATCATTTTCTTGAATCCGCCGCCTGCGTTGTCTGGTTCGTAGCAGTACATATATGCAATACACATTAAGAATGCTGACAGCAGTGCAAACCAGAATGGCTCGTATAATGAAGTCAGGACATCTGTGATTATTTTTTTTAATATTTCCTGCATTAATTGTCTCCTAAAGTATTGTTTAATAATGTTTCGTAATCTTCTATTCCCATCATATATTATGTCCTATAAAAAATCAACAAAACAAAAAATCCGGCTTTCGCCGGAATAATAATAAAATGAGCAGCGCTATAAGCCGGGTTATGTCAGCATAGCTGTGACGATCATCTATCTAGTCCTGCTGTTACCAGCAGGCTCAAGCGACCTACCTAAAGCTTGGCGGGCAGCCTTTGTAACGCTTTTGTTTGGTCTTGCTTCGGATGGGGTTTACATGTGCCACTGCTGTTACCAGCAATGCGGTAGTCTCTTACTCTGCCTTTCCACCCTTACCACAACTTTCGCCATGGCGGTATATTTCTGTTGCACTGGCCTTGGAGTCGCCTCCACCGGACGTTATCCGGCATCCTGCCCTATGAAGCCCGGACTTTCCTCACCTGCACGAATGCAGCCGCGATCATCTGCACTACTCATGATATTTAATTGTGATTGCTTTCATATACAAGCTGGTACACTTCTATTCTGAACTGATCTTCCTCACTAATCCCCACAAATCTGCATCCGTAGGTATCTCAGCCTCTCCAAGATTCTCCATTCTGATTATCTCAACAACAGCCTCTATACATTCTTTATTATCAAGAGTGATTACTGTCGAATAATAAGTATTCAGCTCAAACTTACGGTCTGATTTGAATGCTATGCCACCCTTGGATATGTTAATAACATTAACATCCACTGTCTCCCCGGAACATGCAGAAATACGACTTTCATCAAGCTTTTTCAAAGAAATAATAACATCAACATCAGTTCTTCTTGATTGTCTTCTCTCAACTTTGACCATGATTATCCTCTATTCCGAGCAGCCTCTTATCTGTTCATGTTTACTTAATCTATCTAATGATATCATTAACCTTTAAGAAGTTCAAATATATTTTTTGAATTATTTAATAAACATAGCATCTCCAAAACTGAAGAATCTGTATTTTTCCTGCACAGCAACCTCATAGGCATGAAGCACATGCTCTCTTCCAGCAAGTGCTGATACCAGCATAACAAGTGTTGATTCTGGAAGATGGAAGTTAGTTATAAGACAGTCTATAGCCTTAAATTTATATCCCGGATATATGAATATCTCTGTCCATCCACTCTTAGCTGGAATTGTTCCATCTTCAAGTGCAACTGACTCAAGAGTTCTTGTACTTGTTGTTCCAACAGCAATTACCCTGCCGCCATTCTTTCTTGTATTATTAATCATATCAGCAGCTTCCTGTGTAACAACATAGAATTCTGAATGCATATGATGATCAAGAATATTTTCTACCTTAACTGGTCTGAATGTTCCAAGTCCCACATGAAGTGTAACTCTGGCTATATTTACCCCCATAGCTTTGATTTTTTCAAGAAGCTCTGTTGTAAAATGTAATCCGGCAGTAGGCGCTGCTGCAGAGCCTCATGCTTTGCATATACTGTCTGGTATCTGTTCTTATCTTCAAGTTTATGTGTTATATATGGTGGAAGCGGCATCTGTCCGAGTTCATCAAGAATCTCTTCAAATATTCCATCATATGTGAACTGGATAAGTCTGTTTCCTTCTTCAACTATATCAATAACCTCTCCTATAAGCTTACCTTCGCCAAAACTTATCTTGGCACCAACCTTAGCTTTCTTTCCCGGCTTGACAAGTACTTCCCATGTATCCTGTCTATCCTCAAGTCTCTTAAGAAGCAATACTTCAATAGCAGCTCCTGTATCAACCTTAGTTCCTATAAGTCTCGCAGGAATTACCTTCGTATCATTAACAACAAGACAATCTCCCGGCTTAAGATAATCTACGATATCTCTGAATATTCTATGCTCAATCTCTCCTGTCTCCTTATCAAGCACCATAAGTCTTGAACTTGATCTGTCAGACAATGGATCCTGTGCAATTAATTCCTCTGGCAGATCATAATAAAAATCATGTAAATCCATGCTTATACTCCTTTCAGTACTTTATGCTTCACTGGATTGGACTTCCATCGTGCCTCACACTACTTTAAAGTCCAATCCGCTCCTACGGCTTCCCCATTTTGGACTTCCTCCGTGGCTCACACTACTTTAAAGTCCAATTCACGCCTACGGCTTCCTAGTTTTGGACTTCTTCCGTGTCTCACACTACTTTAAAGTCCAATCCGCGCCTGCGGCTTCCCGGTTTTGGACTTCCTCCGTGTCTCACACTACTATAACGTCCAATCCACAGCTCCAGCTTCCCGGAACGCTACAGCAAAGGGGCGGCGCCACACGCCGCCCCTTCATCAACCGCCACAACATCGCGGTCTATATCTGCACTACTTTCTAAGCTCGATTCCGTCAGCCTCAAGGTCCTTGAATATCTTCTCCATTACTGGTGTGATATCCTTATCCTCAAGTGTTCTGTCCTTAGCTCTGAATGCGATTGAGTAAGCGACTGACTTAAAGCCTTCTTTAATCTGGCTTCCTTCGTAGATATCGAAGAGGTTGTAGCTTTCTAATATCTTGCCGCCGCGCTTCTCAATAATCTTCTCAACTTCACCAACTGGAAGTTCCTTAGGCATTACCATACTGATATCTCTTGTTACAGCTGGGAACTTTGCAATTCCTGTGAACTTCTTATCGAAGCTTGCCATTTCTGTAACTGTTGGAATATCAATAACAACAATATATGTTCTCTCACCGATTGAGTAAGTATCGGCAACATCTGGATGAAGTTCTCCGATGTAACCAATCTTCTTATCAGCATAATATACATCAGCCTGACGGCCTGGATGTAAGAATGGAATACCAGCCTTAGCATCATATGTTGGCTTCTTCTTCATTCCAATCTTCTCAAGGAATTCTTCAATAACACCCTTCATTGAGTAGAAGTCAACGCTGCCGAAAGCTCCAAGTGTGAATTCAACTCTTTCATCCGGAAGCTCGTTAACATCATCTGCTGCAAGGTAAACCTTAGCTAATTCATATAACTTAACATTCTTGTTTCTTCTGTTATAGTTAGTAGACAATGATGTAAGCATTCCGTGGATTGGAAGTGTTCTCATAACTGAGAAATCCTCTCCTAATGGGTTAGAGATTACAACTGTCTTTCTGTATACAGAATCAGCAGGAAGCTTTAACTTATCGAATACCTTAGGGCTCTCGAATGAGTATGTCATAGCCTGTGAGAATCCTGTAAACTGGGCAACCTCAGAAGCTGCATCTTCAATGCTCTGCTCAAATGAAATCTTACCCATTGTTGTCTCTCCCTTAGGAAGAGTTGTAGGAATGTTGTCATATCCGAAGAATCTTGCAACTTCCTCTGCTATATCAGCATCTCTGTTAAGATCCTGTCTGAATGTTGGGATGATAAGCTCATTAGCGTCTTTATCATATTCAACTTCAAGTCTTTCAAAGTAAGAAAGCATATCTTCATCTGATACATTAGTACCAAGTAAAGCGTTGTATTTAGCTGGCTCAAATGGAAGTCTCTTCTTAGTTACAGGGTCAGGATATACATCAACTGCACCACCTACAACATCACCTGCATCAAGCTCCTCGATAAGCTGGCATGCTCTGTTGATAGCCTCCATTGCGTTCTCTGGGTCAAGTCCCTTCTCGAACTTACCAGAAGCGTCTGTTCTTAAACCAATCTTCTTAGTTGTCTTTCTGATGTTAGTTCCGTCAAATGTAGCTGCTTCAAAAAGCATTGTCTGAACATCATCAGTAATCATTGAGTTCTCGCCACCCATGATACCTGCGATACCAACCGGCTTATCGCCATCACAGATAAGAAGTGTCTGTGCATCAAGAGTTCTCTCCTGTCCGTCAAGTGTTACGAACTTCTCGCCATCAGCTGCTGTTCTTACAACAATCTTGTGACCTGCAATAGTATCATAGTCATATGCGTGCATTGGCTGACCATATTCTTCCATAACATAGTTAGTGATATCAACAATGTTATTGATTGGTCTGATGCCTGCTGTCATAAGTCTTTGCTGCATCCACTTTGGAGATGGAGCAAGTCTTATATTCTTAACAACTCTTGCAACATATCTTGAGCAAAGCTCTTTAGCTTCAATATCAACTGAAACCATTGTGTTAACATCCTCATTGTTACCTGTCTTAGTAACAACCGGTGGATTGAAAGGCTTTCTGAATGTAGCAGCAGCCTCTCTTGCGATACCGATAACGCTGTAGCAGTCTACACGGTTATTAGTAATCTCATATTCAAATACTGTATCGTTAAGTCCTAAGTACTCTACTGCACTTGAACCAACAACAGCATCATCTCCTAATATATAGATTCCTCCCTCTGGTGCATCCGGGAAGAATTCTCTTGAAGAACCAAGTTCCTCGATAGAGCACATCATACCGCATGACTCTATGCCTCTTAACTTGCCCTTCTTAATCTTAATTCCGTCTTCTGGAAGTGCGCCGCCGTCATGTCCTCCGGCAACTTTACCTCCGTCTAATACTACAGGAACCTTCTGTCCGCTTGAACCAACTTCAATGTTAGGTGCACCTGTTACAATCTGGACATTCTCACTGCCAACATTAACCTGGCATACAACAAGCTTGTCTGCATCAGGATGCTTCTCAACTGAGAGAATCTGTCCAACTACGATTTTATCAAGGTTCTTGTCAAATGCGTTGAAACACTCTACCTTAGTTCCTGAAAGTGTCATTGCATCTCTGAATTCCTGATCTGTACACTCAAGACCTGGAACCATTGCTTTTATCCAATTTAATGATGTATTCATATCGTCATTCTCCTTAAATATACTTTATCTTATTCCAGTCATTAGGCCACTATATGAATCGATTTAGAACTGTTTTATGAATCTGATATCGTTCTCATAAAGAAGTCTCATGTCATCGATTTCGTACTTAAGAAGAGCAACTCTCTCAAGTCCTACACCAAAGGCAAATCCTGTATATTCTTCCTTATCAATTCCGCAAAGCTCGAATACATGTGGGTGAACCATTCCACAGCCGAGGATTTCAATCCATCCCTCGCCCTTGCAGAAACGGCATCCTTTACCACCACATTTGAAACAGCTTACATCCATCTCGGCACTAGGCTCAGTGAATGGGAAATGATGTGGTCTGAACTTAACCTTAGTATCAGGTCCGAAAAGCTCCTTGGCGAATTCTGCTAAAGTTCCTTTAAGGTCTGCAAATGTGATTCCCTTATCAATTACAAGACCTTCTACCTGATGGAAGCATGGTGAATGTGTAGCATCAACTTCATCTGCTCTGTATACACGTCCTGGAGAAATCATTCTGATAGGGAGCTTGCCCTTCTCCATAACTCTTGCCTGAACAGGGGAAGTCTGTGTACGGAGTACTATCTTATCATTGATGTAGAATGTATCTTGTTCATCCTTAGCCGGGTGGTTAGCTGGTATATTAAGTGCCTCAAAATTGTAGTAATCATACTCAACTTCTGGTCCGTCAACTACCTCATAACCCATTCCGATGAATATCTTCTGGATTTCCTCTAATGCAAGTGTATTAGGATGTTTATGTCCTAACTCATCCCTCTTAGATGGAAGAGTAACATCTATTACTTCACTCTTTAACTGAAATTCTCTCTTCTTGGCAGCTAATTCTGTCTTAGCCTTTTCTAATACTTCTTCAATTGCCTGTCTTGTCTCATTAACAATCTGACCAACCTTAGGTCTGTCTTCTGGTGCAACATCCTTCATACCTTTAAGTACTTCTGTAAGTTCACCCTTCTTTCCAAGGAAAGCGACTCTGATATCATTCAGCTTATCAAGCGAATCAGTTTCATTAATCTGTGCTAAAGCTCTTTCTCTAATTGCTTCAAGTCTTTCTTTCATCCTTATAGCCTCCATACTTCTTTCGCTTTTTATCAATTATCTGCGTAAAAAGCCACTGTTAATTGTAACATATCGTTTTAAATTTGCAACCCATGATGTTAGTTTTGCGTCTATTGCCTGATTAAACTGTGTAAGATTACCGTCGCCCTTGAGTCTGTCTATATCTTCAAGTTCTCTGTATTCATCACTGTATCTTGCATTATCCATAAGAGTCTCTAACTCTCTCTGTACAACATACTCATCTTCCTGCACATCCACATTGACCGGCTCTTTGTCCTTCTTAGCCATAATAGACGCGGCTATGCTGCATTTTTTTGATTCCTCATGCTGACCCAGTCTGTAAGCCTCGTTATAATACTCCACTGCCTTTTCATACATGAACATTCTTGCATATGCAGTGCCAAGATTATGATATACTTTGGCATAATCTGCTGCCAGCAGGTCTTTTCCCTTATAGTCCTTTATAATTGACTCATAACAGCTGATTGCAGCAAAATAGAAATCCGCATTAAGATAACCGTCGCCTCTCGCCTTAAGTCTCTCACACACACTCTGTTTTCCAAGTGTGTTAAGAATCTCCTTAAGCTGTTCTATCTCTGCAACAGAATAATAATCTATTGACTTAAGAATAGTCACAAGTATCTGTGCAAGCGGAGCACCCGATTCCTTAAGCTTCTTAACTCTTGCTGCAAGCTCACCTTCACCCACAGCCTGCAGAAATTGTATAAGGTTATCGTCTATCAGGTCCTGCCCAATCAGGTATATATTATTGTATATGTAGTAACAGAGTTCTTCGGCTGAATACAGCTTAATGTCAGTCTGTGGTGTGACATATGGCTTATCAGTTCTCTGACCCCTGCACAATATTATTTTCCCCATTGTATTCTCCATTCTGCAATGTTTTTCACATTTATCAGCTTCTTAATGTTAGTTCCCTGTGTATTACTTCACCTGAACTCTTCACAAATTCTCCGAATCCAAGGTCTTTAATTGTAATATTACATCTGTCTGCATCCATGAATTCCACATGTATTGATATTCTCGTTGTTCTGCCTTCCCTGAATGGAATCTCACTTATATCCACAACCTCATCATAACTTGTGTTGTCTGTGGTAATCACTTTGAAAGTAATACTTCTTATATCTTCAAGTATGCACTCAATTGTACGCCCGGCTAAAGTCCAGTTAACGCCCGGTCTTACCATTCTGAATCTCATAGGCTTTCCATATGATGATATGTCAAGTTCTATACCACATTTGACATGGTTATCAAGAAGCACGACGACATTCCTGAATATCTCAGGTCGTAACATATCCATAGCCGCAAAGCATGCACCTCTTGCAAAAAGATTCTGTCCTACAAATGCTTTTCTTCTTGTAACCATAAGCTTGGCGAATCTTTCCGGCAGCTTTTCAATGTCGAATCCCTCGCCAGTAAGATACGCAGCTGACACACGCCTCTTAGCAAAGTAATCTTCTGCAAATGTGCATAATTCATTCTCAGCCCCGTCAATATTCTTACTTCCGTATACTTCTTTTAATACATCCGATGTATATCCTGTATGCTCCTGCAGAAGATAGCTTGTATTGTCACTCTTTCTTATGGCAAGATGGTCACACTTTAGCCCCTCCTGCGTATAATCCATAAGCACAACTCCCATGGAATGAAGTTCACTTTTCTGTTTATATGCATAATATGCAAAGCTCTCAACCCTGCTTAATATCTGCCAGTGTCCTTCCATGACACCACATTTTTCAAGGTCTGCCATCACCGCTGCAATCTCATCCCCATTGTAATCAGCAATTGTCACACATATGCTTTTAATCTGTGACTCTCCTGTGGCACTCATGCACTCGGCAATAACATTAATAAGATTAGTCTTCTCATGCGAATCTTCTGTAAGCTTTACAGACTGGACACTTCCAGAATTATGCGAATATACACTTGCCTGAATTCTTGTCCCGCTCAGGTCTATTCCTGCTATAAGCCCTCTCTCCTTATCCATATCTGTTATCCTCATTTCGCAATTGTAAACATTTCTCTTGTAACGTATTCCTCGACACTATAGCTGTGCATCTGTTTCTTAAGGGCAGCAAGCTCATGCTGCTGTCTGCTTGCAAGGCACTCATTGAGCATGTCCGTGCGTCCTTGTGTATTCTCTCCAGATACATCTTTGAATTCATACACTGCCGGCTGCATATCATTGTCTTCATCATTGACTGAAAATGTGTACTCAAGAACATCTCCATAGAACAGATGGAATCTGCATGTGAATATGCCCCATTCGTTGGATTTCATAACCTGTGTAAGCCTGTCGCCTCCGTTAATTGTGTACGATATTGTAACCTTATCTGCCGGAGCTGATATGTATTCAATAATTGTAAGTCCCTGCATATTATAAGGAATATCAAGCACTCCCTTGAATTTCTTATAGAAGCTGTATATTCTGTCATTTTCACACAATTCATTAAGAACTGTCTGTGCAAGCTCTCTTTCGCTGTCATCTTCTTTAAGTGCCCGCGTATTCTTGGAGATGTTCTTAAGCCATGCCACATAACAGCACTCTGGCAGACCATACCCCTCTTTCATATATTCCTCTATAACACGGAATACAATGTCATTCGCTTTCTTCTGCCTGAGAAGATAGAATTGTGAATTGTATGAAAGATATGCTTTAACTATCAATTTGTCAGGCATTTTACTGTAATAATCTGTGAATACTTCTGTAAATCTTCCTGTATGAACGCCCGTGTACATCATCTGTGCAAGAAGTCTCTCGGACATATGCGATACATTTACACCATAATTAATAGCGGCTTTCCACACATTGTACATCTCGTCATTCGTTCCATTGAAATAATCGGACATATATGCAAGAACAGGTTCATTATATATGTGCTGTCCAAATACATACGCTGTAACATCGTCAAGCACTTTGTTATGTTCATCCGACACATTAGTAAGTATGTAATCTGCCATCTTAAGAAGCCTGGCAGGAGCCGCCTTGCAGCATCCATACCTGCTTACAAGTTCAAAGCTCTGCGAATACATTCCTGCCTCTGTAAGTGTCTCTATAAGTCTTTGCGCATCCTTGTCTGAAAGGTCATCTGTATCCACGCTGACATATTCGTGCCAGAAATCATTATCCTTGTAATATGTGTAATAATATTCTATCATCCATGAATTAATCTGATATCTGTAAGCACTGCTTATATTATCAGACTTCTTGATACATTTGTAATAGTCTAATAATTCAGAAGTATATTCTGACTTCTTATGCATGTCGTTAATGCGGCTCATGATAATACCATCATTATCCATGCCATATTCAGCTGCCGCGTCAAACACTTCTTCATATTGCCCTGCATCGAATACTTTCTCTATCTCGTAATCGATAGTATCTTTCCTGATAACTCCATCGCTGCATTCAAATGTTATCTCACAGTCACCTGCATACATGCATATATATGCAATTTTTTCAGAAAGTTCATACACCGTCTCTTCTGCAAACTCAGGGTGTCTTACATGTACTCTGCTCACCACATCACTAAAGCATCGTACCCTGTGCATATATGGCATCCTGCTTATGAAGCTTCCTGTCTCTTTGCTAATGAGCTGTGTCTTTAGCAGTGCCTTATAAAGCACAGCCAGATTATCACTTATCTTTCCGTCTTTCAGCTGCTCATACACGAATATCTCTATATTTCTGTCATATCCTTCATAGATGTTCTTATAATATGAATCCCTGCCTGTCACAATATTTGCATATAAAAATGCTTTATCTGAATCTGACAGTATATTATCATATGCAAAGTACATAAGAACTATCTTAGGAAGCTGTCTTTCTATGTTTTTTGGCATGCTCGCTATGTAGAACTCATATAAACGGGTTATTCTCAAACCTCTTAACACACCTTTTTCATATATTTCAAAACAGTTGTCACCTGTCATTCCCATTCTTATCATCTGGGTCACAAGCACTGTTAATATTTCGTCTTTATCAAACTGCTCATATAATTTCTTAAGGATAATGAGCGTATTAATACTAATGTTCTTCTCATTAGCTGCAACATCTGCAATCTGCATTGCAAGCTTTTCAGTTATAATGCCATTCTTACAGCCGTAATTAATCACACGCATTTCAAACTGGTTAAGGACTCTTAGTAATACCGGCTGTGCATTAATTATATTAAGTGCCTCTATATACATTACAGGACTTGTACAGCCTGTATTGACAGTATCTTTAATTCTTATGAGTTTAATGCTCTTGTTGCTTTCTGAATCAGGGCCAAGATAGAACAATATCCACAGTACTCTGTATGTATCATATCCGTTCTCATAGAACTTCTTAACCTGCGAATATACCTGTGCTGTGTATTCTTCTTCCTTTACCATCAGTGTTGAGACATACAGGAAATAACAGTATAATTCTACATTATCGCCTATTCTTCCCATTATATCTTTCTTAAGTCCGTCAAATATCTTGACTGCGCTCTCTTCCCGTCCTGACATGGCAAGAAGCTGGACCTGTACAAGGTCATAGAACGGATCCTGTCCTTTTATTCCTCTTATGCGGTCTACTATCTGCATTGATGATGAAAGCCATTTTTCTTTCTTTATCTTTTTCATTCTGAAATCAAGATAAAGCTTTGTAAGCTTATATTCTGCCTGTCTTTCTTCCCATCTTACCTCAAACTCTTCACCAGCAGCTTTAGAAACAACAGCACTTACCTTTACTTTAAGATGCTGTGTATAGCTGTCAACATGAATATATCCATAATTATTGCCTGCGTGCATCTTTGCCGGATTAATTATGTAATTAATATCCAGTCTGTCGCCTGCAAAATCATCTGTCGATATATCATTTTTCTCTAATTCGATAAATTCTGCATCTGCATATATATGAATCTGTGTCAGCTCCGTACCGCTCTTTTTAAGCTCAAATCCATATTTTTCAGGCTCTTCTTTCTTCGTAACTGTATTCTCATCATTATCTATTGTAAGAACTACAGCCTCCTCTTTAGCATGCACATTATCAGCATGTTCTGTTTCATAGACATCATTCGTAGCATCATTAGCAGAGCTGTCCTCTGCAGCCGCATCACTCATGGTAGTCATGGTAGTCTGCTCTTCACTGCATGACAGCTTTGGTACTTTGATAATTGAACTGCCTCTTGAAAGTCTGTTTATGTAATCCCTCATTGGAAACTATGCCTCCGACTTAATCTTATCCAAATGTTTCTTAATATCCCTCTCATATCCCATATCTCCCGGCTCATAGAATTTCTCATTCACATAAGCATCAGGAAGATACTGCTGTCTGACGTAATGATTAGGATAATCATGTGCATATAAGTATCCTACACCGTGTCCTAACTTGGCACTACCCTTATAATGGGCATCCTGCAAATGTACAGGAACCGGTGCAGTCTTTGAATTCTTAACTACATCAAGTGCCTTATCAATTGCCATGTAACATGCATTACTCTTAGGTGCTGTCGCAACATAGAGTGCCGCCTGACTTAATATAATACGTGCTTCCGGCATTCCGATGCGCTCAACAGCCTGTGCCGCAGCCACTGCAACCTGCAGTGCATTAGGATCAGCATTGCCTACATCCTCACTGGCACATATCATTATTCGTCTTGCTATGAATTTAATATCTTCACCTGCATACAGCATCTTGGCAAGATAATAGCTTGCTGCATCAGGGTCTGAGCCTCTCATGCTCTTAATAAATGCTGATATTGTATCATAGTGGTTGTCACCCTCTTTATCATATCTTACCGAGCGCTTCTGGATACATTCCTGTGCTGTTGCAAGATCTATATGTATAACTCCATCATCTGATCTGTCTGTTGTGAGTATTCCAAGTTCAATGGCATTAAGTGCATTTCTCGCATCTCCGTTGGATATATCTGCAAGGAATTCCAGTGCATCATCGTCTATTGCTGCATTGTAGCTTCCCATGCCCTTCTTCTCATCATACACAGCACGCTTTATTATTGTCTTGATATCTTCTTTCTCTAGTGGTTTTATTCAAATATTATTGACCTTGATATTAAAGCTCCATTTACTTCAAAGTACGGATTCTCTGTCGTTGCACCAATAAGAATTATTGTTCCATCCTCAACAAATGGAAGCAGATAATCCTGCTGTCCCTTATTAAAGCGGTGAATCTCGTCTACGAAAAGAATGGTCTTTCTTCCATACATTCCAAGATTGTCTTTCGCCTTGGCAACAACCTCTTCCATATCCTTCTTTCCGGCAACTGTGGCATTAACCTGATTAAACTCTGCACTTGTTGTATTAGCAATTATTCTAGCTAAAGTTGTCTTTCCTGTTCCAGGTGGACCATAAAATATTACTGAGCTAAGCTTATCTGCCTTAATTGCCCTGTAAAGCAGTTTGTCCTTTCCGATTATATGAGACTGTCCTACCATTTCATCGAGTGTTTCCGGTCTTAATCTCATAGCCAATGGAGATTCTGTATTCTTATTGTTTTCACGCATATATTCAAATAAATCCATAACTTATACCTGTTTTAATACATTTGCAATTATCTTAGTTCTGTTCCAAGCCACAATCTTTCAACGTAGCCTATATTGCTGATATCATTTCCCTTCAGTGTATTAGAATAAAGAATATTATCAGCATCATACGCATAGATTCGGTTCTTGTAAAAATATGTTCCCTCTGTATCTGTAACTGCATCTGATTCCAGAATTGCAACAGCTTTGCTCTTAATGTTATCCATATAGTACTGCCTGCCGCCTGAAACATATGTTAAAGCCTTGCCTTTATTATACACTTTAGATAATGAACCTGCATTAACATCTGACGCAATGTCTGTAATCTTGTTGTTATCAACTACTCGAAGCTGTCCTTTCGCATTAACATACACTATCTGACCATCTGATGAATTATATATGTAATTCTTTTCCTTAGTCATAGAATCAACATCCACATACTCACTCACTTTAGTTTCTCTGATAAGTGCTGATGTCATTGATGTACCTGAAATTCTGTATATAAGCGAATTGTCTCTATCAAATACATAATCTGCATCATTGTCTGTCTTCTTGTCTATCTTATACGCAGATGCATCTTTGCATGAGTAATAATATACTCCATCACTCTTAGAATACAGCAATGTATCCACATCTTTTCTTGTATTAAGGCTGTCTGCATTCGCTGTATACACACCTGTCATGTTCTCTGACACCGGCCATAACTGCATAACTGCATCTGCAACTGAAACCGGCTTTTCTTTTTTTTCATAATCATATGTATACAATGAGCCTGCATTAGTAAGACATACTATCAGGTGCTTTGACTCATATACATATGCCTTATTAAGATTACCCTCTATAAGAGTTGTCTGTGCCTCAGGCTGTTTCTTAACTTCTTTGACTCTGCTCATGGCAAGGCTTGTTCCATTAGTAGAACCCTCGTCATTAATAATATTAATATTCGTGTATATAACAAGACCGTCATCAGATATATACATTATCTCTTTCTGCAGATTATCTTCTGACACAAGGACACATTCATCCTTGTTCCATATGTACATTGAATATCTGCCAGACGAGTTAGACTCATCATATGTTACTGTAACGAAATACTTTCCGTCATCACTCGCAACACTTAAGATATTCTTTTCTGAATCTATCTGTTCCGGCCACTGTGGTGTATAGAAGGTCTTGCTGTCTGCTGCAAATATTGCATTGCTTTCATCACACACATAATTGCTGTCCAGCCCTGCTATATCATATATCTTTCCGTTGTAGCTTACATATAGAGCGTAATTCTTCTTAGTTGCAAGCTTGTATATTCCAAATGCTGCCGCACCAACAAGCAATACTGCTATCAGCGCTGCCGCTATCATTTTCATTCTTTTGTTAATCTGACGTCGTGCAATTCTTATCTGTGGCTTTTCCTGGTTATCATTTCTACCGCCACCTGCTTTGTTTGTGCTTCCATTCTGCTTTCTGCTATCCGCTTTGCTTCTGCTCTGGCTCTGCTTCTTATTGCCTGTTTTGCCGCTGCTTTGCTTCTTTATCGTCTGCACGCGTTTTGCTAATGCCTGTTCATAGTCACTCTGTGATTTCTCTTTTTTATCAGAAGAAGCAGACCTCTCTTTCAAAGCCTGCTTCTCTTCATATGCTTTTCTTCTGGCAAGATAATCACTGTTGTTAACTAATATAACAGGTCCATCACATCTCGGGCACTGACTGCCCTCATATTCCTGACCACATTTAGTACACAGCATAATTCTTTCCTTTAATAAATTTATCCGTCAATATCTTTTAATTAAAATCTGAACTTATCTTCAAAATATGCCTTAAGATCTGCAATCTTTATTCTTTCCTGCTGCATTGTATCTCTGTCTCTTACAGTTACAGCACCATCCTCTTCTGAATCGAAATCATATGTGATACAGAATGGAGTACCAATCTCATCCTGTCTTCTGTATCTCTTTCCGATATTGCCTCTGTCATCAAACTCACAGTTGTAATACTTAGAAAGTTCTGCATATATCTTTTCTGCGCCTTCATTTAACTTCTTAGAAAGTGGAAGAATGCCAATCTTGACTGGTGCTAATGCTGGGTGGAAATGAAGAACTGTTCTTACATCTCCGCCTTCAAGCTCTTCCTCATCATAAGCTGAGCAAAGGAATGCTAATGTTACACGGTCTGCACCAAGCGAAGGCTCGATAACATATGGTATATACTTCTCCTTAGCTTCATCATCAAAGTATGACATATCTTCGCCAGATACTGTCTGATGCTGTGTAAGGTCATAATCTGTTCTGTCAGCAATACCCCAGAGCTCGCCCCATCCAAATGGGAAGAGGAATTCGATATCTGTTGTTCCCTTAGAGTAGAAGCAGAGTTCTTCTGGTGAATGATCTCTTGCTCTCATCTCATCTTCCTTCATTCCTAATGCCTTAAGCCAGTCGATACAATACTGTCTCCAGTATGTGAACCACTCAAGATCTGTTCCAGGCTTGCAGAAGAACTCTAATTCCATCTGCTCGAACTCTCTTGTTCTGAATGTGAAGTTACCTGGTGTAATCTCATTACGGAATGACTTACCAATCTGTCCGATACCAAAAGGTACTTTCTTTCTTGATGTTCTCTGAACATTCTTGAAGTTAACAAAGATACCCTGAGCTGTCTCTGGTCTTAAATATACTGTGTTCTTGGCGTCTCAGTTACACCCTGGAATGTCTTAAACATAAGGTTAAACTGTCTGATATCTGTGAAGTTATGCTTTCCACATGAAGGACAGCAGATATTCTTCTCATCGATGAAATTCTTCATCTGCTCCTGTGTCCATCCATCAACTGAGCCTTCAAGTTCATATGAATTCTCGTCTGCCCAGTCTTCTATAAGTTTATCTGCTCTGAATCTCTCATGACATTCCTTGCAGTCCATTAATGGATCAGAAAATCCACCAAGATGACCTGATGCTACCCAAGTCTGTGGGTTCATAAGAATTGCACAGTCAACACCAACATTGTATGGGCTTTCCTGTACGAACTTCTGCCACCATGCCTTCTTAACATTGTTCTTTAACTCAACACCAAGGTTACCATAATCCCAGGTATTAGCTAATCCACCATAGATTTCAGAACCTGGGTAAACAAATCCTCTTGCCTTAGCTAAAGAAACAATTTTCTCCATTGTCTTTTCCATAATAATATAATCCTCCTAAAGGCAACAGCCTGACTACATCGAACTGCATCGGCTGCTACATAATCTTAATTATTTTATAACATTTAGTGCTGATTAGCAAGAGGTTGATGGGAATCTTGTTTTGGACTTCTTCCCGCCTCCCCGCTGCTTCAACGTCCAATCCGCCGCTCTTTCTCACTCATTTTGGACTTTCTCCGTGCTTCCCGCTGCTTCAACGTCCAATCCTCCGCTTCTGCAAATCCCTTTTGGACTTCCTCCGTGCTTCCCGCTGCTTCAACGTCCAATCCGCC
>NZ_QSEK01000041.1 GCF_003464165.1 Eubacterium sp. AM49-13BH | reverse complement strand
TTAAATTGTGTCTGATTTTTACCTGTCGGCGTAAAATTAGTAAAAAAATAAAGTGACAAAACCAAACATACTAATTTGCAAGGTTTTATCACTTTATATTATTAATAATTATCTATTAGTTATTAGCAGGTACTCCTCCTATCAGGAAATCAACCGCTTTCTCCTTAACTGAAAACTTTATTTCTGTATGTTCTCCACCATATTCACCATCAAGTGTCCATGATACAGGCTGTGGTGATTCGAACCTTACAGAGCTGGTCTTCCATGTGCATACCCAGTCACATTTACTAAGGTCTTTAGTTATAAAAGCATTAATAAGCGACTGGACTGCTATAGGATTATTAAGCTCTCTTATCAGGGTAACTTCAAATAATCCATCCTGCAGATTAACATCATTGCCTGTAAGATTCTTTATTCCTCCAACCGAATCTGTATTACTTATCATTCCATATACAAAATTCCCCTCAACATTCATCTCCTCAGAATATACACGCATATACTGTGGTTTAATCGTTGATAAGCTTCTGACCGCTTCAATTACATAAGCCTGATGTCCCAGTACATTCTTAAGATTCTGTGGAGTTCCATAAGAAACCCTTGTAAACGCCCCAAATGCAGCAACATAATTAAATGAGCGCTCTCCATTTACCATTCCTACATCACAAGGAAAACGTTTACCCTTTGCTATATTAACAGCAGCCTTCACCATATTTCTTGGAATTCCCAGACTTGCAGCAAAATCATTCGTTGTTCCACTAGGAATATACCCTATCGGCGGCTTCTCTCCTTTATACTTAAGAACAGCAGCTACCGTTTCATTCAGAGTACCATCTCCACCACTACATGTTATAACATCATAACTGCCTTCACTATCTAAAATGTGCTGATAGCCATCAAGCGATGCCTTGGTCGGATATACAGTAATCTCATATCCAGCCTTAGAAAACACCTGTATTATCTTCATCAGCTGATTCTTAATCTGAGCTTTTCCTGAGTTTGGATTAAAAACAAACAGCATCTTCATCATAATCACCTGTCCCATTTATCACATAATGCATTAATCTGATCTGTAAACTTAGCCAGATCTTTATTCGTACCACCCTCATTGTGTGTAATAACTGTCATGAGGCGCTTTCCAGCTGCAACAAGTCTGTCAAATACAGTTTTACCACGCTGTGTACTCGTCGTTCTTCTAGTCTTTCTTTCCTTAACACCTTCAGAGATAACTCTGTCTGCAATAAGGTCATAACTTCCGCCTGTATATGGTGCCATGGCATCATAACCGTATTCTTCTTTAAGGCACTCCGTAAACTCGTCACACACACTGTCTTCGCCATGCACAACAAACACCTTTTTAGGCTTTCTGTCAAATGCATTAATCCAACAAAGAAGCCCATCCTTATCAGCATGGCCACTCGAACCCTGAAGCTGTACAATCTCAGCCTTTATCTGTATCGGTTCACCGAAAAGCTTAATTTCCTCTGCGCCATCAACTATTATACGGCCTGTTGTTCCAACAGCCTGATAACCAACAAATACAATCGTACACTCTGGTCTCCATAAATTATGCTTGAGATGATGTCTTATTCTTCCTGCTTCACACATACCTGATGAAGAAATAATAACCTTAGGATTAGGATCAAAATTAATCTGCTTTGATTCATCACCTGTAGTTGCATACTTAAGTCCCGGGAATGTAAGCGGATTAATTCCTTTTCTTACAAGCTCGACTGCTTCATCATCAAAGCAGCTCTCCACATTCTTAATAAATATGTTCGTCGCTTCAATAGCAAGTGGACTATCCATATATACATCAAAATCTCTGCCAACGAGATTATCTTCTTTAATCTTTCTTATAATATAAAGCAGTTCCTGAGTTCTTCCTACTGCAAAGGACGGAATAACAACATTACCACCTCTTTCAAATGTTCTCTTAAATATATCAGTTAAATCTTCCACATAATTAGGAGTTCCTCCGTGGCTTCTGTTACCATAAGTTGACTCCATAACTACATAGTCGGCATCCCTGACATGCTTCGGGTCTTTAATTATCGGCTTGTTAATATTACCTATATCACCCGAAAACACAATCTTCTCTGTTACATCACCATTCTCTGTCTTCTCTGTTGCCCATACCTCGATACTCGCTGAACCAAGAAGATGTCCAACATCTGTGAATCTAATCTTAATTCCTTCTGCAATATCATATACCCTGTCATACTCACAGCCTACGAACTGCTTGCAGACATTAACTGCTGCATCCATATCATACAGTGGAACAAATTCCTTGAGTTTTCCTCCTGATCTGGCAGCCTTCCGGTTTCTCCATTCAGCTTCAAACATCTGAATATGTGCGCTGTCTCTTAACATTATCTCGCAAAGCTGTGCCGTAGCTGATGTTGAATACACCTGTCCCCTGAATCCATTCACATACATAAGAGGAATAAGACCTGAATGGTCAATGTGTGCATGCGTCAGCAATATGCAATCCACATCAGATGCTGCAATAGGAAGTTCCTGGTTTTCATATACATCATTGCCCTGTTCCATACCGCAGTCTACAAGAATATTAAGACCTGCCGCCTGTAAGAAATGACAGCTTCCTGTTACCTCATGATCCGCGCCTAAAAATGTTAGTTTCATAATATGCCTCATTTCCGCGTCAACGCTATTTTTTCACGATATTTCTGATGTAATTGTAACATTTTCCTATGTAAAATTAAATACAATCATATATAAAAATTGTATTAATTCTCTGTATATTCTATATCCGTAAATGTAACATCCGCATTTCTCGAAACGAAGAATCCTGCGTATACATGCTTATGGTCTACGGCTGTCAGCTTAAAATCAAATCCGCCTGTTAAGAACTCCTCATCGCCTAATTTTACTGCATATCCGTCCGGATTAGACTTTATACATACTTCTACTGTATCCCCCGGCTTAAGTTCTCTTCCTGTCACGCTTCCCTGCATAAGTTCACTGTTCTTTCTTGCAAAACAGCTCCATGCCTGGTCTTTATAAGTAAGATTAAGTGGTGCTGCCGCTACATAATCGCCAAGTACATCTGGCATTTTCTTATCAATATACATGTCATCTCTTACCATAAGCCCAAATGACACCTGATTGTTATAGAAATAATCATTAATTGTCATCTTAGCCTTAAGGGTAAAGTTCGCATTTACAGGAATCTTCTTATAGTACATTGCAATTCCGTCTGTAACAGCAGATATCTTGCCATCATTATTCTTAACCGCGATGTGTATTCCCCCTGGAACTTCTTCAAGTATATAATTATCAGATTCCGTTGGCAGAGTTGTAACATCACCGAATACTGTGCCTTTGAATCCATATGCATCTTTAAAGTTCTTACTGTCAGCAAGCTCATCGCTGAACACTACCGGCTTGTATGAAGCATTTTTTTCAAGATATCTGTTCTTATCAGGAAGCGGTTCGTCTGCCCTAATATTAACTATATTCTCTGAAAGCCCTGATATTCCAGCCTTTTCAAGCTCCTGCATCACAAGAAAAGCATTCACCCTGCCTCCCCATATGTTAGTGTGCGTATTATCAACACTTACTTCTTTATTAGATGGCCATGCGTGAAGATAAATTGTCTCTTCTGGTCCTAACTTATCATATAAAGCCTTTGTCTTTTCGGTCATATCAACACAGACGATTCCAAGGTCTCTTGCAAGGTCACGGACTGCCTGTGAATAATCCCCTCCCTTAAACTGTGCAGCGTCATCAGTTATGTGAAGCTCCTGCTTTGTCCACTCTCCTGTTGCAGTTCTTCTTACAATAGGCGTACACAGTATTGGTGTACATGAAACATCAAGTGCCGGCTTAATATAATTATCATATAATGATGCTGCAAATGTGCCTTTCTTATCCCTGCCGCCTATCGGGCTTGTATATCTTCCTGCCTCTGTTTTCTCATCATTATGTCCAAATCCTATTATAAGAAAATCCCCTGCTTTCATGCCCGCAATAAGCTTCTTATACTTCTCTTCCTTAGTGAAGCTTAAACTGCTTCTTCCTGAAAGTGCAAGATTATTAACCTGCACCTTGCTGTTAAGATAACAACCAAGCTTAGTGCCATATCCGTATCTTGGATAATAGTATTTGTCATCAAAAGAACTTAATGTTGAATCACCAACAACCCATAATGTACTCATCGTATGTCACCTCATTTTTTAATTAATGTTATCAATATGTCTTATTAAGGTAGTTTTCACGGAGGTGTTCCTCCATTGCAGCTATCTCTTTCTCAAACTCTCTGGCAGATATAAGCAGACATCCCTGCCCTCTTATGATTACCTGCTCCACCCCGTCTGAGGTCGCCACCGTCACGTTATATTTCTTTCCATTCTCATGTGCAAATTTTTCAATGTAATGGTCAGCAGTTTCCGCCGTCTTCGTAAATACAACATGAATATTATGGAAATCTATAAACTCCTCATCATGTCCGGGAACCCTGTATGCATCAAATACCGCAATAAGCTCACAGCCCTTCATGGCCTGATAATTACACAGTATATCAAGCAGCCTGCCTCTCGCACTGTCAAGATTGACCTGTGCAAGTTCTGACAGCTCCTTAAATGCATGTATTATATTATATCCATCAACAAGAAGAAAGCTCTTCTTAGCCGGATTATATTCAGGTGCTTTAGGAGGATTCTTAACATTGGCATTACCTCCTGTAACATATCTTCCGACTGCCGAGTCAGCTTTCCTTTTCGATAACTTTCTTCTTTCGTTATCGCCCCTGCTGTTAGAAAAATATGTTTCATTCAATATTCTGTCTACCTCGTCTGTTCCAATCCACTCGTCAGACACTGTTCTGGAAGCCTGCTTTGCAGTCAGCCTGACTTCTCTGTCAGACTGTCCACCGGCAACCCCGGAATCCGTCACGGCTATAACAGTGTTGTCAAGATTATAAGAAGTCAGCCGATTGAGGGCACTGACAATTATCTTTATGGCTGTGAGTTTGTCGGCATGGCACCGATTCTTGGTTATATCTTTGATGAATACGAGGCTGAGATTGAAGCCGGAAAAGAATAAAAGGGACTAAAGGCACCACGCAGTTCTTCTCACTGATTGTCTGATTGGGTCTTATTGTTTCTCACTGCTTTAAAAAATTCTGCTGTAGAAAAGTATTTCCTTAACACCTCAAATAAAGTATGTCATCTTGTTGTATCTTATATTGGGGAATTTTAGCACATTGTTGACAGCAATATTTACTTCTAGTAACATATAGTTATATTATAGTTCGGAAATAAATAGTTCAACATGACAGTATGCACATAAAAAGGAGGTTTTTATATGCACAAAACAAAAAAAGCAGCATTTCTTTCTCTTATAATCTTAATAATAATTATAGCTGCATTATTACTAAGACCTCGCCACATTAAGCTTGACTTATCAGATAACAGCAATATTTCAATTGTAAGAGAAGGAAATGAAATAAGTCTGACATCTGATGAAAAATCACAATTAATTGATATAGTAGAAGATATAACTGTTATGCCATGCTATTTGCGCCTGCATCTGGATGGACTTACAGAATATTATATACCAGCACAGACAATCGTACTAACAGCATTATTGTGCTTGACAATAAAGTCACAATTAACAGAATGAGCTATCATCCTTTCGGAAAGTCTGCATCACTTGTCACAGATTTTCTTGATACTATATATAACAGAAGCCTTGTAACAATCAATATAGACAACGCTGACAGCATTACTGTCATCAACAAATCTAATGGCAAAACTGGCGTTTTTGAAGGTGCAAGACTGAAAGATTTAACAGACGCTTTAGCTTTCACGCCTTCTCACCCAGTTACTTTTCATGATGACAATGATTCTTCTGTTCAGTATGTACTCAACATACAATATAAAGATGGCTCTTCTGAAGAACTGTCTATTGTAAAATGCCCTGCAATTCTTTACAAAAACCAGTATCTGAGTGTTGACTTATATGCATTGGAATTGATTCAGGAAGAAGTTGACAACTAATGCAATATGAGAGCCATTGGCTAAATACGAGCAATTATTAGCTGCCCAAGCAGAAAAGAAAAATTATGACACAATACAAAAAGTTGCATGCCATTCAATCTAATAATGAATGACATGCAACTTTTTAATTGCTCTCATTAAATACCGTATCTATTTAATATTTTCTTTCTATTGTATATTGCATTAAAATATATTTCATGTTATTATGCAATTATGTTAAATATTATATTTAACTGTCTGGCAGGTTTTACATTTCGCCAATAATATCCACAAAACAAGTCACTAAATGAATAGCGGAGGAATTTTATGGGGAATACTGCACCTATTATGGAGGCAACAGGAAAGATTGATTATGGTATGACTAATGATTACATGTTTCGAGCAATACTGCAAAAAAGCAGAAAAACACTGATTGGACTGGCAAGTGCATTGCTGCATCTTAACCCTGAAGATATTAAGGATATTGAAATAACCAATCCTATAATATTAGGGGAAAGCATTAATGCCAAAACATTTATACTTGATGTAAATATTCTGCTTAATAACAGCAGAATGCTTAATCTTGAGATGCAGGTTAATAATCTGCACAACTGGGAAAACAGGTCATTATGTTATTTATGTTCAGATTTCAGCCAGCTTAATAAAGGTGGCGCATACGAAGCTATTAAACCTGTTATCAATATTGGTATTCTTGATTATACTTTATTTGAAGACGCACCGGAATTCTACGCTGAATTTGAACTATTGAATAAGAAAACTCACAGAAGGTATAGTGACAAACTTGGTATCAGTGTGTTAGACTTAACTCAGATACATATGGCGAGTGATGAAGACAAGGCTTATGGAATAGACACATGGGCCACTGTCTTCAAGGCTAAGACATGGGAGGAGTTGCGTATGGCTGTTCAGAGTAATGAATATATGAAAGATGCAGCAGAGACTTTGTATGAGCTTAATAGTGACGAAACAATCCGCCAGCAGTGTGAAGCACGAAGACGGGCTGAGATTGAAGAAAAACATATGCAAGATAAATTGAAGAAACTAGAGGAAGATAAGGAAAATCTCACAAGAGAAAAAACTGAATTACACATAAAATTGCAAAATGAAATATCAGAAACCGAAAAGTGGAAAGCTAAATACGAGCAATTATTATCAGCCCAAGCAAAAAAGAAAAATTAAGTCACAACTCAAAAATCCCAGCAGCACATATATCAGTGCTGCCGGGATTTTTCTATAATATCTCATAAGTTGTCTGTTCGCTTGTAAGACAGTCGCATCCAACACGGTTCTCACTGCTTGTAACAAATGATGAAGCCTTAATGTGTATATCAGTGATTGTCTCAGGCATATCCTTTAACGGCTCTATAACAACTGCTTCCTTAGCTCCGAGGCAGTTAATTCCCTCGAAATTAATATTCTTAAAATAAGGAATATCGTCTTTGTCGATTCCGTTAATTTCTTCATCTCTGTCAAGAGAATTAAGCACATATGACATTGTAAGAATAATTGCCTGTTCCTTAATATCAACCATATTAATATTCTTTATGTTAATATTTTCGATAACGCCACCTCGTCCAAGTGCGCTCTTAATGCGGACTCCGACATCAGTTCCAAGGAAAGTACAATTCTCTACCAGTACATTTTTAATACCACGGCTCATCTCGCTTCCGATAACGAAGCCTCCATGTCCCTCATTAACGAGACAATCATGGATATATACATCCTCACAAGGTCCCTCAATCTGTCTTGCGACGGCATTCTTGCCTGACTTTAAGCAGATTGCATCATCACCTGTTTCAAATGTACAGTTGTGGATATGAACCTTCTTGCATGATTCAACATCAATTCCATCACCGTTCTGCGCATAATACGGATTGCTCACCGTAACATTTCTTACTGTAAGATTCTTACAGAAAAATGGGTGTATATTCCATGCTGGTGAATTCTTAAATGTTACACCATCAAGAAGAATTCTTTTACAGTGACGAGGCTTACCATTACAGGTCTGTAGAAATCATAATATTCGCTTGCTTTCTCAAGAGCATTCTCAGCGTCAAGCTGGATATTATGCTCATTACCTTTAAATGAGCTTTCTGTCGGCATCCATACGCCGCCACCTTTAGTATCAATTATATACTGGCTCTTTTTCATAAGAGCTTCCCACTGTCTATCAGTAATCTTAAACTTTTTTACAGGGCGCCACAGATCACCACTTCCGTCAATAACACCACCACCGGTTATACCGATGTTAATAGCATTTTCAGCCGTGATTGGAGACTTGGCTCTTATACACTCCTGACCTTCATAGTTAGTAATAATAAGTGGATACTGGTCAATATCTTTAGAAAATTTAAGTATTGCGTTCTTCTCAATTCTTAACTCGACATCGCTCTTAATCTCAATCGGTGCAGTAAACCAGATTCCCGCAGGAATCACAACAGTTCCGCCGCCCTTTTCTGAGATATAGCTAATAGCCCTGTTTATAGCATCAGCATTTCTTGATGCATCTTCAATAGTATAACAGTATGGTCTTGCACCATAGTTGTCAACATATACTATTCTGTCAACAAATGACGGGAGTTTTACCTCAAAATCAACTTTTTTCATTCCATATCTCCTTATAGTTTTAAGTTCATATGTTACTTTAATAGCTCCTGTAACAAAGCATTTACCATTCCCGGATTAGCCTTGCCCTGCATTGCCTTCATTGTCTGTCCGACAAGATAGCCGATTGCCTGCTTTTTGCCGCCTTTATAATCAGCAACTGACTGTGGATTATCTGCGATAACCTTCTCAACTGTTGCCCTAAGTGCACCTTCATCATTAACCTGCTTCAAGCCATGCTCCTCAACATATGCGTCAACATCAACATTTTCAGCAAATACATGTTCAAATATCTCCTTAGCTGCTGCGTTGTTGATTTCCTTTTTCTCAACAAGAGTAATAATCTTGGCAAGGCTTTCAGGTGAAAAAGTTAATTCTTCAGCTCTGAATTCTCTTCCAGTCTTAGCTGATTCTTCTTTCATGAGTCGCATTGTCTCGCCCATAATCCAGTTAGAAACCTTCTTTGGCTGATTGCAGATTGCTGTAGCTTCCTCAAAGATTTCTGTGAATTTCTTAGAATCTGTAAGAATCTCTGCATCATATTCAGGAAGTCCGAATTCTTCAATATAACGTGCCTTCTTCTCGTCCTTGAACTCTGGCTGTTTTGCCTTAAGCTCTGCTAAATACTCATCACTGATGTGAATTGGAACAAGGTCCGGGTCTGGGAAATATCTGTAATCCTGTGCATCTTCCTTTGAACGCATAGCATATGAATATTCTTTGTCATCATTCCATCTTCTTGTTTCCTGCACAACCTTCTCGCCTGCTTCAATTAAGTCAATCTGTCTTGCTGTCTCAGCCTTGATTGCTCTTTCAATTGCTGCAAATGAATTGAGGTTCTTAGTTTCTGTTCTTGTTCCGAACTCCTCTGAACCACGCTCTCTTACAGAGAGGTTGACATCAGCTCTCATAGAACCTTCCTGAAGCTTGCAGTCAGAAGCACCAAGATACTGGATTGTTGTTCTTAACTTAGTAAGATAAGCAATAACTTCTTCTGCTGAACGCATGTCTGGTTCAGAAACAATTTCGATAAGAGGCACACCTGAACGGTTATAATCTACATATGACACGCCCTCCCACTCATCATGAACAAGCTTTCCAGCATCCTCTTCCATATGAATCTCGTGGATTCTTATAGTTTTCTCTGTTCCATCTGCTAACTTCACATCAACATGTCCGTTACGGCAGATTGGAAGATAAAGCTGTGAAATCTGATAATTCTGTGGATTATCAGGATAGAAATAATTCTTTCTGTCAAATTTGCAATCCTGTGTAATTGTACAGTTAGTTGCAAGTCCTACTGCTGCTGCATACTCTACAACCTTCTTATTAAGAACAGGAAGCGACCCCGGCATACCTGTGCATACAGGGCAAGTATGTGAGTTAGGTGCTCCACCGAATTCAGTTGAGCATCCGCAGAAAATCTTTGTCTTAGTAGCTAATTCAACATGGACTTCAAGTCCGATTACAACTTCATAATCCTTCATACTTATACCTCCCTCCTATTCAAATCTTCCTCGTGCCTGCTCATAAGCGTAACCTGCACGGATAAGATTATTCTCTTTAAAGCAGTCACCAATGAGCTGTAAGCCGATTGGAAGACCATTCTTGTCCTTGCCGCATGGAACTGAAAGTCCCGGAAGTCCTGCAAGGTTTACTGAGATAGTGTAGATATCTCCAAGATACATTTTTATTGGGTCTGATAATGATGAGCCAAGCTTTGGCGCTGTTGTAGGAGCAACAGGTCCAAGGATTACATCATATTTTGCAAATGCTTCGTCAAATGCTTTCTTAATAAGCGCCTTAACTCTTAATGCCTTAAGATAATAAGCGTCATAATAACCTGAACTTAATACGAAAGAACCGAGCATAATTCTTCTCTTAACCTCTGCACCGAAGCCCTCTGAACGAGTCTTTTTGTACATGTTGTGGAGTCCTTCGTATTCTTTAGTTCTGTATCCGTATTTAACACCATCGAATCTTTCAAGGTTAGAACTTGCCTCTGCTGCTGCAATTGTATAGTAAGTAGGAATTGCGTACTCTACAAGGCTTAAATCAAACTCTTCCACGATTGCTCCCTTGCTCTCAAGAACTTTGGCAGCATTAAGAACAGCCTCCTTAACCTCAGGGTCAAGACCTTCTCCAAAATAATCTCTTGGAATACCAATTCTCATTCCCTTGACATCATCGACTAATGCCTTTGTAAATGAATAATCATCTCTTCCAATTGATGTTGAGTCCTTATCGTCTTTGCCTGCGATAGCTTCCATGATAGTTGCACAGTCTGTTACATCCTTACATAAAGGTCCAATCTGGTCTAATGATGAACCGTAAGCAATAAGTCCGTAACGTGAAACTGTTCCATAAGTTGGCTTTAAGCTACAACACCACAGTAAGAAGCCGGCTGTCTGATTGAACCACCTGTATCAGAACCAAGTGCTGCAAAGCACTCATTTGCTGCAACTGCCGCAGCAGAGCCACCTGATGAACCACCAGGTACATGCTCAGGATTACGTGGGTTCTTAGTTGCACCAAATGCGCTTGTCTCAGTTGTGGAACCCATCGCAAATTCATCCATGTTAGTCTTTCCGATAATTACTGCTCCTGCATTTTCAAGTCTTACTACTGCATCTGCTGTGTAGGTTGGAACGAAATTACCAAGTATCTTAGATGAGCATGTAGTAAGCATGCCCTCTGTACACATATTATCTTTGATTGCAAATGGTACTCCGGCTAAAGGTCCTGTAAGCTTACCTGCCTTGATATCCTCATCTGCTTTCTTGGCTGCTGCAAGAGCTTTTTCCTTGTCAAATGTGACATAGCAGTTAAGCTCATCTTCAGATTTTTCAATCTGTGCAATAACAGCTTCCATAGCCTCTGTTGCTGTTGTCTCACCCGCTTTAATCTTAGCAGCCAGTTCAACAGCTGTATAATCTAATAAACTCATATGCGTCCTTTCTATGATTCAACAGTTTTAGGTACAATAAATCCTGATTCATTACATTCAGGTGCATTAGCAAGAGTTGCCTCGCTTCCGTCACCATTAGTAACAACGTCTTCTCTCATTACATTATTAACAGGGAACACATGTGACATAGGTTCTACCCCTGTAGTATCAAGCTCTCCGAGCTTGTCAATATAATCAAGCATGCTAGCCATATCCTTCTTGGCAGCTTCCTTCTCTTCATCAGAGAGTTCAAGCTTGGCAAGGATACCAACATACTCAATTGTCTCATCACTAATTACATTAGCCATGTGTGCGTCTCCTTTCGTTGTCGTTATATACGCCTGGAGAAATTGGATAAATCATCACAAGACACGCTTTCGCTACTTGTCGCTCGCAGCGGTACTAAGCGAAATCAGCCACCTCCGTCTGAAAAGCCAGCTTTTCAGACTCCGCCAGCCGATTTTGCTAAGTGCCGGCGGCTCCAAAGTGTCTTGTTCACGCTTTATCCAATTTCTCCAGGCTCACACATTTACCCCGGAACGAACGCACGACATCGCTTTGCTCGTCGGGGGAGTGAAAACCTCCACTCTTTCTCTTAGGAAAGTTTATGTTAGGTTAGCGGTTGTTGGCACCGAGCAGGCGGCAGGATTTTTTATAAATTCACAAGCAAGGTGCTTTGGAGCCGCCGGCACTTAGTGGATTGGGCGAAAGAGGTTGGGAAGCTTGCTTACCATACCTCTGTTGCACAATCCACTTAGTGTCCGCTGCGAGCGACAAGCAGCGAGAGCGTGCCTGCGGTGAATTTATAAAAATCCTGCAGTCGTCCGTATGCCTCCTAATCCCTAACCTTAATATGAACTTCCCTAAGCTGCTGCTCTGTTACCTCATTTGGTGCTCCGCACATTAAATCCTGTGCTGTTCCGCTCATTGGGAATGGAATTATCTCACGGATATTCTCTTCATTTCTAAGGAGCATAATCATACGGTCAACACCTGGTGCCATACCTGCGTGTGGTGGTGCACCAAACTGGAATGCATTGTATAATGCTCCAAATTTTGCCTTTAATACTTCTTCGTCATATCCGGCTATCTCGAATGCCTTAACCATTATCTGCATGTCATGGTTACGAACTGCACCTGATGATAACTCTACACCGTTGCAGACGATATCGTACTGGTATGCAAGAATATCAAGAGGATCTTTTGTATTAAGTGCCTCAAGTCCTCCCTGTGGCATTGAGAATGGATTATGTGTAAATCCAATCTTCTTAGTTTCAGGATCTCTTTCGAACATTGGGAAGTCGTTAACATAACAGAATCTGTATGCATTTTTCTCAATGAGATCAAGTCTCTCACCAAGTTCGTTTCTGATCTGTCCTGCGAAGTACGCAGCTCTGTCTTCCTTATCAGCGATGAAGAAGATTGTATCTCCTGGCTGAAGTCCTGCAAGGTCTTTGATTTCTCCCTTGAGTTCTTCTGGTATAAACTTATCGATTGGTCCCTTGTAGCTTCCGTCTTCAAGAACCTCAAGGTATCCAAGTCCGCCCATTCCGATTCCTGTAGCGAACTTAAGCAACTTCTCATGCTGTCCCTTTGAAAGCTTTGCGTGTACATTGATTGCTCTTACAGTCTTGTTCTGGAAAGGCTTGAATGTACATTTGTTAAAGAATTCTGAAAGGTCGATAATTCTAAGAGGGTTACGAAGGTCTGGCTTATCTGAACCAAATTCAAGCATTGCCTGCTTATAGCTGATGATTGGATAAGGTGCCTGTGTAACTTCGTATCCTTCTGGTGCGAATTTTGCAAATGTTTCTGTGAGAACCTTTTCACCGATTCTGAACACATCTTCCTGTGTAGCAAAGCTCATCTCGAAATCTAACTGATAGAATTCTCCTGGTGAACGGTCAGCTCTTGCATCCTCATCTCTGAAGCAAGGTGCAATCTGGAAATATTTATCAAAACCAGATACCATAAGTAACTGCTTATACTGCTGTGGTGCCTGTGGAAGAGCATAGAATTTGCCCTTATATTTTCTTGAAGGTACGATATAATCTCTTGCACCCTCTGGTGATGAAGCACAAAGGATAGGTGTCTGGATTTCAAGGAATCCCATGTCTGTCATCTTCTGACGAAGGAATGCGATAACCTTTGATCTGAATATCATGTTATCCTTAACCTTCTGGTTTCTTAAATCAAGATATCTGTACTTAAGACGTACATCCTCTCTTACTTCCTTAGAAGTCTGTACTTCAAATGGAAGCTGCTGGTATACTTGTCCAAGTATTGTAATCTTCCTAGCTTCAAGCTCGATTGTTCCTGAAGGAATCTTAGGATTATAAGTTTCCTCATCTCTCTGCTCCATAATACCCTCGATAGCGATACACTCTTCCTTATGAATACCATCAAGTAATGTTGTATCACGAAGTACTACCTGAAGTACTCCATACATATCTCTTAAATCGATAAATGAAACTCCTCCGTGGTCACGGATGTTCTCAACCCATCCTGCAACCTTTAACTCCTTGCCGATGTAACTTTCATTAACTTCACTTAAGTTAACATCTCTGTACATGTTTGCCATTGCAATCTCCTTTCTTTTCTGGACAAGCAAAATGTTATGTCCTGTCAAATAAAATAATAATGTCTAACATCCTGCTATGCTTTTTCGCGCAAAAAAGCCCCAGGATGTAATATACATCCCGGGGCGAATAAACTGTGTTATCCGCGGTACCACCCGCATTGAAAAGTTCTAAGCTTCTCATCTCATTGCACTTAACGCGTGTAACGGAATGACCTACCCAGCCGTGGCTGCTCAACCATCCAACTCCAGAGCGTTCCTCTTATCAATTCCCTGCGTATGCTTTCAGTCGGTGGCATCGCTTTCCTGTCAGGTTCCATGAAAAGAAGTCTCTTTCATAGTCTTTAAGATATTCATACACATGAATAATATCATAAAGAATATTACTTTTCAAGTACAATATCATGTTCTTTTTATCTGTTTTATATCAATATAATTGCAAAGTATATGTAGTTTGTGAAAACGTTTAGGATTATAATTGATGAAAAGCGACGGAGGCAATATCTCTGCTCCTACATGGCAGTCGAATTTTGCTTCGCAAAACAAGGAGGTATGTATGAACATTTATCTTGCTGGAGACTCTATTGTACAGAATTATACTGAGGAAGAATTTATTGCAGGCTGGGGACAGTTCCTGCCACGCTTCTTTAAGCCTGATGTAAATGTATTTAACTATGCCAAGGGTGGCAGAAGTTCAAGACTTTTTATTAATGAAGGAAGATTTGAAGAGATTGACAGACATATTCAGTCCGGGGACTATCTTTTTATAGAGTTCTGTCATAATGATGACGATTCAAAGGATTACAAATCTATATTTAACCGTCAGACTCCGCTTGGCGTACCAGATGAATCAGGTCGATTTCCTGTTATAGCAGGAGTTAAGATGCCTAAGAATTATATACCATCTGAATATATTGAGGCACTTAATAGCGATGATTCGATAACTGATAAACAGGCTGTTCTTAACAGTGTTCTTGCCATAAACCAGTCTTATCCATATGACACTTACTATCCATACTCAAAAGACGCTTCTATGGGCAGTTACAAATGGTTCATCAAACAGTTTATTGATATGGCAAGAGAGCATGATGCATCTCCTGTATTAGTTACTGCACCTGCAAGAACATTTTTCAATGCTGACGGAACAATTATGGACGCTCCAGGCTGCCACGGTGGCAATAATTTCAGCTATATAAGAGCTATGCGCCAGATTGGTGAAGAAACCGGCACACCTGTACTTGATCTGTTTTCTTATTCAGTTAATCTCTTTGAAAAAATCGGACATGATAATATACATAGATATACCTCTATCAAGAAAGGTATCAATAAAGGAAAATGGCCTGACGATTTCTTAAAAGAACTCGCCAAGCCAGAAACTGTTTCTGAGAATACACATTTTAACAAGGACGGTGCAATGCTTATCACCGAAGGTCTGGTAGAACTGATTCTTAAATCCAAGAACCCCCAGCTTTATGAATTGCAGTCCGCCTTGCTTCATAACGTGATATAAGTATATTACTTATTAATGAATTCCCATGCTTGTTCGGGGCTGTGTACAACAAACTCAGCCCCATTATCCTTTAAGAACTCTTCATCTCTGAATCCCCAGCCAACCATACATACATCCATTCCTGCATTAGCCGCTGTCTGGACATCTACTTCTGAATCCCCGATATATACAGCCTGTGTTCTGTCAACATCAAACTGTCTTAATACTTCATTAACACTGTCCGGATATGGTTTTCTTCTTATGCCTTCTCTCTCTCCAACCGCATAATCAAATAGTCCTGGAAAATAATCCTTACATAATGCCTGTACTCCATAATCAGCCTTGTTAGACACAACCGCTGTGTACACACCGGCATTTCTTATATTCTCAATAAGTTCTTTTATTCCATCATAAGGTCTTGTCTTATCTGCACAGTGCTTCTTATAATGCTCTGTAAATGTTTCATGCACCTTAACTATCATGCTTTCTGGTGTTCCCTGTGGTACTGCTCTTTCCATCAGCTTTCTTATCCCATTGCCAACAAAATGTCTGATTTCTTCAATCGTCCTCTCAGGCATGTCAAATACTGAAAGTGCATAATTAGTACTATCTGCAAGGTCTTCCAATGTATTAAGTATCGTTCCGTCCAAATCAAATATAACGATTTTGTATTTCATATATCCTCCTTGTTATGGCTTCTTTATCCCAGCAGCTCCTCAATTATATCGTAATGCTCATCAATCGCTGCATTAAGTGTCTCAATATCCTTCTTTATAAGGTTATCATATATCATTTCATGTGTCTTTAAAAGTTTCTTTTTCTTAATTCCATCTGCATGCTTTATGACATAATCTATCCATTCGCGGTAGACTTCAACAACAGCTTCCATCAGTGTAATCCACAGGTTGTTGCCTGTATCTGCAATCAGTTCCTCGTGAAATGCTTTATCAATATCAACAAGTGCATCACCTGTTTCTGTCATCATCTGATTAACCATGCTTTCCAGTCGTTCCTGTTGTTCTTTCATAAGACCTGTATGTATTACTGCATTACACACTGACTTTTCCATCATGCGGCGGAATTCGCACACTTCGCGCTTAGTAACAGTTTTTAATGCAATCATCATTAATATTGTCTGCTTTATGGACTGCCCGACATTTTCTGATATATAATTGCCAGAACCCTGACGGCGTTCTATAAGTCCCATTCCATGCATAATACTTAAAGCTTCTCTTGTTGAATTGCGTCCTATCCCAAGAGTTTCTGCAAGTGCACGCTCAGTAGGCAGTCTGCTTCCTATTGTAAGCTCTCCGCTTTTCATAAGCTCATAAATATATTGAATTGCCTTTTCGTATTCCTGCGAAATTTTTTTCTGATTCATGTCAGCTGATTCCAGATTACAACACCCCTGTCTCATTAATATAGGCTTCTATAAGTCTTAATGCACCATCTTCCCCAACCTTTGAAACATCTATGCATATATCGTAATATTCTGCATTTCCCCATTCTTCACCTGTATAATAATTGTGATATGAGCGTCTTCTAAGGTCTGTATCTTCAACTATCTTAGCTGCTTTCTTAGGGCTGACATTGTGCTTCTTTTCTATAAGTTCTACTCTTTTTTCTTTGTTTCCTGTGAGAAATACTGATATAACATCTTCTCTGTGTCTGAATGCATTGTTTCCGCATCTGCCGACAACTACGCAATTTTCATTACCGATTATGTCAGCCATAGCCTTGCGTGGAGTTTTTCCATTATCTGATGTATCATCACCTGCCATTGTGTCAGCATACAGCATCATATCAAGTGGCATTTCTCCATAAAAATATGGATATTTTTCATACAGACCTTTCTCTTTTGCCAGCCTACAAACAGCATCCTTATCATAAAATGGTATAAAATATTTCTCTGCCAGTGCTTTTCCTATCTGGTCACCCATACATCCACATTGTCTTGCAATCGTGATTATCATATATACCTCTTTTCTGCGCACGCTTTTTGCGCATAATAGGTTTGTGCCAAGTGCGCGCAGGCACAAACCCCGCATGTGAAAATATTATTTTCACACTATCCTCATAATTTTACATAAATCCAGCAAATAACGATGAAAGTGCAACTGTAAGTATACCTGCAACTGCAATTGAAAGACTGCTCATTGCTCCTTCAATTTCGCCCATCTCCATAGCCTTGGCTGTTCCTATAGCATGTGCGGCAGACCCTAACGCAAGTCCTTTGGCAATTGGCTCTTTTATTCTGAATATTCTACATATAAGCTCACCAAATATATTTCCAAGCACTCCCGTTACAACTATTACCGCAACTGTGATTGTTACATAACCTCCAAGTTCTTCTGATACTCCCATACCAATAGCAGTAGTTATTGACTTTGGAAGAAGTGTAACATATTCAGCATGACTCAGATTCATAAGTTTAGATAACACAAGTACCGTTGTTAAACTTGTAAACACACCTGATGCTATTCCTACAACAACAGCCTTGTAATTCTTCTTAAGAAGACTCCACTGCTCGTACAGCGGAATTGCAAGACATACAGTTGCCGGTGTAAGAAACCAGCTAAGATACTTAGCACCCTGATTATATACCTCATAATCAACACCTGACACTGCAAGTACTATTATTGTTATTATTATTGATATAAGCAATGGATTGAATATTCCAAGCTTGAATTTTTTCTTAAGCACAGAACCTATAAAGTATGATAAAAGACTTAAAGTGACTCCTGCAAAAAGTGATTCTCTGAAAAAATCATTCATTAACATTAACCTCATTTCTTTCTGCTTTGCGTAATTCTCTCTTCCTGTCAGCGTGTATGATTATCTGCGAAACCTGACCTGTAACAGCCATAACCGTTATTATCGCAACAACCGTAACAATAAGCACCGGCACAAGTACCGGCTTTAACACACCCCATGAAGACATCAGTCCTACTCCTGCTGGAATGAACATAACAGGCATTACAACTATAAGAAATTTCCCTGCATCTTTTACCCAGCTAAGCTTTATAAGTCCGGTAATAAGTCCCACAAATAGTATCACCATTCCATATATACTGGCTGGCACGGGAAGCGGAAGCAGATATTTCAACGCCTCCCCGATAAAAGAAATCGCCAGTATAATAAGAAACTGTCTTAATAATTTCATAATAACTCTCCTATCCTGTAACTGCTGTTGTAAATTGGTAGCACCAATTCTTCTTGTTATAATACATTTTCTACTGTAATAAAGCAAGTGGAAAATGCGTCTTTGGGATAATTCTTGGGTAGCGTCCTCATTTTTATGAATGGCTTTTGGACTTTTTTATGCCTTCCCACAATTCTAACGTCCAATCTGCTCGGCTTCGGCTTCCCTTTTGGACTTCATCGTGCCTTCACTGCACTAGTCAACAAAAAGTAGACACCACTTTATATTTTTATACATCATTTAATGAGCATAATACTCCCTATACTGTTTTGGAGTCAGATAATTCAGAGAGTATGCCGGACGTTCTTCATTGAAGAATCTGATGTATTTCTCCACCTCATATGTTATATTTTCATTACTTGTAAGATGGAAATCATTAAATATCTCTGCTTTGATCCAACCGTTGATTGCTTCCATGGCAGCGTTATCTGTTGGAGTACCAGCTCGAGACATTGAATGAACTATGTTATATAGTGGCAATAATTCATTGAAACTTTTTGAAGAATATACAGATCCTTGATCAGTATGTAACACCATTTCAAGATCTGGATTTTTCTTCTTAAGTTCAATTAATCCTTCTAACCCGTGAATATATGTCATACGATCACCTTTTCGTGATGAAAGTGAATATGAAAGTATTTCATTGTTCCATAAATCCATAAAAAGTGTTAGTTCATAATAACTTCC
>NZ_QSEK01000040.1 GCF_003464165.1 Eubacterium sp. AM49-13BH | reverse complement strand
ATTAAAAATATTATCATTAATCATACATAAACATTTATACTATTCTAATTCGCAACAAACGATATATATGTGCGAAAGATGCGTATACTAAAATTAAATAGTAATCATACTAATGTATAGGGGTTGCTATGGAGTATACGGATTATTACAAAGCATTTTGCAAAAGAATGAGCATAGATAGAAAAATGAAGAATTATGACCAGAGTGCAATGGCTGAAAGAGTTGGCATGACGACACCAGAATATTCCAATAGGGAATCCGGAAGAAGTATGGTATCAGGGACTGATTTAAAGAAGTTGTGGGATTCAGGAGCTGATATAGATAAACTATTGGTCGATGTGGATGAAAAGCCTTGCAGACATGTGATTTCTTCTGAAATAGATACATTTGGAGACGAATCCAAGAAGGAATATGTCAGAGAAGTGGTAAGCGAACATGTACTCTATATGTGTGAGCAGAAGTTAGATAGTTTTTCAGATGAAATAGTAAAGGATATACAGCTGCTGAGAGCTGTTGATAAAGATTCTACTAAAGATTCAATGTTAAAATGTATAAGAGATGTTAACGATATAACAGACCAACAGGTCATATCAGATAATCTTGGTATATCAAGATACAAATATAGTAAAATTGAGAATAACAAAGAGTTTCCAGATGCAATGGTTTTGATAAGACTTTATCAGCAGTATGGATGTTTACCATCAATGTTTCTTAATCTGTATGATGTCAGAGACAGACTTCTTGATTATATTTTTGACAGTATGTCAGAGAAAGATCAGAAAATAATATTAAGTTTTATCAGTAATTTGAGAAAATTCGTATGAGGAAGTTATGGAAGAACGAATTATTAATATTGGAACAAGACTTAAACAAAGAAGAAAAGAAATGCACATCAAACAGACAGAGATGGCTAAGGAACTGGGCGTGTCGCAGACATATCTTTCTAATATTGAAGGTGGCAAGGCCAACTGCAGTATAACGTTGCTGGTTGATATATGTAATTATCTTAATGTTACACCGGATTACCTTATGCTGGGGAATATGAGAGGAAATAAAGCAAGCATAGATATTATTGACGCATTGAAGATGTGTGACCCGGAAGAACTGGCCACAATAAGGAAAATAGTAGATGCATTTGTTATGAAAAAGGCGGAGCCGTACTAAATTAAGTGCGCCCGTCTTTTTTATTAAAAACATATTGACATTACGAACAAATGTTTTATAATGAACGTATGTTCGAATTAATATCTGATTTAACAACTATGGAGAAGTTACAGATTCTGGCAGATGCGGCCAAGTATGATGTTGCATGTACGTCAAGTGGAGTAGACAGGAAGGGAAAGGAAGGCTTCCTTGGAAACAGTGTGGCATGCGGCGTGTGTCATAGTTTTGGGACAGATGGCAGATGCATTTCTCTTTTGAAGGTTCTGATGACTAATCATTGTGTATATGACTGCAAGTATTGTATGAATAGATGTTCTAATGATGTGCCAAGGGCTACCTTTGAACCGGATGAGCTGTGCCAGCTTGTTATAGAATTTTATAAGCGTAATTACATTGAAGGATTGTT
Source organism: Eubacterium sp. AM49-13BH (assembly GCF_003464165.1). GTDB lineage: Bacteria > Bacillota > Clostridia > Lachnospirales > Lachnospiraceae > Lachnospira. The sequence goes on along the minus strand of NZ_QSEK01000040.1, from coordinate 18,663 downwards.
TTTAAGTTCTGGAGTATTAAAGAATCCAGCGTTTACAATGGAAAGAATATGTGAGACACTATTATGTTTAAGAACTAAGTATAGGTTTAATGGATATATTCATGTTAAGGCAATACCAGGAGCTCCGGATGAATTATTGTCAAGGGCGGGATATCTGGCAGACAGGGTGAGTATTAATCTTGAACTGCCTACAGCGCAGAGTCTATCAAAGCTTGCTCCTAATAAGAATTTTAAGACTATTCTTGAACCTATGGAGAAGATGACAGGGACAATTGCGGCTAACAGGATTGCTATGGGAAAAGATGCAAGGATGGAAAGAAGCAGTATCAACAGATATCTGTCTGGAAGTATATTTAACTCTCAGACAGGTTCAGGACAGTCTGCTTTATCTGGAACAGAAAGAGCTGCATTGGAATCAGGAGATAAGCTTTCGTTACCAGCGGTTGCACGAGGTATGGGGATTAACAGACCGTTTGCACCGGCAGGGCAGAGTACCCAGATGATAATAGGGGCAACACCAGAAACTGATCTTACACTTATAAGAACAACACAGCATTTGTACAAGAATTATGACTTGAAGAGGGTGTTTTACTCTGCTTATATACCACTTAATGAGGATTCGGCGTTGCCGAAGCTTGACGCGGCAGTTCCGCTTCTCAGAGAACATAGATTGTATCAGGCAGACTGGCTTCTCAGATTTTATGGATTTCAGGCAGATGAATTACTGTCTGAGAGCAGACCGAATTTCAATGAACAATTAGACCCTAAGTGTGACTGGGCTATAAGACATCTTGGACAGTTTCCTGTTGAGGTGCAGAATGCATCATATGACATGCTTTTGAGAATACCAGGGGTTGGACCTAAGTCTGCTAAGAGAATTGTGCAGACAAGAAGATATGCACATCTTGATTTTGATATATTAAAGAAACTGGGCGTTGTACTTAAGAGGGCACATTATTTTATAACATGCAATGGAAGAATGATGTATAGAATACCGATAGAGGAATCATATATTACAAAGTGTTTGACAGAGGATAATCATAAAGATAATTGGAAGGTGGTTCATCAGAATGAAAGATATGAACAGTTGTCACTTTTTTGAATGTGGAGGATGACAGTATGTATATATTTACATGTGAAGACAGATTTGAAGATATGATGTGTTGTATATATCAGGCGTGGGAGAAGGCTTTGAAAGTGGGACATGGATGTGTTAGACTTGAGAAGCGTGGAGAAGAACAGCCATCTTTATTTGACGAATATGTTCATGTAGAGTATGACGAGGAAGAATATAAGAAGGTAGTTCGTTCAATAAAGAAAAAGATTTCCAACGAGGCTTATGCATGTGTATATTACGCCTGTTTATCATATGAGAAGGATGCATTGGATGCGGCATACAGATTTCTTATAAGCGGATTCAAAGCTGGCTCAGATATAGCATATATGAGAACGGATCTGGCAGTTACAAGAATTAAGGATATACGGAGAAGGGTTGTGCATGAAACAAGATATTTTACAGAATTCGCAAGATTTAATTCTATTCAGGGAAAGGTATACGTATGTCATCTTGAACCTAAGAGTGATGTGATATATGAGGTTTCGTTGCACTTTGCTGACAGAATGCCATCGGAGAACTGGATGATTATTGATGATAACAGAAAGAAAGCAGTAGTTCATCCGGTTAATAATAGTATGTATATCAGGAATTTCACAGACGAAGATATGCTTTTGTTACAGAAAACAGAGAATATGGAAGATGAATACACAGATATGTGGAAGACTTTTTTTGAGGCTATTGCAATTAAGCAGAGGCGTAATACAGAATGTCAGAGAAATCTGATGCCTTTATGGATGAGAAAGCATGTAACAGAGTTTCAGTAACACGCAATATTATTAAGGAATGTGTATTTGATGGATTATATATTGGAAGATGTATTTAAAGATGTAAGAGAGAATGACTATGATACATTTGTGAAATTGGAACAGATATTTCAATTGAACGTATTTTATCCTGTGCATATAGAAGATGATAATGACTGGTCTGTGGCATATCTTATGAATGATGCTGTAGAAAGTTTTCTTACATTCACAGATTCAATTATGACAGGCAATTATATTAATACTGATGCAGAGCAGATTCCAGATTTGCAGCGCCTTGAGGATGGATATATGCTTATAGTTAATCAGGGTGGAGAGAATACATTTACTATAAGATTTAAAGAGTTAAAGCTCAGAACGCATTTATTTAATTATGGGAGTATGGGGCATTTTTGGATAGATGGGTATGAGTATCTTAGACAGTTAGAGTATCAGCTTGCAGATATAAGGGATAAATACAGATATCTCGGTGATGAAGTATGCAGTGACAAGGAAATGCTTCTTATGAAACTGGCAGACTTTCCGCCGATTAAGCAGTACAGGTCTGTACCAGAAAGATATTATGTGCCTTATCCTGATTGTGTTTATGAGGAAGCTGTTGATTATCTTATAGAACTTGCAGATGCGACAGAGGATTATTCAATGGAGAGAATGCTTATTTCTTATAAAAGAAAGCCAACGTCAATTAAAAGCAGGGTAATTGCCAGAATGTTATGTGGTAAGAAGCATGCCGAATTGGTAGATGCAATAATAAGTGAGTTAAGAGAAGCTGCGTCAATATATCCGGACAGGACATTTACAACAGAGGAAGATATACAACGTGATGTTATTCATAAAAAGGCTTTATCGTCGTTGTCTGAATATATTAAGCAGGGATATAAGTGTCTGTTGTACAGGGAAGAACCATTTATGTATTCAAGGGATTCTATTACATATAAGGAGCATGTACTTGTATTTGTTAATGGATTATTTCGAAGAAAGTCCAAGATAGTTACTTTTGAGTGACACACAGAGCAGTTATGATGTATAATAAACAATATATCTATAATAAGGCTATAATATTAGAAAGTGAGGATTTATTATGGGGAAAGTAAGGGTTGTTTCCAAGAATAATCAGGTAAGTGTCAAAGTTAAGAGTACTAAAGGTGAACAGCTTAATCATAGTATGGCTGAATTACTTTCAAAAACAGAAGTTGAAGGATTTCTGCCTTTTTATATAACATCAGATGGAAGCAGTTTCTCTGCTGAATATGGTATAGCAGGATATGAAACAGCTAAGGAATTTTTTAAGAACAGAGTTATTGACCAGCATACATTTTCAGTATTTATGAAAAGCAGCGTTAAGGCGTTATCCGGAATGTCTGCATATAACATGGAATATGGTAATGTGTTAGTTTCTATGGATACTGTTCTTGTTGAATCAACGACAGGAAAAGCTTTGTTCATGTATTATCCTGTGGATGGATACCAGAATGGATTGTTTTTTAATATGTTTCTGGAGGATGTTCTTAGCATGATGAGAATACCAGCGAATACAGATGTGTCATTCATGGTGAAACTTAGAGAGTTTCTGAAGCATCCAGAGAATATGACATGGGATATATTAGATGAGTATGCAGATTCTATAGATATAGCACCAGTAAACAGAGGCGTTATACCACAGCAGGTATATCAGCAGGTCCCATTTTCACCAGTATCTGTGCAGCCTGCTCCTGCTATGTATGAAACACCAGTATATTCACAGCCATCAGTTTATTCAGATCCGGTTCAGCCATCTGTTCAAGAACAGAATAATACATATGTGAATAATAACCAGCCAGAAAAGATATGTCCTGTATGTGGAATGCATAGCACAACACCAGATGCATTATTCTGCATAGGATGTGGCTCAAGACTTGAGGCTGTTGTTAATACAGAAGAACAGAATATAGAGAGCAAAGAAGAGAATATTCAGGTAAAGATATGCCCGTCATGTGGTGCTGATAATAATTTGGATTCACTATTCTGTTCAGAATGTGGAACAAGACTTAATCAGGAAGCAGACCGTGTTGAAGCTGGGAAATCCGATGAAAATGTGAATCTTGATGAGAATGTAGGAGCAGATGAAGATGAAAAGTCAGAAGCTTCACCAACTATGTTTATAAAGAATGGACGTGTAGTTGATTCTGTAACAGGAACTGATGAGATTATGAATATTATTATTAAAGATAATATTATTGAAGAAGTTGGACATGATATTAGTATTGATGAGACAGATAATGTTACAGTTATAGATGCAACTGGACTGGTGGTTGCGCCTGGTCTTATGGATACGCATGTTCATTTCAGAGATCCTGGATTTACTTATAAAGAGGATATAATAACAGGTGCTGCTGCAGCGGCAAGAGGTGGTTTTACAAGTGTAGTATGTATGGCTAATACTAAACCTGCTGTAGATAATATAGAGACTCTTGACTATATACAGAAGAAGGGTGAGACTACAGGAATACATGTTATGCAGACAGCTGCTGTAACCAAGGAATTAAAAGGAACAGAGCTTGTAGATATGGATGCTCTTGCAGATGCAGGTGCAGTTGGTTTCACAGATGATGGAATTCCAATTATGGATGAGCATGTACTTATTATGGCCATGAAGAAGGCAGCAGAGCTTGATTTACCAATAAGTCTTCATGAAGAAGATCCAGAGTTTATCATAAAATCTGGGGTTAATCAGGGTAAAGTTGCAGAGCAGCTCGGATATGGTGGTGCCTCATCAACAGCAGAAGATGTAATGGTTGCAAGGGATTGTGTGCTTGCATTACACACAGGAGCATCAGTATGTATACAGCATATAAGCTCAGGAAATTCTGTTGAACTTGTAAGAACTGCTAAGAAATTAGGAGCAGATGTACATGCAGAGGCAACACCACATCATTTTACCCTTACAGAAGATGCTGTTCTTAAGTATGGAACTAACGCAAGAATGAATCCTCCATTAAGGACAGAAGACGACAGAGCTAAGATAATTGAAGGAATAAAAGATGGTACAATAGATATGATTGTGACTGATCATGCACCACACAGTGAGGAGGAAAAAGCAAAACCATTAGAGAGTGCTCCTAGTGGAATAATAGGTCTTGAGACATCTCTGGCTTTGGGAATTAAATCTCTTGTAGAACCTGGACATATATCTCTTATGAAGCTGATGGAATTAATGAGTAAGAACCCGGCAGAGTTCTATAGAATGGTTCCAGGAAGTGTAACAAAGGGAGCCCCGGCAGATCTTGTTATTTTTGGAGAAAAAGAAACATGGACAGTAAGAAAAGAAGATTTTGCTTCAAAAGCTTCTAATAGTCCATTTATTGGATGGGAACTTCCGGGTAAAGTGCATTATACTATATGCTCAGGAAAGATTGTTTACCAGATGTAGATTTTTTAGACCTAATTAGGTATATAGACACCGAATTATTCCATTGAAATAATTTGTATATCATATATAATTAACGTATGCATTTTATGAAGATGTTAATTACATATGAGAGGAGAATATTTACTTGAGGATAAGTGTGGTTAAGAACCAGGAGGGAATTTATTTTGTATACCGTTCAACAAGACAGGTATATAAGGTGAGAATTACAGATATTATGTATTTTGCAAGAAGTGGCAGAAGGGTTACTATGTATTCAAGAGAGTTGGGAGCTGTTGAGTTATACTGTAGTTTATCTGAGATTTATGAGCTGCTTTTTTCAGATGGATTTTATTATATTAATAAGTCTGTTATTGTCAATTTATTCCATATAACTAATATTAAGAATAACTTTGCAAGAATTGCGGATGGTAATTGTATTGAGATTAGCAGGGCAAGAAGAACCTTTATAATGCATAAATTCTGTGAAACCCTGAAGTAACCTGTCTGGACGCATTCTTGTCTGGTTAAACTGGAGGTATGCGTATGAGATATTACACTGTTTCACAGTGGCTGATTTTTTTCTTTATATATTGTTTCCTTGGCTGGGTATGGGAATGCTGTTATGTCTCTGTCAGAAAAAGGAAATGGGTAAACAGAGGTTTTTTACACGGCCCATTCCTGCCAATATATGGTTCAGGTGCAATTGTTATATTGATTAGTACGATTGCAGTGAAAGATATTGTGCCATTGGTGTTTCTTTTTGGCATGGTTTCATCTACAATACTTGAATTCTGCACAGGATGCTGTATGGAAAAGCTTTTTGGAGTAAGATATTGGGACTATAGTAATCTTCCGCTTAATTTTAAAGGACATATATGTTTCTTTATATCTCTTGCGTGGGGGGCTTTTTCAATCCTGCTTGTATGTGTAATTCATAAGCCTATTGAAGCAGTTGTACTTATGATACCTAAGACTATTGCAGATATTATTGCTGTAGTTTTGGCGATATACATGGCAGCAGACTTTGCTGTTTCTATTAATGAAGCTATGGATCTCAAGGCTACACTGGAGAAGTTTACTAAAGAGAATGAGCAGCTCCAGATGTATGCAAGACGAATGGAGATTACAGCTACATTTGCGGAAGAAGAGTTTAACAAGAAAAAAGAACAGTTTATGGAAGCAGTTGCTGAAGAAAGAAAACAGCTTTCAGAAAAGGCAGACAGAAGATACAGACATATTACAAGTATTATTAAGAGAAATCCTAATGCCGTTTCAAGGGTACATAAAGAATCTATTAACGAGATTAAAGAGATTATTGTTAGCAGAAAGGCAAAGAGGGATAAATAATGCCAGAAAAGATATTATTGTATAATGTTAAAGAACCACAGTATATTATTAAAGCAGCATCTAATATGCGGATTGTTTCTGGATTTATTAATGAATCCGATTCATATAAGACATTGGCGGAGCTTGCTGCGGAGGTAAAAGGCATACCATCAGATGTGGCAGGATATCATTCACAGGAGGATAAGGAAAGCCTTGTCATATTCTGTGATGTAACAGATAAGCATATGGACAGGCTTCTTTTTGAAATGAGGCAGAAGAATACTGGTGTAACATTCAAGGCAGTATTAACAGATGCTAATAAGAAATGGAATATTAGCCAGATGCTTGTAGAGATGAGAAGAGAAAGATTTGAATATATGCGAAGAAATATGAAATAATTATTATTAAAGTCTGCAAATAAAAGATAAGGAGAGATATACTATGGAAATTAAGCATGTTAAAGCAAGTGAATTTAATAATGAGGTACTTAAGTCAGATAAGCCTGTGCTTGTAGATTTCTGGGCAGACTGGTGTGGCCCATGCAAGATGTTAGGACCAGTTCTTGAACAGGTTGCAGCGAAGGTTGACGATGTACAGATTGTTAAGATTAATGTGGATGAAGAATCATCAGTAGCAGAGAAATATAATATTATGTCTATCCCTACGCTTCTTTTATTCAAGAATGGTGAATGCGTTGCAAAGAGCGTAGGTTTTATAAGTGAAGGACAGGTGATGGAATTTATTGGTAAATAAGTATCAAAATCGCTGGAATAGCGCTTGGATACTGTATTGTTTTAAGGAGAATATTCAAAAAGTATTCTCCTTAAATTGTACAAAATTAAATACTCTTGACAAATCTATTGATTTATTATCTGAAGCATGTTAGAGTAATCATGGTTGAATTGTTATGGATTTGTCAATGTATATTTATAGGAACAATAAGTATCCTATAAAGCATGGCAATTTTTATTTTAACCAAAATTGTATACAGTGTACAAAAGAAAATACAATACATTTTCTTAAAGAGTACATTGAAATATATTATATTTAAGGAGGATCAATTCAAATGGTTGAGAAGACACAGTGGGCTGGATTCAAGGGAAGACTTTGGAAAGAAGAAATCAATGTAAGAGATTTCATTCAGAACAATTACACACCTTATGATGGAGATGAGAGTTTCCTTGCAGGTCCAACAGAAGCAACTAATAAGCTTTGGGGAAAATTACAGGAGCTTCAGAAGGAAGAGAGAGCTAAGGGCGGAGTTTTAGACATGGAAACTAAGGTAGTTACAGGTCTTACAGCTTATGGCCCAGGATATATAGATGAATCAATGAAGGATCTCGAGCAGGTAGTAGGTCTTCAGACAGATAAGCCACTTAAGAGAGCATTTATGCCATATGGTGGTATTAAGATGGCTGAGGAATCTTGCGAGAACTATGGTTATACACCAGATCCTGAATTACACAAGGTTTTCACAGAATATCATAAGACACATAACCAGGGTGTATTCGATGCTTATACACCAGAGATGAGAGCTGCAAGAAGATCTCATATCATCACAGGTCTTCCAGACACATATGGTCGTGGACGTATCGTAGGTGATTACAGAAGAGTTGCTCTTTATGGTATTGATTATCTTATTAAGTGCAAGGAAGAGGATAAGGCTAACTGTGGATGCGGAGTTATGACTAACGATGTTATCCAGTTAAGAGAAGAGCTTTCAGATCAGATTAATGCTCTTAAGGGAATGAAGGCTATGGCTGCTGCATATGGCTATGATATTTCTGAGCCAGCTACAACAGCTAAGGAAGCTGTTCAGTGGTTATACTTTGGTTACCTTGCTGCTATCAAGACACAGAACGGTGCTGCTATGTCAGTAGGTCGTGTTTCTACATTCCTTGATATCTATATCAATAAGGATCTTGAAGCTGGTAAGATTACAGAGGCTGAGGCACAGGAACTTATCGATCATTTTGTTATGAAGTGCAGAATGGTTAAGTTCGCAAGAATTACATCATACAATGAATTATTCTCAGGAGATCCTACATGGGCTACTCTTGAGGTTGGTGGTACAGGTATTGATGGACGTTCTATGGTTACTAAGAACGATTACAGATTCCTTCATACTCTTGAGAACATGGGACCTTCACCAGAACCAAACCTTACAGTATTATATTCATCAAGACTTCCTGAGAACTTCAAGAAGTATGCTGCTCATATCTCAGTTACAACATCTTCTATCCAGTATGAGAACGATGATGTTATGAAGGTAACATGGGGAGATGATTATTCAATCTGCTGTTGTGTATCTGCTACACAGACAGGTAAGGAAATGCAGTTCTTCGGAGCTAGAGCTAACCTTGCTAAGTGCTTACTTTACGCTATCAATGGTGGTGTAGATATGAAGTCTAAGGTTCAGGTTGGACCAGCTTATAAGCCAGTTACTTCAGATGTTCTTGAATATGACGAAGTTGTTGCTAAGTTTGATAAGATGATGGATTGGTTAGCAGATCTTTATGTTAATGTACTTAACCTTATCCATTATATGCATGATAAGTACTACTATGAAGCTGCTGAGATGGCTCTTATCGATACAGATGTTAAGAGAACATTTGCAACAGGTATTGCAGGATTCTCACATGTAGTAGATTCACTTTCAGCTATTAAGTATGCTAAGGTTACTGTATCAGAGAGAGATCCTGAGACAGGTATCGCTATGGCATTTAAGACAGAGGGAGACTTCCCTAAGTATGGTAATGATGATGACAGAGCTGATGATATCGCTGTATGGCTTCTTAAGTCATTCCTTGACAAGATTAAGAAGAGACATACTTACAGAAATTCTGAGCCAACAACATCTATCCTTACTATTACATCTAATGTAGTATATGGTAAGTTTACAGGTAACATGCCAGATGGACGTAAGGCTGGTACACCACTTGCTCCAGGTGCAAACCCAAGCTACGGTGCAGAGCAGAACGGACTTCTTGCTTCACTTAACTCTCTTACAAAGCTTCCATATGAGTGGGCTCTTGATGGTATCTCTAATACACAGACAATGAACCCAGATGCTCTTGGACATGATGATTCAGAGAGAGTTAACAACCTTGTTAACGTAATGGACGGATACTTCGATCAGGGTGCTCATCACCTTAACGTTAATGTATTTGGTAAGGATAAGCTTCTTGATGCTATGGAGCATCCAGAAAAGCCAGAGTACGCTAACTTCACAATTCGTGTATCTGGATACGCTGTTAAGTTCATCGACCTTACAAAGGAACAGCAGATGGATGTTATCAGCAGAACATTCCACGACAGAATGTAATTGCTGTTTTTGAGTTTTTTCAGATTTTATAATACAGTGTTTATGCGGGTTTGAGAGATTTGAAGAAAATCAGTTTAATGTAAATTACCATAAAATAGTATATTTTCATTTATAAACTGGACCAAATCTGGACCAAATCGAGAAAAAAACTGGACCAGCTATAATAATCTGAACAAAAAGGAGTGCAGATTCTAACTGAATCTGCACTTTATTTTTTTTATTAGCTGTTAAATTTTCACGACATCAAATTTGGCTTGAAGACATGATATATGCAAATTAACATTTTGCGACAAGTTTAATTAAAATATATGTTGTTGTAAGAAATTATATAGAAAATAAATAGTTAGTAATTACTTTAGACTGTTGTTGATAAGCATAAGTCTGGTTAAAGTTGCTTCAGAATCAGAAGATTCATTTTCTATATTAATATCTTTACATCTATAATCTAAGGCGTAATCTTTGAGACTATTGTTTATATCCTCGTTTTTAAATGAAATACTTACCTTTTCATTATCTATATCCCATTCAATTTCAGTAGCATTATTCATTTTATTTACCAGTGAAATTATGTCACTTATAGATTTGACTTCTATTCTTCTGGTAAAAATCCGGTATATTACCCGACAGATATCAGTCAGTGCTTCGCGATGAGAATTGATGGATCGAGAGATGAAGGTGCTTAGCGGCAAGGTAAGTTATTATAGCGGATGGATAATAAACCACAAGAGAACTTTTGCAGATGTACAAGGATGATTCTTTTCATTCGACAAAATTCTCCACAGACAGGGGATATGCGACGAGTCTTGATATGAACATCTATTTATGGAAAGAGGATATTGAACAGGCAGAACTACAATATCCTTGCAGGAGAAGGAGATATTCTGCGGATTTTAAAAGAAATTGACAAAGCCGAAAATAGAGAGAGTATTGGAGCAGGAATTCAGAAACTACTTGAAGTTCTTGGCAATTATGGAAATGCAGATCGAACTTATCTTTTTGAAACGGTTCATACACCAGAGATATTTACAAATACCTATGAGTGGTGTGCAGATGGAATTACAGCTCAAAGAGATAATCTTCAGGATGTGAAATTTGAAGAATAAGCACACAGGATCTTGTTGAGGATATAGTCAATATCAGCAATAAAATGATAGAAAACAAGAGTATTGCCCAGAATCTTAAGAATAGTACTAATATATTTGCAAAGTTCTGATTGCAGGAATTGCATAGGAATAAAGCTATGTTTACTATTTACGGTTTACAATTTATATCTGAAAGATATTTGACATTTTTATATTTTTTTAATAAATATTATATTATATGCGATTTTTGCATAAGAATATTAAGAAAGAGAGAAAGAGTATGAACGAAAAGAAAGAGTTCAAGCCTTATATTCCAGCTGATAAGGTTATGCCTGAGTTAACAGTTACATCTGTTATTATAGGTGTTTTATTAGCTATATTATTTGGCGGTGCTAACGCATATTTAGGACTTAGAGTTGGTATGACAGTTTCTGCATCCATACCAGCAGCGGTTATCTCAATGGGAATTATCCGCTTTATATTAAGAAGAGATTCCATATTAGAGAATAACATGGTACAGACTATTGGCTCTGCTGGTGAATCGGTTGCAGCAGGTGCTATATTTACACTTCCAGCATTATTTATGTGGGCGCAGGAGGAAGGTACAGCTATGCCTTCTTTAGTTGAGATAGCGCTTATTGCATTAATTGGTGGTTTCCTTGGGGTATTATTCATGATTCCACTTCGTAGTGCATTGATAGTCCAGGAGCATGGTGTGTTACCTTATCCAGAAGGACAGGCATGTGCTGAGGTATTAGTTGCAGGTGAAGAAGGTGGTGCTAAGGCTGGCACAGTATTTGCAGGTCTTGGTATTGCTGCTGTTTATAAGTTTATAGCAGATGGACTTAAGGTGTTCCCAAGTGAGGTTGATTTTACAATTAAACCATATAAGGGTTCAGCAGTAGGTGCAGATGTATTACCTGCACTTTTAGGAGTTGGTTATATATGTGGACCTAAGGTATCATCATACCTTCTTGCAGGTGGTTCTGTTGCATGGTTTATGATTATGCCATTAATCGCATTATTCGGTGGAGATAATATCATTGGACCAGCACTTATTCCAGTTTCACAGATGAGTCCATCACAGATATGGTCTAATTATGTACGTTATATTGGAGCCGGTGCAGTTGCAGCTGGTGGTATTTTAAGCTTAATTAAGTCATTACCACTTATTGTAAGGACATTTAAGCAGGCACTTAAGGGATATGGTAAGAAGGCAGATGGAGTAGAATCAAGATTAACTAAGGATATTCCTATGATGTTTGTTGTATTAGGAATCGGAGTACTTGCTATTATTATGTGGTTAATCCCAGCTATTCCTGTAAATCTTCTTAGTGCAATTATCATTATCATATTTGGTTTCTTTTTTGCAACAGTATCATCTCGTATGGTTGGATTAGTAGGTAGTTCCAATAACCCTGTATCAGGTATGGCTATTGCGACACTTCTTATTTCATCAGCGATTCTTAAGGCAACAGGTACTATTGGAATGAAGGGTATGGTTGCGGCTATAAGTATTGGTTCTGTAATATGTATAATTGCTGCTATAGCAGGAGATACATCACAGGATTTAAAGACAGGTTATATAGTAGGTGCAACACCTTACAAGCAGCAGGCTGGTGAACTTATTGGTGTAGCTGTATCAGCTATTACAGTTGGTGGAGTACTTTATTTACTTAATGCAGCATGGGGCTATGGTTCAACAGAATTACCAGCACCACAGGCAACTCTTATGAAGATGGTTGTTGAAGGTGTTATGGGTAACAGCCTTCCATGGTCACTTGTATTTGCAGGAGTTGCAATTGCAATAGTAGTTGAGATTCTTCAGATACCTGTGCTTCCATTTGCAGTAGGACTTTATCTTCCAATCTATTTAAGTACACCTATTATGGTTGGTGGACTTGTAAGACTTTACTTTGATAAGAAGAAAGGTATTACAGAAGAAGAGCGTAAGACTAAGGTTAATCAGGGAATACTTTATTCATCAGGTCTTATTGCCGGTGAAGGACTGGTTGGTATCCTTTTAGCGGTATTCGCTATTATTCCTGTTGGTGCAGATACTCTTGGCGATGTTATTAATATATCAAAGATTATTAATCTTGGTAATATCGGAGGACTTGTATTCTTTGCATGTCTTGTTGCAACATTAGTAGCATTTATTAACAAAAAAGAAAAGAAGACAAAATAATAAATAATATGTTATAATGAGTCTGCCGGTTATTTTGCCGGCAGATTTTTATTTTCTAGGATTAAAGGAGAAGGCTTGATTTATGGCTAAGCAGAAGGATAATTACTTAGACTATGTTCCAAAGCATAATTCGTTGTTCGAATGCAGGGAAAACAAAAAAGGTCATGTAGAAGTCAAAGTACACAATAAGGGGATTTTTAACAGAATAGCGCAGCTTATTGCACGAAAGCCCAGATATAGTTACATCGAACTAGATGATTTCGGTACATTTGTATGGCATAGCATAGATGGTGTAAGAAGTATTTATGATATAGGACAGCTTGTGAAAGAGCATTTTGGAGATAAAGCGGAGCCGCTGTATGAGAGATTGTGTTATTTTATAAAGCTGCTTCATAAGAATCAGTTTATTGTATATATGAACAAGATAAATAAGTAGCTAAATAGGCAAATAAATAAGCAGATAAACAAATGAATAAAATAGATTTGTAGATTATAAATATTTTAAAGGAGACATTGTTATGAGAGTATTATCTGAATTAGAACCTAAAAATGTATTTTCTTTTTTTGAGGATATATGTAATATCCCACATCCATCATATAAGGAAGAAAAAATCAGCAATTATCTTGTTGATTTCGCTAAGGAAAGAAAGCTTGAATATTATCAGGATTCACTTAACAATGTAATCATAATAAAGGAAGCCTCAAAGGGTTATGAGGATGCAGCACCTATAATACTTCAGGGACATATGGATATGGTATGCGAGAAGACACCTGATTGTGATAAGAATATGGATGAGGATGGACTGGATCTTGAGGTAAATGGTGATTTCATATCTGCTAAGGGAACAACGCTTGGTGGTGATGATGGAATAGCTGTTGCCTATGCACTTGCAATACTTGATGACGACAGTATCGCACATCCACGTCTTGAGTTCGTGTGTACAGTATCTGAGGAAGTAGGCATGGAAGGTGCTTCTTCCATAGATGTATCTATGTTAAAGGGCAAAAAGCTTCTTAATATGGATAGTGAAGAAGAAGGAATCATGCTTGCAAGCTGTGCAGGTGGCTGCAGTAGCAGAGTTACACTAAAACTTGATAAAAATAAGGTTACTGGAACAAAGCTTAGTATTACTTTATCAGGACTGACAGGAGGCCATTCAGGTGTTGAAATAGATAAAGGCAGAGGTAATGCGAATGTTCTTATGTCAAGAATATTAAGGGATGTTATCACAGACAATAATGTATATCTTGCAGCGTTTAACGGTGGAAGAAAGGATAACGCTATTCCAAGAGAATGTATGGCTGAGATTATTGTAGCAGCAGACAAGACAGCAGAGGTTAAAGCAGCTATTGAGAATGCAGCAAAAGAGATAAAAGAAGAGTTTGCTACATCTGATGTAGACTTAAAGTGTGTTGTAGATATATCAGAAGGCTGCAGCACAGAGGCAGTAACATATGAAGATAGCACAAGGGCAGTTTCACTTATACAGGCATTACCTAACGGAATAATGAGAATGAGCCAGGATATAGATAATCTTGTGGAAACTTCGCTTAATCTTGGTGTGATTTCACTAGATGAATCAGGTATATGTCTTAGATTCTCACTTAGAAGTTCTGTAGGGGCTGCTTTAAAGAATCTTAAGAGCCAGATCAAATTCATTAGTGAAGCATTCAGGGCAAATGCTGAATTTACAGGTGAATATCCAGCATGGGAATATAAGAAAGATTCTAAGCTGCGTGATGACATGGTAAGGATATTTGAACAGATGTATGGTAAAAAGCCAACTATTGAGGCTATTCATGCAGGTGTTGAATGTGGTATACTTGCAGGCAAAATAGAAGGACTTGACTGCATATCAATGGGGCCTGATATTTTTGATATTCATACAACTGAGGAACACTTAAGCATATCTTCAACTAAGAGAATGTATGAATATATACTTAACGTAATAGCTTGTAAATAATAATACAATAATGAAGCACATTGAAGCAGGGTGAGTCTATGTATAATATATCAAAGGTGCCAGTTATATTTATGTCATCAATGTCTGATAATATGAACATAGTTATGGCTATTAATATGGGTGGAGATGACTTTATTGTAAAGCCCTTTGATATCAATGTGCTTATAGCTAAGGTGCAGGCAATGCTAAGACGGACATATTCATTTGCAGAGAGTACGAATATCCATAGAACATAACGGTTGTATACTTAACCTGAATGACCAGACATTTACGTATAATGGGAAAAAGATTGAACTTACTAAGAATGAGTACCGTATACTGCAGAGTCTTCTTGAGAATATAGGTAAAGTAGTCTCGCGTGATAATATTATGATGAAGCTTTGGGAAAGTGATGACTTTATTGATGATAACACGCTGACTGTTAATGTTACAAGATTAAGGAAAAAGCTTGAACAGGCGGGGCTCATAGATTATATAAAGACTAAAAAGGTGCCGGAATACAGGCAGATATAAAGACAATGACAGCTAATCGTGTATATGCGATGAGTGCAATCACAGCCCTGACTGCACAGAACACTACTGGTGTAACAGATATAATGGAGGTATCTCCTAAGTTTTTATCAGAGCAGCTGGATGGTATATTTACAGATATATATCCGGATGCTGTCAAGACAGGAATGGTTGCTTCAGGTAATAGCAGATAAGCTTACAGAGTATAAAGCAGGAAATATAGTTGTTGATCCAGTTATGGTGGCGACAAGTGGTGCAAGACTTATAAGTGAAGATGCTATCAGCATATAAAAGAGCAGATTATTACCACTTGCAACAGTTATTACTAGAACATTCCACGATAGAATGTAATCGGAGTGCTTGAAAACGCCGAAAATACAGTGTTTATGCGACTTTGAGAGATTACCAAGTTATCGTAAATTGGTGTAGTAAATGGTGTACTAAATGGTGTAGTAATTCTAAATAGGATTTAAGTACAAAGATAAAATAAATTTCAGAAAAGAGAGATGTACAGTAATGTATGTCTCTCTTTTTTGATATTCAAAAATCGTAAAAAATAGGGAACACTTCTGATTAATATAACTAGGAATGTTCCATAAAATTATATAAAGCATAAAAAGTTAAATTTGAGCCATATACACATTTTAAAGCTGTATATAGAAGGCTAATTTGAAATGGTGATTTCATGGTATTAATTAAAGGAGGACAAATGAAACAGTTGATATATGTTTTACCAAGCAGCATACACGAACTTATATTAGTTCCTGATAATGGTGATATGAATAAAAATTATATGATGCAGATGGTGCGTGAAGTTAATTCAACAGAAGTCAGACCAGATGAAATATAATGGTAAGAAATAATTGACGTTTAGCACTATGTGAGTTAGCATTGAGGTAGACAATTACTTCTTTGTATCACGCAAATCTAATTTTCCGAAATTCTTCATAAAAAAGGAAATATAATTTTTCAAAAAGAAGCAAGGTGAAAAGAAGAAAATGAATTTATTTAATGCAAAACTGGGGAAAAGAAAGTGAAAAATAAATTCCATTTTGGGGGCTAAAAAATGGAAAATAGTTTCCCCTGATACAAAAGCCTGTTTAGAACATATATCCATAAGAACCTTAAATATATCGTCCTGTTTTGGATATTGTAAAACTATGAGTGATTTATATGACAGAAAGAAGGTTAAATATGATAATTGAAAAGGAATATTTTGATTCAGAAGAAGTCAGGAAAGCGAATGCCATGAATGATAAGACGATGGCACCACCAAGAAGAATACGTCTTGCGACAACGGACAGTAACAAATATTATGCCAAAGCTGTATTTGTAGCCGATAAAGAAAATATAATTACCGGTGAGCTTCTTTACAGACCAGATTTTCAGGAGTCAGAAGAGGGAGTGGCATTCAGTGAGGTTGTTGTTAAGCAGACAGCAGATGTGGAAGAATATTTCAAGAATCTTATAAGGTTTGAAGGCTATAAAGTGATTTCAGAAGAATATGATGAGAGTGATATGCTTATGCATTATGATGAGCTGAGCATACAGGCTAATAAGCTTTTGTTTCTTGAGAGCAGGGAGGAGTAGATATGACAGATACGCAGAATGAGGTGTTTAAGACACCAGTAAACAAGATAAGACTGTTTGAGCATGGGGCTCCGGGTTCGCAGAACCTTAAGCTTACAAGAAAATATTACACTGAAGATATGCCTGATGGAAGAGTAAAGCATATAGTGCAGAACATTACAGATCCGGATATTGTTCCTTATATACCTGATGGTATTGGTAACAGTACAGACAGACAAAGGATTCCGGCAGTATTGATTATTCCAGGCGGTGCGTTCAGACGCCTTGTATACAACTTTGAAGGTGAAGATGTTGCAAAGTGGCTTAATAGTATGGGAATAGCTGCATTTGTTCTTGAATGCAGACTTCCATCAGATGAACATGATAATGCAGAGGATGTCCCACTTATAGATGCTATGCGCGCAATGAGAGTTATAAGAGGAAGGGCGCAGGAATTCGGTATAGATGAAGCTAAGATAGGCGTTATGGGCTTTTCAGCAGGAGGCTTTATGGCAGCGTTATTATCAACAGCGTATGAAAGTGATGTGTATGCGGATTATAAGTATAAGGATGAATATGATAAACTATCAGCAAGACCAGATTTTGCTGTTTGTTCATATCCGGTTATAAGTATTGACGATTGTATTGAAGCAGGCAAAAGATATATGTCTGAGGAACAGGTGCTTGAGAGAATCAGTGACAGTAAGGCAAAGATACTGCATAAGTATAATCCGGATAAGCTTGTAAGACCGGATATGCCGCCAATATTTATATGTGAAACGGATGATGACAGAACAACATTGTCTGAGAACAGTGTGGGCTTTTATATGGCAGCAAGAAAAGCCGGGGTAAGTGCTGAACTTCATATATTCAGAACAGGTGGACATGGTTATGGCTGTGGTGATGATTTTGCACAGACTGGTGAGTGGAAAGTACTTTTTACAAAGTGGATTAAGAGTATTGGAATTATTAGTTAAGATGGATATATTATACGAAGATAAAGATAAGATTATATTAAACAAGCCGGTTGCTGGTGATGGAAAGTATGGTGGAAATATGGCTGTCCAGGCAGCTGAAAGGATAAAAGGCATACGTATTAAGCGTGGATGTATAGCGTTATGTGCGGTTAGTCTTAAGGTTGATGGCAAGTTATACGAAGTGAAACCAGGATTTTATTTTTGTATTTATGTGAGCAACGAGTTAATATCCGCGCTTGCACGAGAATTTGGTCACTGTTGCAATGATTTATTTTTATCTGAGCTTGTCATTTATAAGCATAAGTCTTGTAAGTGTAGATTCATAATTAGTTTCTGTTTTTTCAATTAATATATTGTCTTTTTTGTAATCTACAGCGTATTCTTTTAAACAATTATTGATTTCTTTATTCTTAAAAGAAATACATACTTTATCATTATCAATATCCCAATCAATAT
>NZ_QSEK01000004.1 GCF_003464165.1 Eubacterium sp. AM49-13BH | reverse complement strand
TTTTTAACTGTAATCAAACGAGTTTTTAAATTAATTTCTATATGTTTCTGCAGTTCCACCATCTATAAGTATATGTATATCTTCTTTTCAATTGTAATTAATATACAATCCCCCTCATTCGCTGGTAATACTTCTATTTCTATTTCACTTTTCTTATACATATATAAATTTCCTCTAGATAATAATCACATGAAATGTAATATCTAATACTTGCTTGCAAATACTACAATCCGTGTCATTGTTATTGCTGTTGCACCCATCTATTCTAAGAAATCATCCTTAAATTTTCGAAGTACCTCTTCTACCTCTTTCCATATCCAAACATTTTCACCATCATCCTCAAACACTTTTCCATACATCTTAGGACCATCAAGTTTCATCTGAGCATAATTGTTCTTAAAATTAGCAACATATAATTCAGATTTTGACTTGTCTCCGCAAAGTTTTTCCATCGTGTCGAGAGTCACGCTTCCGGAGGAATCCTCAGCTGTAAAGAATGCTCTTATAATTTTATGATTGTTCTGATTCGGCTTTGCCGACCAATCCGGAATTCTTTGAATAGCCTTTCCTGTATAATCTCTATCTGCAATCGCCTTTTTCTTATCAAGACTATACTCTTCGGATATCTCACCAAAAGTTTTTGCAATATACGACTTCACGCAATTCTCAAGAACAGATTCTTGATCTTCGCCTGACAATTGCAATGCCATCATAAGCTTTTCGTATACATCAGAATCAATAGTAAAACATATTTCCTTCTGCATTATGGATACCTCCTTTGCTTCCAATACTAGAATACACAGTATTTAGTATTTTGCCAATACTAAATACTAAAGTTTGTTCAATTAAAATGCCCTGAGGTTTGTCCCAGGGCACCATAAGTATCAATATGTTTAATTTGTATAAGACTTCAACTTATCCTCGACATAAGTTTCGATTGTTCCAATAAGATCTGACATATTAACCTTGCCATTTAATGAGGCAAGTGCTTTCTTGATTTTGTTTTTCTTATTATACGCAGTCTTAACTGGATCTGCCTTAGAACGAATTGTTTTATCTTCAATAAGAAGCTTCTGGAATAAAGAAGTTACAACAAAATCACACATTTCCTGATTTCGAATCTGTTCTCCAAGCATTCCATATTCCTTCATTAATATATGGTAATCCAAGCCTGAAAATGACTTGAAGGCTTCATCAAGAATCTCCTTAGTATCAAAATCCATTTCTGAATCAAACTCTGTAACAAGTCCACTCTGTAACTGTCCAAGCTGCTCCCCATTGCATTTCCTCCTATTCTTTTTCTACTAAGCCATAGAATCTTTCTTCAAAGTACTTTCTACTAACTCTACCGGTAACTGTTAAATAACCCTTTTCTTTTAATTCCGAATTAAGTTCTTGAATCAAGCTATAGGCTTTGGATTTGGAAATGCCAACTATCTCTTTAATCTCATCAGCTGAGATAAAACTATCTGTTTTGTACATAATCAACCTCCTTGGTGCTGTATTTGTTATTTCAAAATACATTTGGGTTGAAAAATTCCTTATTACTAAACTCAACTGAAAAAATTTGTTTTTTGGAAAAATGGATATATTTTTAGAAAAGTGATTCCCAATTTGGACAAATGAAATTATTCAAAGATTTGTTTCTTGATATCCTTTGGCACTAAAAAAGTGTATCAAAAGTGTATCATGAAGGCATAAAGAAAGCCCAAAACCCTTGATTTTACTAGGTTTCAGGCTTTTGTGGTACTACTCAAACTCTACAAAGACTAACGCTTTTTGTTTAGGAATTATTCTCTGTAATGTTTCTCGTTCTTTTGATTATTTGATATATCCATATTATCCTGCCTATACGAGCTAATGTTATCATTTTGTTATCGGCATTGATAACACCTACTCGATAACTGTGGATAATAACTATATGTAGCATGTCAAATTATAAGCTATTTTGCTTAGAGATTCAACACAAAACTGAAATTTTACTTTTCCTTATATTCATCTGGTATTGCTATTTGAAATGTTTCACACAACAGCATCACATCATGCACATCATTTTTATCGTGTTCATATCCCAAATGAAGCATTACCTGACTCAATGGTTCAATACAAGAAACAGTTATATCTCCAACTTTTCCAATACCGGAAAAAGTTTTTGATGGAAATATATCTCCCTCATAAACAATTCCGTCATCTGTAAATTCAAAACAATGTAAATCAATGATTCTTTGTTTATCATCTTTCCAGACAGTATGACCATCCGTTGTATAATCAGTATTTACTTCCTCAAATCCATGCTGCTTAATCACATAAATATAATCATGATAATGTTTCAGTTCAACAAACAAATCAATATCATTGTGTATTCTTGATTCTCTTTTAAGAAGTGCATCAACACCCCATCCGCCATCTAAATATACTTTAATTTCGTTTTGCAAAGCATATTTTATAATTTCACATGCATCTTCTGTACGTACCATAATCTATCCTCCAAATTCAAATCTTTGTATGCTTTCCAACTCACTAAAAGCCTGAAATTTGTCAGTCTTTCATCCTTTTTGTTATCAATCACCAATTAGCTGTAATCCATTAGGATTTAGCTGATATATTTTATCGCACACCTCTTCAATATACTTTCTATCGTGAGAAATGCTAATGACAGCCCCCGGAAATTCTCGGAGCATTTTTCTTATTACCGGACCGGACAATGGTGAAAAATTTCTTGTCGGTTCATCCAGAATAAGAACATTTGCACCACTTAAGCTCATCCTCAAGAGAAGCACTTTCGCCTTTTGTCCGCCTGATAACTCCCGAATCGGATGCTCCATTTCATCTGGTGTGTATTTAAGTGAACCAAGGTATGTTCTAATTCTTGTACGCTCTTCTTTATCTCCTGTTTTATCAAGGTAATCAACCGGTGTAACATCCAAATCCAGCAGGTCTTCATAAGTTTGAGGCATATATTCTGCTTTAATGTCATTCCGATTTAGGAGTTCTTCCGCTATCTTTTTTAGAAGAGTCGTTTTTCCTGCCCCGTTGGCTCCTATCATACAGATTTTTTCTGAACCTTTTATTTTTAAATGAATTCCTTCTGCTAAAATTCTTTTGCCATCCGGAGTCACAAGCTTTGAAAGTTCATATTCTATGACCGTTTTTCCTGCGGGAATGTGTGAGTTTTCATCCCCTAATTTGACAAAGATTGCTTCTTCCTGTTCCGGCATCTGAGTCATATTTTCATCTTCTTTTTCAAATCTTCGTTCCATTGCCTTAACCGTATGCATTTTGTCCTTTAAGTTTTTGGCAACAGACGGTGCTTGTCTGGTACAACTTCTTAATGCACCTTGTACACTCTGCATAACTCTTTGATATTTTTCATCGCGAATCTTTTTCTCCCTACGGTCACTCAGTGCCCGCTGTTTTTGGATTTCAAATTTATGAAGCCGTTCTTCCACATAGCGTCTATAGGGAAGCTTTGCCACGGTATATCTCGCCTTTGTTTTTCGTATAATCTGCTCGATATGTATCACCATGTTGGCAGTACGCTCTATCAGCGTTTCATCGTGTGAAATAAAAAGCACAATGTGCTTCCAGTCATTTATGATTTTTTCCAGTAATGTAAGCGTCGCAATGTCGATGTCATTGGAAGGTTCGTCCAACAACAGCACAGAAACATCGCGAATGAAAAGCCTCATAAGTTGTGTCTTGACTTTTTCGCCTCCTGAAAGACTACCCATTGTCTGGTTACTGTAGAAAAAATCATTTTTCATTCCAAATTTTCCCGCAATAACAGACAATTCTTTAGGCGTTTTCTCCCAGAATATTTCCTCTTCAGAAAAATATTCGTATATTGTTTTTTCCTTATCTTCATCGAGCATCTCCTGCGGAAGATAACCAAGACGTTCGTGTCCCATTATCCTTTCCCCATCTGCTTCTATATAGTTTTCTACAAGCGACGGATTGTATATCCACTTCATTAATGTCGATTTCCCATTTCCCTCTTCTCCAATAATAACTGCCTTATCTCCATCATTTAGCACAAGGTTGAAATCATTAAGAATTATTCTCAGGTCTTTTTTATGTGTTAAATTTAATTTTTTTATCTGCAACATTAAAGTTTCTCCTTTTCGAAGTCTGAGCCAATTATTATTTTGAACACACAAAAACGAGTCTTTTTTGCATACGCAAAAATAGACTCGCTAAATAGACCCTTATTTCTTTTCCAAAAGGAAAACAAAGGAAATGCCTCTTGCGATAATCCAACTTAAGCGTACACAAAACAAACCTATTCTCTACAGGCTCAATAACTATATGTGTCTTACTTAAATCAAATTATCTATTAATCATTTCCTCACCTTACACAAAATGTGCCTTTCTTTCTTCTAATGGCAATACTATCATACTGTATTTTTTGTGTCAATACATTTCACCTTATGGAAGTGCAAATTAAAATTTTCACTTCCTAATTATACATCCAACCATTACGAAATTCAATCTTTCACAACCTCTTTACAACCACAACCACAGCACTCCAGCAAACGCAGGAGCACCATACCGTAAAACGCTTATGTGTAAATCAACTCCGTTCCTACAACTTCCCTCACACAAGCCTGAATATTATTCATTCTTCCAATCCATTCGTAGGGATTATCTTTCTTTAATTGTTCCGTCACATCTTGTCTGTCGGCATATTCCTTTACCAGTCGAAGAAACATATCCTCTGCTTGCTTATCGACTTCTGCAAGATAACTATGCAGCTTTCCGCTTGTCAGCAGGTTCATATATAACACTTTATAGTGTTCCTTTAAATGCCTTGCATGTCGTTTCCCCCATAAACCAATCGGCTCTATTTCTTCTTCGGCTGGTACTGTGATGTTCGGCAATAAATAATCACCCACCTGTCTATAAGTTCCGCCCATTTCTTCAAAAATTGTCTTTGTCATTTTCCTTTTCCTCCTGTGATTTTTGTCTATCGTGATCGTGTATTATCACGCTTGCGACCTTTAACTGTTCTTGCCTGCTCCAACAAATCATCTATCTGTTTGCGACCAAAAACCTTACGGAGCAGGCTGTAATCTTTATTTTCTGCTTTTAGGATTTTGTTTTCTTCGGTCAATCTTTCATTGACTTTCTCCAAACGCTGATTGGTGCGGTATAACTGTGCATTCGCTGTATTCAGCCTATGATAGTTGTCCCACCCCTCAAAGCAGCGGGCAAGCACCGTTTTGACAAGTTGCTTCAATTTCCTTACAACCGGCTCTGCCATTTTGGTTTATATGCCTTTGCAGTCATAAATTTCTCTGGTTCTGGCAACTGATATTTCGGTGCAGTATCAAGCTCTATTTCAAGATTTGACAGCTCGTCTTTTGCCTTATCATAGTTCAATACTCGTTCCGACAACACATCAAATTCAATCTGTTTCTGCTCGATTTTCGCACCTAATGCCGCCACTTCTTTTTCTCTTTCCTGCTTTTTATAATCCAAAACAGAAAGATGTTTTTCGTGTGTGCCTAAATGTTCCCACTCAATCCCATAACGTTCCATCACCGCCGCAAGCTGTTCTTTTTCGGACTGTATCCATT
Organism: Eubacterium sp. AM49-13BH; assembly: GCF_003464165.1. Lineage (GTDB taxonomy): Bacteria > Bacillota > Clostridia > Lachnospirales > Lachnospiraceae > Lachnospira. Next base: position 100,592 of record NZ_QSEK01000004.1, on the reverse strand, counting down.
GCGACCACTCCGTATCGCCACGACTGCCGCCCTTAAAACCTTGCGTTGCAAGAGCCTGCTTTAGTGACACTCTTGTATCAAGTCCACGCTTGCTGCCTGTGGTAAAAGGTACAAAATCTATGTGCAGATGTGGTGTAGCTTCATCCATATGCAGATGAGCCGAGAACACCCGAAGCTGTGGATTTCGCTCCTGAAAACCCTGATAGTATTCATCTAAAATCTGCTTTGCCAGTTCTCCGTTTTCCGTATCGGCGTTCATATTTCCCTTACCGCCCACCTGTAAAATGATTTCGTGGAACGGTTTTTCCTGCTTGGAACTTCGGATTTTTTCATAATAATCTTTTATCTTTCGGTCTGACCTTATCTGCTTGGCATTGTATCTTTCCAATGCTTCATCAAACAATTCGTGATAAACTGTCTTTATATTTTCATTGCAGTAGTCGATATTGAGATGAGTACGAGTTCCGTCTACATTTTCTGCTCGGAACTTTCGGCTATTGTGATTGACCGAGCCTTTACCGACCATTGCACTTATCGTTCTCTGCATTTTTTCATCTCCCATCTGTAAATTTCAACATTCTCAGGTTTGTTACTTTTGTCAAAAGTAACGCAAAAGCACTTTTGACGGGTACACCCATCAAAAATGCGACCTGTAAACAGGTTTTGCGTCTCCGAAGGCTCTCCGAGGGGTGAGCGTGTGCCGGTGGCACACACGCCTGCGAACCGACCGAGCCAGCAGGCGAGACCAAAGAGCCGCCTTTGAAAAGGCACTCTCTGCACACTCCCCTAAACTTTATCCGGTGTCAAAGTGTGACGATGGTGACAATGTTTTTCACAGCGTGCTGCTCTCAAAAACATTGACACCTTTGACACCGTTTGTCACGCCGTCTGCTCGGTTTCTTTCCAAAGTGAAACCTTTCTTCCGTCGTGTGTGCGGCTGTTCTGATAACGGATACCGTAATCACGAAACAGCCTGCTTGCGTTGATACTGAGCCTTAAAGAAAGTACATTCGGCTTTATATCCACCGCAAGCCTTTCGCAAAGTTCCGAAGCAGTTCCTTCCCATCTGTCACTTTCCGAAAAGAGCGTATCCGCTATCTTCTCAAGCAGAGGTTCGGGCGGTTCTTTCCACATCTCCGTTTCCGATTTTGCAAAGTTCCACACCAATCGCTCGCTGTCCCTTACAAGATGGATTTTCATATCCTGCTGGTCTCTGCCAGCAACATCAAGTGTGGCATTGTTGGAAGTACGCTTGTCCTTACTGAGAACAAATGCACCGTCTGCCGCACCCATCAGACCATTCGTGCCTGAAATCATATCGAATATATCTTCCGATTTTTGTTTGCGTGTATGATGAACAATAAGCATTGAAACCTTGTAACTGTCTGCCAACGCTTTCAGCCTTGCCACAACATCATAATCACTTGCGTAGCTGTAATCTGCTCCGCCTGCTTCACGCACACGCTTTAAGGTGTCTATGATAATCAAGCCTGTGTCTGGGTGTTCCCTCATAAACCCTCTTATCTGTTCTTCCAGTCCGCCATTGACCGTTTTACATTCCGTTGCGAAATACAGATTGCCTGTCTCCTTTGCACCGAACATCTGAAACAATCGCTTCTGCAAACGTGGGTAATCATCTTCAAGGGCAAAATAAAGCACCGTTGCCTTACGCACCTTATACTCCCAAAGCGGTGTGCCTGTGCTGATATGATAGGCAAGCTGTGCCATCATAAAGCTCTTTCCCACTTTCGGGGAACCTACGAAAAGGTAAGTTCCCCTTTGGAGCAGACCGTCGATAAGTGGTGTCTGAACCTCAAACACCGTATCATACAGCGTTGTCATTGATACTGTTTTCAGATAGGAAGGGTCTAACTGTCTGAGTATTTCCCTTTGCATTTCTTCAAAAGATTGCTCGTACCCCTTGAAATCCGTATCCTGATTGACTATACTATTGTCAGTACATTTGGAAAGTGACTGTTCCGCATCTGTTGCCGCAGATACATTTGGAATAGTCATTTCTTTTTTATTCTCCATTCGCATCCTCTCCTTTCAAACCGCCGAGAATAATGGAAATCAGTTCTATTACACTCAGCAGTTCATCATCCACACCTTTTCCTGCTTCAATCCTTTTCAGTTCCGCAAGGACTGTGGCAAATTCCGTTTTCAACGCCTTATACACTCTCGGATTGCCCTGTACCACCACATCCTGATTTAAGCAACGGCGGTAACAATACTCCTGTTTTGGCAATCCTGATAGAGCTACAGCTCTGTTAATGAGTTCGTTTTCTTCGGGCGATACTCGAAACCCTACTGTGATATTCCTCCAACGATTTTTGTTATCTCTGTTCTTAGCTGACATTTTCAAAATCTCCTTTCCCTAAATCATCTAATTTTTCTGCCATCTCAATCTGCTTTGACGGAAAGAGGTGTGCGTACTGATAAGTAATATCAATACTTTCGTGACCAACTCGGTCAGCAATCGCCACCGCAGAAAAGCCCATATCAATCAAGAGTGAAATGTGGCTGTGACGGAGATCGTGAATGCGGATACGCTTCACGCCTGCCGCCTTTGCCCCTCTGTCCATCTCGTGATGAAGATAGCTTTTCGTCACCGTAAAGATACGGTCTTTCTTCTTCAATCCGTAAAGCATACCGAGATATTCTTTCATTTCCTCACACAGAAACTTCGGCATTTTAATCGTGCGGTTGCTCTTTTTCGTTTTCGGAGAAGTAATCACATCCTGCCCTTTCAAACGCTGATAGGATTTATTGATTGTGACTGTTTCCTTATCAAAGTTGAAATCTGCCGGAGTCAAAGCTAACAGCTCGCCCTCTCGGATACCGCACCAGTAAAGCATTTCAAACGCATAAAAGGAAACAGGCTTGTCCATCATCTCAAAAGAGAATTTCTTGTATTCTTCCTTTGTCCAGAACAGCATTTCCTTGTGTTCCTCACGTCCCATATTTCCCACCTTTGCCGCAGGATTGGAACGCAGTTCATAGTAGCGGACAGCGTGATTGAAAATGGCGGACAACTGATTGTGCAGCGTTTTCAGATACGTCTGTGAATAAGGCTTTTTCTTCTCATCACGATAGGCAAGCATTTCATTCTGCCAAGTAATAATCTCCTTTGTGGAAATCTCGCTGATTTTCAGTTTCCCGAAATACGGAAGTATCTTTGTGCGTATGATATGCTCTTTGGTAAGCCACGTGTTTTCCTTCAAACGGTTCTTCACATCATTGATATAAAGCTCCGTAAAGGCTTCAAAACTCATATCAAGGTCTGAAGAAGTCTGCAATTTGAACATTCTTTCCCATTCCTGTGCTTCTCGTTTGGTAGCAAAGCCACGCTTGCATTTCTGCTTGCGTTCCCCTTTCCAGTTCACATACCTTGCCATCACATACCAAGTACCGTTATCTTCATTCTTAAATACCGGCATTTACATTTCCCCCTTTCCTGCTCCGTAGAGCCTTTCGTAAAAATACTGGCGATTTACACGCCCTGCAATCGTAATAAAGCCCTTTGCTTTCAATTCCTCATTTAATTGTCTGATGAGTTTATATGCATAAGGTTTTGATACGTTTAGTTCCTGAGCCACATCTTCGGCTCGGATAAATCTGTTTTCCATATCCTTTTTCTTCCTTTCTTAAAATAATTTTTTGCTTGCCGCTTTCTCCGTGTTAAAGTTCCAACAGGCACTCCTGCTTGTCGGCAGGCGCTGTGCTGTCCCAATGCACCGCAGTACATCAGGCGCTCGCTCGTATAGGGGTTCCCGAAAAGTCGGAGACTTTTGGGGAAGAGGAGGAGCAGTGCAGCGAATGAGCTTTTGTGCTTGCACACAAGCGAACGATACGGAACTTGCTCCGACGAGGTCTTGGCGGTTTGGCTTTTCGGACGGTCATTCAGTTGTCGCATTAAGCATATTTGTTTAATTCGTAATTTATTTTACTAAACATATTTGCTATTGTCAAGTGGTTGCAAAGAAAATATTAAACATTTTTGTTTCGGTTTTTCTTGACTTCCACTAAACATTTCTGCTATACTTATTTCACTAAATATAAAAGGAGCGTATCATTATGGCTATCAGCGAAAGAATACATTTTTTCAGACTAATGCGTGGTATGACACAAAAGTATCTCGGTACAGCAATCGGTTTTCCAGAAAAGAGTGCTGATGTGCGTTTGGCACAGTACGAAACTGGTACACGCAAACCGAAAGCAGACCTTACAAATGCATTGGCACAGGTGCTTGATGTTTCTCCACAGGCTCTTGATGTTCCTGACATAGACAGCTATATCGGTCTTATGCACACTCTGTTTACCCTTGAAGATATTTACGGTCTTACTGTCAGTGAAGCAGACGGAGAGGTATGCTTAAAGGTCAACAAGGACAAAGGCAGAGAAGCATATGAACTCCTCAAAATGCTGTATGCTTGGAAAGAACAGGCAGACAAGCTATCTTCCGAAGAAATCAACAGAGAAGAATACGATAACTGGCGTTACCATTATCCAGAGTTCGACACCACACAGCGTTGGGCAAAAGTTCCATCACAGGAATTAAGTGACGCTCTCGTGGAAGCATTCAAAGACCACTTGAAAGATAAATAAGCACCTACAGGACCTGCCACTGGCAGCTCCCTACAGATGCTTTGGCAACGACAAAAAAGCCCTTAACTATGGTTATTAACCACAGCTAAGGGCTTAGTTTATAATATGGAATTTGTTCAGAGCCAAGCTCCGAACTTTAGTCTGCAAGCCACCTGTTAATTGTTCCGTTACCCATAAACCACTGGATAACAAGAATAATGGCACTTGCTATGACTGTTATCAATTTGTTATCAAAAGACTAATCGAAATCGCTGAAACCCGCATAAACACTGGCTTTTTTAAGCAACTCGATTTATTCAAACTCAATCGTTCCAGGTGGTTTGCTAGTCAGATCATAGAATACTCTGTTAACTCCCCTTACCTCATTAATAATTCTGCTCATGACTGTCTGGAGAACCTCAAATGGAATCTCTGCGCTCTCTGCTGTCATGAAATCAATTGTGTTGACTGCACGAAGTGCAACCGCATAGTCATAAGTTCTTTCGTCACCCATAACACCAACGGAACGCATGTTAGTGAGGGCTGCAAAATACTGGTTTGGCATCCATGCTGGAGCCTTACCGTTAGCTTTCTTGTACTCAGCTACAGCCTTGTCAACCTCTGAACGGTAGATATAGTCAGCATCCTGAACGATACGAACCTTATCAGCTGTTACCTCGCCGATAATTCTGATTCCAAGTCCCGGACCTGGGAATGGCTGACGGAATACAAGATGTTCTGGTATTCCAAGCTCAAGACCAGCCTTACGAACCTCATCTTTGAAAAGGTTGCGTAGTGGCTCAATGATTTCCTTGAAATCAACGAAATCAGGAAGTCCTCCTACATTGTGGTGAGACTTGATTACGGCTGATTCACCGCCAAGTCCGCTCTCTACAACGTCTGGATATATAGTTCCCTGTGCAAGGAAGTCAACTGCACCAATTTTCTTGGCTTCTTCCTCAAATACACGGATAAACTCTTCCCCAATAATCTTTCTCTTAGCTTCTGGCTCAGTAACGCCTGCAAGCTTAGAGTAATATCTTTCCTGTGCATTAACTCTTATAAAGTTAAGGTCGAACTGTCCTTCTGGTCCAAATACGCTCTCAACTTCATCGCCTTCATCTTTACGAAGAAGACCGTGGTCTACGAATACACATGTAAGCTGCTTTCCAATAGCTCTTGAAAGAAGTCCGGCTGCAACAGATGAATCAACACCACCTGAAAGAGCAAGTAAAACCTTGCCACTGCCAACCTTCTCACGGATTTCCTTAATTGTATTCTCAACAAATGCGTCCATCTTCCATGTTCCGGCACATCCGCATACTCCACGAACAAAGTTGTGAAGCATCTTGGTTCCTTCCTGAGTATGAAGAACCTCTGGGTGGAACTGAATTGCATAAAGATTCTTCTCTGTACACTCTGCTGCTGCAACCGGGCAGTCTGCTGTGTGGGCAACAATCTTAAATCCTGGTGCAACCTGTGAGATGTAGTCAAAATGGCTCATCCACACAATAGTTTTCTCTGAAACATCAGAGAATAAAGCGCTGCTCTTATCTACAAATGTTTCTGTCTTTCCATACTCTCTTACTGGTGCCTTCTCAACCTTGCCACCAAGCACATGCTGCATAAGCTGTGCGCCATAGCAAAGACCAAGTACAGGTACACCAAGTTCGAAAAGTTCTTTAGTACATGTTGCGCGCCATCTTCATAACAGCTGTTAGGACCACCCGTAAGGATAATTCCTTTAGGGTTCATGGCCTTAATCTGCGCCAGGTCTGTCTTGTAAGAATAGATCTCACAATATACATTACATTCACGGACACGGCGCGCAACCAGCTGGTTGTACTGACCACCGAAGTCAATGACAATAACTTTCTCCTGATCCATGATCAATCTCCAATCTTGTGTATTTATATATACATTATAGTTAAACTTGCGCCTTATGACAAGCCTTAATTCTTCCCAATTCTTATCTTGATAATTCTCTTCCAGACAATCCTTATCTATGCATATTTCTCCCCAATTCTCTTCTTCACATAAGAATCCATCTTCTCTCTGACCATCGCCATCTTTCTGTTGGTTTCCTCATTATCAGAATGAAAATGCATAAGCTTTGCAAGATAGCCCTGCTCCACAGTAATCCTCACACTCTCATCATACACAAGCTCATAAGCAAGTGATACATGACCAATAACAGTATCAGCCGGCATGCGTCTTATTGCCTTCAGTATGCAGTGCTCCTCGTCAAATGCTTTTAACACCTCATCTGTAATATCACTCTTCATCAGTTCTTCTGTCGTAGTGTTATATATTTCTTCAAGCGGAGTATCAATATTAACCTTAAATATATCAACCTTATCAGCGTCACGAAGCACATTGCAGAATGCCTGCTCACGGCGATTAAGTCCCTGCGGAATTCTGTACATATTGTGACACCTTATTGACAGTTCAAGCATTTCCATGTCCGATTTATTCAATCTGTCATACAGAAATACTCCATCAGAATCATATCGGTCCTCTAAAGCTCCCGGCTTATAGCCTGTACATTTGACCATCCCTTTAAGAAAAGTACTGATAAGACCGTCTTTAAACAACAGGTCTGCACCAAATTTTGCATGGTCAACGGAGTCCGCATCTGAAAATGTGTTATAACGCTTTATCTGTTCAAATCTTCCAACATCATGAAGCATTCCTGATAACCATGCCAGCTCAACATCATATGCACACATTCCTGCTGCCTTTGCAATTCTTTCACACAAAGCTGCAACTCTGTAAGTGTGGTCGATTTTTAATTTAATCTTAGGGTCATCTGCATTATAAGCTGCTGTGTATTCTGCAAATGCTTTCTTAACATGCACTCTGTCAACATACACACGGTTTATCTTGGCATTTTCATAATAACCTTCAACATCAGCAACCTTTCCCTCATTCCATGTGTCTATAATATCAGGCACATCAGATAAAGAATGGCACACAACTGAAGTCAGTCTTCGGATGTCATCGTTAATCTCAATAGTATCAGGTATATGAATCACCTTCATGCCTGCTGCATATCCTGCTTTAATGCCATTAATACTGTCCTCAATGACTACACATTCTGACGGTTCACATCCGATAAAGCCTGCTGCCCTTAAGAATATGTCCGGCTCAGGCTTTCCATGTTCAACCTCATCTCCATATACAACACCAGAAAGATAATCCCATGCTCCTATTCTGTGAAGGCTCTTTTCAGCACTTGATTTCTGTGTTGAAGTTGCAACAGCACATTTGAGACCGTTATCCTTAATATAATCAAGCAGCATATGAAGCCCCGGCTTAACCGGAACTTCCTCTTTCTCCCTGATTTGGTGAACATGGTCTGTGCGCATTGTCCGCATTTCCCAGTAGTCCTGCTCTCCATGATAATAATCATCAAAAAAGCTCTGGCTAAGCTTTGCCGGTGCACCTTTAAAACTGTCGATAAGCCATAATGGCATCTCTACATTTTTCTGGGAAGCTGCCCACAGCCAGCCAAGATTAGACTGATTTTCCGTATCAATCATAACTCCGTCCATATCAAAGATAATCCCTTTTATCATAACTGCCTCCATTCAACTCCCCAAAATATCAAACCGACATACCTTGCATACTCTTCCCTGATATCAGTTGCTTCATTTCCTGTTCTTACTTCTCTTCCAGATACTTCTTAACATACTGTCCGGTATAAGACTTCTTAACCTTAACAATCTCCTCAGGTGTTCCCTTGGCAATAACAGTTCCTCCGCGGTCGCCACCCTCTGGTCCCATATCTATAATATAATCTGCTGTCTTAATAACATCAAGATTATGTTCAATAACAACTACAGTGTTGCCACCCTCTGCAAGCCTGTGAAGGATATTGACTAGCTTGTGGACATCGGCAAAATGCAGTCCGGTTGTAGGCTCATCAAGAATATATATAGTCTTTCCTGTGCTTCTTCTTGAAAGCTCTGTTGCAAGCTTGATTCTCTGTGCCTCACCACCTGAAAGCTCAGTTGATGGCTGTCCAAGCTTGACGTAAGACAAGCCAACCTCGTTGAGAGTCTCAATCTTTCTTCTTATACTTGGCACATTTTCAAAGAAATCAACTGCATCCTCAATAGTCATGTCAAGAACATCATATATGCTCTTATCCTTGTATTTTACTTCAAGAGTTTCTCTGTTGTAACGCTTACCCTCGCAGACTTCACAAGGAACATACACATCCGGCAAGAAATGCATCTCTATCTTAATAATACCGTCACCGGAGCATGCCTCACATCTTCCGCCTTTAACATTAAAGCTGAATCTGCCCTTCGTATATCCTCGCTCCTTGGCATCCTTAGTCGTTGCAAACAGGTCTCTTATCATGTCAAATACACCTGTATAGGTTGCCGGATTAGACCTTGGTGTTCGTCCAATTGGTGACTGGTCAATATTAATGACCTTATCAAGCTGCTCTATTCCGTCAATTCCATCATGGTCGCCTGCAATACATCTCGCCCTGTTAAGCGACTTTGCAAGGTGCTTGTAAAGAATCTCATTAACAAGTGAACTCTTGCCTGAGCCTGACACACCTGTTACGCATGTGACAACTCCAAGCGGAATATCTACATCAATATTCTTAAGATTATTCTCCCTTGCGCCTCTTACCTTAATCCAGCCAGCAGGCTTTCTACGCTCTGCCGGTACAGGTATCTTAATTCTTCCTGACAGATATGCGCCTGTAAGTGAGTCCTTGCACGCCATAATGTCCGCAGCAGTTCCTGTTGCGACAACTTCTCCACCATTTCTTCCTGCGCCTGGTCCGATATCCACAATATAATCGGCTGCAAACATAGTATCCTCATCATGTTCAACGACAATAACTGAGTTACCAAGATCGCGCAAATGTGTCAGAGTTCCAAGCAGCTTGTCATTATCCCTCTGGTGAAGGCCGATACTTGGCTCATCAAGAATATAAGCAACTCCTACAAGACCTGAACCAATCTGTGTTGCAAGCCTGATTCTCTGCGCTTCACCGCCTGACAGAGTTCCTGTGGCACGCGAAAGTGCCAGATAATCAAGACCTACATCTACAAGGAACTTAATTCTCGCCTTGATTTCCTTAAGAATCTCTGCACCAATAAACAGCTGTCTCTCTGAAAGCTTCATATTCTCAAGAAATTCCTGAAGCTTTATAATAGACATGTTAGTAATCTCATATATGTTCTTATCTGCAATAGTAACAGCAAGTGAAGACGGCTTAAGTCTCTGTCCGTGACAGGCAGAACAAGGTCTTATTCTCATAAATTCCTCATACTGCTGCTTAGTATTATCAGAATATGTCTCTCTGTATCTTCTCTCCATATTCTTGATAAGACCTTCAAATGCGACATCATATACACCCTCACCGCGCTGGCCTTTATATTTAACCTTTACAGAATGCCCCTTAGTACCATTAATAATAATATCCTTAATATCATCAGGATAATCCTTGAATGGTGTCTTTAATGAAAATCCATATTCCTCTGCAAGTGCATCAAGAACCGCCCTGCTGAAGCTACCCTCGTCCTTAGATGACTGCCAGCCCATTCCGACAATAGCGCCTTCATCAATGCTGAGACTTTCATCAGGTATAAGCAGTTCTGCATCAAACTTCATAGTATAACCAAGTCCAAAACAGTCCGGGCATGCGCCAAATGGATTGTTGAACGAAAAGCTTCTTGGCTCAACCTCATCAATACTTATACCACAGTCTGGGCAGGAAAAGCTCTGGCTGAAATTAAGTGTCTCACCATCAATAACATCTACTGTCATAAGACCTCGGCAAGTTTAAGAGCTGTCTCAATAGAATCTGTAAGTCGTTTCTGGATTCCTTCTCTTACAGAAAGTCTGTCTACAACAATCTCAATATTATGTTTCTTATTCTTATCAAGCTTAATCTCATCTGTCAGCTCATACATGCTTCCATCAGCAATAACACGCACAAATCCGCTCTTCTTTGCCTGTTCAAATAGCTTTACATGCTCACCCTTTCGTCCACGGACAACAGGTGCAAGAACCTGAATCTTAGTTCTTTCAGGAAGCGCCATAATAACATCAACCATCTGGTCAACTGTCTGTTTGTTGATTTCTCGTCCGCATTTTGGACAATGCGGAATACCAATTCTTGCATAGAGAAGTCGGAAATAATCATATATTTCTGTAACAGTTCCTACTGTAGAACGCGGATTTCTGTTAGTTGACTTCTGGTCTATAGATATAGCCGGTGAAAGTCCTTCAATACTATCAACATCCGGCTTTTCCATCTGTCCCAAGAACTGTCTTGCATATGAGGACAGTGATTCCATATATCTTCTCTGACCTTCTGCATATATTGTATCAAATGCAAGACTCGACTTTCCCGAACCTGAAAGTCCTGTAAGCACAACAAGCTTGTCTCTTGGAATATCAACATCTATTCCTTTAAGATTATGCTCTCTTGCACCCTTTATCCTTATGCAGTTCTTGTAACTGCCTCTTTCTATCTCTTTCTTTAACTTACTATCAGCCATGTTTTTTTCCTTCATAAATATATTTATTAATCTCAATCATCTTGTCACGAAGCTGTGCAGCCTCCTCAAAGTTAAGCTCTGCTGCTGCCTTACGCATGTTCTTCTCAACCTGCGTCTTAACCTTCTCAAGCTCTTTGATGCTCATAGATTCATAATCAACCTTAAGCTTTCCGGAAGCATCACCAGGCTCGGCTGCCTTGCTTATGCTTATCAGATCTCTTACTGCCTTCTTGATTGTCTGTGGAGTAATTCCATGCTCATCATTATAATCCTGCTGAATCTTTCTTCTTCGTTCAGTCTCTGAAATAGCCTTTTCCATAGATTCAGTAATCTTGTCTGCATACATGATAACATGTCCCTCTGCATTTCTCGCAGCCCGGCCAATCGTCTGTATAAGCGATGTCTCTGTTCTTAAGAAGCCTTCCTTATCAGCATCAAGTATTGCAACAAGGCTGATTTCAGGAATATCAAGACCTTCTCGCAGCAGGTTGATTCCAACAAGAACATCAAAACCATCAAGACGCATATCTCTTATAATCTTCTGACGCTCAAGCGTATCAATATCTGCATGAAGATATTTAACCCTGATTCCTGCCTCTTTAAGATAATCAGTAAGGTCCTCCGCCATTCTCTTGGTAAGTGTAGTAACAAGCACCTTGTTCTTCTTGGCAGTTTCCTTGTTAATCTCAGATATAAGGTCATCAATCTGTCCTTCAATCGGCTTAACAGTTATCTCCGGGTCAAGAAGTCCGGTAGGTCTGATAACCTGCTCAGTTCTCATAAGCTCATGCTCTGCCTCGTATGTGCTTGGTGTTGCTGATACGAAAAGCATCTGTGAAATCTTGCTTTCAAACTCGCTGAAATTAAGCGGTCTGTTGTCCTTCGCAGATGGCAGTCTGAATCCATAATCTACAAGCGTAGTCTTTCTTGACTGGTCGCCGGCATACATGCCGCGAATCTGCGGAATAGTGATATGCGACTCATCCACAATAATAAGAAAATCATCTGGGAAATAATCCATCAGAGTATACGGAGGACACCCTGCCGGAAGTCCTGCCAGATGTCTTGAATAATTCTCTATTCCTGAACAAAAGCCTGTCTCCTGCATCATCTCTATATCAAAATTCGTTCTCTCTTCAATTCTCTGTGCCTCTAAAAGCTTATCCTCACTCTTGAAATACTTCACTCTCTCGGCAAGCTCTGCTTGATGTTCTCAATCGCAGCGTCCATCTTCTCCTTCTCAACAACATAATGTGAGTTAGGGAATATCGCAATATGTTCAAGAACGCCTTTAACTTCGCCTGTTAGTGAATCTATCTCACTTATTCTGTCCACTTCATCACCAAAGAATTCAACTCTTATGGCATCACCTGATGATGATGATGGATACACTTCAACAACATCGCCTCTTACCCTGAAGGTTCCTCGCTTAAAATCCTGGTCGTTCCTTACATACTGGATATCAATAAGCTTTCTTATGCAATCATCCCTGTCCTTCTCCATTCCCGGACGAAGCGAAATAACCATGTTCTTATAATCAATCGGCGCACCTAATCCATATATACATGAAACCGAAGCAACGATAATAACATCATTTCTTTCGGAAAGTGCCGCTGTTGCCGAATGTCTTAATTTATCAATTTCATCATTAATAGATGAATCCTTCGCAATATAAGTGTCACTCTGAGGTACATAGGCCTCTGGCTGGTAATAATCATAATAGGAGACAAAGTACTCAACCGCATTCTCTGGAAAGAACTCCTTCATCTCCCCATACAACTGCGCTGCCAGTGTCTTATTATGGCTTATAATAAGTGTAGGTTTCTGAACATTCTGTATAATGTTCGCCATTGTAAATGTTTTACCAGAACCAGTTACACCAACTAGAGTCTCAAACTGATTGCCTTCCTCAAAGCCCTTTGTAAGTGCTTCAATAGCCTGCGGCTGGTCGCCCATCGGCTTAAAATCCGAATGTAATACAAATCTGTCCATAAAGCCCTCCCTATTTTGCGAAGCAAAATCCGAACCCCTTGGTGAGGAGAGGGATTTTGCCCTCCTTGTTTTCTGAAAGAAAATGCATTTCCCTCATTATACAATATAATAATCAAAAAGTACAGAACAAACATTCGATTTGCCCTGTACTTTATTCCATATCTCTATATTCGTTATTCTGCCGCGCTGACACTCATTTTTCCATTGAGATACTCTACTGCTGCCTTCAACTGCACATCTTCAGTCGCATCATCCGGAAGCTCCACAATACTGTCAGGTGTCACTCCCTTGCCGTGAATATCCTGTCCCTTAGGAGTGAAATATTTGGCAATTGTATACTTAACCGCACTTCCATCAGTAAGCGGACGGATTGTCTGCACAATGCCCTTACCAAATGTCTGTGTTCCGATTATCTGTGCCTTATCATAATCCTGCATTGCACCGGCAAATATCTCAGATGCACTTGCACTATTGCCATTTACTAAAACTGCCATCGGAATATTAAGCTCATGATTATCAGAACCTGAATATTCCTGTCTCTTACCCGACTTAGTCTCTGTATACACGATAAGTCCATTAGGAAGAATATAATCAAGCATATCCACTACAGTATTAAGAACTCCGCCAGGATTATTTCTTATATCAATTACAAGTCCTGTAATTCCCTGCTTCTGAAGGTCATCAACTGCTGTCTTAAACTGCTCTGTTGTAACATCATCAAACTGTGAAATATAAATATAACCTATATTATTCTCAAGTACCTCTGATGAAACAGTCTTAATATCAATCTTGTCTCTTGTAACTGTGAAGCTCAGCTTCTCGCCATTTCTCATAACAGTAAGGTTAACATCTGTTCCCTTCTCGCCCTTAATAAGAGCAACTGCTACAGAAAGGTCCATTCCTGTAATATCCTCACCATTAACCTCTGTTACCTTATCTCCATTTCTGATACCAGCCTTATATGCTGGTGCATCCTCATATGCCTCAGATATAAGTATTGAACCATCATCAGCCTTCTGGCATACCGCACCAATTCCATAGAAAGAACCTGATGTTGACTCCATCATTGACTTATATTCTTCAGGCGTATAATAAACCGTATATTTATCACCATATGCAGCAAGATATGCCTTAAAAATGTTGTCTGCAGCCTTTTCATCATCTACATCATCAAAGTAGAATCCATCTCCAAGCAGCGAATCCAGAGCATTCAGCTTACTTTCAACCTTAGTTCCGATTCCTTCATTATCACTTGTTCCAACATCCTGGACATATATACGTCCATCAATTCCAATATGAAGATTACCACTTCTTATAAGTCCCATGAATACGCATGACAACGCCAGTATCACAACCAGCAGTGTTGCCACAGCACCAATAATAACGCCTTTGCCTAAAGCATGTTTTCTCTTTCGTTCCTGCGCGGCCCCTTCCGAAGAAAAAGGTCTGTTATTATCATATTCCATTGAGTCCTCCTGTTAAGTTGAATTATTTATTAAAATATGGCATAGGATTAACATATGAACCATTGAGCATTACATCAAAATGCAGATGCGCGCCAAATGAATTACCCGTATTACCCATAACACCAATCTTCTGTCCTTTCGTCACCTGGGCTCCTACTGATACATTTAAACTATCAAGATGCAGGTATCTCGTATACAGTCCATTACCATGATAAATCATCACATAATTACCCGCTGTTGAGTAATACTCACTCTGTCTGTGTGCAATAACAACTTTACCGTCATAAGCTGCATATACAGGATCACCTGAAACTCCTGCCCTGACCGCTCCAATATCCACACCTTTATGCGGTGAAGTTCTGTCAGATGTATCTCCGTATGGAGAAGTTATTCTTGTACTTGTTGTTGGCCATTTGAAAGTTCCGCCATCATATCTGTTAGACGGAGTAACTCCGCTTGCTTCCTCTGCCTTAATCTTGGCTGTTATAGAAGCAATCTCTGCATCGAGCTTCTTCTCGTCAGCTTCGAGCTGTTTCTTATAAGCCACCTGATCAGCCGTATTCTTACTCAAAGCATTAAGCTGGGCAGTCTTCTCATTCTGGACAACCTCAAGTGCATCAACCTGTGCCTGAAGTGCCTCCTGACTGGCAGTCAGAGTCTCTTTATCTTCTTCAAGCTTTACTTTAGAAGATGATATCAGATTAATCGTTGACTGATATTCCTCAAGCATCTGTCTGTCATACTCTGATATCTTATTAATATACTCAAATTTATTAAGCATATCCGCCATACTCTCTGATGATAAAAGCACCTCAACATATGTATAATCATTATGCTCATACATAAACTGGATTCGAAGCTTCATAGCCTCATACCGGCTTTCCTTATCAGCCTCAGCCTGCTCAAGCTGTGCCTGTGTCTCCTCAATCTCAGCCTCTAATGTTGCAATCTGGGTATTAATATCATCTAATGACGCTGACAATTCTCCCATCTGGGCATCCAGTCCCTGAATAAGAGATGTAAGGTCCGAACTCTGCGCCTTAAGCTGAGCAATCTTGTCTTCTGTTTCTTTCTTTTTATTCTGTATATCATTCTGCTGGTTCTGGGCATTCTTCAGATCCGATTTATTATCTCCAAATGTAACCTGTGCAAAACAATACGGTATAAGCAACATTACAATCATGAGTGCCGCTGTTATTTTCTTTATTAAATTGTTCCGAAACAGTGCTTTCTCCATACAGCCACTCCTTTACCATAATTAAAATGTTTTCTAAAAACAAACAGGGACTTCTGCATCCGTTTGCAAAAGCCCCCAAAAACTATCCGAAACTATACATCGGCATGCTTTCTTACAGCAAAGAAACTTCCTATAAGACCAATACCAATTCCAAGAATAACAGCTACCGGAATAAGTACCTCAAATACTTCTGATGCTGGCATAAATGCTAATATATTCTGTAAAACAGAGAATTTTCCAAGAACAAAATTAACAACCCCACCATAAATATATCTCAATATTGCTACCGGAATAACAGCACCTATAAGTCCTATAACAATACCTT
Source organism: Eubacterium sp. AM49-13BH (assembly GCF_003464165.1). Taxonomy (GTDB): domain Bacteria; phylum Bacillota; class Clostridia; order Lachnospirales; family Lachnospiraceae; genus Lachnospira. Next base: position 84,452 of record NZ_QSEK01000004.1, on the reverse strand, counting down.
CTACGAAGAATGGTGCATTAACAAATGCATCTGTAGCTCCTATATATTTCATGATTGATATCTCATCTTTTCGTACCGTAATACCAATGACAATTGTATTAGTAATAAGGAATATAGATACCGCCAGAAGAACAACAATTACTGCAACTGCAACATAACTTACAAGTCTTGCTGCACTGGCAAGTCCGCTTGCTGTAACCTCTGAACGGTTAACCTGTCTTATTCCATCCTTATTCTCAAGATACTTAACCAGTGTACCCTGATTACTTGCATCTTTAAGATATACTTCATAAGAAGAAGAATTAGCTAAAGGATTATCATCCTTGAAGCCTTCTGCAAGTTCAGGATATGCGGCGAAATACTCACCTTTGAAGCTTTCCCATGCATCATCAGCTGATACATATTGAACTCTTGATACTTCTTCTCTTTTGCTTATATCATCTCCAAGCTTCTTAATATCTGTCTCGCTGAGATTTTCATCAAAGAAAACTGTTACACAGACCTCTGTCTCGGCCTTCTTAATCATATACTGAAAATTAACCACTATAGAATAGAATACTCCAAAAAGGAATATACATGCTGTAATTGTTGCTATTGATGCCAGTGAGAACATCTTATTACGATGGATGTTCTTAAATCCATCTTTAATATGATATGCTAATGACCTAATCTTCATAGAAATAACCACCCTTTTCCTGATCGCTGATAATCTTTCCTTCACTCATAGTAATAGTTCTCTTCTTCATCTGCTGAACTATCTCCATATTATGGGTAACTACAAGTACTGTTGTTCCCTGCTTATTAACCTGATTAAGAATCTTCATGATTTCATTAGAATTGGCAGGATCAAGGTTACCTGTTGGCTCGTCGCACAACAATATAGCCGGCTTGTTAACCAGCGCTCTTGCAATTGCGATTCTCTGCTGCTCACCACCTGATAACTCATTAGGAAAAGCCTTGTATTTGTCAAGAAGTCCTACCATAGAAAGCATCGCAAGTACTCTTGACTTAATCTTTCTGTTAGGAGCTTCTACTACCTTCTGTGCAAATGCGATATTCTCATATACGTTTCTGTCCGGTAACAGACGGAAATCCTGGAATACTACACCAATATCTCTTCTAAGATACGGAAGCTTCTTTCTTGTTATCTTATTGAGATATTTCTTATTAACATATATCTTACCTGATGTAGGATCTAATTCCTTAAGTAATAGTTTGATAAGAGTCGACTTACCTGAACCACTCTTACCTACTATAAATACGAATTCACCTTTCTGGATGTGAAGATTAATTCCATTAAGCGCAGCAACGCCAGTGGAATATGTCTTCGTAACATCTTCCATGATTATCATGTATCATTTCCTCCAAAAATCACTAAAATGTATCTTTACTTTCCATATACTTCATGTACTTAACTACCATAAGAGCAATCTTAAATGTTATTGCATCATCAAACACTCTGAGGTCAAGTCCGGTTATCTTCTGTATCTTATCTAGTCTGTAAACAAGTGTATTTCTGTGAATGTAAAGCTGTCTTGATGTCTCTGAAACATTAAGGCTGTTCTCAAAGAACTTGTTAATTGTTGACAGAGTCTCATCATCAAAATCATCAGGAGCCTTTCCTTCAAATATCTCCTTAATGAACATCTGACATAATGGTATAGGAAGCTGATATATAAGACGGCCTATTCCTAATCTGTTGTAAGCAACAACATTCTTGTTGCTGTAGAAAATTTTTCCAACATCAAGTGCCATCTTAGCTTCCTTGTAAGATCTTGAAACCTCTCTTATATCATTAACAATTGTACCATAAGCAACATGTGCCGCACTCATCGCCTCAGTGCTTAACATATCAATTATAACATCAGCTGTCTTATCAAGTTCTTCATATGATTCATTACCCTTAACTTCCTTAACAAGAATTATACTCTTCTCGTCAACTGCTGTAATGAAATCTCTTGTTTTATTAGCAAAAAGAGTTCTTACTGTCTCTAAAGCATTAGTATCCTTTTCGTGCTTAGTCTCAATAATATATACAACTCTCTTAACATCAGTTCAATATGAAGTTTCTCTGCTCTTGTATACATATCAACTCGAAGAAGATTATCAAGAAGAAGATTCTTGATAAAGTTATCCTTATCAAATCTTTCCTTATATGCCACAAGTAAATTCTGTATCTGAAATGCAGTAAGCTTTCCAACCATATATACATCATCACTTGTTCCTCTTGCCATGATTATATATTCAAGATTGCCATCATCTTCAACCTTAAAAAACTGAAAACCATTAACTGCCTGACTTTCTGCTGGCGAATCAATAAAACTAATCGCATCCGCAAGGCATTCTGAAACATTATCAAAAGTCTTGGCTGCAACATTCTTATCTGCATCCACAATGCACAAATCCACTCGTGAAATAGCCTTAAGTCCATCTACAGTTGTCTGTAAAATTCTATTAGATATCATTGTTATCCCTTTCTGTCTACCACTTACCTTTTATTCGTACATATTCTATCTTATTGTAAAGCAAAACGGCAAAAAAAAAAGGGGAAATGCAAATTTATTGCATTTCCCCTTCATAATTAAGATTCATTTAATAATTAGTGTGTGATAACGATTTCTGTTTCCTTATCGAATACATGAAGTCTTTCAACATCCATAGCAAATGTTACTTCATCACCAGGTCTTGCTGTTGTACGAGGATTTACCTTAGCTGTACATGTTACATCACCGATTTCATAGTGAAGGTTAACTTCTGCACCAAGTAATTCGTATACCTTAACTGTAGCTGTAAACTTAGAATCTGCATTCTTAGCGATGAATTCTGCATCATCCTTAACATCCTCTGGACGGATACCAACTACAACTGTCTTACCAACATAGTTGCCATCGATAAGCTTCTTGCTCTTCTCAACTGGAAGAGTAATTGTAACTGTATCAGAAAGTACAAGGTCAACCTGTGAACCGTTAGCCTTAACTTCTGCGTCGATAAGGTTCATCTGAGGTGATCCGATGAATCCAGCAACGAATATGTTGTTAGGTGTATTGTAAAGGTTCTGAGGTGTATCTACCTGCTGAATGATACCATCCTTAAGAACTACGATTCTTGTACCAAGTGTCATAGCCTCTGTCTGGTCATGTGTTACGTAGATGATAGTTGTCTGTAATCTCTGGTGAAGCTTAGAAATCTCAACACGCATCTGTACTCTTAACTTAGCATCAAGGTTTGAAAGAGGCTCATCCATAAGGAATACCTTAGGGCTACGAACGATAGCACGTCCCATAGCAACTCTCTGTCTCTGACCACCTGAAAGAGCCTTTGGCTTACGATCAAGAAGGTGCTCGATATCAAGAATCTTAGCAGCTTCATGTACAGCCTTGTCGATCTCTGCCTTAGGAACTTTTCTTAACTTAAGACCGAAAGCCATGTTATCATATACTGACATATGTGGATAAAGAGCGTAGTTCTGGAATACCATAGCGATATCTCTGTCCTTAGGCTCTACATCGTTAACCATCTTATCACCGATCCATAACTCACCTGAGCTGATTTCCTCAAGACCTGCGATCATACGAAGTGTAGTAGACTTACCACATCCTGAAGGTCCAACGAAGATGATGAACTCCTGATCAGCAATTTCAAGATTAAAATCCTTAACAGCTACGAAACCGTTAGGATATACTTTACAAACATTCTTAAGCGATAAACTTGCCATTATTAAATATCCTCCTAATATAAATGCGCCTTTGCGCTTTTGATGTGATTATAATACACTATATAGGACTTTTTTACCACATGACATTTTTACAAATCTTTTCCGCGTTTTTTTTGCAAATTTACCATAGCAAGTCCGCTTATGTATAAATTGTACAAATTTATCAGGCTTTTATCTGCAAACATCACTAATGCAATATGCCTACTCAATCGCATCTATAGGGTACCAGCTAATTCCAAGGTTATCATATACATCACGCATATTACAATCCCCACAACAACCGGAGCCGTAAAATAATTCTTTATATGAGATAATCTGATTCCACTGAATCTGATTTTCTCAAGATTACCATGTCTTTTTGCCATAGTCTTAATGCATACAATTGCAAGCATCATAAATGCGGCAGCCACAACAGCAAGTATAATCATCTGGATTACTGTTGTGAGAGTACCCGTAGATGCCGCGAGTTCAGCTTCGCTTTCAGCCACTCCCGATACCTGGCCATCTGCGGTGTACATGCCTGCCATCTTCAGAAGCTGTACAATTCCTATTGAATATGTATTAACTGCAAAATGTGCAATAACTGACGACCACAAAGAACCTGTAGCCTCAACCATATATGCGAACACAATTCCCATAACAAATGCGTACAATGCCTGATTAATATTGAGATGAAAACATCCGAATAATAATCCGCTCATTAGTGCCGCACCTGTCATTCCGGCTTTCCTGTAAGAGCCAAAGAATATCCCACGGAATATAAGCTCTTCTACAAGCGGTGGAATAACTGCCAGCAATATAACCTGCATCGCAAATGGATATGTAAGCAGTGTTGTTGTTCCCTCCTCAAGATAATTGGTTGAAAACAACATGCTAAGATTACTTATTAATAATACTGCCGGAATAAGACAATATCCTGCAACAAGTGAAAGAACAATATCAACAATACTTATTCTTTTATAAGGAATCTCCGTAATGGGGTCAATCTTCTGAACAATCATATATATAATTGCAATAAGCAGAATTATCCCTTCTGACATAACATACTGAATCCAGTCAGGCACAGCGATACCTGCATTCTGTGCATATCCCATAATTGATGCACACACAACAGACAGCCCGATATAACCTATTACAAATATAATAAAGAAGCCATTAACTTTTCTTACTTCCATGCAATTGCTTCCACTTCAAGAAGAACATCCTTAGGAAGTCTAGCAACTTCTACGCATGAACGCGCTGGAAATGGCTCCTTAAAATATTTCTTATAGATTTCATTAATCTTACCGAAATCATTCATTTCCTTAATAAATACTGTTGTCTTAACAATATTCTCCACCTTAGAACCTGAAGCCTCAACAAGATTGCAGAGGTTCTGGAATGCCTGCTCAGCCTGAGCCTCAACTCCACCTTCTGCGATTTCACCTGTAGCTGGTATTACAGGGATAACTCCTGATGTATATACCATATTGTTAATCTCGATAGCCTGTGAATATGGTCCGATTGCACTTGGTGCCTTGTCTGTACTGATTACTTTCTGCATAATAGTCTCCTTATTTCAACATATTTTACGTTACAAACGCATTGAATATATTGTACCGCAATCGTCATATTCATTCAAGATATTGATTAAAGAAGCTAATTCTATGGAACTATTTTTTAAGAATTATTGAATCCTGTGTTATCTCAATTTTGCCTTCTTTAAGCAGTCTTCCCACAGCTCTCTTGAAAGCATTTTTACTCATATTAAAATGTTTCTTGATAATCTCAGGGTCTGCCTTGTCTGTAAATCCAAGACTGCCACCCTTCTTTACTATGGTATCATATATCTGGACTGAATCCTCGTCCATCTGTATATAAGCCTTCTGCTTAAGGCTTATAACAAGTTTTCCATCTTCTCTTACTCTTGAAACACGTCCGTGAATAACCTCACCGACACTAAGTGGCTCAAATACTTCTGACATAGGAATAAATGCGTCGTACTTATCTTCAACTGCAACATACGCTCTGTAATCTGGAGTTATTCCTATTATAGTACCTGTAACCGCACTGTCTTTTACAAGTGTCTCTGACTTTTCAAGATATTTGTTAATTCTCATAGTAGCTGCAAGTCTGCCGCTCTTATCTATGTAGAGAGCAACAAGGTACTCTGAGCCTTCTGATACATGTGTTGTCTGTTCCTTGTATGGCATTAGAAGGTCTTTTTCAAGTCCCCAGTCAAGAAATGCGCCAATACCTGTAACCTGTGATACTTTAAGTCTCTTAAGTTCTCCAAGCTGAATCTTTGGCTTATTAGTAGTTGCAATAAGTCTGTCGCTTGAATCCCTGTAAACAAATACTGTGAGAGCATCTCCCACTTCAACATCATCTGGAACCTGTTTTTTAGGAAGAAGGACTTTATCTTCTTCTGTTCCAAGATATACTCCGAAATCTGTTACCTTTACAATGTTAAGACACTGTGTTTTTCCTAACTCTATCATAACAACACCTATGCTGGCAGCTTCACCAGCCCTTTCATAATAATTTCAGTGCAAGTATGGCTGTTGCCTTTCTACGTTTATTCTCATCGCTACTCGCACAAAAAAACCTCCCGTATGACTACGAGAGGTTTCTAGCTGGGCTTGAGGGATTCGAACCCCCGAAATGCTGGAATCAGAATCCAGTGCCTTACCACTTGGCGAAAGCCCAATATCGTGACGACATGCTGTATTATACATGAATATTTTCAGGAATGCAAGCACTTTTTTCAAAAAATTTAAAAAGTGTTATAATCCTCGTCTACTCCATCATCTTAAGGGTTACTGTACCGCCAGCATCTGTCTGTTCCTGTGTTACAGCAGCTTCCTGTATTACTGACAACTGTTCATTATCTGACACAGTTACTGCTTTATAGCTGTTATTGTAATACGAATTTATATTAATTCCACTTACTGACATAGCTGACTCCTTTCCGCCTTTATTACATCCTTGTACTTTATTTTAAAAAATCTAGTAATCATTATTAAATTTTTATAAATCCCCCCTTTTTCGTTGACCTCTTTTGCATATTAACTTAGAATAAAAACATATATTCATCAAAAAAGATTTTATAATAAGGAGTACATTAATAATATGAACAAAAAGAACTCATTATTGGTGCTTATTGGTATTTTCCTGATTTGTACAAGATTTTGGATATCAATCGGTCCAGTACACATTGATATCACTAATGACATTGTGGGATATATTTTAATATTTATTGGCATGAAGGATTTGAAATCGCTTAACTCAAGATTTAAGAAAGGTATGGCTCTTTCTGTTGCCGGACTTATCAGTGCTGTACTTTCCCAGTATCTCATATCGCGCGACTGGCCTTCATCACCTGAAACAATGTATTCAATAGCAATTGGTATAAGTGTCGTATTTGCAATTTATTTCACTTATTACTACACTGAAGCTCTTATAATGGAAGCCCGTATACAGGAAAAGAATGCCGTTACCAGAAATTATCAGATAACATGGCTTTTACTGTCAGCAGGAATTTTTATCCACTATTTTGCTTTTAAAGCTTCAACAACTGTTTACTCAATACTTGTTGAAGCTCTTATAATAATAATTACCATGTATTATTGTTTTTCTGTTTTTTCTACAAGCAAGCAGCTATATGAGGATTAATTGCTTAACATTTTTTATGATTGCAGTTATAATATTAACATTATTCGTTTATGCCTGAATAGCGTTGACTTTTAATCTTTACAGTGTTTTAATAATGTCGTCAGTACGAAAGGATATTATCTATGAAAAAATTAGAGATTATTATCAGACCTGAAAGACTGGATGATTTAAAGAACATCCTTAATAGTAACGGTGCTCACGGCCTCATGATATCTAACATCATGGGATATGGAAGCCAGAGAGGTCACAAGCAGGTATATAATGGTGTTGATTTCGGTGGCAACCTGCTTCCTAAAGTAAAAGTTGAGTCTATTGTATCTGATGAAACTTACGAAGCAATCATCGATCAGGTTATTGACCAGATTAATACCGGTGAATACGGAGATGGTAAGATTTTCGTATATGATGTATATGATGCCATAAGGATCCGTACCGGTGAACGCGGAACAGACGCATTGTAATTATAATATTATTTTGTTATCTCTTTTTGTATATAACTTTCGGTATCTGTATTCCATAACCTTACAGATATATAAATCGGGGCCGCAGAAAACTACCCAGTCTGCGGCCCCTCCTTTTTAGTTATTTGCTTATATTCTCATTAGTATCTTCTTCTGTTCCTGCCTCCTGTACTGATGGAACAGATTCCTTTTCAAGCTGTTTGAATATGCTCGAGAAAATATATGAATCAACATACAGAATCAATGGTATAGTCACAATAAATGCTGTGAAATAAAGACATGAAAAATATGTAAGTCCAACAGTAGCTATTAACATAATAATAGTCTGTGGAAGATGATGTACACTTATTATAAGAGCATTTTTTAATGTCACTATTATATTATTGTCATATCTTGACAGCATCGAAAATGAATACAACATAACTGCTGCCCATACCGCCATAACACCAACTACAACAAATACAAATATAACACCAGCCTGAGAACCCTGTACAAATCCCCACTGGGCACTGGCTCTTAAATCAATGAAAAGAAGGAAACCAATTACAACATGTATAAGCTCTAATAAAAATCCCTGCACGAAATTCATTTTGAATGATTTCCAGAAATCCTTATATACATAGCTTTCTTCATCCCTTACAAGCTTAATTCCTGAATAAAATGCTGCTGTAACCGCTGCTCCGATTGTAATAACCGGAACACAGAATAATACTGTAATAACTGCTAATATAATAAAATCTCCTGCTTTTGTAAGACCTTTAAATAATTTACCATCTAATCCAAATCCATTCATAATTATATACCCCTTTTTTTGCTTAAACACTATGATTATACAAAACCTTACATAAAAATCAAAGAAAATTTCAAATATTTTTCTTAAATGTTTATAAAAGCTGTTTTTTTGAGTTTATGTTTGTGTTAAACTGTATGCTATCTTACAATTAATTTAAGGAGAATTTATGGCTAAAGGCAACAACATACACGATGAAGTTAAGGAACAGCGTAAGAAGTTAAAAGATTTAACATTTTCCGGAAAGATTGAATACATCTGGAGCTACTACAAAATTCCTATTATTGGCATTCTGCTTGCCATTCTTTTTGCAGGTTCCCTTACTTATTCTATTATAAGAAACAATTACGACACCGTCTGTTTTATAGCAGTTCTGGACGGAAGAATAACCGGATATGATGATGATACGGACGCTCTTACTACCGGTCTTACAGATTATCTTGGTATTGACGGAAAAAAAGAACAGGTTGATATATCATATACATTTTCACTTGAAGAAAAAGAAATGGATCAGGAAGCTGATGTAACAGCTAACAGAATATATACCTATGCATCAGCCAATACTCTTGATGGATATCTATCTGAAAAAGAATATATTGATTATTTCTGTACTGACGGTAATATATTCTTCTGGGATTTAAGAGACCTGTTCTCAACAGAAGAACTCAACGAACTTTCTGATTATATTATTTATTACACTAATTCATCAGGAGAATCATTTCCTATAGCTGTTGATATTTCTAACGCCCCTGTTATCAAAGACAGTGACCTTAATATGAAGCAGCCTTGCTACGGCATCATATCAACATCCAAGTACTATGAGAATGCCGCCAACTTTATAAGATTTGTATTCAATATGGAAAAGCCTTGATATCACAGAAATTTTCTATATATATTCATCCCGTCTGTATCGCCTGCATACAATGTGAAACCAAGTTTCAATGCAAGCTGTATGGACGGGATATTTGTTTTCATTGTGCATATATACAATTCTTCTAAACCGAACCTGTCCTTAGCAATATCCACCATATGGTTCATAACTTCCCATGCCACATGCTTTCCCTGCCAGCTTTTTTTCACAAGATACCCAAGTTCCTGACAATTCTGTCCGTCTATGCTGCGGTTTTCAATGCCTGCCCTAGCCACTAGCTCACCTGTTTTCTTATCAATCACAAGCCACAGACCGTATCCGAAGAAACCATACATATTCTCAATGTATTTTATTGTAAATGCTTTCTCATCCTCATATTCATATAATGGTTCAACATACGGGCAGTCTGAAAGTGTCTGATATAATTCGTATAAATGTGGTAAATCCCCCACTGTCATCTCCCGTATAATAAATCTCTCCGTTCTGGCAATTACAAGCGGCTCATTGTATTTTCTGGCATATACAAGATCTAACAGGTCGTCATCAATATCTTCCTCATCATATACAACATATGAAGCTTTTCCAAGGTATGCTTCTCCAAGCCCTATATCAGGAATCTCCAGCGTCCCATCCGGTTTTAACGTATCTTTATCACTAATTATTATTTCTCTGCCTTCGCCCATATCAATACATTTTCTCATATATGCCTCTTTATAATTGTTTCTAAAGTTTTAATTTGACTTTTTATACTGTAGTATTTAGAATTAATTACATCACATTTTGCTCATGCAGACAAGCGGGCAATTTAATGAATTTCAGGAGGAATAATATGGCTAATCCAATAGTTACATTTACAATGGAAAACGGCGATGTGATGAAAGCTGAGCTTTATCCGGAAATCGCGCCTACATCAGTTAATAATTTCGTTAATCTTGTTCAGAAGGGATTCTATGACGGACTTATATTCCACAGAGTAATCGCAGGTTTTATGATTCAGGGTGGTGACCCTGAAGGAACAGGTATGGGTGGTCCTGGCTACTCTATCAAGGGCGAATTCGCATCTAACGGATTCAAGAACGATTTAAAGCATACAAGAGGTGTTCTTTCAATGGCTCGTTCTATGAGACCTGATTCTGCAGGCTCACAGTTCTTTATCATGCACCAGAACGCTCCACATCTTGACGGAGATTACGCTGCTTTTGGTAAGCTTATCGAGGGTGAAGATGTTCTTGACAAGATTGCAGGCGTAGACACAGATTACAGCGACAGACCTAGAAAACCACAGGTTATGAAGACTGTTACTGTTGAGACATTTGGAGAGGAATATCCAGAACCAGATAAGTTATAATTAAAGTTCATCCATTGACATCAAAAAGGCGGATACAGTTAATTGCTGTACCCGCCTTTATATTTTTAGAAATGTCCGCCGGAGCCACTGTTTCCACCGCCTCCGCCGCTGCTTCCGCTGCTATTGTTGCGCTCAATATGTCTTGTAACAACTGTTGTATTAATGAACACGTCTCTTCTGTCATTAACCTTAAAGTTATGGTCTTTCGTATATTCTGTACTGCTAACTGTCATTCTTGCCTTGGCATTATGCATCATTGTAAGAACGGCTGCAACTGCAACACCTGATGCAATGAGAAGCTTTATCCACATTTTGTATGTAAGTTTCTTGACTATGCTTGTAGTCATACACATATTCATATTCTTGACATACTTAGAAAATGCTTTGTAATAATCCTTATCCGAAAGCTTCTCCTCACATGCTTCTCTTATGTCGTCAATTGTACCCTGTGATATATCAGTCTTTGCCTTTCCCTGTGTATACATTCTGTCGGCTCTTGATTTCATATCAACACCATATATTACGGCATTCTGCGAATATCCGTTATCATCAAGGAATTTCTTAAGATAACTGTCCATCGTACTGCCATCATGTCCTATATTAGTTGTGATAATAACTATATCACACTCTGAATCCTCAGATGCTTTCTTGCACTGGCTCTTTAGTTTACTAACCTCATCAGAAGTAAGAATTCCTGCATTGTCATATACATATTCCTTTGATGAATCTGCATACACATCAGTCTTAATACTTAACAACACTCCCACACACATAAAGCATGCTATAATTATGCTCATGAAAGCCTTTATCTTCTTATTAATCTTCATCATATGAACAAAAGCCCTCCAAACATAGTAATGATAAGTGTAACGATGAATATTCCCGCTCCGAAGCCAAATGCTTTCTTTCCGCTTATCGGTCTGTCAGCAACTATCTTTCCTGTCTGTCCGTTAAGCATGAACTGGAAATTCTTCTTGTTAAACCTGTAATTAAGTACCCATACCGGAAATAATGCATACTGGCTTCCTGTTGGACGCATTGTTATGTCATTGTGAATTATATTAACAGATGAATAACCGGTAATTGTTGACATTGCAATATCTGTTATATATTTGTCAGCTCTTCTCGTAGCTCTCTCCTGTATCTGGTCTGCCGTATAATTATATCTTTCTGAAAGATATCCTGACAGATATGGCATTGAAAATGCAGTTAATTCGTTATAGTTAAATGGCTCTAACTTATCCATCGCATCATCAGGCATTTTTTCAGATGCATCAGCCGGAATCTTTTCAAACTTTGCAGATATATTTCTGAACACCTGAAAATGATCTGTGTATATATACTCTGTATCACCTTTTCTTGTTGTCCTGACTCTTTCCGCATTAGCATGCATATCAGTCTGTGCCGAATAATCATACAGCCAGTAAGGTACATACAGTCCGCTTATTTTCTCAATTGTTGAATTTCTTGATAAAGCAGATGGTGTGAGTGGTCCTTTCTTACACCAGTTTTTGTAAATCTCTACTGCTTTATCCTTGTTAATCTTAAATGGTATAATTGTTGATGGCTTGAATTCACCTCTAAGTCTGTCCTCCACAAGTGTCGGATTACCACAGAATGAACAAAATGTTGCCGATGTATATTCATCTGCCACAAGCTCTGCACCACATGTATTACAATGGTACATCTTCATCTCTTTGTCATATTCTCCCTGTGTACTGTTCTGTGAATATTTCTGTTCATATTCCCGCACATCAATCTGCATTCCACATGACGGACAGCCTAATTTCTGTGTGACACTGTCAAACTCCATAGCAGCACCACACCCAGGGCATTTGTAAATTGTTGGCATATTCCCCTCCTTAATCCACACTCGTTCATATTTTGTTCATATCTAATTCAATAAGATTTAACACTATGCACATTGTTTCTTCACTTTTGTTCAATATAATTTAATCATAAGAACAAGACATTTTCTACTATATGTTTTTCATAAATCGAGTTGTTAATAAACAGCTCTCCTCCCTCTTTCACCGTCTGCTACTCCGGCAGACGGTGTTTTTTATCCTGCATATAATTATAATACGACGAATGATGCTATAACTAAAACCACTCCTATTATAATTATTATCTTTCCCTTTTTCTTATCTTTAGCAAGTTTTTCATTATTAAGTCTGGCTTTTTCATCATCAGGCATAATCTGTTCATCATATGTCATTCTGACATCTCTTGCATCAAAGAATATGTTAAAATTATGTTTTGCCGTAAGATATGTTGCAAGTCCGACAATAATTACAACAATTCCTGCAAGAAAAAGCATGAATCCAATAAATGGCAGATAGCTTGTGCCAGCATGGTCTTCACTATTATAGGAATCCATTGCTGTCTGAGTTTCGAGAGCTACCCTGTTGATAAAAAATGTTAAATAACCCATACATGTCTCCTCTCTTTAGATATTTTCTTAAGACATACATGATTATACATCATATTTCTTTGTATTAACACATAAATATCATATAAATATTCCTTTTCATTTTTAATGATATGAGATATAATGTTGTTATGCAAAATCGTGCAATGGAGGTAAAGAAATATGTTAGTTTCAGCTAAAGAAATGTTAGACAAAGCTCTTGCCGGCAATATGCTGTCGGACAGTTCAACATCAATAATCTTGAATGGACTAAGTCTATTCTCCTTACTGCACAGGAGATGAATGCTCCTGTAATCCTTGGTGTATCTGAGGGTGCTGGTAAGTATATGACAGGCTTCGAGACTGTTGCAGCCATGGTTAAGGCTATGGACAAGTCTCTTGGAATCACTGTTCCTGTTGCTCTTCATCTTGACCACGGAACATACGAAGGATGCTACAAATGTATCAAAGCAGGCTTCACATCTATTATGTTTGACGGTTCTCATTATCCAATTGATGAGAATATCAAGAAGACAACAGAGCTTGTTAATGTAGCTCACAATCTTGGTCTTTCTATTGAGGCAGAAGTTGGTTCAATAGGTGGCGAAGAAGATGGTGTTATCGGAATGGGTGAATGTGCAGACCCTGATGAATGTAAATCTATTGCAGATCTTGGTGTAGACATGCTTGCAGCAGGTATCGGTAATATACATGGAAAGTATCCAGCTAACTGGCCAGGATTAAGCTTTGAGACTCTTGCAGCTGTTAAAGAAAAGATTGGTGATATGCCATTAGTTCTTCATGGTGGTACAGGTATTCCTGCAGATATGATTCAGAAGGCAATCTCTCTTGGAGTTTCTAAGATAAATGTTAATACAGAGTGCCAGCTTTCATTTGCTGATGCAACAAGAAAATATATTGAAGCAGGCAAAGACCTTGAAGGAAAGGGATTTGATCCTAGAAAGCTTCTGGCTCCAGGCTGTGAAGCAATTAAAGAAACTGTTCGTGAGAAGATTAATCTTTTCGGTTCAGCAGGAAAAGCTTGATGATGATTGGAGATTATTATGGGTAACTTAAAGACAGATGAAGATGATGATTTTATAACATCTGCTTCACCTGAAACAGAACCAGACGAAGCGGATGCCGCTTTTGATGCTAAAGAAAAAAAGAAAAAGCAGTCTAACATCATCAGCCGTATTATTTTAATCATATGTGCCTGCGTTTTTGTATTTGCAGCAGTCAAGCTTGTATCTATCCTTCTTGAATATAAGAAGGGCAACGACATTTATAATAATATTGAAGGCGATGTCCTTGACGATACGCCGGTTAATATTACAATTGATGATGATGAAGCACCTGAGGTAACAATTCCATTTGTGTACAATCATCAGGCGTTGCTTGACATTAATTCGGATGGTCTTGGTTTTCTTTATGTTCCATCGGTTGATATAAGGCTTCCTGTTGCCCAGACAACCGATAATGACTTTTATCTTACTCATACATTTGATAAGACATACAATCGCAACGGATGCCTGTTCGTTGATTACAGAATCAAGGATGGTCTTAATGCCAGCCATGTTCTTATCTATGGACACAATATGGGCTCCGGAGCCATGTTTGGCACTCTTGCCAGATATAAAAATTCTGGTTTCTACCAGACAGAAGGTAATGATGTTTTTTATATTTATACAGAAGATGTAATCCGTAAATACAAGATTTTCACAGTATATGTTACTGACCCGGTAAGTAATACATTTACTTTTAACTTCAGTAATTTAACAGGACTTCGCGAATACGCTAAAGTCGTTAAGGCCGAATCTCTATATGACACTGGTGTCGATGTTTCCAACGCAACACAGGTTGTCACATTTTCAACCTGTACAGACGATTCTAAGCAGCGTGTTATTGTATCCGGTACATATGTTGGAGAATCTAAGTTAGATAATGGGACATCTTCTGAAGCATCTGTATCCGCTTCAGAATAGGCATTTTAACACTCATATTTCATGCAGGCTTAATTTTTTAAATAATTTTAAAAAAGCACTTGCAAATTTATATAATATGAGTTATTTTATTTAAAGACAGCAGGCTGTCGCTAATTAAATAAGGTAGAACAAAGGCGTTCCATTTATATATTTGTATAAGTATATACTTGGACGCCATTTTTTAGTTTTACTAATAAAAAGATAAGAAAAGGAAGGATGAGGAAGTTATGAGTGAAAGATTCAATGTAGCTGACATCTTCGGCGAGAATGTGTTTAATGACACAGTTATGAAAGAGCGTTTACCAAAGAACGTTTACAAAAACCTTAAATTAACAATGGAAGGTGTGCAGGAGTTATCTTTAGCAGATGCTGATGTTATCGCTAATGCTATGAAGGACTGGGCTATCGAGAAAGGTGCAACTCATTACACACATTGGTTCCAGCCTTTAACAGGAACTACTGCCGAGAAACATGATTCATTTATATCAGCACCTAAGTCAGATGGAAAGGTGCTTATGGAATTCTCAGGTAAAGAATTGATTAAGGGCGAACCTGATGCTTCATCATTCCCTTCAGGTGGTCTTCGTGCAACATTCGAGGCCAGAGGATATACAGCATGGGATTGTACATCTCCTGCATTTGTACGCGAAGGTGCTCAGGGTGCTACTCTTTGTATTCCTACAGCATTCTGCTCTTACACAGGTGAGGCTCTTGACCAGAAAACTCCATTACTTCGTTCAATGGATGCCATCAACGAGCAGGCTCTTCGTATTTTAAGGCTTATGGGTAATACAACATCTAAGAAAGTTACTCCTTCTGTAGGTGCTGAACAGGAATACTTCATTGTAGACAGAGAGAAATATTTACAGAGAAAGGATCTTATCTTCTCTGGCCGTACTTTATTCGGAGCTATGCCTCCTAAGGGTCAGGAACTTGATGATCACTACTTTGGTTCTATCCGTGAAAGAATTGCCGCTTTCATGAAAGATATTAATGAAGAATTATGGAAGCTCGGTGTATCTGCTAAGACACAGCATAACGAAGTTGCTCCTGCACAGCATGAGTTAGCTCCTATCTATGCACAGTGCAATATTGCTACAGATAACAACCAGCTTATGATGGAAGTTATGAAGAAGGTTGCTTACAGACACGGTCTTGTATGCCTTCTCCATGAGAAGCCATTTGCAGGTGTTAACGGTTCTGGTAAGCATAACAACTGGTCTATCACAACTGATGACGGCATTAACATGCTTGACCCAGGTAAGACACCACATGAAAACTTCCAGTTCCTTCTTGTACTTGGTGCAATTATGAAGGCTGTTGATAAACATGCTGACCTTCTTCGTGAGTCTGCATCTGATGTTGGTAACGATCACAGACTTGGAGCTAATGAAGCACCTCCAGCTATCATCTCTATGTTCCTTGGCGAGCAGCTTGAAGATGTAGTTATGCAGTTAATCGATAAGGGTGATGCTACAAGCTCTATCCAGAAGGGTAAGTTAAAGACTGGTGCTTCTACTCTTCCAGACCTTAACAAGGATGCTACAGATAGAAACAGAACATCTCCATTCGCATTCACAGGTAACAAGTTTGAATTCCGTATGGTTGGTTCTTCAGATTCTATCGCTCCTGCAAATGTTGTTCTTAATACAATCGTTGCAGAAAGCTTTAAGGAAATCGCTGATGAATTAGAGGGTTCTGAAGATATGCAGATGGCTGTCCATGATATGATTAAGAAACTCTTCACAGACCATCACAGAGTTGTATTCAATGGTAATGGTTACTCAGATGAATGGGTAGCGGAAGCTGAAAGAAGAGGACTTCCAAATATCAAATCTATGGTTGAGGCTGTTGGTTCACTTGTTAAGCCTGAAACAGTTAAGATGTTTGAAGGATTTGGTGTATTCACAGAAGCTGAATTAAAGTCAAGAGCTGAGATTAAGTACGAAGCTTACTCTAAGGCAATCAACATCGAAGCTAAGACAATGATAGATATGGCTGGCAAGGAAATCATTCCTGCCGTTATCTCATACACAACAGAGCTTGCTAACTCAGTACTTTCAGTTAAAGAAGCTGGCGCTGACGCTTCAGTCCAGGCAGACATCCTTACAGAAGTATCTGGTTACTTAAAGGAAATGAGGCAGCTTCAGCTAAGCTTGCAGAGACAGTTGCTACAGCAGCTACATTTGAAGGAAAAGCACAGGCTGAATACTTCAGAGATACAGTAAAGGTTGCAATGGACGAATTAAGAGCTCCAGTAGATAAAGCCGAGATGATAGTAGATAAGGAATTCTGGCCATTCCCAAGCTACAGCGAATTATTATTCGAGGTATAGTACATAACTAATTGTTATAAATCACTCTCATAAAAATCTCCAGCATTAGACCGGCAAAGCCAAATCTAATGCTGGAGATTTTTCACCCCTGCCAGTTGTCCACTGTGTAGATTGCCAGCCGGGACGATTGTGTGGCTTAGGGAGTGGCTTGATTTATTACGAGCTGTGCAGGAGTTAATGCCGCCATAGACAAAAGTTCAGCGTGCAAAAGCTCGTTCAAACGAAGTGCGTTTGCTTTTGCACGCTGTAAAAACTCTGTATATGGCGGCATTTACTCCTGCTAAGCGCAGTAATCCATGAAAGCCACAGCCCGATATCCCCAGACTGGCACCACCTACACGCTACTGTGGATAACTCAACCTCTCCTCAACCGGATTATCCAGAACCTCCTCCTTAAACTTCTTCATATATATCTTCGCAAGCTTAAGATTGTTATCCAGATAATTACCACAGTCTCTTGGTGAATATCCAGGAATTGGTGTATTATCGTCATAATTAAGAACATAATCGGCAGCTTCTCTTAATACCCCGATAATATCCTCAGACTTTAAATCTCCTGCAAATATAACATAAAAACCTGTTCTGCAGCCCATAGGTCCGAAATATATAGTTTTCTCAGCCCATTCTGCATGATTCCTTAAAAATGTAGCAACAAGATGTTCAATTGAATGAATCCCCGGAGTATCCATAGGTGGCTCTTCATTAGGTCTTGTAAATCTTAAATCAAATGTTGTAAGACATACATCTCCGATATAATCCTTTCTTGATACATATACACCTGTCAGTAAATCAAGATGATTCACCGTAAAACTTGCTATCTTGTTCATTATGACTCCTTCTTTCTTATAAATACTATTCTTTTGTTATCTGTTGTTTCTATTAGCAGTTCTTTTATGCTTGATACAAATTTTGTCAGAGTTGAATATCCATATTCCTTTGCCTTGAATTTCGGATATTGACTATGTATTCTCTGTCCAAGTATTGCAAGCTCAACTCCTGTTGCCTTGCTTGCTCTGACATTATCTATTGCGTATTTAACAACCTGTTCTTTAATATTGTCATCTTCTTTGAGCTTTACCAGTACTGCATTATTAACCTTATATGTTTTGAACCCATCCATCTCATTGATAAATGTGGATAATGAGCTATACCCATAATTACGGACATCAAAGTCAGAATATTTTTTCTGCAAACGGCTTCCTATCTCTCCTAAATCCGTCTGCTTTCCCTTATTATCATTTTCCTGGATAATCTCAATAATAGCATTTTCGATTTTGGAAATTCGTATAATATTGTGTGATCTGTTAGGCCTCTGCTTATTATTAACAGCTGTAATTTCTTCATCCTCCTGATCCTGTAAAAGTTCCAGATCAGTAAATACTGAACATGCTGCCCTGAATGACCTTGGTGTTTTGTTCTCACCCATTCCAATAACTTCCATGCCAGATTCACGTAGCCTGCTTGCCAGTCTTGTAAAATCTCCATCACTTGATACAATACAGAATCCATCCACATTTTTCGTATACAGAATATCCATAGCGTCAATTATAAGTGTTGAATCAGTAGCATTCTTGCCTACTGTGTTGCGAAACTGCTGTATTGGTGTAATTGAATTCTCCATCAATTCTTTCTTCCATTTGCCCGCCTGCGGACTTGTCCAGTCCCCATATATTCGCTTGTACGTTATAACTCCATACTTAGTCATTTCATCTAATATATTAGAAATATATTTTGATGAAATATTGTCCGAATCAATAAGAACCGCATACCTCTTATCGTCCATAGATTCCCCCTTAATATAAACATTACATCTGATGACGCACTATCTTATATTCATCATTGCTCTGATAATATGGACACTGCTTATATGAAGAACTTAAAAGTCTTGCGTAATCGTCCTCATCCATATCAACATCACATACATATCCTTCAATCTCCTCGTCATATACAAGGTTGTTGCAGTAATCGCAATTATATTGTGATGACATATCTATTCCATCTCCTTATCATCTGCTGTCTGGCTACCTGATGCGCCATTGAGTCTTCCCATTTCATCATATCTTTCAAGGAAATTATGCTTAACACCGTACTGCTTATACGCAATAACTGTATCAAGATTAACATTTTCAACACTTCTGAATATGTTCTTCTCAATGTAAGGGCTTACCTTAGTCAAATCTTTAATAAGCTGCTTAATCTCGCCTCTCTTAGAACCCTTTTCTGTGCCGCCACATGAAGCACAGCTCTCTGTAAGCCTGCATGCACACTGTATAAATGCAAGATTATTATAATCTCTCCAATGTATTATATCAGCTTCTCTTATAAGGTAAAGTGGTCTTATAAGTTCCATGCCCTCAAAATTAGTGCTGTGAAGCTTTGGCATCATAGTCTGAATCTGCGCACCGTATAACATTCCCATAAGAATTGTTTCAATAACATCATCATAATGATGACCTAATGCAATCTTATTGCAGCCAAGTTCTTTAGCCTTGCTGTACAGATATCCTCTTCTCATGCGGGCGCACAGATAACATGGCGACTCCTCTATATCTGCAACCGTATCGAATATCTCTGATTTGAACACAGTTATAGGAATATCAAGTATCTTCGCATTATTAAGAATAACCTGATAATTAATATCATTGTATCCCGGATTCATAACTAAGAATACAAGTTCAAAATTATTCTTCCCATGTCTCTTAAGCTCCTGAAAAAGCTTCGCCATAAGCATAGAATCCTTACCGCCTGATATACAGACAGCAATCTTATCTCCGTCCTGTATAAGGTCATATTCATTAAGTGCCTGTGTGAACTTTCTCCATATAGGCTTTCTGAACTTCTTTACTATACTACGCTCTATTTCCTTAACTCTGTCTTCACCCGAAATCTCATTCTCTGCCTGTGCTTCCTTGACATAATTCTCGAACTTCCACTTCATATAAGCACCCCAGCCGCCATACAGGCTGTAGACCTCATATCCCATGTCCTCAAGAATGTCTGCCAGATCATCACTGTGCAGACCTGTATAGCACAGAAGATATATAGGAACACTCTTATCAAACTGCTGTATGAATTCCTCCGGTGTTTCTTCAAGCACCTTAATCAGTTCCTCCCAGTACCAATTTCTTGCTCCGGGATATGTTTCCTTCTCGAATTCCTGCTTGTCTCTTACATCAAGCAGAACCTTTTCTCTTTCATCATTCTGGTAATCAATTATTGTTTTCATCATCAACCTCTTCATCCTGCGAATCCTCAAGAATACGCAGTCCTGCCGTACTTGTAACAGGAAGTGAGAACACAATAGTTCCTGCCTTGCTGTCTACGCCGGCTTTGTCCATTATAGCACGCATAATAGCATTTTTCTGTGATGACTTTGCAACAATAAGAATTACTTCCTTCTCTGAAACAAGCGAAACTCCAAGGAACTGCTCTGCCCGTTTCATTCCAACACCCTTTCCATGAAGCACCGTTCCACCTGTTGCACCGCCTTCTTCCGCTGCTCTCATCACCTGTGTATTATATCCATAATTAGCTATTGCAACAATAAGTTCATGTTTAGTATCCTTCAATGTGCTCTCATCTCCTTTCTTATATTCCTGCCCGTCAATTAAGAATCCCAGCTCTCTCTTGCCACCAATACTGCTTAGCGACACTATAAATGCGATTCCGGTTCCTGGCACATCTATTCTTAACTTACTCTGAAGCCCCTTCTTAACATTCTTCCATGTATTCTCTGTAACAAGTGACATATGGATACCCTTCTCGTCATCCTCAAGTCCCAGTAAATCAAGTACATCACTTGATGCTGTTCCCCTGCCTAACGATATATTAGCTGCTTCAACATTATAATCCTTATAGCAATCAACAAAACGCGGCATATTCTTCCTGCTGCATATTGTTACCATTACATATACTTCACTCATATCCATCTACCTCTACAATTCAATAATCGCATCATCTGAAAGCTCTGCAAACATATCCACAACAGGTGTAACAGTCTGTGGCACATTTGCTTTCCTGCTGTCCTTGATTCTGTATATAACACCAAGTATCTGCAAAGTTATAAGAGGTGTCATGGCAACCATGGCAACAACACCGAATGCGTCAGTTACAATATTACCGCCTACTGCGAGACATGCTCCCTGTGCCAGTGGCAGTAAAAATGTAGCTGTCATCGGACCTGACGCAACTCCTCCAGAGTCAAATGCTATGGCAGTGAATATCTTAGGAACAAAAAGCGTAAGTATCAGTGCTATTCCATAACCCGGAATAAGAAAATATAATATTGAGATGCCTGTCAGCACTCTTATCATTGAAAGGCCAACAGATACTGCAACACCTACAGAAAGACTTATCTGCATTGATTTGCCTGATATGCTTCCTGATGTCAGTTCTTCTACCTGATGCATAAGCACATATACAGCAGGCTCTGCCTTAACAATGAAATATCCTATTATCATGCCAGTAGGTACGATAATCCATCTAAATGATAATGAAGCAAGCACTGATCCAAGATAATTACCTGCTGGAATAAATCCAACATTAGCACCTGTAAGAAAAAGTACAAGTCCAATATATGTATACACAAGTCCAACGCATATCTTCATAAGCGACTTCTTATTCATCTTTGGAGCAAATATCTGAAACACTCCGAAAAATACAACTATTGGAAGAAGTGACAATGCTATTTCTTTCAGATATTTCGGTATCTCATACCAGAACAGCTTACCAAGTTCAACAGAATCGCTCACTTCAGTAATTGCTGTTGTTGTATAATTACCCTCTGTACTATAAACCATTCCAAGAATAAGAACAGCAAGTATTGGACCGATTGAACATAATGATACAAGGCCAAAACTATCATTACCGGCATGTTTATCATTTCGGATAGAAGAAATACCCACACCAAGAGCCATTATAAATGGTACAGTCATCGGACCGGTTGTTACTCCCCCTGAATCAAATGCAACTGCAAGAAAGCCTTTAGGAACAAACATCGCAAGCGCAAAAACAATTGCATAAAACACCAGCAGAAGCGGCGCAAGCGGTATTCCA
Source organism: Eubacterium sp. AM49-13BH (assembly GCF_003464165.1). Classification (GTDB taxonomy): domain Bacteria; phylum Bacillota; class Clostridia; order Lachnospirales; family Lachnospiraceae; genus Lachnospira. The sequence continues at coordinate 61,828 of NZ_QSEK01000004.1, read as the reverse complement.
ATCAATATTCTTAAGAGTGCAGCAACAAGAAATACACCTACTCCCACTGCCACAGATAATATAAGCACCATATTAGGAACTGCCGCAACCTGACCCGCAAGCACCTGCAAATCCGGCTCAGAAACTGTAATTATAACTCCAAGGATAAATCCAATCGCTATAATCATCCATAATTTCTTAGTCCTTAACATGCTTCCGCCAACTCTTTCTCCCATTGGCGTCATGGACAATTCTGCCCCTAAAGAAAAAAACACCATGCCAATAATAACCAGCACGGCTCCAACAATGAATTCAACCAGTATACTAGGTGAAAGAGGTGCTATTGTAAAGCCAAGAAGCAACACTATAAGCATTATCGGTACTACCGCACTGACAGACTCCTTTGTCTTTTCCTTCATCTTCTCTCTTACTACTGTATTCTGGTAACTAAATTGTGTCCTTAATAATCCAGCCTTCAATAAAATCTCCCTTCGCTCTTAAATATCAGTTTCGGGTTACATAGTAATATATTAACATCTAATAATTGTACTGGCTACTTAAAATTTTATAAAAAGTGCCCGGATCAGAACACTTTTTATAAATTAAAACTCAATTATAAATTGTCATTTTCTTTCTCTCTGAGCAGTTCCTCATACTTTAACTGGTATGCAATCAGCCGTGGAATGTATTCTGGTGGAGTTCTTCTTGATGCCTCCCAGTCCTCTAATGTACGCACAGGAATACCTGTATGCTGTGAAAATTCTTTTCTTGTCATTCCAACGCTTTCTCTGAGCTGCTTTATTGTCTCTGCTATAGTCATAATATATCACCTCTTAATGCATTTTTATTATTGTAACATTGTCTTGTATGTTACGCAATGCGTTATTTTGTCGTATGCTTTATTTCAATCAGATACTTCTCTTTTAATTTTGAGCATCTATTCTGTGCAATGATACCTTCATGCTGCAACATTAATCAATTGCCGGCTGTTCTTTCAAAATCAGTGCCACACTCTCAACGGTACTTTCGTTGTCCCAACAAAGTTCCTGTGTCTCCCTGTCTCCAAAATACACCGGAAAACGGAACTTTATGTGCTTCAGGAATCTGCCATCTGGCTGCTCCTGCTCGTAAATGTCCACCTGTTCCACAAAGCTGTTAAGAAATTCTTTCTTCTCCAGGTCGGTGAACTTATCATATAGTTTATCAAAATATAAAAGAAATTGATAGACGTTTTCTTCTGATATTTTCTGTTGCTGAATATTCAGCAGGCGGTTCTTGACTTCCTCTATACTGTTCTCCACGCCTTCACTCTCATCATACAAACGGTATAACCTTGTCTCCATATCCTGATATTTCTTCTCATAAAATTTATCCATAATATCCAGACTGTCCATCTGCTGTCCAAGTCTTGCTTTTGCTCCGGTCAACTGCTTGTGCTGCTTTTCCAATCCTTCAATCTCTTTTTCTATTTCTTCTGTATCAATTCTTGAACCGATTTTATTCAGAATTGCTTCTTCAAATTTAGGATTCTTCACCAGCTTCCGGATAACTTCTTCCACTGCATTGTTAATCTTCTCCTCGCTCCATTGTTTACGATATCCACATTTATGACCGTCTACCAGACGACGATGTTTACAGGCATAATAGAAATAATCTTTATATAAGGTTCCGTCTTTCTTTTTCTTTCGGTTCACGTTCCCATACATACCGCTTCCACATAACGGACATCTCAATATTCCAGATAAGATATGCTCATGATCCAGACTATGCGTTTTTTCATATTTCACACCTGTTTTTTCCCGTTTTTGATGTGCCAGCTCCCAATCTGTTTCTGAAATAATCCCTTCGTGGATACCATCATACAGCATATAATTTTCCTGTTTTACAATGCGATATTCATTTCTTGTACCAGAAACTTTCTCGTTTTTTCTTCGTCCATAAGCCAGCTTTCCACAGTATACCGGATTATCCAGAACGCCTTTTATAAAGGAAGAGGCAAATGCGTCCAGTGTATTATTCTGTCGTTTTTTCTTTTTATATCCATGCTGGTTCAGCCATGCAGCAATCGCAGAGATTCCCATATTTGTATGAATAAATTTGTCATAAATCAGACGAATAATCTCCGCTTCGTCCTCTGCAATCTGTAATTCTCCATTTACCAATTCATAACCATATGGAGCGAATCCTCCGTTCCATTTTCCTTCCCTGGCTTTCTGCTTACGTCCTTCCATTGTCTGCACAAGGATATTCTCTCGTTCAATCTCTGCCACCGCAGACAGAACAGAAATCATCAGCTTTCCACTATCTTTTGAGCTGTCAATTCCATCTTCTACACAAATCAGATTCACTCCAAAATCCTGCATCCTCTGCAAAGAATTTAATACATCTGCCGCATTACGACCGAATCTGGAAAGCTTGAACACCAGTACAAACTGTACCTCATCTGTTCCATTCTCAATATTATCCAACATTCTCTGAAATTCCGGTCTGCCCTCTACGCTCTTTCCAGACTTACCTTCATCGGAATACTCATTTACAATTTCCATATTCTGAAATTCCGCATATCTCTTGAGTTTTTCTTTCTGAGCATCCAGACTGTAGCCATCTACCTGCATGGTTGTGGATACTCTGGTATATATATCGCATTTAATCTTTTTATTCTTCATAATCTTCCTCGCAGTATAACTCTGTTTTATTGTCCCAACCTTATTTTAGTACTTGTTCCAACTATTTTCAATACTTATTTTCCGTATTGACGCATTTCTTCGCCAATCGTATAATTAAGTTAGATACAGAGCATTTCTGTTATCAAAATATTGCCCGCCCACCATTGGCGACTTATAAATGATTGGCTCGAAAATATTGTTCGCTTACCGGAAGCGTCTAATAAATGTCCGGCTTGAAAATTATTTAGAAATAATTTCTGTTTTTGATATTGTGTTTTTATCACACATTGCATATACTATAAATACACAAAAAAGCCAAAAAAGAGGAGGTGTTAGTATGGCTACTTCAAGTATTACTCATAATTTTGTCGTATCCAATCCAAATAGCGTAAAGCGTTTTGTCGCAGCAATTGACGAAGCTGACCGTGACCGCACACCAAAGCAGACACTTCCCGGACGTCAGTTAACAAACCCACAGGAAATCTTAGCTTTAATGTCAAAAAGGAAGAAAAAACATGTCTGATAAATATTTTACCGTTAATATTCGGGCATATTTGGATAAAGACGAACCGACATATATCGGAGAGGAAAGTCTTTACGACTTACTCTCCGATTTTTCTTGTCCCAAAAATCCCGATGTGGAATACTTTTTATTACATAATGCGATTGAGTTTACCAAAAAAGATCAATCTATCACTTATCTGGTATTTGATGCTGAAGATGCTTCACTGGTTGGTTATTTTTCACTTACAGTAAAACCAATCTCTGTCCGTGCTTCAAATATCAGCAAGACAATGGCAAAAAAGCTGTCCCGTGTCAGTATTTTGGATGAAGAAACACAATCCTATACTACCGCAGCTTACCTGATCGCCCAGTTGGGAAAGAACTATTCTCTTCCAAAGGAAAAACGAATTCCTGGAAATATTCTACTGGGATTTGCACTGGAAACCATATCCAGTCTCAAATATTCCGTAGGTGGCGTTATGGAGTTTCTTGAATGCGAAGATAATGAATTTCTTCTGAGCTTTTATACGCAAAATCATTTCAAGCCATTTGATACGCGTATTACCGCTTCTCAGAATAATGAGCCACACACTCTGCATCAGCTTTTAAAATTTATTTGATTTAAAAATGCATGAAAAAAGCGACAGTCTGATTTACATTTTGTATTTCAGGAAACTGCCGCTTCTTTTTCTTCCTTATTCTGTTTTTCTTCCTCCAACTCCCGGAGGACTTCTTCGCCGTACTTATCAATCATCCGTACCAGAAAATCAATGCACCGCTCAAATTCAATATTCTGTTGCATAAGCTCCTCCCGTTATTGTTTGTTCTGAGCTTATTTTACAGAACCTGCCTGAAAACCACATTGAATAGGAATTGATTGTAAATTGACACAATCACTTTAAAAATATTCGTATTTTCTTGAATCGAATATATGTTCGTGTTATGATAGATATACTCAATCTTAACTACGAAAGGGGAATTTCTATTGAATCGATGCGATTTTTCTTCTATTAGCACTTGCTTAAAAAATCATATCAGCGAAAGTAATCAAATGAGTCAGCCTGATTTTTTATACGAATTATTTGAAGATTTTATGGATGATCCGGCAAATCAGGATTTTTCAATGGATAACGGTCTGGTTTGCCGCTGGATGACTGGTCAGGCTAAAATCAGTCCTAAAATATCCGCTTACTATTCCAAGCCATCCAATCAGGAAAAATTAGCCCATACCATCCACCAGAATCTTCTTCCACTGATGTCTGACTGTAATATGGCTATACAAGATATTTACACTTTATTCATTCAGGATGACAGCATCTCAGATGCAAAAAAGAAAAATCTGACTCCCTTATATAAACCAGCCAGTTCAAGACTGCTGTTTCTTGCAAAACTGATTTCTTTTGGCATGGAACGCCAATTCATCAAACGTAATACCAAAAATCAGAAGCTGCTCGCCGGAGGCGCTTTATCCCCCATTGTGCTGGATTATATTATGGACAGTGAGGTTCCGAAACCATGCCGTCATTTTATCGGAAGAGATAAAGAACTGGAAGAATTATATACCGTGCTTGAGGAAAACCGTCATGTTTTCCTTTGCGGAATCGCCGGAATCGGAAAAAGTGAACTTGTCAAAGCCTACGCAAAGCGGTACATAAAGCAATACACCAATATACTTTATATAGAATATACCGGCAATCTTCATCAGGATATTACTGACATGGATTTTATTGACGATCCGCCGGAAAGCACTGACCAGGAACGGTTTCAAAGACATAACCGTTTTCTGCGTTCCCTGAAATCTGATACTCTGCTTATCATAGATAATTTTAATGTCACTGCGACACAGGACAGCTTTCTGTCAGTAGTATTAAAATATCGCTGCCAGATTTTGTTTACAACCCGAAGCAAACTGGATGAATACTGTACTCTGCCATTAAAAGAAATAGAGGATATGAACGCTCTCTTCCAGCTGGCATCAGTATTTTATTCAGAGGCAGACACGTACCGGGCAACAGTTGAAAAGATCATCGAAACTGTTCACTCTCATACTTTTGCCGTGGAACTGGCAGCAAAACTTCTGGAAAATGGAATCTCAACTCCAGACCAGTTATTAACAAGACTTCAGGTGGAAAAAGCATCTTTCCATAACGAAGATAAAATTAAAATAATCAAAGATGGACAAAGCAGCAAAGCCACCTATTACAGTCATATCCATACGCTGTTTTCTTTATACACTTTATCTCTTGAACAGCAGGATATCATGTGTAATATGTGCTTTCTTCCTTCCACCGGTATTTCTGCCCGTATATTTGCCAAATGGCTGGAAATGCCCACACTAAATGAAATCAACGATTTAATTGAGACTGGTTTCGTTCAGACAACAACACGTCGCACTATCTCTCTGCATCCGATGATTCAGGAAATCACCCTTTCAGAGACAAAACCATCTGTAACTCGCTGCCACATATTACTGGATTCTTTACAGAAAATATGTTTAATGCATGGAATGGAAGTAGATTATTACAAAAAGCTATTTCAAACAATCGGAAATATCATAGTATTGATTGAAAAGGATGATATACCAAAGTATCTGCTTTTTCTGGAAAATGCATTTCCATACATGGATAACTATAACTACCACAAAGGTATGAATGGAATCATTCAGGAACTGACGGGGCTGTTAAAGACAAAAAACATTGGAACCGACTCTGACCGGGCATTATTACTAGATTTTCAGGCAACTCTTGAAACCAAACCTGAAAAAGCAATAAAACTGGAAAAGGATGCACTTGCCCAGATAGAAAATATCACTGCTGACAATGCTCGCCTTGTTTCCAACCTTCATGCCAATCTCGGTGGACTTTACCGCATGAACGGTCATCCCGATCTTGCAAGAGAACACATGGAAAAAAGTATCTCACTGCTTGACCAATTTAACCTGCTTCATATAAATGACAGCATACCTCAGATTGCCAATTATGCAATGTTCCTGACAGAACAGCAGGAACCCGAAAGAGGCATCTCTGAATTGCAAAAATTATCCGGCATCATCAAGGAATACCATTCCGATGACTGTCTGGATTATGCCAAAGTACAGGAAACCCTTGGAACCATTTATCTGATGACTGCCAATCTTCCGCAAGCCAAAACACATTTTAAAAGAGCTTTCAAAATATATGAAAAGATCTGGGCTGATGAACCAGAAATGATTGAAGCAAAATATCAGGAAATTCAGGAGTTATATCCACAGATTGGATTTTGCATTGGAAAAAATCTATCCGGTCTTTTAACAAAATAAGTACAATTTACGGCGGGCAACTTGCCCGCCGTTATATTCAACTATTCGTCAAATAAATATATGCATCTTCCAAAGTGATATCATTATCCAGGACACAATTCTCATTTGGCTTTCCTTTGCTTAATACTTTCATATGAATTCCATTTTCTACATACTGCTTAGATGAAATAGAATAATTGGCTTCTAACAAACGGGCTTCTTCTGCGTTTTGTACCGTACAATTCCAAACACAGCCCTTTGCATTTTCCAGCAACCCACTCACGCTTCCAGAATATAAAAAACTTCCCTTTTTCATAATGGCAAGCTGTGTACAGGTTGCTGCTAAATCTTCTACTACATGAGTGGAAAACAGCACAGTTCTATCCTTTGAAAAATCAACCAAAAGATTGCGGATCCTGATTCTTTCTTCCGGATCTAACCCGGTGGTAGGTTCATCAATAATCAAAAAATCCGGATTATTAAGAAGTGCCTGTATGAGTCCGACACGTCTCTTCATACCACCAGATAATTGCCGCATTTTTTTATTCTGATGCTCTGTAAGAGAAGTCTTTTCCAGATAATAGGTAATTCTTTGTTCGAGGTCATTTCTGGCTACTCCTGACAGTCCCCCCATATATACAAGACATTCTTTCACCGTAAGATTCGGATATAAGTCGATTTCCTGTGGAAGATAACCAATCTTTTTCTGTATTTTCTCATAATTTCCCTCGTTATACAGAATTCCATCAAGGGAAACCATTCCTTCCGTTTGTTTTAAAACAGTTGTAAGAACCCTCATCAAAGTGGTTTTTCCGGCACCATTCTCACCCAAAAGTCCGTAAATTCCCTTAGGTATTTCAAGAGATGCCTTATTTACTGCAACTACACCATTTTTAAATCTAACTGTTAAATCATTTATTCTAATACTCATAATCTATCCTCTTTTCTTTAAAGTCATTGGTAATACTGCAAATAAAAACAGCCCCGCTATAAAAGACACAAGCGTTCCATAAATCCAACTCTCGGACATTAATTGAGTAGGTTCACAAAAGCTGAAAGAAAACAATCCCAGATTTCCGAAAAATGAACTTCCCGCTTTTGATATAAGTCCAATGACAATTCCAAATAAACATCCAATACCTGCCCACATATTTCGAAGCAATGTACACAAAATCACAGAGCATATACTCCAAAGCCAGATAGTTCCAAACATTGCAATGAAATATAAAAGAAATATCTGAATACCCGAAATGCCTTCGTTTACACTGCCCGGTTTTTGCCAGAAAAACAAAACATATCCAACACAGGAAAGTATTAATAAATATAATATTTGAACGCCCACTCTCTGCGATATTACTTTTAACTGCTTTTTTTGATCATACAAATGAAATACATCGGCACGCTTACTTTTTACTTCCATCAAATATGTGTCACTACAAAAAATAATTGTTAAAAATGCTATTGGCGACTGAATCGCTGAACCGATTTCTTCATAGTATATAATCGGATGAATAGCACACAATATCAGTATAAATGCACATGAATAAAAAATCTTATATAACGACAGGCAGTTTTTTAGTTCCGTTTTCAATGAACCCTCCTCCTTTTCCAGATTGTAACAGAAATACATACTAATATAACTGATGAAATTACAAGAATAATCTGATTTATGTTTGACATTTTGGCTACATGTGTTTCAAAAAATCTGCCAGGGAATCGCACCATAATAGAGAACGGTCTCATATAATAAATATCATTCTTCATGGTCAGCATATTTGAATATATAATGTGTAAAAACAAGATTGGTGCTGCCGGAAGCGGATTTTTAAATATTAATGCTGTAATTGTATAGACACAACATATCATCAAAAGATTCGGAACAATATAGATCAGAGAATTCACGCAAAAATCAATTGGTGTTACTGGAAAGCCCGATTCTAAAGACGTTTTCAAACACAGCATAAAGAATATAACATTCAAAATCACTAATACTCCCAGCATACTAATGAATCCGCTTATTACTTTCCCACATATATATTGGATTGCCGTAACAGGCTTTGTATGTAATAATTCATAGGTACTTTTTCGTGTATCCTGAATAAATAAAAATGATAGCAAGACTGTTGCAAAAAAGGCCATATGCAATCCTGCAAAATCCGTAAATTTTTTGGCAAAGTACCAGGAAAAAGAATGTTCGGATAATTTCCGCTCGATATAATGATTGATTTCTTCTGCTGTCCCCTTATGAATTTCAAGGTCCTCATAAGCATCTATTGCATTATAATAGCCATATTGGGATTCCAAAAACTCAGAAGCAGTCTTTACATCCATATTCTGAATTTCTTTCATTACATGATCTGCTTCCTGCCTGCTAAATCCAAAACCATTTTTGGAGGTGTCCATTAACGTCTCTTTGATCGTATCTTCCCACTCCCTTCTTCTTTCTTTATCATCAGATGTGGGAATGTACCCATCCATGACATCAGCATCTTCCAATGCTACGTCATTTTGTGTGATCTGTTCATTCTGTTTGATATAATGAATTTGCAAATACGATGACAGACATTGATACATACTGGCAACTATAATAATCAAGCCAATCCACAAAACAGGGTTCTTTAAATAATCAAGTATACTTCTTTTTATGATTGTTTTCATTGTATCTCTTCCTTTCTTTATTTCTTTAACAACATCATACAAATCAATTCTCAATAAATTCACAACAAAAAAGACTAAAACCACTTTATTTGTGATTTCAGCCTTATAAAGTATTTTTATTCAGCTTTGAAAAGAGCTTCTACATGAGCACCGCCTTGTCTGGCATTATATATTTTCAAATTTCCTCCATGCTTTTCACAGAAAATACGAGAAATATACATACCAAGGCCAAAATGCTTTAAATCATCTTGTGGATTCTTATGATAAAATGGCTCTGTTACTTTTTCCTCAGTATCCACAAATCCTATTCCATCATCTTCAACAGAAATTATAAGAAAACCATCCTTTTTCTTTATCTGCAAAGCAATACTTTTTTGTGCATATCGAACCGCATTTTCCAGTAAGTTGTCTGTCACTTCCATGACAAGTTCCTCATCCACTTTCACAATGTTTTGTTCCTGCACTCTTTCTACCTTACATAATTTACTTTCCTTCTTGGACAGCATGGCAGCTTCTGCCTCAATCTTTTTTGCCAGTTCCGATAACTCTATCTCTGAGCATTGCAGTTCCCTCTGTTCTAAATGGGACATTTTTCTCATGTTTTCCGTGAAATGCTCTATACGGTCAATCTGATACATGCCTGTTTGTAAGATATCAATAACATCCTCTGTTTTTATACTCTCGGCAGAAACAAACTCTAAGAGCATTTCCTGATACCCACGCAATATGGAAAGTGGAGAACGTATATCATGTGCAATTGCATTCCGCAAAGCCTTCTCGTCATCAATCATTCGCCACATCTTTCTGTTGTTATCTGCTAAATCACTTCGCATCATTTCAAATTCTTTACACAAAGTTCCCATCTCATCTTTATTTTCATAGGACACATGAAAATCCAGTTCATTATCTGCAATCATTTGTGAGGCATCTTTTAGTTCCTGTAGAGGTGTCTTTAACTTATTTTTATAAAAAAAGAATACCGCAACAACACTCCCAACAATCGAAAAAATCAGTACCGAATATGTTCCCATAAAGTCACACATTTCCGAAAGATGATAGTCCAAACGATTCATCTGCGATTGATTAGGTCTTGATATCTCAATCTCGTATTTCTTTCCATATTGCTGAAACACGTCCGTATAATCTGCATAATCAATATATTTTTCCCATATTTTATTCTGCATATTTCCTGCAAAATGAACTGTAAATCCAGATAACAGAAATGCTGCCGTTAAGCTGATCACAAAATAAAGCAGAATTGTTTTTTTCAGTGACAAGTTTCTTATTTTTTCCATCGGTATCCAATCCCCCATACAGTTTCTATGTATTCTTTTTCTGAATAATCCGCTATTTTTTTCCTTATACGCCGTACTAATTCCGTTATCGTTCTACTGTCCCCTTCCGCATCATATCCACAGACTTGTGCATATATACGTTCTTTATCAAACACCTGCCCTGGATGCATGGATAAGAATTCAATAATCTGATATTCAATTTTTGTGAACTCCATCCTGTGTCCGGCTATAGCTACTATTTTTTCAGAATAATCAATCAGCATTTCATCCATGAAACGGTATTCCGTTTTTTGTTGATGCCTTTCTTCTCTCTTTATGTTTGTGACAATCCTTGCTTCCAACTCCCGAAGACTAAATGGTTTCGTAATATAATCATCCCCACCTGAAAGCAACCCATTAATTTTATCATCTTCATCAACTCTTGCTGTTAGAAACAAAATCGGGCATAACACTTTACTGCGTATCAGACGACATACTTCAATCCCATCCATGCGTGGCATATTGATATCCAACAAAATAATATCCGGTTTCATTTTTATTTTATTTAATGCTTCCATTCCATCTGTAGCCGTAATGGTTTCATATTGTTTCATATTAAAATAACTACAAAGCATTTTCACCAATTCTTTATCATCATCGACAACTAAAATCTTGTATTTCATCCAAACCACCTCCAGTATCCATATTATACGATAAAAAACAATGAAATCACAACAAGAGTACATGAAGAATGTACGCACAATATATCTTTTTTCTCAATTCCAGCTCAATTTCCACTCAATGTCTTTTACCTCCGATTTTCGTATGCTTATCTCACAGCAAAGCAGTACCACACCGGTATGACCTGCTGAATCAATCAATACGAAAACGGAGGTATTTTTTATGCGAGAACTCAAAAACACAAAAATCATCGCTGTAGATCATGGCTATGGCAATATGAAAACAGCAAACACCGTCACACCAACCGGAATCAAAGCCTATGAAACCGAACCAATCTTCACCGGGAATATTCTGGAATATAACGGCATTTACTACCGGATTGGCGAAGGACACAAAGAATTTATCCCGGATAAAGCTATGGACGAAGAATATTATCTTCTGACGCTAATGGCTATTGCAAGGGAACTGAATGTCTTTTCCATCCGTGAAGCAGATGTTCATCTGGCTGCCGGACTTCCTCTGACATGGATCAGAAATCAAAGAGAAGCTTTTCGTTCCTATCTGCTCCAGAATCCAGAAGTCCATTACCGTTTCAACGGCAAAGAATATCATCTCCACTTTGCGGGATGTAGCCTTTACCCACAGGGATATCCGGCTATTGTAAACCACCTTGGAAATTTCAAGGGAACTAATCTCCTTGCAGATATCGGAAACGGAACCATGAACATTCTGTATATTAACAATAAGAAAGCTCAGGAGAGCCGATGCTGGACAGAAAAACTTGGTGTAAACCAGTGCATGATTGCCGCAAAGAACGCTGTTCTGGACAAATTCGGAGTGAAAATTGAAGAATCCACAGTAGAACAGATTCTGCGGTTTGGAACAGCTGACATTTCAGCACCATATCTGGATTGTATCAGTTCTATTGCCAGACAGTATGTGGCAGAACTTTTTTCCACGCTCCGCAAATATGAATATAATCCTGACCTGATGCGCCTGTATGTGGTTGGCGGCGGTGGATGCCTGATCCGTAACTTCGGAACGTATGACAAATCACGAGTCACAATCATTGATGACATCTGCGCCACTGCCAAAGGTTACGAATCTCTGGCTTATATGAGCCTGAAAAGGAGGGGATAAACCATGCAGAACAATATCCGCAACACAAACCTGCGCTTTAATCTGGACAAAGAACAGCAACGGAGAGCCTGGGAATATTTACAGACGATGGACAGGCAGGATTTTAAATCTTACAGTCAGGTAATCTCTCTTGCACTGGTAGATTATTTTGACCGCTACTACCGCACACAGGCTGATCCTTATCTGGAAACAAGAGAACGGGAAGAACTTTTTGTGAAACAGATTGTAGATGCAGTGGAAAACAGTCTGAAACAGGCATTGCCACTTTTTCTTTCCGGACTGACTGCAGGCATGGCGCAAAGGGAGCCCCAAATCAGGGCATCCTTTCCAGCACCTGAAAATTCACAGCCAGATAGTGATGTAGACTGGGATTTTCTTGGGGAATAAACCCTTTTGATTGGAGGTGAACACATGACTGACTTTCTGACAGCAGACACCAACCTGCCATCTTATATGATGTTTCCCCGTTTCCTTCTGGACATGGAAATAAACGAAACTGCCAAAATGCTTTATATTATCCTGCTCGACCGGGCAAGGCTTTCCCAGAAAAATGAGGGGTGGTCAGATACAGACGGTCATGTGTTCATTTACTTTACGATTGAAGCACTGGCAGAAGTTCTCCACAAAAGCCAGATGACGGTTAAAACTGCTCTGGCAGTACTGGAAAAACAGGAGCTTATCTTCCGAAAACGGCAGGGTCCCGGACAGCCCAATCGGATTTATGTAAAACTCCCAAAAGAAACCATCCACTATACAGACAGATTTCTTTCCCTAAGACAGACAAAAAACTGTCCTATTGACAGACAGGATTCTTTCCCTGATACAGACAGAAAACTGTCTGGTAGTAAGAAAGAGATAAAAAAGAACAATTTAGCAATAAGAGGGAGTAAGGAGCCACTCTCACCCTATGGAAAATTTCAAAATGTTTTTCTGTCAGAAAAAGAGCTTGAAGATATCCGGCAGACAATCCCTGACTGGAAGGATTATATTGAACGCTTATCCGGTTATATGGCTTCTACCGGAAAGCAATATCAGAACCACGCAGCTACCATCATCAGTTGGGCAAGACAGGATCATCCTGCTTCCCGACAACGAAATTACGAAAGTGAGGAATACGAAACATTATGACAAAATTTATAGAAAAACCAACAGCTATAACCCCAAACAGAGAGCTTCAGTCTGATGAATATTTTAACGAAACAGACCACCTGATCTACTGTTCCAAATGCAATACGCCAAGGCAATGCAGGCATGAATTACAGGGAAAGGTTCTTATTCCTTCCATCCGCTGTAAATGCCAGCAGGAAATCTTTGAGCAGGAAGAAGCCCAGAGAAAACTTCATGAAAAACAAATGGAAATAGAGCATCTTAAAACCAGCGGCTTACAGGACAAAGCACTCTATGACTACACTTTTGCCAGGGATAACGGCATCAATCCGGAAATAAAACTGGCACACAATTATGTAAGCAACTGGGAAGAGATGAGAGCAAATGCTTCCGGACTTCTCATCTGGGGTGATGTCGGTACTGGAAAATCTTTTTTTGCAGGCTGCATTGCCAATGCCCTTCTGGAAAAAGGCGTTCCTGTACTGATGACCAACTTTTCCCGAATTCTAAATACCCTTACCGGAATGCATTTTGAAGACAGAAACCAGTTCATCAACAGCTTAAACCGCTACAGTCTTCTGATTATTGATGATCTCGGAATTGAGCGGAACTCTGACTTTGCACTGGAACAGGTATTCAATGTGATCGACAGTCGTTACCGCAGTAAAAAGCCCCTGATCATAACGACCAATCTCACTTTATCAGAGCTGAATAACGCCGCTGATATCGCACACAAACGAATTTATGACCGTATTCTGGAGAGATGTATTCCTGTCCGTATCAATAACCGGAATATTCGTCAGGACAATGCAACAGCTAATTTAAAACAGGCAAAAAGAATTCTGTTAAACAATCATGCTCCGAACCAGAACTGAAGCAAAGAAGCATAACACGATAATTATTCTTCACTGACAGTGGTACTACTTTCTTTCCTTATTTATCACCAGAAACATGCCACTGTCAGTTATCCGAAACTATAGTACCAAACCATAAGATTTTAAAACCAATACTGCCCGGATACGGGCATAAAAAGGAGGTGCCAGATATGGCAGATAAAAAAATCATGACACCGGAAGAAAAAGCACTTTTACAGGCAAGACACCGCCAAGAAGAAGCCGAAGCAAGAAATCGCAAAAAAGAACGTGATGCCAGAACACACCGATTAGTCCAGGAAGGAGCCATTTTGGAAAGTATTGTTCCCCATATTAAAGAAATGGATTTGGATTCCCTGAAACGGGAGCTGATAATCCGGCTACGAGGAATGTAAACGCACAAGTTCTACTCCCGAAGGGCGCACTTACTCACCACCCGATAAATCGGGCGGTGGTATCCCCTACGGGGCTCGTGCGCTCTGCCGAGGGCTTTTCCGCTGTTGCAGGCAACATCGAAAGGAGGTGCCAGATATGGCAATTTATCATATGCAAGCCAAAGTTGTCAGCCGTGGTTCCGGACGTTCCGCTGTCGCAGCTTCTGCTTATATGAGCTGCAGCCGGATGTACAATGATTACGATGGCATCCAGCATGATTACACCAGAAAGCATGGACTCATTTATCAGGAAGTATTGCTTCCACCGATGGCTTCACCAGAATGGAAAGACCGTGAACAACTCTGGAATGCTGTGGAAGCTGCAGAAAAAACAAAAGACAGCCGACTGGCAAGGGAATTTGTTGTCGCACTTCCCGTTGAATTAGATAAGGACAGTAATATTTCTCTTCTAAAAGATTTTATTCAAAAGAACTTTGTAGATATGGGCATGTGCGCTGACTTTGCTATTCACGATACGGATGGACACAATCCTCATGCACACATTCTGCTTACCGTCCGTCCACTGAACGAAAACGGAACATGGCAGTATAAAACAGAAAAAGAATATCTCTGCATAAAAAATGGAGAAGAAAAAGGATTTACAGCTACTGAATTCAAAGCTGCTCAAAAAGATGGCTGGGAAAAGCAATACAGATATAAAGTTGGGAAAAAGAAAGTTTATATGACCGCATCTGTCGCACAGGAAAAAGGCTATGACCGCATCGACAAGCATCCAAAAAGCAGCCGCTATGGCAGACAGAATCCCATTTCTGAACAATGGAACAGTGATGAGCAACTCTGTATCTGGAGAGCAAACTGGGCAGATACTGTAAATGAAATGCTTGCCCACAATCAGATAAATGCATCCATTGATCACCGCAGCTTTGCAGATCAGGGAATCACCGAACAGCCGACCATCCACGAGGCTATATTGCTCAAAACATGGAAAAGAAAGGAATGATAGCTGACCGCTGTGAAATCAACCGCCAGATTCGTGCAGATAACCAAATGCTCCGGGAATTAAAAGCTCAGGTAGAGAAACTGGCTCAAGCTGTCAAAAATTCTATTCCTGTAATTGCAGAAACAATGGAAACTATCCGAAATCATATGATCTTTACACAATATCATTTACTTCATAATGAGATGCAAAAAGAAGTAATTCATGATTGGATGAATCATTTTAATCCAATACTGAATAAATACAACACCGTTAAAAAGAAACTCAAAGCTAAAGTTACAGAACGGAAAGAGCTGAATGTAGAAAAAGAGAAAACCAGTATTTTGAATCCCATCCAGCATATAAAATTGAATCAGCAGCTTACAACTGTTACCGAAGAAATTGAAGAACTGAAATCAAGGAAAGAGCAGCTAATCTTCCAGGCACAATGCTCTACTGATAAAGATATGATGAATCTATCCAAGAAATATGACCAGATGAATAACAATCTTGATATTCTTGATTCTCAGGACATCTCCCTTAAAAAACAGCTTGAAAAAGACGCCGTTGCTTTCCGGGAAGAAAAATTTCGTCCTGATCCAGAACAATACACAGAATTGCTGGACACCAGAATCCAGATACGTCCTGATTTTCGGGATAAGCTGATCGAACAGCTTAAAGGTACTTTCGGTAAATATTATGACTATCACCGTCGTGATATTGCAGCCAATGAGGTGGATTATCTCAATGTGGAAGATCCTGATGTCTTCTCCCATCGTGCATGGGAACTGAAATATCAGAGGAAACGGGAAATACGGCGAAATCAGCTGCTCAATCTAAGAAAAAATCACATGATATGGAATTGTAACCGTCTTTGAATAGATAATATGTTCTTACAAATCTCTTGTTCAAAAATGAGTTTTTTTCAAAAAAGCGTATGGATTTAAAACTTCCATACGCCTTTTTATATTCCGTTCTTCAAATTGTCTAAAAGTTGACTAAAAATATATCACCGTTCATATGATGCAATAATTTCTTTGCTATCTGCTGTTTTATAATCAATTGTTCCCAAATTACCAATCAAGTCAAATGTCATATCTGCATTAACCTGCAATTGATCTTCAAGTTTGACTGCCGACGGCTCATCTTTTAGAAAAACTGTTAATCCATAAGGCTCTGTTTCAGACTGTATCTCTATACTGTCATATGAGTATCCCTCTGGATACTCTTGACCGCTTACAATATTTATAACATTTGAAGAATCTCCTACATAATCTGTCTTATACTGCGATAAATCAGGAATTTCGTACAATTTTTCTTTTTTTCCGCACGCTGAAATCAACATGATTGACATGGCGACTAACATAATTGCAAGTACTTTTTTCTTCATAGAAACACCTCCCGAAAGCTTTATTCAACACTTTTCGATTTGAGTAAAAGGCCAAGGGACTTTAATGTCCCTTATGCTTTTCTCTTTTCTTTCGCTGTTTCAGTTCAAACATTCGCTGCTCTTCTGCCTCTTTTTTCTTGCGTCTTTTCTCTTTGCGTTCCTGCTTGTTCTGTTCCTGCTGTAATTTCAACGCCTGTTGCGATTTTGTACCAATGCCTATTTCCAGCATCTGTTTCTTTACTTCCCGCTGCATCCGTTTCGGATTTCTTTTGATATCCTTTACAACAGTTTCAACAACCGAACTGAATTTCAAACTGAAATAGCACTTTTGAATATATTCCTGTACTTCATAATCTTTTGGCTCTGCACCAAATGTTACCTTTGCCACAGATAGTTTACCATCTTCGATGCGTTCAAAGATTCCCACCCAAAACGGCTCTTCAAAAAATACTGTCAGCTTTCCATTTACTTTGTCCATAAGAATCCCTCCTAAAATTGATTGAACAAAGAATGGACAACCCGGAGGGGCAGGTTACTTACCCTATTTATATAGGACGGCCGGGCTACCTACCGGCTCTGGCACATCAAAGATGTACGTTGCGTTTTTATCTTTGCGTTTATAATCAAGCCATATGGCACGATTAACTTAATTCTATAACTTCTAAGTTACATTCCTCAAAAATCTTCTTGCTTCCTAAGATTCTATCTTCTGTTCAAATCATACCATATGATTAATGCATTTTCTATATACTTTCTTGATACCCAGCAAAAACCAGAAAAAAGCTCCCGAAGGAGCTTTCCACGTTCTAAATGTATGCTAATTCGCTTAACACAATCTCTTCTGCATCATTTCTTATTTCCCATGAAGAATGTTGTAAATTAGTAATATCCACAACGATAACAGGTAATTTAATTATTCGTATTTTTCCCGATAATGTAAATCGAAACTACCATACCACCTAATATCATAATTAAGAAAATTTTACTTAAAATATCCCATAAAGCTATATTGAGACAATTGATTATTATAATACCTGCAAGAGGATATAGAACAACCGTTGCAAGTGTCCAAATTTTTAAAGTTGTACAGATGTACATCCAATTTCCGTTGTTAAAGGATAAACCAACTAGATGTATTCTAAAAATTCCTTGTGAAACATAATTTATCTTGTTTGCATCATAATATGTTGGTAATATGTCTTTGGCAAAGAAACAAAACCATGCACCAAATAAAAGCATTAACCCTGTAACCAGCAATATATCATCTTTCATCTCAGCTATTGAATTCCCAGATACGACTAACATAATAATTTCTGTAATAGATATTAAAAAGCATAGCAAATATGCTAATATCCAGTTTTTTCTATGCTGATGAATAGAATTCCTAACAGCCATATCGAGAGAGCCTACTACCAATTCCTCGACTTCTTTTGTATCAATATTTTTCTGTGTATCTATTTTTTCTCCACGTAACAATTCTGTAACGGTAACATCTAATATATCAGCTATTGGTATGAGTAATACGACATTAGGCATACTAAGACCACGTTCCCATTTGCTGACCGTTTTATCTGATACATATAATTTTTCAGCCAAATCCTTTTGAGTTAAATTCTTTTTCTTTCTTAATTCGGTTACAAATAAACCGAATTTTTCATTACTAATTTGATACATACATCCACCTCCTGCACACATATTATAATGGGAGTACGCATAAATCAATCGACTAGCAGTAGAATTGCAGAATATTAGCACAAATATATCAAATAATCTCCCCATTATAATTATTTCTGTGAAGTTATATTCGGATATTTTTTAAGCCATACTATGAAGTAATTAAATCTGTGTAACTTATAACCATGGCAGAAAAAAACAACCTTCCGGAACTTAGAAATGGTCACCTGATATGGAATTGTAATTTGATTCTTCTTTGAACCCTTACAAATGCAGAAGCTGAACAAATAGGAGTTTTCTTCCTACCTGTTCAGCTCTTTATTTACCTGTAAATCAATTCTTTTAACACAATCTCTTCTGCCATATTACGAATACCATTTACCGCCCTAACCCATTCCATCTGGTCACGAGCTTTCATTTCTTCCGTAATGCCCTGCCTCTCCATCATCTGATGCACCAGAACTTCCATTCTCTCCTGCGCTTCATCATCCACAAGATTCAGATGTTCCACCAGTCTGTCTTCCAACATATACAGTGAATACATTGCCGGACAATGCTCTTTCAGATACGTTTTCCGCATTATTCCATATTTTCCATAATGCGGTTCTTCATCTGTACTGACAAGATTCGGATAGTAAATTCCGTCTGCTCCCAGTGTGTAGGTTCCACCCATTTTTTCAAATGTGCTTTTCATGTGTTATTCCTCCTTGAAATCAGCGATATCCTTAAATCATCGCAAAATATTTCAGGGCAGCCTTGATAGCATCTTCTTTCTCTTTCGGACACTGTGGCACTTTTGGATTTTCTGTCTTTGGCAGATTATAGTTCTCTCCTACTTCAATTCCACATTTCCTTTTGATTTGAGAAATATATAAATTTGAAACCTTCAAGCCAAATTCTTTCAGCACATAATCTTTGATTTCCTGATAGGTCGCTTTCGTCTCTGCACTGGTTGCATCCAGCTCATCTAAGTCTAAGTCGATCTCTATCGTGTCATCTGGTTTTTGTTGGGACAAAAGAACAACCGTCTCCACATGCTCCGTATGCGAAAACTGGTCCACAGGCTGTACCTTAACAGTCTTGTAACCCTTAGCCGCAAGCAGTCCTAAGTCGCGGGCGAGTGTTGCCGAATCGCAGCTTACATACACGATACGCTCAGGCGACATCTTGACAATCGTGTCAAGAAGCGACTCATCGCAGCCCTTTCTTGGCGGGTCAACGACTACGACATCCGGAGTAATGCTCTTTCTTGCTTCCTCACGCTGAGCCTCGCTTGCAGATGTATCTGCTGCCAGCCGTGCCATTTCTTCATAAAAATGTGGTACGACCTCCTCAGCCTTTCCGACAAAGAATTCAGCATTATCAATGCCGTTAATTGCCGCATTATTCTTGGCATCCTCTATAGCCTGAGGAACAATCTCAACGCCATATACCTTTCTTGCATTCTTGGCAAGAAACAGAGATATTGTTCCTATTCCGCAATATAAATCCCATACAGTCTCATTACCTGTAAGGCCTGCGTATTCAAGGGCTTTTCCATACAGCTTCTCAGTCTGTCTTGGATTAACCTGAAAGAACGAAAGCGGTGATATCTGATATTTAATGTCGCCGATATAATCTTCAATATAGCTTTTTCCCCACAGAGTCTCGCACTGTCTGCCAAGAATGACATTAGTGTTCTCCGTGTTGAAATTAAGCATAATTGATTTGATGCATTTGTCAGTACTTATATCTGAATCAAGCGACACTTCTGTAAGACGCCCTACAAGCGATTCCTTTAACTTATCAGACATCTTAGTGCCGTTAATAACAAGACAGACCATTATCTCGTCGGTGTGGAATCCTGTTCTTATAAGAACATGGCGCACAAGTCCTTTTCCGGTCTGCTCATCATATGGTGCAACACCGTTAAGCTCCATCCAGCTCTTTATTACGGCAAGAATATACTGGTTCTCGACAGCACCAATCTTACAGTCTGTACATGAGATAATAGAGTGTGTTCTTCCTGCATAGAAGCCCATCACAATACTTCCATCTTTGGCTGTTCCAACCGGATACTGCGCTTTATTTCTGTATCTGTAAGGCTCTCCCATCCCGATTGCCGGAAAATACTCATACCCTTCTATCTTACCAATTCGCTTGAGATTATCGTCAACCAGCTTCTCCTTAAACTTAAGCTGTGCCTGATAACTCATCTGCTGAATCTGGCAGCCTCCGCACTGTCTTGCGACAGGACAGACAGGAGTCACTCTGTCAGGTGAAGCCTCAATAATCTTTTCAAGCCTTGCATAGCCGTAATTCTTCTTGGCTTTAATAATTTTTGCCTCAATCTTGTCGCCGATTATCGCATCCTTAACAAAGAGGGTATATCCGTCAACCTTGCCGATACCCTCTCCTCCGGTTCCTATATCTTCTATTACAAATGTTACTTTATCATCTTTCTTAAAACTCATTAGTTGTCCTTCTTATATTAGAATCAAGCCATCTGTTATAACCAAGCCAGTCGTTGGTATCCTTGGCTTCAAGTGCTTCCCTTAATGTCTCAAGCTTTGCATCCATATTATCAGCCATAGATAATGCAACAGCCTCTGCTATTGATGGCTTCTTAGGTGAGCCGTACTCAAGCTCTCCGTGATGTGAAAGTATGCAGTGTCCAATCTGCATTGCAAGCATATCAGGGAATCCGTCTATCTGCTTAACCTTCTCCATAACCATCTCATATCCAATAACGATATGTCCTAAGAAATTACCCTCGTCAGTGTAATCATTCTTAGGAAATTCAGATAATTCCTTAACCTTGCCGACATCATGCAGCATTGCACATGTTATAAGCAGATCCCTGTTAAGAAAATCATAGTTGCTGCTCATCTTGTCACATAATCTTGTAACACTTAAGCTGTGCTCTAACAATCCGCCAGCGAAACCGTGATGTACTGTCTTGGCTGCTGATACACATTTGAACTTCTTTGCAAATGTTTCATCTTTAAAGAAAGAATATAACAGCTGCTTCATATATGTACTTTTAACACTGTCTACATACTTCATCAGTTCTGCAAACATATTATCAATATTATATCTTGAAGATGGTACATAATCTGCTGCAACATATTCATTCTCTGATGCAATTCTTGCTCTCTCTATCTTAAACTGTAATGCTCCGTTATAGCTTGTTACCTGTCCTGTTACCGCAACATAATCATTAACATCAAATTCAGCAATTCCGCCTGAATTAAGGTCCCATATCTTAGAGTCAATCTGTCCTGTCTTATCAGCAAGCATTACATTGGCATATTCCTTGCCTGTCTTAGTAAGTGCTATTGATTTTGATTTGCACAGATATACCTCTGAAATTCTCTCACCATCTTTAAGAGTCTCTATATAACGCATAAATCCTTCTGCCTCCGTTAATTAAGTTGTTTTAGCTGTACACTTACTGAAAATGCTACATCTGAATAACCATCTTTTCCCTGCCTCATAGCTGTCACATACATAGCTTCTCCATCAGCGCACTGATATAGTTTCTCACTAAACTGCTGAATTGTCAAAATACTTTGTCCATTAATTGCACTAATTACATCTCCTGCCTGCAATCCTGCATAATAAGCCGGTGAATCAATATCCACATTAGATATGTATACACCACTCGGAAGCCCGTATTTGGCTGCAAGCTCATCTGTTACATTCTGTCCTGTAATACCACAGTACATGATTCCATGCTCATTAATCATAGTCTCAATCTGTGCCTTAAGGTCAGATATTCCAATGAATTTCGAACTTGTATCTGTTGAAGCCTTAGATACACCAACTACATTTCCTTCAGAATTAAACAATATGGCAAAACCGCCCGCCGTAATGCTTACACTTGTCTCAAAAACCTCATAACCGCTGTCTTTACTATACTCAACCTTAGAACCTGCAATTGTTCCGTATGACACACCTTTCGAAGTCTCATAAAGCTTTCCTGATGCAATAACAAGATCCCCCTGCTTTACCATATAAGAATTATCCAGCTGCGCAACTGCGATACTGTTACGTTGTTCAGCTGTAAGCTTAGATGCATTAATACTCACAATTCCTATTCCTGAAGCTGTATTTCTGCATACAAATGCAGCTTCTGTCTGGACTTCATCAGAAAGCCTTACTATATAATTCATTCCAGGTTCTAAAAGGCTTGAACTTGTAAGCACAAGATATGTTGAATTAACATTGGCAACCACAAGTCCTGCCACCTCTGTCTGACTGCTTTCAATTGTCGGAACATCAGAAAATGGCTGTTCAATGTCAACAGAAACCACACATTTATTAACATCCTCAACTTTTGCGCGAAGAGCTGCCATAGCAGCCTCATAATTATCTTTCAGGTCCTTCTCTGTCAATATATCTGAATATTCTGCCGTCTGGTTCTCTGCAAGTACGTAATTATCCTTCTGGATATATATGACATTCTTGTCCTTATTCTTTTCTTCAATCCTTTTCTGTAATACAGGATATAAAAATACCATAAACAAAGTTGCCGCTATTACGACAGAAACAGCAAAAAGCAGCAGCTTGCCTATTCTTATAAGCCACTTGTACTTCTTAGCCGGATGAAGAACTACCTGTTCTGTATACAGGTCATACTTTTCCTTATCATCTTCATTAGTTCCCATTTCGGACTCCTTATGTAATTATCGTCTCTTATGAATACAATTATATCATAGTTTATATTACGATTATGAACAATTTATGACTTACATGTAAATATTTATAAGCAAAATATAGTTTTTTTACCTTAAATGCTGTAAACTTATAAAGTATGAAAAGATTGTTTTTAGTTTTTGGAGGTCTTTCGTGAATAAGAAATCTTTATCCACTTTGGAATTTTATAAAATTACCGACCAGCTTGTTTCATATGCATGCTGTGACGGAGCTAAGAAAATACTTCGTAACTTAAAGCCTATGACTGATATAACAGACATCAACTTACGTCTCGATGAGACTAATGATGCACTCTCTAGAATTTTTCAGAAGGGTACTGTTGATTTCAGCCAGACTAAGGATATACGTGCTTCTGTTGCGAGACTTAAGGTTGGAAGCTCCCTTAATATATCAGAGCTTCTTAACATAAGTGCCATCCTTTCATGTGCAAAGCATGTTAAGGATTACTATGAGCATCGTGAGGATTCTATATCAGGAATGCTTGAAAACCTTGCAACTGTTGATGCTCTTAATTCCCAGATTAAGAAATGTATTATCTCTGAAGATGAGATAAGTGATGACGCAAGTGCCAACTTAAGAAGCATCAGAAGAAGCAAATCAATAGCCAATGACAGAATACATTCTGAACTTAACAAATTGCTTAATTCTCCTACTTACAGGACTTATCTTCAGGATTATGTTATTACCACAAGACAGGGACGTTACTGTCTGCCAGTTAAAGCTGAATACAAGTCAGCATTTCCCGGTATGATACATGACCAGTCATCTACTGGTTCTACTCTCTTTATTGAGCCTGCAGCAGTTGTAAAGCTCAATAATGATATCCGTGAGTTAGAGCTTAAGGAAGCAGCAGAGATTGAAGTTATTCTTGCTGACTTAAGTGCAAAAGCCGGTGAACATACTGAGGAGCTTCTGTGTGATTATGAAATACTTGTCGAACTTGACTGTATATTTGCAAAGGCACAGCTTGCCAGACATATGCATGCAAGCCGTCCGGTCATGAATACATCAGGAATTATCAATATCAAAAAAGGTCGTCACCCACTTATCGAGCCACATACTGTTGTTCCTATTGACATCTATCTTGGAACAGATTTTAAGCTTCTTATCATCACTGGACCTAACACTGGTGGTAAGACTGTTTCTTTAAAGACAGTAGGACTTCTTACACTTATGGCACAGTCAGGTTTATTCATTCCGGCTCTTGACCATTCAGATATTGCCGTATTCAAGAATATATACGCTGATATCGGTGATGAGCAGAGTATTGAACAGAGTTTAAGTACATTTTCATCACACATGACCAACACTGTTAAGATTCTTAAAGAAGCTGATGAGAACTGCCTTGTACTTTTTGATGAGATTGGTGCCGGAACTGACCCTACAGAAGGTGCTGCCCTTGCTATCGCAATTCTTAATGACCTTAAGATGCGCGGTGTTACAACCATGGCAACAACTCACTACAGTGAAATCAAGCTTTATGCGCTTTCTACTGAAGGTGTTGAAAATGCAAGCTGTGAGTTCGATGTTGAATCACTCCGTCCTACTTACAGACTGCTTATAGGCATTCCTGGAAAGAGTAACGCATTTGCAATCTCTAAAAAGCTCGGACTTCCTGACTATATTCTGTCTGACGCATCCGAAAGACTTAACGCGGAAGATGTACATTTTGAAGATATCGTATCTGACCTTGAACATGCGAGAATCTCTCTTGAGAAGGAGCAGGCTGAGGTCGAAAGCTATAAGGCTGAGATTGCCTCTCTTAAAGAAAAGCTTCAGGCTAAGAATGAAAGGCTTGATGAAAGAACTGACAACATTATCCGCAAAGCCAATGAACAGGCTGCTGCCATCTTAAAAGATGCCAAGGATTTCGCAGACGAGACTATCAAAGCCATGAACAAGCACGGAATGACAGTTGCTGAGCTTGAAAAGCACCGTACTGCTGTCCGTGAGAAGATGAATAAGAATCAGGCCAAGTTAAAGGTAGAGCCTGCCAAGGTTAAAGCACACAAGGCACATGATATATCTGAATTCAAGACAGGCATGCATGTAAGAGTTCTTACTATGAATGTTATCGGTACTGTTTCTGCAATTCACCCTGCCAAGAAGCAGGTTACTGTTCAGGTAGGTGCTTTAAGCACTAAGATAGACATTAAGAATCTTGAGATTCTTTCAGGATATAAAGAGCCAAAGGAAGCTCCATCTAAGGCTGCCGGCGGTTCCGGTAAGATTAAGATGAGCAAGTCAGCCGGAATATCAACTGAGATTAATCTTCTCGGCTGTACAGTGGACGAGGCTGTTGCCCGCCTTGATAAATATCTTGATGACGCTTACATTGCCAAAATTCCACAGGTCCGTATCGTTCACGGTAAAGGAACTGGTGCATTAAGAAACGGCGTAACCGCTTATCTTCGCGGTGTTCCATATATAAAGAGCTTCCGCCTCGGCGAAATCGGCGAGGGTGATGCTGGTGTAACTATTGTTGATTTCAAATAATTATTATTGGGGGATATTATTATGGCATCTAAACAGCGAATACTTATTGTAGATGATGATGAAAATATTGCAGAACTTATATCTTTGTATCTTACAAAAGAATGTTACGAAACAAAGATTGTGTATGATGGAGAAAGTGCTCTGTCTGAGCTTTCTGTATTCAAGCCCAATCTCATTCTTTTAGACCTCATGCTTCCCGGTATTGACGGCTATCAGGTGTGCCGTGAGATAAGAAAGAATAACAATGTTCCTATAATTATGCTCTCCGCCAAGGGTGAAACATTTGACAAGGTGTTAGGACTTGAGCTTGGTGCAGACGACTATATTATTAAACCTTTTGAAACTAAAGAGATGGTTGCCCGTGTAAAGGCTGTGCTTAGACGATACCATATGCCTCAGAGTATTGGTGTTGATTCTTCTAATGCCAAATGTGTCAATTACCCCGACCTCTCTATCAACCTCGATAATTATTCGGTTAATTATATGGGCAAAAATGTCGAGATGCCGCCTAAGGAACTTGAGCTCTTATATTTCTTAGCCTCTGCTCCTAATCAGGTGTTTACAAGAGAACAGCTTCTTGACAATATATGGGGATATGAATATATCGGAGATACAAGAACCGTTGATGTACACATTAAGAGAATCCGTGAGAAAATCAAAGATCATGCCCACTGGAATATTGAAACAGTATGGGGAATTGGTTACAAGTTTGTAACTAAATAAAAAAGGCAGAACAAGGGAGGCTTAATATTGAAGGGCTTAAGTACACTGGGAAAACACATTTTTTTATATATAGTTATATCCATTATAGGATTTATTATTGTGTCTACTGTATGTTATAAAATTGATTACAAACGCATATACAGCTATTATTCTGACAGATTATATCTTCAGGCCAACGAAATAGCCAATGAATATGCTCTTGATTATTTCAGTGAAGCAAGGCTCCGCTCCATAGAACTTGAACTTCATTCCATATCTGTACTTAATGACACGCGTATTATTTTTATAACTCCATCAGGTGATGTCATTCTAGATACTAACGACAGCACTAAAGATAAAAGCAATAATGATGAAAAGATATTGTATTCTATTGAGGATTTTGACTATGGAGACCTTCACGGAAAACATGATATACTCTGGACTTTTTATGATTTGTTAAATGAACCGACACTGAGTGTTTTTGCTCCGATATCTAACTCCTTTGAAATAAAGGGCTATGTTGTAATTAATATACCCGATTCTGTAATCACAGACAGGGTTTATGATACATTTAACACTAACTACCTTACACTTATTATCACCCTTTTCCTTTCGGCTTCTTTCCTCGGATTGTATTTCATTCAGGTTCATAAGCCAATCAAGGAAATCACAAAGGCTACAGCTGAATATGGTAAAGGTAATCTTTCTTATCATATCAAGCCAATGCTTAATGACGAAATAGGACGACTTGGAATGTCACTTGACTATATGGCTTCCCAGCTTAATGAATCTGATAAGTTTCAGCAAAAATTCTTATCAAACATTTCTCATGATTTCAGGTCACCTCTTACATCAATCAAAGGATACTTAGAGGCAATACAGGACGGAACTATTCCTCCTGAAATGCTTGATAAATATATCGGTATCATGCTTTTTGAGACAGAACGTCTTACTAAGCTGACCAGTAACATACTTACACTTAACGAACTGGATCCTAAATCTGTCCGCCTTGATATAAGTGTATTTGACCTTAATTCTATAATCCGTCATACTGTTGAAACATTTGAAGGAACATGCAAGAAAAAAGGAATTAAATTCAATATAACCTATGCCAACAGCATACAAAATGTCAAGGCTGATAAAGGCAGAATACAACAGGTAATCTACAATCTTATTGACAATGCAATTAAGTTCAGCAAGGACAGTTCATATATTTATATTACCGTGAAAGAAAAGGGCGAGAAAGCACAGATATCCATAAAGGATACCGGCTGTGGAATTTCCAAAGAAGACATTGATAAAATCTGGGACAGATTTTATAAATCAGACTCTTCACGAGGCCGTGACAAGAAAGGCTCCGGTCTTGGTCTTTCAATAACCAAGGAAGTTATTCAGGCACATGGTGAGAATATTGATGTTGTAAGTACTGTAGGCGTCGGAACAGAATTCATATTCACACTTGAACTTGCAAAATAAAAACACACGGACATGCGTAGCTGTATGTCCGTGTGTTTTATTATTCTTTCCAGTTAAGTCTGTGAAGATGTCCCTCACAATTCATATGTGAGAAATTATGCTGTCGGAGTGCTTCGTAAAGAACAATTGCCACTGAATTAGAAAGATTAAGTGATCTTATATCTCCTATCATAGGGATTCTGATACATGTATCCTCATTATCAACAAGTATCTCCTCCGGTATCCCCGCACTTTCCTTTCCAAACATTATATAACAGTCTTCTTCATAATTAACTTCTGTATATGTCTTATGTGCCTTGGTTGTAGCCATATACACCTTAGCACCCGGATTCTTAGCAAGAAAATCCTTATAATCATCATACTCAGTAACATCAAGCTTATCCCAGTAATCAAGTCCGGCTCTTTTTAACATCTTATCATTAATCTGAAATCCTAATGGTCCTATAAGATGCAGCCTTACGCCTGTTGCCACACATGTTCTTCCTATATTACCTGTATTAGCCGGCATCTCCGGCTCATGTAAAACTATATTCAACATATCTGATTCCTATTTCAGTGTACTGATAAACCTTTCTATTCTTTCGAGTCCCAGCTTAAGATTATCTATAGAATATGCATAAGATATTCTTAAAAATCCTTCGCCGCAGTCACCAAATGCAGTTCCAGGAACTACAGCAAGCTTCTGCTCTCTTAACAGTCTGTTAGCAAATTCTTCCGAAGATAATCCGAACTTCTTAATTGATGGAAATACATAAAATGCTCCAAATGGTTCAAAACAGTCAAGTCCCATCTCTTTAAATGCATGCATAAGATATCTTCTTCTCTGGTCATAAGCAGCAACCATCTTGTTAACTTCCATATCACAATTCTTAAGTGCCTCTATTGCAGCAAACTGGCTATTAGTAGGTGCACACATAATTGCAAACTGGTGAAGCTTAGTCATCTGACTTATAATCTCTTTAGGACCACATGCATATCCAAGTCTCCAGCCTGTCATTGCAAATGCTTTGGAGAATCCATTGATAACAATAGTCCTCTCCTTCATTCCCGGCAGACTTCCTATTGAGCAATGCTCTCCATTATATGTAAGTGCTGAATATATCTCATCCGATATAACAAATATATCCTTCTCAATTATAACAGGTACAAGCTCTTCAAGCTCCTCCCTTGTCATAACAGCACCTGTAGGATTATTAGGAAATGGCATAACAAGTACCTTAGTCTTATCTGTTATACTGGCAAGCAGCTCTTCCTTAGTAAGCTTAAACTCATTCTCTTCCTTTAACTCTATAATCACTGGCTTCGCATCAGCCATAATTGCACATGGAAGATAAGATACATAGCTTGGCTGTGGTATAAGCACTTCATCCCCTGGGTCACACATGCATCTTAATGCAACATCAATTGCCTCACTTCCACCTACTGTTATAAGTACTTCCTTCATAGGGTCATAATGAAGGTTCATCTTCCTTGCAAGGTAATTACATATCTCTTCTCTTAATTCCTTAAGACCTGCATTAGATGTGTAAAATGTTCTTCCCTTCTCAAGGGCATATATTCCTTCTTCTCTTACATTCCATGGAGTATCAAAATCTGGTTCGCCTACTCCTAACGAAATTGCATCAGGCATCTCACTTACAATATCAAAGAACTTTCTTATTCCTGATGGTTCTATGCCTGTTATTTTCAGTGATAATGGGTTTCTCATGGTGTAATCAGCATCCTTTCGTCTTTAGCCTCGTCCTCAATTATTGTTCCATAGTCCTTATACTTCTTAAGTACAAAATGTGTTGATGTACTAAGGACTGAATCTAATGGTGCGAGTTTCGCCGCGACGAACTGTGCCACTGACTTCATTGTCTTGCCTTCTATAATAACTGTAAAATCAAAACCACCTGACATAAGATAAACAGATGTTACCTCATCATACTTGTAAAGGCGTTCTGCTATACTATCAAAGCCCAACCCTCTCTGAGGTGTAACTTTTACCTCTATAAGAGCTGTAACTTTCTCCTCACTTGTCTTATCCCAATTAATGACCGCATTATATCCGCAGATAATATGTTCTTTTTCCATATCCGCTATCTCATTGGCAACCTCTGCTTCAGAATATCCAAGCATAATAGCCATCTCCTTAAGGTCTATCCTTCCATTCTTTTCAAGAATATCAAGAATCTTCTCTCTCATAACGCAATCCTCCCACTAATTATATGAATCTGTATATCTCATCCTGTTCAGGAAGACCTAAGAATCTGTCTTCCTCAGTATTGTGAATAATTCTGTTATTGCTATCTGTAACTTTACCAATAACGGCAGCTTCGATTCCATTCTGCTGCATTGTATTAACTATATCACATCCATTTTCACATGTCATTAACAAACATCCCATAGAATCCAATATATATGGATTAATATTAAATAATTCACATATTTCGATAATCTCCTGTTTAACTGGAATATTTCTTAAGTCAACTTCCAGTCCAACGCCTGAATACTCTGCCATATCCCATAATGCAGCAAATATACCGCCTTCTGAAACGTCATGCATAGCGCCTTCTACGCCTTCATTAACGAATACAGCTGCTTCTTTAGCTACAAGCAGCTCTTTATCATCTGTAAGTGCCTTATCAATGATATCCTGTGTATACACTTTAAGTATATCTTCTCTTCTTGCGGATATAACGTCTCTTATGCCACTCATTCCTATATATTTGGTAAGAACTATATCCTGACCTGCAACAGCTTTTCTCTGCTTATATACTTCATGACCTATTGCAGTTACAGATACAACCGGGTGATTAACATCCCTGCTTACAGTTGTGTGACCTCCAGCGATACCTGCGCCTATAACACAGCTTTGTCTGTCAATCTCTTTTATAATCTCCTTAAGACGTATCTCTCTTGACTTCTCATCAAGAACAATAGTATTCATAATACTATCTGTAACGCCGCCTGCCGCACTGATATTGTTAGCCGCTCTGTATACTGCCAATTCTCCGGTCGCAACAGCCGCCAGTACATTTCCCTCGTTAATTATATGTGCAGCATCCTGTCCATATGCCGGCTTTACTGTATTTCCTCTTTTGCCAAGCAATTTGAATACAGATCTCCCTAATATTGTATCAGATACTTTTCCTGTCTTCATAATACGTATAACCTCTTTATCTAATTTTAAGGTATAAGATAGACAACCATAGGAACAACCATTGCTACTATAAGTATCATTATTAATATTCCTGTGAACCATCTTTTAGTTTTCTTATTATTAAAATTAATCATAATTTTACCTCCAACAAAATATCAGATTTAATTAATTATAGCACAGTACGGATTATTTTCCATACTGTGCTATGATTGTATCTATCTGCCTTGAAGCAATACTTTTGGTCATCTCTTCAACTGGAATCTCAAGATTAATATTATGCTTATGCACAAGTGCCGCAAGATATCTTCTCTGGGCGGGAGTTATCGGCGAATCTTTCTTGACTGTATAGACAAGTTTCATTGTATGGTTAAATCCTTCATCATCCGGCTTTAACTTTTCCAGCTTACCATATAGCATACTTGCACTTACTGCATCATCATATGCTCTGTGTGACCTTCCCGGATCTATATTAAAATATTCACATAAGAAAGACAGATTCTTATGCTCTGCCTCTGGAAGAAGCCTTCTTGATATCTTTAACGTGTCGATTCCATCATCATTGATAGTCAGTCCGCTATTAACAGCTGCCTTCTTAAGAAAACTGAAATCAAATATAACATTATGTCCGAGTATCGGCCAGTCACCTATAAATGTTGTTATATCCCCTATGATATCCTCTATACGCGGTTTACCAATCAGATCATCATTATGTATACCTGTAAGTCCGGTTATACGCTCACTTATACTTATTCCCGGATATACCAGTGTTGAGTACTTTTCTGTTATACAGTCATTCTCAACCCTTGCCATTCCAACTTCTATAATTCTGTCTACAGCAGGATTAAGACCTGTAGTCTCTATATCCAGTGCAACATATCTGTTAATCATTACATTCTCTCTTTCAGGAACACTCTTCCAATATAATCTCCTATTATGGCAAGGAAATTGGCATCGTTCTCTGCCCATTTCTTGTCAAGCTTGTATCTTCCATAAGCTATGATATTATTATTCTTCTTAATATCACCACCAATTATGTACTGGATTGACTGAATTATTCCATAACCTGAATATACTTTATACATAGTTGGTGCTTTAGTCTCAAAGAAATTGATGTTGTCAATTACAAATATACCATCTTCCCTGAAGTTAGGAATATAATTATCTCTATTGAAAAAGCTTCCATCATCATCTGACATACGCTCGTCCCCATAAAGAATATAATTTTTCATCTCTGCACGGTCATATATAACAATTGAATCAATATTAAATGCAACTGCAACAATATCTAACATTTCATTCCTTCTCTTGGCATCTGCATCTCTGAATCCTCTGATAATAGTATTAACAACATCCATCTTATGGTATTTGTAAAATGCTTTTTCGTCAATATCACCTATTTTTCCCATACCATACGCATAAGCTTTATGTATATCTTCATGATATATAATATATCTGTCTTTTCCTTTTTCCTTTGCCAGATATAATACCTTATCTGCTATCTTGAATAGTTCATTGTAATTATCTGCATCTCCGGGATAGGTTGCTGAACCAATAGAGCAGGTTATCTTAATATTACGGGAATCATCATGATACAGCCACTTAATGTTATTACGGACAGTTCTTAATACGCTTCTGATTCCCTCATCATCATTAAGACCTTCCATGACAATAAACATCTCATCGCCGCCTATACGCCCACACAAGCCTCTGCATCCAACAGCATCTCTTAAGATATCAGCAACTTTGTAAAGCACCTCATCACCAAACATATGACCATATGTATCATTGACAGTCTTAAAATCATCTACGTCAATAATAGCAATTGTTACATTATGATCCGGCTTGGAATCTATAAGTTTTCTTACATAATCAGTTATCGCCCGCTTATTAAGAAGATCTGTTCCTGGGTCTTTCATATCAGAGATAATACTGAGTTCTTCGACCACATGATTGTCAGAACTTTCTAAAATATTAATGGTTCCTATAACAACCTTATTGCCTGAATTATCAATAATTGTCTTACCTCTTACAAGACATCTGTCAAGTCTTCCTATATTATTGAGCACACTAATTGTAATCTCTCTTCTAAAGAATTTCTCTCCATTGATAAGTGCTGCAATAAATGCTTCAAGCTCCTGTACTGCCTGATTATCAAGTGCGTCAGTATTAATCTTATAATCTTTCCAATGTTCTACTGAACCTTCATAAAAAGACATCGTTTGCTGACCATCTGAAATCATAAAAATATTAAAGTCATCCTTAATAATATCATATGAGAAAAGAACATTCTCACACATTCCAAGATAACTTGAATATCTATCCATTCTGGCATTAAGATCATCTATCTGTGATGTTATTGATGCCGTATCAATGATGCTTATTCTATACAGATGTCCTCTCTCCTCAGATACGCCGCCATCTATAATTCTAGTAAGCATCCAGTGATATTCACCTGTCTGATATAGCATTCTTATAACAATATATTTGCTTACTTCACTGCAATCTCTGATAGCATCCGTAAATCTGCTGACATCATCAGGATGAATATATCTTGTATATATGAGCATGGCCTTATTACCCGAAATAACTTCGAAGTTTTTATCCATTGTTACAATAGTCATTTTCTCATCAATAAGGAGGTCTAAACTGCCAGCCTCCAATCTAATCAAATCTACCATAAGTAAACCCCTGTCTTGTGATTAATAGTGTCCTCTCCCTATTTTACTTCGACTCCTCATGATGCTCCTTTATATAAGCTTCATACAGGTCAGGTCTGAATTTTCTGGTTCTCTCCAAAGACTTCTCATGTCTCCACTTTTCAATGTTGGCATGATGTCCTGACAAAAGTACTTCTGGAACAGCTTTCCCATTATAATCTGCCGGTCTTGTATATTGCGGATACTCTAGCAGACCATCAGAAAAGCTCTCTGTTTCAGCAGATTCCTCATTATTAAGAACTCCTGGTACAAGTCTTGAAACTGTATCAATTACGACCATTGCTGGTAATTCTCCACCCGTAAGAACATAATCTCCTATAGATACATAATCCGTAACTATATTCTCCAATGCTCTCTCGTCAATTCCTTCATAATGACCACACAGAATAACAAGATTGTCTTCTTTTGCGAATTCCTCTGCCATACTCTGTGTAAATGTATATCCCTGTGGGGTCATATATATAACCCTTGGCCTTTTTCCAATACTTCTGACAATATCCTCATAGCAGTCGCATACAGGAGCAGCTCTCATAACCATTCCTGCACCACCGCCATAAGGATAATCATCTACCTTTAAATGCTTATCATTAGAATAGTCCCTGATATCATGTGCGGTAACAGACATAACTCCAGCTTTAATAGCTCTACCGGTTATACTTGTATTAAGTCCCTCTGTTATCATATCAGGAAACAAAGTCATAACATGAAAATCCATTACTTCACTCCTGCAATTCCATTAAGCATAAATGCATAATAGCCACTCTTAAGATTATATCCACTATCTGTATAAGAAGATCCAAAATATCCCGAACCATCCTTAAATACAGTTGCCACATCGATATATGTTATACCAAGTGTTGATGCATTCTCTGAGAACATGCCGTTAAGTGAATCAATATTAGCCTGTTTGACCTTACTTGAAGATTCGAATCTCTGGCTTATTGGAAGTACTGAAAGAACATATACATTAGCTGATGGAAGGGCACTCTTCACAGCTTCTATAAATTCTTTCTCATACTTATATATATCATCCACTGATCTGCTTCCATAATTAAGGTCGTTAATACCAACCATAATATACACAGAATCAGGTGACTGGGATACAATATCATCAAGATATCCTGTAAGCTTGTCACTCGTCATTGAATTAGATGATATAACCTGTGAATCTGCCACAAATCCAAACTGCGAAATTCCGCTTACTACGAAATCTCCGATAAATACTGACTTACTGTAAGCTGCTGAAGATGTGTAATCTTCACTCTGTGGTGTTCCTGAAACAGCTAAACTTCTTCCAGAAGCAGCCTGCGTTGTCTGCTGCGATGCTTCCTGTGAAGAATTATCCGAACGCTGTGTCTCATCCTGTACACCCTGTGTGCTTTCCTGCTTTACAGGAGCTGTTGTATTATTATCATCCTTGCCACCATTCTTACCGCTGCAACTCTTAAGTACAACTGCAAATATAATAACTGCAACTACAAGTATTATTAATCCAATAACATAATTTCTGTATCTGTTCCACATTCTTTTCTTGCGGTTCAGACTTATCTTTGGTCTATCATTATTAGAATTATATGATTCCATTAAAATATTCCTTTCTGTTTCGACGCTATACTGTTGTATTATAACATTAGTCATTCACATGTGCAAATACAACATAAACAACATCTTTACCATTGCATCTTATGAAGAACCACTGCTGATGTCTTCCTTAAGCCTATGTCCAGCCAGCCATTCTGAAGATGGTACCCAAGCCTGTCGGTGCTGTATCCTCCTTCAAATGTAACCATAAGCTGTTCCACATCATCATCAAACCCAAGTCCGACTTCCCACGCAGGAATCTTCGCCCTTACCTCATCCTCATTATTATTAATAATAATAATTGCTGCATCATCTTTGCTAAATCGTCCATATGCAATAACATTATAAGCTGAATACAATGATTTATATGAGCCCGTTCTTAATACTTCGTTCTCTTTATGCATTCTTATTACTGCCTTATGAAAATCAATAAGTTCCTTATCCTCCTGGCCCCAAGGATAAGTTCTTCTATTATCAGGATCTGTAAAGCCACATACTCCCGCTTCATCTCCATAATACACTGTAGGTGCACCAGGCCATGTCATCTGAATAACAACTGCCTCCTTAAATACTGACTTATTAATATTATTATTGGCAGCTTCAGGTCCAAGCGTGTTAGTTCTTCCAACTGTTCTGTTAGTTCTGGTTAAGAATCTCGAATGATCATGATTAGACAGCTCATTCATAGATATCGATGTGCTCTGTCCACCCATTCTTGCCATATTATGATGCATCGCTCCAAAGAAATAATCCGGATTACCATATTTATCAGGTCTTGCCTCATCACTATGCTTCTCCATACCTGTCAGAAACCATGTTATAGGTTCCATAAAAGCATCATAATTCATTACAGTATCCCATTCATCACCCTGTAACCAGCTATATGGGTCTCCATAATGTTCTGCAAGAATAACCGCGTCAGGATTAGCCTTCTTTACTTCCTCACGGAATCTCTTCCAGAAATAATGATTATATTCTGGGCTGTATCCAAGGTCGGCAGCTACATCCAGTCTCCAACCATCTACATTATAAGGAGCTGAAACCCATTTTCTTCCGATAGAAAGAATATACTCCTCAAGCTCCTTAGACCCTTCATAATTGAGCTTAGGAAGAGTATCATGCCCCCACCAGCCATCATATGAATTATTATCCGGCCACTGGTTTGAGAAGAACTTGAAGAAATTATGATAAGGACTCTCATACTTCTCGTATGCTCCCGGCTCATACTCATCAGTGCTGTCTCTATAAATGTGTTCTTTATCCATCCATTTATTAAAGGAACCACAGTGATTAAATACACCATCTATGATAACCTTCATGCCTCTTGCATGAATTTCCTCTACTACTTTGGCAAAGAACTCATTGCTTGCTTCAAGATTAGCCTTTCTAGTAACTCTGTTAATATATCTTGTAGCATGTGTATTGTCATTGTCTCCCGGTCTTAAAAGTTCTCCCTCGTCCTCGACAATCTTTCCAAAATGTGGATCAATATAATCATAATCCTGTATATCATACTTGTGATTAGATGGGGATACAAACAAAGGATTAAAATATATAACTTCAACGCCCAAATCCTGTAAATAATCAAGCTTATCAAGTACACCCTGCAGGTCGCCTCCATAAAACTCTCTTATTCCCATCTGTGCAGGATACTTATTCCAGTCTTTAACCTGACAGACATGCTCCCCTATATAGTTATATTCATCATCAAGCACATCATTACTCTTATCTCCATTATAGAATCTGTCAACAAATATCTGGTACATAACTGCACCCTTTGCCCACTCTGGTGTCTTAAATCCTGGTGTGATCTGAAAATTATAATATTCGTTAAGATCCTTAATTGCTCCAATCTGGTTGTAAAAACACACTGTCCTGCCAAGCTCAACGCGGAAATAATAATACATTTTCTCTGTTCCAACATTAATCTTAGCCTCATAATAATCAAACATACTCTCGCTTCTGACTCTTGTCATAACATGCTCGACATTATCAACAACAAGATATGCTTTATCTACATTATATCTGCCAGTACGCAGTCGTATCGTTACTTCATCTCCAGGCATTGGCTCTGCCGGACTTCTGTAATCATTAGTAACATCCGAAAACAACGCTCTTGGATGTAGCGTCGGCCTTGCACTGCATGTATAAAAAATACGTTTTTCCCAGGCAGCTAAGTTTCCCATTTCCTCGGTTATTCTCATAGAGAATCCTCCTTAGCATATACTATTCTGATTTTATATCTAAAAGTACAATTTAGCAAGCAAAAAGGCTTTTATGGGTAGCAAAAAAGGCAGCCATGGGGTGACTGCCTTTTTCAGAGAAGGTATTTCTTTTCGATAAGCATTACTGCTTTATCTATAATGTATTGGGGGTTTTTACATTAATTATAATATCTTATTTCCCTCAATAAGTGTTCACAAACATCACTAAATTTATTCAAAATTTTTGTGCATATTTACTATACAATTGTTGTTCCCATAATACCATCATCATCTGTACCGCTTCCATTATCAAAAAGCGCTTCAAATTCTTCTCTTGTTACCTTTTCTTTTTCAAGAAGAAGTTCTGAACTCTTCTCTAATACATCCATATGCTCAGATATTATCTTCTTAGCCTGTGCATAACAGTCATCAATAATGTTCTTAACCTCTTCATCAATGGCTGTAGCAATATCCTCGCCATATGGTCTTGTATGTGCAAGGTCTCTTCCAATGAATACCTCATCTTCATCACTGCTTGCATAATTGATAAGACCAAGTCTGTCAGAGAAGCCATACTTGGTAACCATATCTCTTGCTGTCGCAGTTGCCTGCTTGATATCCTGTGACGCACCTGTTGTAATATCATCAAATATCAGCTCCTCAGCAACTCGTCCACCAAGGCTTACAATAATATTCTGTAACATCTTACCCTTGGTATTAAACATTTCATCCTTCTCAGGAAGTGGCATTGTATAACCTGCTGCTCCCATTCCTGTTGGAATAATAGAGATAGTGTGTACAGGTCCGACATCAGGAAGTACATGGAAAAGAATTGCATGACCTGATTCGTGGTATGCTGTAATTTTCTTTTCTTTCTCTGATATAATCTTGCTTCTCTTCTCAACGCCAATTCCAACCTTTACAAATGCATAATTGACATCTGCGTTAGTAATGAACTTTCTCTTGCTCTTGGCTGCATTAATAGCGGCTTCATTAAGAATATTCTCAAGATCTGCACCTGTAAAGCCTGCTGTAGTTCTTGCAAGGCTCTCAAGATCAACATCATCACCTAATGGCTTCTTGGCTGCATGGACATTAAGAATCTCAAGACGACCTCTTACATCAGGTCTGCCTACGACTACCTTTCTGTCGAAACGACCTGGTCTTAATATAGCAGGATCAAGAATATCAACTCTGTTAGTAGCCGCCATAACGATAATTCCTTCATTAACTCCGAAACCATCCATCTCTACAAGCATCTGGTTAAGAGTCTGCTCTCTCTCATCATGTCCGCCACCCATACCAGTTCCTCTTCGTCTTGCAACAGCATCAATCTCGTCAATAAATATGATACAAGGGGCATTCTTCTTAGCCTCCTCAAACATATCTCTTACTCTTGATGCACCGACACCAACGAACATCTCAACAAAATCAGAACCCGATATGCTAAAGAAAGGTACTCCCGCTTCACCCGCAACAGCTTTGGCAAGAAGAGTCTTACCTGTTCCCGGAGGACCTGTAAGAATAACACCCTTAGGAATTCTCGCTCCAAGGTTAGTGTATTTTACAGGGTCTTTAAGGAAATCTACAATCTCTTCAAGTTCCTCTTTCTCTTCATTAAGTCCGGCTACATCCTTAAATGTAACCTTATTGGCATCACCACTTATCATTCTCGCACGGCTCTTACCAAAATTCATCATCTTGGCGTTACCACCACCACCGGCCTGTCTTGTCATCATCATCATAAGTGCAACAACAACGATAAGGCACATACCAAATGGCAGAATAGTTGTCATCCAGATACTGTCTCTCTTAACATCCTTAAGAGTATACTCAACTCCCTTATTGTCGAGCAGCTCCTGAACAGAAACAACATCAGACACATTAAGTGAGTCTCTGCTTCCATCAGAGAATGTAATTGTAAGTGTACCGGTTGGAACTTCTGCATTCTGGCTGATAATAACACTTGTTACCTTGTCATCCTTTAAGTCAGATACAAAATCTTTATACTTATAAGTACTTGTTCTCTGGCTCATCTGAGCAATTACAGCCCAAATAATACCAATTATAATAATCATGAAGAAAATGCTTCCAAATCCTCCAGATTTTCTTTTCTTAGTATCCATCACTTCCTCCTTATTTAATTATGCCTCTCCATCAAGATGTAAAACTCCAACATATGGAAGATTTCTGTAGCTCTGATCATAGTCAAGGCCATATCCTACAACAAATTCGTCAGGAATGTTAAAGCCGTTATACTTAACCTCAACCTCAACTTCTCTTCTCTCAGGCTTATCAAGCAGAGTACATACACATATATCTGCTGGCTTTCTCTCCTTTAACATAGGCATAAGTCTTGCCAGTGTATTACCCGAATCGATAATATCTTCAATAACAATAACATGCTCTCCTTCAATGCTCTCATCAAGGTCCTTCTTAATCTTAATCTGACCGCTTGATGATGTCCCGCTTCCATAACTTGATACCTGCATAAAATCAAACTTAACAGGTACAGTAATTCTCTTGGCAAGCTCGCATGTAAATATAATACTTCCCTTAAGAATACAAATAAGTTTAACCTCCTTACCCTCATAGTCTTTACTTATCTGCTCTCCAAGCTGTGCAATTCTTTCATTAAGCTTCTCCTCAGATATAAGGACACTGATAAATGGTTCTTTCATCGTTTCTCTCCTTTGTCAACCTTAATATTCTCTCTTCTGTATAGTTACTTCCAGCACATTCTGTGTATTATCATCAATCAGGGCACGTTCACTTCGTCGCACCCCCACAGCCCATAAAACTCCGGTATCATCACATACAAGAAGCACATTGTCCCTCATATTCTCCGGCACTTTACGGTCAATAAATTCATTCTTTAGCTTGCGCTGATTTCCTTCTCTGTTAATAACAATTCTGTCTCCAGCCATACGTTTTCTAATGCATGGCTTTCCTGATATTTTATCATAATCAAAGGCTTTAGCATAGCGGCTATTAGCGTAATTTCGATTTTTTTCATAATTAGAATGAAGTGACAACTCAATCTGCACACTTTTCATCTGTAGTGTTTCATTATTATAATAAATATTTTCCTGAATTGTTACTTTCTGCCCAGCCTTAAGCTTTTCAATATCATCGTCCGAAAGTTCATATTCTTCCAGTGGCTCATTCTTATCTTGTCTGCTGACTCTTTCACTGCTAACCACAATATCGTCATATTCTCTTACAGCACATAAGCCATAACATATATCAGCACTGCTGCCAACTGTCTTTCCAACAAGTGCATCAACAGCATTGACATGTATCTTATATATATCCTTGGCAGTTTTTGTAAGATAATATACTGCCCTGTAGATAACTCGTCTTCTTATAACTTCATGAAGTCCTGCAAATTCTTCTCCATCCAGCTTAATAACTACATTATCTCCTTCAGTAACATACTTGTTATAAGCCTTGTCCGCTTCTGACTCAATAAAATCAAAATCCTGCTGCAGCTCACTGGCAGCACTGGCAATATTCTCAACAGTATGTGAATTAATATTGTCAGTCATATAAGGAATAACCACATTTCTTAAAGAATTACGTGTATAATCATTGCACAGATTCGTTGCATCTATAACATATGGCTGGTTAAAACCTTTCAGCACTTCCTCAACCTCAGCTCTCGTCACTGAAAGCAGAGGCCTTATAATATTATCCCTTACCGGTCTGATTCCACCTATTCCTTTAAGTGAGGTTCCGCGTGAAAGATTCATAAGAACTGTTTCTGCCTGGTCATTCATATGATGTGCAACCGCAATCCTTGCATTACACTCTTTACATGCCTCATTGAATATACGGTATCGTTCTTTTCTTCCTGCTTCCTCAACACTCATTCCAAGCTGCTTTGCAAGCCCGGCAGCATCTATATGATACGCCATGAATTCAACACCCATGCGTTCACACAAGGCTCTGGCAAACTCCTCATCATCTCCAGCCTCCTGCCTTATGCCATGATTGACATGCACCGCACATAATTCTGTCTGTAGATGCTTCCTCTCTATATACCCCTTAAGCACCATAAGCAGACACACAGAATCAGCGCCACCTGAAAGTCCGACAA
Organism: Eubacterium sp. AM49-13BH; assembly: GCF_003464165.1. Lineage (GTDB taxonomy): Bacteria > Bacillota > Clostridia > Lachnospirales > Lachnospiraceae > Lachnospira. Next base: position 20,117 of record NZ_QSEK01000004.1, on the reverse strand, counting down.
CCACTCTTTCGCAGTCCGTAAGCATATTATTCTGTTCAATATATCTGTAAATCTTATCTATAATTTCATTCATGCGAGAATTATATTATACGTTCACATATGTGTCAAACACTCCAAGAACCATAACAGTACAATCATCAAAAGCCTCCATATTATGATTCTTCAGTGACATCTCAAGAATCTTCTTTGCAATGCTTGCCGGCTTCTTAACATTTATATTATTAATAATCTCCACCATCTGCTCCTCCTTGTTGACTCCGGACAAATTATCAAGCACTCCGTCGCTTATCATTATAATATAATTTCCATCATACAGTTTCTTAGTTGTACAGTCATAATCCACCTGGTCAAGCACGCCCATTGGCAGCGTCGTCGACTTAATAATCTCAACCCAGTTGTCCCTCTTAATAAATGTAGACACAGCCCCAAGCTTATGCAGTTAATAACACCTGCCTGACAGTCAATAACGCTCATATCCATAGTAACAGGATTGTTAAATGTTGTTCCTGCAATATACGCTGAATTAATCAAATCAATTGCCGTCTTTTCCTCAAAGCCAGCTTCTATGCAGTTTTCCATAAGTTCAATCACCATTCTGCTCTCCGCAAACGCTCTTCTTCCGCTTCCGCAGCCATCCGCAATTGCCGCAACCATTTTCCCACAGCCAAGCCTTTTTAATAAGAAATTATCCCCACTCGTATTCTCTGCTTCTTTACATTTTCTTGCCATACCGGAAAGAATCCTGAAACGATCCTCCTGATAGAACACATACTGGTTAGGCTCTTCATTTATAATCACCCTGTTATCCTGATTAGAAAAGAACCTCACCTTGAACACATCAGACACAGCCTCTCGCAACACCCTCTCAGACACGCATCCTTTCATAAATGTTTTCGCAGTTACAAGTATCTCGCGTCTCTTTCCATCAACTACTTTTATATCCTTAACTGAAATTCCCATTGCCATACATTTGCGCTCAAGCTGCCTGTACTCCTGTTTTCGGGCACTCTGGCGTTAAGATTCATTGCAACACATTCCTCTAATATGTCAGCAACAAGAATTAACTGTCTCTTAAATCCATTCTGCTTCTGGTTGGTCTCCCCGTATGCGTCGCCAAGATTCCTGAATGTTCTGGCTGTTTCCTGCAGACGGTTAATAGTATATGTATATCCGGCATCTTTATATGTATGTTTCATTCATATCCACTTCCTTTCCGGCACTACACCAATGTGAAGTATATATGACTGCATATAAATAAAATGTCGAAGCATGAAAGTCTTATAAAATCTTCCTGCTCCGACATAATATCCGTTATTATAAATGTTACTTGTTATTAGGCTTGAATATCAGTTCATCTGGATATATAAGCCCGAACTTGTTCTTAGCAATCTCCTCCACGAACTTCTTCGTCTTGACGTACTTCTCATATTCTGAGAGTTCATCACTTCTTTTATTCTCATCATCTATCTGTGACTGTAGTTCTGTTATCTGTGCCTCATAGTCAGCATTCTTCGCAACAAGTCCTGTTTTGCCTCTCCACAGAACAATACCAAGTGCAACAACTACAACAATAGCAATAGCCATTCCTGCAAGTGCTGAACGTCTCTGCCTTTTAAGCCTTTCTGCACGCTCTCTTCTTGATTCTAATTTCATATATCCTCACCCTTGTGAATCCTTCTTACGCATCTTATTCCTGTGCTCTATATATCTTTTAAGGTTTCTAACTGGTATTGTAATAATATGGACTACATTTTTCAATATAAAACATACCGGTTTTAGTAAAAATTTTATAATCTTCACTGTCCATCGGATATACAACACACTGATGAATCTAAAGTAAAGAAATGCACCAGATGCTATTCCCATAATTATAAATCCGCGGATAATACCATCTGACACTTTAAAACACATCAGAAAAACACTTATTCCTGCATATATTCCATATACAATGTCTTCTATGCTCATAAATACTATTGTTTTATGTCTTATTATTCTTCTGTAAACTCTTATATTATCATACACCCACGCAAGTAATACTCCTCTGAAGAAACTCACTGCCAGTGCATAAAGCTCCCACACTATTACACGGCTTATCATCTGAGCAGCCTGCTCATGAATGAATCTTGTTTCGTCTTCATGCCAGATTCAGAATAGCAGATAGAATCAACTCTTCCATCAATATCTAACTCGCCCTTCTCGATTGATAGGCGGTTTACATGCAGACCATCGCCCTTTATTGTAATATGACCGTAATCTGATTCCAGCACAACCTTTACCGGGTCAAATGAAACAACATCCGTTATTCCTGTAAAATCAATTCTTTTACGGTCCTCCATATTCAGTCTGTGTGGTCTTCTTACCCTGACCTTCTCCTCCATATAACCTCCTTATAGACATTCCGTTATATGAGAATATATGCATGACCACAATATATGATTACAGGTACTTTGAATTAAAGATATTCAAACATTTCCTTTGCTTCTTCTTTCTTAACAGTATCCTTGACATCTGTAACCCTTGCTCTTACATTTTTGTTACCAAACTGGATTTCAATAATGTCTCCGACTTTAACATCATAAGATGCCTTCACAACCTTGTCATTAACCATTACTCTTCCTGCATCACATGCATCGTTGGCAACAGTCCTTCTCTTTATAAGTCTTGATACTTTTAAATATTTATCTAATCTCATGTTCTTCTCCTTAATCCATTAGTAAATCCAGCCTGCTATCCCTTAAGTATAACCAGTCCGCCTCAAGTCATCTACGATTCCATGTACTTTCCTAAAAAGTTAGCCGCCGTCTTTACCATTTTCTTTTCATTATCTGTAAACTTTGGCTTCATGTCAATAGACATCATAAGCACAGTACCTAAAACATCTCCCTGACATATTATCGGATACATAATTTCCTGCTTAAACTGCGCCTCATCAGTGATTTTCACAAAGCCATCCTCTCCTTCACCTGCAGCAATGGTACATCTTCCCTCCATCGCCTGATTAAGCTCCTTTGTGACAGGCTTATTCATCAGATTCTTCTTATCGTCACCTGATGCAGCAATAACCTGTTCCCTGTCAGTTATACATACTGTCATTCCGGTCGCATCCGACAGTGATTCTGCATATTTTCCTGCAAATGTGCTAATATCCCCTATCGGGGAATATTTTTTCAAGATAATCTGCCCCTCGGCATCCGTAAATATCTCCATCGGGTCAGTTTCCCTTATATGAAGTGTCCTTCTTATCTCCTTTGGAATGACAATTCTGCCTAAATCATCTATCCTTCTTACAATTCCTGTGGCTTTCATATTAATAATTCCTCCTGATTTTTACATACTTTCCATAATTTATAATGTATGGGTAGTATGTGGAAAACAGGAAGAATTATGCATCTCATGTAATGATTTTCATATGGCCCCGGTTTCGAAAATGTAAATTTTTTCATTTTTTGAAACCGGACAAAAAGCGTCTATCCGGTTCAAATTAAAGAATGAATAAACGCTCATAAAATCACAATATTTTCCATAAAATATTGTGATTTGTCTGCAAAACATTTATCATATTTTCTAACAAATAGAAACGGGGTTATAAATATGTGCACTATACATTCAGACATTTTCCCAGACGGAACGCCCGTCGATGGCTGGTTTCACAATACCAGCATTCCAGAACTCACCAAACTGGGAAAGCAATATATTATTACAGATTATGGTATACATGATGACGGCAGAATATACACTGCTAATTTCCAGAAGCTGATAGACCTTGTATACAATGCTGGTGGCGGTGTAATCGTTATTCCGCATGGTACATACATGACTGGAGCTTTATTTTTCAGACAGGGAGTTAATCTATATATTGAAGACGATGCAACACTTATGGGAAGTGACGACATCAGCGATTATCCGGTCTGTGAAACAAGAATAGAAGGTGAAACCTGTCTGTATTTTGCCGCACTTATCAACGCTTCTGGAATTGATGGCTTTACATTGTGCGGTAATGGAACGATAGACGGTAACGGCTTACGAAGCTGGAAAGCCTTCTGGCAGCGAAGAACCTGGAATCCCGACTGCACCAACAAAGACGAACAGCGTGCAAGGCTTATCTATATGGAAAGATGTACCAATGTTACTGTTGCCGGATTGCACATTAGTAATTCGCAGTTCTGGACTAATCACCTATATAGATGTTCTCATGTACGTTACCTTAACTGCCGCATTACAAGCCCCTCTGCGCCTGTCAAAGCACCTAGCACTGACGCAATAGACATTGACGCCTGCACTGATATTCTTATTAAAGGCTGCACAATTAATGTAAATGATGACGCAGTTGCTTTAAAAGGCGGCAAAGGACCATTTGCTGACAGTAACCCGGACAATGGCACTAATGAACGCATAATTATTGAGGACTGCACATTTGAATTCTGCCATGGATGCCTTACATGTGGCTCAGAATCCATACACAATAAGAATATAATAATGCGTCACATCAAGGTCGACTCAGGTTACAATCTGCTCTGGCTGAAAATGCGTCCCGACACGCCACAGATATATGAATATATTACATTGGAAGATATCAGAGGACAGATATTTAACTTCATAAACATCAACCCATGGACACAGTTCTATGATAATAAAGGCTGCGCAGATATACCAGCCTCCATTGCAAGACATATTATAATAAGAAAGAGTACCTGCACCTGTAACGTTTTCCGCAACATAAAAGAAGCACCAGAACAATACACTCTCGCAGATATCCAGATTGACGACAATATAATAGAAGAAATCGGAACACCTTCCGATAAGACAAAACATACCGGAGCAGAATAACTGCCCCGGTATGTTTTATTTTATTGGTATTGAATATGATATCAGCAGGATATGTTAGTGGCGCGGGCTTGATTTATTCCTGTGCTGTGTGGAAGTTAATGCCGCTATATACAAAAGTTCAGGGCTTGAAATCTCGTTCAAGCGAAGCGCGTTTGATTTCAAGCCCTGTAAAAAACTCTGTATATAGCGGCATTTACTACCACTAAGCTCAGGAATCATGAAAGCCTGTACCACTAACATATCCTGCGTCATACATATTTAATGACTAATTAAGCTGCTGTCTTCTCAGAGTTCTTCTCGCTCTTTGCATAGCTCTTTACTGAGTTAACTACGATGATTACACCAAGTACAATAAGGAGTATAGCAATTATAAGCTGAAGTCCGTTAGCGATGAATACGCTTCCCCAAGATGTCTGTCCAGCAGGAATTGTAACAGATGCTGCTAACTTGATAGCCTTAACCATTGCAATTGTTCTCTGTACAAGTGCTGTAAATGTTACACAAAGCATGATGATAAGAGGAGGGAAAAGCATTTTGTTGCTTCGTCCTGTAACCTTTAAGAATACGCAGAGTGTAAGAATTACAAGAGCACTTAATAACTGGTTAGCTGAACCGAATAATGGCCAGATATTTGCATATCCAATCTTAGTAAGGATGAATCCACATACCAATGTTACAACTGTTGAGAAGTATGTATTACAGAATAACTTTCTCCATCCTTCTGCATGTTCCATATCATCTACGCTGAAGAGTTCCTGGAAACTCATACGACCGATACGGGCAACTGCATCAAGTGATGTAAGAGCAAGAGCAGATACACACATTGTCATGAATACTGTTGCAAAATGTACTGGAACACCAAACATTTCAAAGAATCCTGCTACACCACTGCTGAAGATTGCGAATGGTGTCTTAGCTGGAAGTGCTCCGTTAGTAGCAGCTGCACCAGCAACACAAAGGGCAAGTACTGCAAGTAAACTCTCAAGTACCATTGCGCCGTAACCAACCTTAAGCATATCCTTCTCGTTATTAACTGTCTTAGAAGATGTACCAGAAGATACAAGGCTGTGGAAACCAGAAACAGCACCACATGCAACAGTTACGAAAAGAATTGGGAACATTGTTCCAAGCTTTGCATTGTTGAATCCTGTATATACAGGAAGATTCATTGAAGGATGTGCAACTACAAGACCAACTGCTGCACCTACAATCATGCAGATAAACATGAATGTTGTCATATAGTCACGAGGCTGCTTCATTAACCACATTGGCATAACTGCAGCGAAGAAGATATATACAAATGTGATATAACTCCATACATCTTTGTTGAACTCAAGTGGGAAAAACATACCAACAGCAAATGCTGCGATAATAAACACAATACCAAGCACTGCTTCTTTCCAGCCTGAAAGCTTTAAATTCTTCTGGATAAGACCAAATACTACGGCAAATACCATAAACATGATAGATACCATACCGGCTGAACCATTTGTCTTAGCAACTGCTGATAAAACAGTAGCACCATCAGCATTTACTGTATAAGCATTAAATGTACCTGCAACCATATCTGCAAATGCTGCGATAACGATAAGTGTAAATAACCAGCAGAAAAGTAAGAAAATCTTACGGCCAAACTTACCGATGTACTTCTCAATAATCATACCCATTGACTTACCTTCATTCTTAACTGAGGCATAAAGTGCACCAAAGTCTGTAACTGCTCCGAAGAATACACCACCGATGAGGATCCAGAGTAAAACTGGTAACCATCCAAATGCTGCTGCCTGAATAGCACCTGTTACAGGACCTGCTCCTGCAATTGATGAGAACTGATGACTGAAAACAGTCCAGCCATTAGTTGGAACGAAATCTTTACCGTCGTTATATTTAACGGCTGGTGTCTCTGCCTTAGGGTCGATACCCCATTTCTTTGCTAACCAACGACCATAAACCATGTATGCACCAAAAAGTACAACTGCCGCGATAAGCACGATTACTAATGTGTTCATAATGTCACTCTCCTATAAAAATATATTTCACCAGTCAAACGCAGTGGAAGCGGTGCTATGATTCTCAGTGCTTCCATAGCTCGTAGCTCATATGTCAGAACTGCGTTCTGACATTGTCGCGGTGCTCCTCGGATGTTCCAACATGAATCTGATTGTATACAAGCATACATCAAATTCCCGTTGTTCCATCCTCATCGCTACTCGCACAAAAAAACCTTCGTCGATGCACTAATCCATCACTGGATTATGTGCAAAGACGAAGGTATATTATTTCTACTTCCGCGTTACCACTTTGCTTGCCGGATACTCCGACCACTCTACTGCCACTCAGCAATTTCAACCTTATGGCATGCCCTTTTAACGATGGGTACCGGTTCCAACTACTAGACATCTGCCTGTCTTTCACCAGAACTGCTTGCAGGTGAGGGCTTAATCATTCCTTGCTGCCGTCTCTCATCAACTGACGGCTTTCTGTGAGCGGTGATATGAAGAAGTCATTTCCTGTTCTTCGCATTTGACTGTTGATTTGTACATTAAAATATTCCTTTGTAAGTAATTTGTCAATAACAAAATTAAAAGTTTGTTAATTTTCTTTAAATTTTTTAATAAAATCAGGTGTGTTTCACATATTTTAAATATATCAAATCAATTATATTTAATTTTGTTAAGTATTTTAGATAACCATCCAGTCTTCAAACTTATTTGCATTTTCAACAATGTTGACAATTCCATCTGCGCCGTAAGTAAATGCCCTGTGAATAAATACATTTACTTCCTCACCCTTCTTTATCGGAGCTTCCTCTACATTTCTTGTCCCGACAACCTCTATGCCGTTGACATTGACAGTTATCTCGACTTCCTTTCCCATGAAAAGCTTGCCTACAACCACGCCCTTTTCAACAGAAGCGGCTGAATCAACCTTCTCATCAAGCCTTGTGATGTTGACATTCTCAGGTCTTAATACCGCCTTAACAGAATCGTCAAGCTGGTTAAAACCTTTAATCTTATTAATCCGGTCAACATGTACCGGATGTCCCATGAATTCCGCCATAAATGCTGTCTCAGGCTCTCTGTATATCTGTCTTGGCGTTCCAATCTGCTCTATATGACCCTTGTTAGTGACAATAATTTCATCAGCAACCTCAATTGCCTCATCCTGGTCATGTGTAACGAATATACTTGTGATTCCAACCTTTGTAATCATGTCACGAAGCCAGCTTCTTAACTCCTGTCTTACCTTCGCATCAATTGCTGCAAATGGTTCATCAAGAAGCAGAAGCTCCGGATTAGGTGCTAATGCCCTTGCAAATGCTACTCTCTGCCTCTGTCCGCCTGATAACTGGCTAGGGTATCTTTTCGCCATGCCTGAAAGTCCTACAAGCTCAATAAGCTCATCAACACGTTTCTTAATGTCCGATTTTTTCCATTTATTAACCTTTAATCCAAATGCAATGTTATCATACACTGTCATATATCTGAAAAGTGCGTAGTTCTGGAAAACAAAGCCTATTCCACGCTTACTTGCCGGCACATCATTAACAACCTTGCCATCAATAATAATATCACCTGAATCCGCAGTCTCAAGACCTGCTATCATTCTTAAGATGGTAGTTTTGCCGCTTCCGCTAGGTCCAAGCAATGCAATAAGCTTACCCTTCCCAATTCCGAGATTAATATTATTCGAGGCTTTAAATGTGCCATATGTCTTATTGATATTACGAAGCTCTACATATTTTTCTGTATCCTGCTGTAATTCTGCCATAATCTGTTCCGCCTTTCTGTTGTAGTGCGTTTCTATCCTTCCTGCTGCTCTTTCTCCGCCTTAGCTGCCTGCTGCCCCTTGTATTCAAGTACACTTCGAAGCACAAGTATAATAACCGCCATCAGCACAAGAATTGCTGATACTGCAAATGCTCCCGTAAAATCATATCCCTGATATAGAAGCTCAATATACAACGGCATCGTGTTAGTTCTTCCGCGCAAATGTCCCGATAGAACGGATACCGCGCCGAACTCCCCCATTGCTCTCGCTGTACACAGTACAATACCGTAGAGAAGCGGCCATTTGATATGTGGGAATGTAACCTTCCAGAATATAGTCCAGCCATTGGCACCCATAAGTGCCGCAGCTTCTTCCTCATCAGTTCCCTGCGATGTAAGAACCGGTATCAGCTCCCTTGATATGAATGGAAACGTTACAAATATAGTCGCAAGCACGATACCCGGAACTGCGAATATAATTCTTACTCCCATAGCCTTAAGATATGGATATATAAAACTCTGTCTACCGAATGTAAGCACATATATAAGACCTGCTATAATCGGCGAAACAGTGAGTGGTAAATCTATTAAAGTAGATATAATCTTCTTACCCTTAAACTGGAATTTCGTAATAAGCCATGAAGCAAATATTCCAAAAAATGTGTTACACACAACAGCGATAAGTGAAACTTCTATTGTCAGCTTGATTGAATGAAGTGCGTATTTGTCGGTAACAGCTGCCAGAAACACCTTTATGCCCTTAGAAAATGCTGTATACATTACATAGCTGAGGGGCAGAATAAGCATCACAAATAAAAACAACACACTTATACCTATTAGAATCCATTTTAACGGACCTGAATCTTTTCTGATGTTCATACGCTAACCCCTTTCTATGAAATTCCACTTACAATCTTCGATGTCCTGCTCTGTAACACTGCATTTATAAAGAGAATAATAAATGCGATGAAAAGCATTACTAGCGCTATTGATGTTGCACTTGCATAGTCATATTCCTGTAATTTTGACATAATCATAAGCGGTGCTATCTCTGTCTCATAAGGTGTATTTCCTGCTATGAATACGACACTTCCGTATTCACCAAGACCTCTTGCAAATGACATTGTAAATCCGCCGATAAGTGCCGGAAGTATCTCTGGAAGTATTACTCTGTATACTGTCTGTCTGTTGGTTGCGCCAAGCATGTTGGCTGCCTCCTCGTACTGGATATCCACCTTTTCTAGCACCGGCTGGACAGCCCTCACTACGAATGGTATTCCAACGAATATGAGTGCAAATATGATTCCCAGCCTTGTATATGCAATCTTTATTCCGAATTTTGCAAAGAATGCGCCAAGCCAGCCGTTGGTTGTTGTCAGATGTGTGAGTGCTATACCCGCAACGGCTGTCGGCAGCGCAAATGGAAGTTCTATTATTCCATTCATAATCTGCTTTCCCGGGAATTATATCTTACAAGAACCCATGCAAGTATAGTTCCCATCACAGCATCTATAAGTGCCGCAATTAACGCTGTCTCAAGACTTACTCTGTAGCTTGATAACACTCTCGGTCTTGTGACTGTCGTTATGAATTCCGTAAACGACAGCTTTGCCGAGAATATCACAAGGGTACATAAAGGGATAACAACAATGATTCCTAACATAGCAATTGTTATTCCAAATGAAAGACCAAAGCCCGGTATTACTCTTTTTTTCTTTCTTTTCTTCTCTTTCATTCTGTCGTTTCCCCTTCCCTTAATCACTTCTTCTCATATATCTTGTCGAACACTCCGCCGTCCTTGAAGTGCTTGTTGTTTTTTAATTCCTACTAATTTAATATGTTACTATGTTGCAGATTATATACCTACTATGTTTATATGTCAATAGTGTTTTAGAATTTCTAGTTGTTTCCTGATGCCTGTTTCCTTCGGAACGCTTTTTTTCTTAGTAAACCTACTAAACATCTTGTTTTCTTAGCTTGCGTAGGCATTTCCCAAATATTATCTCATGCCTATGATTATCCTCACCCTGCCCTCTTGACTTCTTGTCTCATCTGCATTACTATATATAATACAAGTAAGACAAAAATCACCTCTCTTTACAGAAAGGAGCTTCACATGGTTATTGAACTTGATTTTGCGAGCGACACACCCATATATGTGCAGTTAAGGAATCAGATTGTTAAAGGAATCGGCAAGGGAGAACTTAAGGCTGGCGAGAAACTACCGACTGTCAGACAGCTTGCTTCTGACGCAGGCGTTAATACAATGACCGTCAATAAAACTTACCAGATTCTTAAAGCTGAAGGCTTTATTAAAACTGATAGAAGGCTTGGTGCATTTGTCGCTGAGAATATTAATATGGATATTGAATTCAGGGAAAAGCTTGAATCGGAGCTGGAGCTGCTGTCAGCAGAAGCAAGCATTACCGGAATGGACAAGGAAGAATTCTTAAAAATGTGCGAAAACATTTATTCCAAAATGAATCCCTGCACAATGTAACACGCCTGTATTCACACATGCATTAACACACACAGACCCACTATACAAGGAGGTTTCCTTATGAAAATCGCAATGTTTATGCTATTCTTCGTATGCAACATGTTCACAGTACTGATCATGAGATTTGCATATGAATCCAACTACCGATACAACAATGGAATGCTTATCGGAGTCCACATTCCAGGCGACCATGTTAACGATGACGATGTCACCCGACTTATGACACGCTTTAAGAAAAGCATGAAATATTTTCAGAATATCAATGCAGTACTCTCAATAGCCATATGCTTTCTTAATTTTGTGAACATAATCATTTTCGTTATTATGTATACAATCTGGATTCTCGTGTTCGTTTTCGGAATTATGTATATCCAGCTTTCAGCGCATCGGAAAATGTATCTGTTAAAGATACAGAATGGCTGGTTTGTTGAATCCCAGAAACAGAAGGTCTTTATTGATACGCGTGCCTGTGCAAATGCTGACACAACCCCCATCAGCTTCAGATACCACATCCTCATAATTGCCGCAGAACTGCTGGCACTGATTCCATTCTATTCATGGACAGACAGAGCGTATTTTTCTATGATTATTGTATTTGCAATATGTACTGTCATAGTTTCAGTATTCGGGTTTGTGTTCCATATTTATATGAACAGACGACAGAATCAGGCATACAGCCTTAATTCGGACATTAACAACATTGTTAATATGACTATGAAGAAATACATTGCTTCAGCAATGCTTGTAATGTCACTTCTTAACTTCGTGGCATGGATAACATTTGTATTAATGTGTATTATTCAGGATACTGTTGGAGACTTAAGTTTCTGGATGTACATTATTCTGCAGTTGTTAAGCGGCTGCACGCTCACTGTCATTCTTATTCTTGCACGCAACAGAAAGAACGAAATGCTTAAGGCTGACACACAGCCGGTATTTGTTGATGATGATGACTACTGGAAGACTGGATTTTACTACAATCCTAATGACCCGCACCTTTTCGTACCCGACAGGCTGTGTTCGACCAACTACTCGCTAAACTACGCCAGAACCGGTGCGAAGGTGTTCACTGGTACAATCACAGCAATTCTGCTAGGAACCTTAATATGGACAATTGTTGTACTTGCGCCGTTCCTGCATGTCACTATTGATATTAAGACTACTGAAAGCACTGTAAATGTGTCTTCATGCGGTTACACAAGCAGCATTAACATTGATGACATCATAGAACTTAAGCTTATGGATAAGCTTCCAGACGACCATTTTTTCAAGTCCAATGGCGGTGCCACAGAAAGCTATCTTGTCGGAAGATTCAAGGGCAATACTTATGGAAAATGCAGTCTCTACATTTTTAAAGATGTCTCTCCTGTACTTATGATAAAAACTGCTGACCAGACTGTGTTCTTGAATTCCAAGAAAGATGGCGAGATTGTTAATCTGTATAATGCAATTAAAAATGAATAATCTAACATACTATTCTTCTTACATTTGACAACCCCGCCCCAAAGTATTATAAATATCAAAGGGAATGAAGTACTCCCTTGGGAAACCTAAACTGCTTATTCAAGCTGATGACTTCTACGATTTTATGTCGCAGGAAGCATCAGCTTTTTTTGCGTTCATAAATGCATTTACTATATTTTTAAGGAGGCTTATTATGCTGACATCTTTATCACTTATCTTTCTGGTTGGGCTCGTCATGGGCGCAATCTGCCAGAAGTTGAAACTGCCAAGAATCATCGGTATGCTTGTTACCGGTATTGTTCTTGGACCATATGTCCTTGATTTCCTTGACCCGTCAATCCTTTCAATATCGGCTGACCTGCGAAAAATGGCTCTTATCATTATTCTTATCAAAGCCGGTCTGTCGCTTGATTTAAAAGACCTGAAAAAAGCCGGACGAAGTGCCATTCTTATGTCCTTCGTTCCAGCTTCCTGCGAAATCTTCGGTTATATTCTGCTTGCCCCTGTAATTCTTGGAATTAATCATGCCGAAGCCTCCGTAATGGGTGCCGTCCTCGCCGCAGTTTCCCCCGCGGTTGTCGTACCCCGCATGGTTTCTCTGATTGAAAAACGCTACGGAACAGACAAGGCAATCCCCCAGATGATACTGTCTGGCGCTTCCTGCGATGACATATTTGTAATAGTGTTATTCACAACATTTTTAAATGTGGCACAGGGTGGCAAGGCAAATGTCATGGATTTCATAAACATCCCTGTGTCTATTATACTCGGCATAATTCTTGGTATAGTGACCGGCTTGGGATTGTACCTGTTCTTTGAAACATCATACGCCCGCAAGCATACTGTAAGAAACAGCATGAAGGTTATTATCGTGCTTGGCTTTTCTTTCCTTCTTATCGCAATTGAGGGCTGGCTTGAAGGTAAAGTGTCTGTTTCCGGACTTCTTGCCGTTGTCGCTATGGCATGTACTCTTAAGTTCAAATGTGTTCCTGACGTATCAGCCCGTCTATCCGAGAAATTCGGCAAGCTGTGGCTCGCTGCTGAAGTAATATTGTTCGTGCTTGTCGGCGCGGCTGTCGATATCCGCTACACACTTAAAGCCGGGCTTCCAGCCTTACTCATGATTCTTGCTGCTCTTGTTTTCAGGGCAGCCGGAGTTCTCCTATGCACTGTTAAGACAGACCTTACATGGAAGGAACGCCTTTTCTGCGTCATTGCATATCTTCCTAAAGCAACTGTCCAGGCCGCCATTGGCTCTGTACCTCTCGCCGCCGGACTGCCTTGCGGACAGATTGTGCTGTCTGTTGCCGTCCTTGCAATTATAGTTACTGCTCCGCTTGGCGCAATTGGCATCGACGGGACTTATAAGAAGCTGCTTACGAAGGGGTGTTAAAAAGGTCACCCCCCAACCAGCCTAAAGCCAGTTAAGTGTGACCTTTCATTCTATTCACTCACATATTCTGATTAATCATATATCTTGTCAAATATTCCGCCATCTGAGAAGAATCTCGCCGTAGCTGCTTCCCAGCCGCCAAAATACCCGATATCCGCCATGTCAATGTCCTTGACAATCCATTTGCCGTCGGAAGGGATTTCCTTAATGTTTCTTGAATCGCCAGAAGACTCGTATTCCTTCTGGATGTCCCTGTTTACAGGTCTGTAGAAGTTCTGTGCTTCAAGTCTCTGCGCATCATCAGTGTACAGGAAAGATAGATAGGCATCAGCAAGCTCCTCCGTGCCATTCATCTGTGTGACCTCGTCAACCTTTGCAACCGTTGGCTGGCACAATACAGATGCAGACGGAACGACAATCTCATACTCGCCCGGATATTCCTGTAATGCAAAAAATGCTTCATTTTCCCATGCAATCAGAACATCCCCCTGTCCGTTCTCTGCAAATGTTGTAGAAGAGCCTCTTGCACCTGAATCAAGCACTGCCACATTCTTGTAAAGCTTGGTAACACTTGCCTGAACCTGTTCCTCAGTTTGTCCCTGCTTTTTAAAATAATACCATGCCGCAAGAAAATTCCATCTGGCTCCTCCGGAAGTCTTAGGATTAGGGGTAATAACCTTAACCCCGTCATTAAGAAGGTCATCCCAGTCCTTAATATTCTTAGGATTGCCCTTTCTTACAAGAAAGACAATCGTAGAAGTGTAAGGCGAGCTGTCATCAGAATAATCATTGATATATCCGTCATCAATCAGCCCTTCGTCCCTTATAACATTAACATCTCCCTCAAGAGCAAGCGTGACAACATCAGCACCAAGACCGTTAGCGACCTCTAGCGCCTGCTTTCCAGAACCGCCATGAGACTGGATAACCTCAACCTTCTCGCCAGTCCTGCCATACCAGTAATCCTCAAAAAGCCTGTTATACTCCTTATAAAACTCTCTTGTGGCATCATAAGAAACATTAACAAGTTCCGTCTTCTTCTGCCCACAACCAGAAAGTCCAATAAAAGTCAGGCAAAAAATCATACCCAAAGATATTAACTTTTTAAAAAAATGTGTATTCATAATTATAACCTAACTCCTACAAAATATATTCCAAAACCAGGCAAAGCAGCGAAGCGCCCTTTACCGCACGTCTGCCAACACTTCCACCCCTGAAGTAACCCCACGCAGCGGGAAAGAACCCCAGCTTACGCATTCTTCTTAATAAACTCAGCCACATCCGCAGTAGTTGCGTCAACCTCAGACTCCCAGCCTGCAAGCACTTCTGCGCCATCAATCTTAATATCAGCTGCCTTACTAAGTGCAAGGATAACAACAATACCTGCATTTACAAAGTGAGTAACAACATTTGTATAATCCTCGCCCTCTGCCGGAGCATACAGATATACGTGCTTGCTTTCAAGAAGAAGCTCCTTCTCAACCTTCTTTAAGAAATCAACATTAATCTTGTCTGAAAGAACTGTCTCTACAACAACAGGCTTCTGGTTGTTAAGCTCTGCTCTGAAAGCTGCATCAACTTCCTTAACATCACTTGCTGCCTCATTAACTTCACGGACAACACCGCATGCACTTGTCATATTAGTAATTCTGTCTATAAGAATAAGCTCACCCATAGTCTTATGGAGATTGAACTCATCAACAACGATTACATCAGCAAGAGAAATCTTGCATACAGCAATTTCATTTTTCTTAAGGAGAGCTGCTGGCTTCTCCTCGCCTGTATTGACATCAATTGTATTAACAATCTCAGTAACAACGCCCGGAATAAGCCTTGTTCCAAGCTTTACAAAGAAGTTCTTGTTATTAGTAAGAACATCATCATCCATCCAGAGGATTGTAGCTGTTATCTCTGTTGCAAGCTTAAGGTCTGCTCCTGCCGCAAGAACTGAACCTCTTGAGACATCAACCTCACGGTCTAACTGGATAGTAACCGGCTGTCCGATAGATGCGCTCTGGGCTTCCTTATCACCAACATGGATGCTCTTAACATGTACATGTTCCTTAGTTGGAAGAGTGATAATCTCGTCACCAACAGATACGCTTCCTGCCTCAATCTGTCCCTGGAAACCACGGAATTCATGATTTGGACGGCATACTCTCTGAACAGGCATGTAGAAGCCCTTTTCTTCCTCAGTATCATCAACATCAACCTGCTCAAGATAAGGAAGAAGTGCCTGACCCTTATACCAAGGAATATTTTCAGACTTAGTTGTTACATTGTCACCCTCAGTTGCCGAAACAGGGATAACAACTACATCTGCAAGTGAAAGCTCCTTAGTAAGCTCTGCTATCTGCGCATTAATCTCGTTGAAACGCTCCTCACTGTAACCAACAAGATCCATCTTATTAACTGCAAATACAAAATGCTTAATTCCCATGAGTGCGCAGATTCTTGCGTGTCTCTTAGTCTGGATAAGCACGCCCTGCTTTGCATCTACAAGAATTACTGCAAGGTCTGCAAATGAAGCACCAACCGCCATGTTTCTTGTGTACTCCTCATGTCCCGGAGTATCAGCAACGATAAAGCTTCTGTTGTCAGTTGTAAAATATCTGTAAGCAACATCAATAGTAATTCCCTGCTCTCTCTCAGCCATAAGACCATCAAGAAGAAGTGAATAATCAATCTTACCTTCACGGCTTCCGACCTTGGAATCAAGCTCTAACGCCTTCTCCTGATCGGCATACAATAACTTTGAATCATATAAAATGTGTCCGATAAGTGTAGATTTTCCATCATCAACACTACCGCATGTAATAAATTTAAGTAAACCTTTCATTCTAGAAGTACCCCTCTTTCTTTCTTCTTTCCATGCTTCCTGCTTCCTCATGGTCGATAACACGGCTTGTTCTCTCTGATTCAACCGCACTTAAAGTCTCTTCGATAATCTCGTCAAGAGTTTCTGCGTCTGACTCAACGCCGCCTGTAAGTGGATAACAGCCAAGAGTTCTGAATCTTACCTTCTTCATCTGTGGCTTTTCGCCTGGAAGAAGTCTCATTCTGTCATCATCAACCATGATGATATTGCCGTCACGGTATACAACAGGTCTTTCTGCTGCAAAATAAAGAGGTACAATATCAATCTTTTCTCTCTGGATGTACTGCCAGATATCCTTCTCAGTCCAGTTAGAGATAGGGAAAACTCTCATGCTCTCGCCCTTGTGAATCTTAGTGTTGTAAAGCTTCCACATTTCCGGACGCTGGTTCTTAGGGTCCCATGCCTGTGCTGTATTTCTGAAAGAAAAAATTCTCTCCTTAGCTCTTGATTTCTCCTCGTCTCTTCGTCCACCGCCAAATGCTGCTGTAAAGCCATATTTGTTAAGCGCCTGCTTAAGAGCCTGAGTCTTCATGATATCAGTGTAAGCTGAACCGTGGTCAAATGGGTTGATTCCCTGCTTAACACCCTCTTCGTTAGTGTATGTAAGCATCTCGATTCCAAGCTTTTTCGCTGTCTCATCCCTGAACTTAATCATTTCCTTGAACTTCCATGTTGTGTCAATATGAAGAAATGGAAATGGCGGTTTCTCAGGATAGAATGCTTTCATTGCAAGATGAAGCATAACTGAGCTGTCCTTTCCTATAGAATACAGCATTACCGGCTTTTCGCATTCTGCTGCAACTTCCCTTATAATATATATCGCCTCTGCTTCGAGTGCGTCCAAATGTGATAAATTACCCATGATATTCCTCCCTAATACTTGTTAGATTCCTGTCTGTTGACTTCAAGTGTCTTAACCGTTCCGTCCGGTGCCGTCACCGTCCATGTATTGATACTTCCCTTCTGCCTGAATGAAAGTGTGCTTCCCTTGCCGCCTACATCGGCACCAAGGAAGAAGTTAATCGCCTCAAAACGACATTCCTTAAGACATGATGTACAGCCCCAGCAGTCCTTGACATGCTTTATAAATGCTTTTCCATCTGTATCTTTCTTGATAAGGTTGCCAGGACAGGCTTCGATACACTGCCCACAGCCAACGCATTTTAACTTATTTATCTGAATGCTCATAGCTGTCGCCTCCTCTCACCAGATCTCTTATAATTATCTTAATCTCGCCATTCTCCTTGCGTGAGTTGACATATTTTAACCAGTCATCACTCTTAGCTGGATAATCCATGTTCTCTGCAAAGCTGTGCCAGCGTGTTTCTTTTCTTGCCTTCAAATGTGCTATAACACTCCTGCACACCGTAAGTCTCTCTCTTATCTCATAGATTCTAAGCAAGTCGTCCGCATCCTGTGCCGCAAGATTATCAATGCTCTTCTCTAAGAACTTTATCTTCTCGTCCGCAAGCTCAAGTCTTGCTTCATTGTACTGATAATCAGTGCTTATGCCGCCTGCGTACTGGTCCATAATCTTCTGCATTGCTTCCTCAGTCTGCTCGATATCGACCAGCCCCTGCTTATTATTAAGGAAGCTCTCATATTCATGCTTCTTTTCCAGTGCTTCCTGTGACAGCTCCTCATCCGAAGCTTCCCTGACAACAAATCCTTTTCCAGAACCAGTAAGTCTCTCTGCTATCGCCTGTGCTGCAATCTCGCCCTCGGCAAGTGCGCCTGTCACATATTTCTGTGGACATCCGCCTGCAACATCGCCTGCTGCAAAAAGCCCGTGGATTGTAGTCTCTCGGTTATTATCAACCCAGTAACCACTCGCTGTATGGCCTCCGACTATGTATGGCTCAGTTCCTTCTATCTCAACATTTTCTTCAGAAGGACCGCCCGCCGCCTCAAGCCACTTAAGTGTCTGGCTCGGTGCCATGTTAAGATATGCTTTGTAAAGGTCTTCTTCCTGTTCCTTGCTTATTCCCTTAGTTCCAAGATAACAAGGACCTCTGCCCTCGCGGTTTTCCGTAACCGTTCCGTAAAGCCTCTGGGACGTTGTAAGCCCATACTTGTTCTCGTACACTTCACCGTTGGAATTAAGCTGCTTTGCCGGAACTCCCTGTGCGATAGTTCCTGTCGGAGCAATCGTATCTTTACATCTTAAAGCAATGAATCTCATCTCAAATGTGGTCATCTCCGCACCTGCATTGATTCCCATTGCATATCCGGCTCCTGTATTGAACGGTGGATACCACATTTTATGTCTTGAAAATCCAGGATTGTTAGGTCTGTAAAGACCTGCCGCTCCGCCAGTAGCCACAAGAACTGCCTTCGCATTTATCTCATAGAACACTGCATCATTGACATCAAATCCGTATGCACCTTTAATCTTGTTATTCTCTACTATGAAATCTGTTATATTCAGGTGATTGATTACCGTTACATTGTCCTGCTTCTTAACTGCATCTGCCAGTATCGGCTTGATATTCTCACCATTTATCTTAATATTGCGGTTTCCTCTCGCAACATATTCTCCATTCTCGTCCTTGAGTATTACAAGTCCTAAGTCCTCCATTATCTTAGTGACATGATTAAGCCTCTCAGACATTGAAAGAAGCAAATCCTCTCTTACAATTCCATCTGCATCTTTCTTACAATAATCAACATAATCCTGTGGAATTCTGCCCTTAGTGATATAAGCATTGATTGCGTTAACGCCTGCCGCAAGACAGCCGCTTCGTACAATATTCGCCTTCTCAACAATCAGTACATCAAGGTCTTTCTTCTTTCCAAGCGTAATACCTGCAAAACACCCTGCCGTTCCGCCACCTATAATAAGTACATCTGTGTCAATAATTCTATTCTTCAACCTCCATGTACCTCCTCGCATAGTTCTGCATAATCTCCTTGTGAAGTCTAATTCCATATAAACATAGTATCTTGGTATGTAAATGATTATATTCTCAATTTCCTATTTGTCAATAGGTTTTTGCAGATTCTTTTTGCAGATTCTTTTTGATTCTTGTTGACTTATTCTAACTCTGAACTCCAGTGGCGCACCTTTTGGACTTTATTATGCCTGTTTGCTGGCTTTTCGCCACTCTAACGTCCAACCCACCACTCTATCGCTCTCCTTTTGGACTTCCTCCTGCCTATTTACTGCCTCCCCACCGCTTCAACGTCCAACCTGCCACTCTATGCCGCTCCATTTTGGACTTCCTCGTGCCTTCCCTCCACTTCAACGTCCAATCCGTCCCCCCTGCCGCACCCTTTTGGACTTCA
>NZ_QSEK01000039.1 GCF_003464165.1 Eubacterium sp. AM49-13BH | reverse complement strand
AATTTTTGCAATTATCTAAAGAAGCAGAGGTTAAGGTATCAGAAAGTTATGATAAGAATGTAAAATCATATAAGGATTTACAGATATCAGCACAATATATGTTAGACAGCTGTAGTATTGACAAAAGAAATGGATGCTTATAACTCTTTAAGAAACAAATTTTTGCAATTATCTAAAGAAGCAGAGGTTAAGGTATCAGAAAGTTATGATAAGAATGTAAAATCATATAAGGATTTACAGATATCAGCACAATATATGTTAGACAGACTGTTTAAAGAGTATTTGCAGATAGGGGCTATACATCTTATTTCATATGGAATATATGATGTAGATGAAGAAGTACTTAGGGAAGAATATGGCAAAGATTTTGACATTACTTATAAGAATACAATATTAAACATTGTCAGAGAAATAAATGCTATAGACGCAGATGTGGCACAAGGTAAAGCAGATAGAAAAGAAATGGTAGCAGATGCTGGAAGTACATTTCAGACATTGGGATTTTACAGACAAACAGGTGATGTTGGGAAAGACTTGAGCAATGTTGCCAAAGCAGAAACTGAAACAATGGCTATGAATGCTGTTGTGGCAGGAGGAGCGGCATTGTTATCAGCAGGGTTAGGAGCATTGGATAAGAAAGCCGCTGAATCTGAAAAAGAAGATATTTTCTCAAGAGCAAGTACTAAAAATTCTTTGGTTCGTGCAATGGGAAAAGATGTGTATCAGCTTCATAAGACAATTGCAAGAATAGTAAACAGCAGAGTAAATAAGACATTTACATATCCATCAGAAGAAGAACTTGAAAAGATTGAACCTGAAATAAGGAATGCAATTTCTGGTAACTTTGACCATGATGAAAATAATCCTGATTTGGAATTAAAGCAGATTATTAAGATTCTCACATTGAATCCATATGAGACAAGAGTATATTCTTACATAATGAAAAAACACAATGGATTAACAGACGAACTGAATAATACAGTTAATTATCTGAATATTGATAAACAGGATTTAGCTGATAGTTATCTCAGGTCTATGTATAACATGAACGAATATACAACATATGAAAGTATCGTTCCATTTGAAGAACAGATAAGAGCTGAAATGAAACCATTTGATGTTACTGAATGTAAGTATTTGTCTGAGGTGGATGATTATAAAGAATCACTTTATACAAAGAGAAGAACATTTAATGCATATGTGTATGATACTATTGATGATAGGGATAAGGCTGAAGAACAGTTTACTACATTCTTTGATGAACCTGTAAAAGATATGGATATGGATGATTTGGTAGAGAAATATTATGAAACATTACCATCTACAGTATATCAGAAGAATAGAGAAGATTTGCAGTTGCTTATTATGAGTCAGCTTACAGGATACATTGACGGATTTCAGGATTCAGAAACTATTGATTCATATATTGTTACTGCCGAAGGTAAGATGAGAGAATATGGATATGGAACACTGTCTTTATTAGATGCACTTACTAAAAAGAGAAAAAAGCTTTGTCGTAAGGAAAATGTGATGAAAGCAGTTGGTTCAGCAAAAGATTCTGTCAAGAATTTTGGAAAGAATCTTATGGGTAAAGTACCATTTGAGAAGAATACAGCTATAGAAGAAACAAATGAAGAAGTTAATACAGCGGAAAATGTAAAGCCTAAAGCAGCAGGGTTCTTTGATGGTACAAAGAAAATGTTTGCAGGAGCAACAGATAAGGTAAAGAATACAGTTTCTGGAACTTCAGTAGAAAGTGAATTTAAAACTTGTCCACAATGTGGAGCTACTATAAAGAGCAAAGCAAAGTTTTGCGGAACATGTGGATATAAATTCTAGGAGGTTGCATAATGAAATATTGTGAAAATTGTGGAGCAGAGCTAGAAGATAGTGCTGTGTCTGCGAAGAATGTGGAGCGAAAGTTGAGACTGTGCCACAAGAAAAAGCAGTAGATTCAGAGCAAAGCAAGGAAGCAGAAAAACAGGATAATGCTGAAATAGACGATGCTGTAATTGATACATCAGATAAGCCAGTTGGAAAAAGAAAACGGATGATACCTATATTGTGTGGGGTTATTGGTGTACTTATTATTGTTGTTATTGTTATAATTATAGTGACAGTGACAAGCAGAAAATCAAATAATGATGATAATAATGCCAAGAATGACTTGGAAACAGTCGTAGCAACTGAGTCAGTAGACGAAACTATATCTGATAGTAAAGCAGAGAGTATAATATCAACAGAAATGACAACACAGGAAAAAACAACTCAGCCAACAAAGAGTTTGACAGAAAAATTAACAGGTACTTGGCTTGCTCAAGAGGAACAGAAAATGGGACAGTATACATGTACAGTTTCGTTGGAAATGAAGGTGAATTCAGTAGATGGGTCAAATGTAAATATAGACCTTAAGTTTAGAAGAAACATGGATTCAGGCAGAAAATATACATATATGATAAAAGGACTGGATGCCAGTGTTGTGTCTGGTAGAAGACTTGAATTTGATGCTTCAAAGGCAAACCTTGTTTTATCCAATAATCCAGACTCAGAGGCAACATCACTTTATACATTTCAAGGAAAAGTATTTGGAACAGGTGCAATACAAATTGATACAACAGATGATAATAGCATAATGATTACAACTTTAAGTGTTTATTTCGTAAATGATGATTTCTCATTAAATGCTCTTAATATGAAAAAGCAGTAATAATTGTTGAAATATCAACTTTACAAATTCATCAAAATATATTTGTATAATCATTATTGAAATTTCAGGCACTTTTCAGGCACTTATTTATAAACTAATAATTTGATAAAAACGATTAGAAGGGCTATCGGCTCCTACTGGACTAGTGCCATAAAGGAGTCGGAAGAAAACCAGTGTTCAAGCGGTCTCACGGCTTCGAACCCCGGTGGGCTCATTAAGATGGGAATGGTTGAAAAACCATTCCCTTTTTCTTTCCGTGCCTAGTGACTAGGAGGGGAACGGTCGTCTTGTGAAGAAATTCATTCTTTATTATTTCCATGCATTAATTATTGTGATTTTGAAAACCCGCATAAACACTGGAAATGTTTGTAGGCAAGTTGGGCACTTTTGTGGCACTTGGTGTCAGAGGGAGAGGGATGATTGAGAATAGGAGTTTTACTTGGGTAAGTTTTATGTTAAAATGGAGAAAATGAATCGGAAGTGTGGAGGTATGCTATGACACACGAAATGGACATATGGCATGATTCTTTCGTAAAGATAAAAGAACAAACAAAAACAATAGAAATGCGACTGTTTGATGAGAAGCGTTCACTAATATCAACAGGTGATACCATTATATTTACAGATACAAGTAATAAAGAGAAAATAGACTGTATGGTAATCAACATGTATCGGTATCTATCTTTTGAAGAATTGTATCAGCATCACAGTAAAGTATCCATTGGATATAACAAAGATGAGATTGCAAATCCGAAAGAAATGCTCATGTATTATTCTAAAGAAATGATAGAGCAATATGGTGTTGTTGCCATTGAAATAAAAGTTCTATAGCTTCCTGTTTATAGATTTTTCTCTCCAGATTCATTGATAAGAACTACAGCCATTATTGTTGGAATTATAATGATAGGTATTGGCTGGTATAAAAAATCAAAGAGTGACAAAAAGGCAGTTCAATATATTAAAGAACATGATTAAATGAATTTGATAAGGGCGGTCCTGCTGTGCAGCATGTGTGAGAATAAAAGGAGATGGCAGCATTATGAACAAGGCATATGAGCGAGAAACAGAAATGTGGAATCAGGTATTTAAGGAATGTACACCTGTGGATTTAAGAAATTTAGATTTACAAGTGGAAACAATGTTTGACGAGGCGTTAAAGCTGTTTGCACAAAAAACAACAAATGTATTAGATTTTGGCTGTGGTACAGGAGATATTTCTTTTCAATATTTGCAGTATCAGCCTACACATAAAGTTTTAGGAATTGATGCTTCAAAAACGGGCATAGAATTTGCAACTGAAACAGCAAGATTAAGTGATTATAAAACGGCAACTTTTCTTGAAGGTACAGACCATACGGTAAAGCAATTAGAAGAAAATTCATTTGATGGAGTGATATTATCAAATGTGTTGGATGTAATGCCTAAAGATGTGTCAAAGGAGGTAGTTGAAGATTTAGAACGGGTATTGAAGCCTGGTGGATATTGGTTTATTAAAATGAATCCGTATTATTCAAAAGAAGAACTGGAAAGTTTCGGATATGAGAATATGGGAAATAACATTTATGAAGAGAATCATATTATGAGACTAAGACAGGCTACAACAAATTACTGGAAAGAAAGATTTGCACGTTTTGGAAAGGAAATTATTTATCTGGAATTTGAGTATCCGTGGCAGGAGGGAATGAATCGTCTGTTTGTTTACCAGAGTTAAAAGAATCTGGCTGTGCCACATTTGCAATAATAAGAAGTTTGCGCTATAATACTATTTAAACAAGTCGTGAAATTTAGTATTGATTTAGGAGATATCGCTTATGAGAGTATTTTATGGGCTTATTATTACAGCGGTAATTTTAATGATTGGGGCGTGTGCTTTAAAGGCATATAAAAAAGAGGGTGCATTGGCAAGAGTTGTGTTTTTATATGAGCTTGGTGCATTTATATGTGGGATAATATTTTTAGTATATATATGTGTTCCAGGAATTACCATTACAGTGTTGTGCAAGGGACTTATTATGGCGAGCTTTGACTGGCTGCTTGTACTTCTTATGTATTATACCCAGTATTATACAGGCATGTTTAAGGGCATTGTGAGTGTAAAAGTATTTATGATTGCCTATTCGCTGTTTGAGACCGTTGCATTTTTGATTAATGCATGGACGAGATGGATATTTGATATAACAGATATATCGGATGACCAGATAATTGTTCAGTTTGCAAAGGGGAATGTTCTGGGTAGGTTACATTATGTATATGCTTATGGCATTATGTTGATGCTTATTTTAAGTTATATAGTAATGGTTGAGAGAATGTCAAGATTCTACAGATTCAGGTATTTTGCTATTCTTATATTATTATTTGCTGCATCTTTACTTGATATAATGACTACATGGTCTGATTCAATATATGACATGTCAATGGTTGCATTTGGTATCATGTCTGTACTTATATATTATCTGACATACAGTTATGTTCCTAATGAGCTTATTGAGAATACATTTTCACTTATAATCAGAGATATGAATAGTGGAATTATATGTTTTGATAATGCTGGAAGATGTATATACTGTAATGGTATTGTTAAAGAAATGTATTCTATTACTGATAATATTAATGAAGTAGAGCATAATTATGCAAGCTGGCTTCAGACTCAGACAGAGCATGATAATAAGAAATTCAGGCAGACAATCAGCGAGGGGAAAGAGAGAAGAAGCTTTGATATTTCATATAATCGTGTATATGATGATAAGCATAATTTTATATGTGATTATTTCATATTTAATGATCGTACGGAAGCTGTTGAGCTTTTAGAATATGAAAAGTTCAGAGCTACACATGATAATCTCACGGGACTTCTTAATAAGGAGCAGTTCTATGAGGAAACTGCAAATGTAGTGCGAAACGACAGGAATCACAAATATTGCCTGGTGTGCAGTAATATTAAAGATTTTAAACTTGTTAATGAGCTTTTTGGAATCGAAAAAGGTGATGAGATTATTAAAATGCAGGCGGGGCTTATTAAGGCTTCATCTGAAAGTGGCTATATATGTGGAAGAATCCAGAATGACAGATTTGCTGTGTGTATGCCGAAGGACAGTTTTAATAATGAAATAATGCAGAATAGTATTGTAAGCATGCAGGACAGATTCAACAATGCATCATTTAAGATAAGGGTTGTAGTTGGTGTTTATGATATTGAAGATGTTGATGAGCCTGTAAGTAATATGTGTGATAAAGCATTTATTGCGAGCGAGACTATTAAGAATAATTATGAAGTTAATATTGCATACTATGATGATAAGCTGTTAAAGAGAACTCTTGAAGAAAGAAGAGTTATTGGAGAATTTGAGGGTGCACTTGAAAGAAAAGAATTTAAAATGTTTCTTCAGCCACAGGTTAATACGCATGGTAAGACTTATGGAGCAGAGGCACTTGTGCGTTGGCAGCATCCTGATAGAGGGTTGCTGTCGCCATTCTTCTTCATTGATATTCTGGAGACTACAGGTCTTATATATAAGCTTGATATGTATATGTGGGAATGTGCAGCAGCTAAATTAAGTGAATGGAAGAAGAAGGGAGATACGGTTCATTATATTTCTGTAAATATATCTACTAAGGATTTTTATCTTATAGATGTATATGAGGTTATTACATCGATTGTTAAGAAATATGATATTGAACCTAAGATGTTAAAGTTAGAGATTACCGAGACAGCACTTATGTCTGATCTTAAGAAGAATATGGAGGTAATTAAGAACCTCAGGGATTATGGATTTAAGATAGAGATTGATGATTTTGGAAGTGGATATTCTTCGCTGAATATGTTAAAAGATATAAGTGCAGATGTTCTTAAGATTGATATGGCATTCCTTCGTGCTACAGAGAATGAGGTTAAGGGACAGGATATTCTGGAGACTATTATTTCTCTTGGTGGAAAGCTTGGAATGGAGGTAATTACTGAAGGAGTAGAGACAGACAAACAGCTTCTTATGCTGACAGAGATGGGGTGTCATATATTCCAGGGATATTATTTCTCAAAGCCTATACCAGTCGAAGAATTTGAACAAAAATATATGAATGAATAATGGGAGGAAGTTATGAGCGAGAATTGTTCAGGAAGCTGCTCAAGCTGCAGTTCAGACTGCGAATCAAGAAAAGGACCACAGATAGTGCGTAATGTCAATAATGGCAAAGTTAAGAAGGTTATAGCTGTTGTCAGTGGCAAGGGTGGGGTTGGTAAATCACTTGTCACATCAATGCTGGCAGTTAAGGCTAACAAGGAAGGAAAGAAGGCAGCAATACTTGATGCAGATATTACAGGACCATCAATTCCTAAGTCTTTTGGACTTACAGAAAGGGTAACATGTAATGAAGATGGAACTGTAATGTATCCTGAGACTTCAAAGAATGGTATTAAGGTTATGTCACTTAATCTTCTTATGGAAAAGGAGACTGACCCTGTTATATGGAGAGGCCCTGTTATTGCTGGTGTTGTTAAGCAGTTCTGGGAAGATGTTGACTGGGATGAGACAGACTGTATGTTTGTTGACTGCCCTCCAGGAACAGGAGATGTTCCTCTTACAGTTTTCCAGTCTATGCCAATAGATGGAATCATTATAGTGACTTCACCACAGGACCTTGTTTCAATGATTGTTGAGAAGGCAATTAATATGGCTAAGCTTATGAATATTCCGGTTCTTGGAATTGTCGAGAATATGTCTTATTTCAAATGTCCAGACTGCGGTAATATTCATTATATATACGGAAAGAGTAAGATTGATGAAGTGGCAGCAGCTAATGATATCAAGACTGTTGCAAAGCTTCCAATGGATGCAAAGGTAGCTGAACTTGTCGATTCAGGAAAGGCTGAGGAGCTTGATGTGACTGCATTAGATGAAATATTTAATGCAATTATGGGGTAACATAATAATATATATAATTGTCTTATAGAAGCTTTATTATTTACAAACCTATTTTAAAGAAATGATAGCAATTTTTCTGTACTTTGTGCTATAAATCACTAGAATATATGGTTGGATTACAGTATTATTATAGATAAAGAATGCAGATAAGTTATTTTGTAATAGGTAGGAGTAAATTATGGCAAATTCAAAAAAAGGCAAGATTGATATGACCACAGGTCATATCATGAGAAATATCATACTGTTTGCGATACCGATTATTATTGGAAATGTATTGCAGCAGTTATATACTACAGTTGATGCACTTGTAATAGGTAAATACTGTGGTGATACATCTTTAGCTGCGGTAGGAACGAGTTCACAGCCAGTTGAAGTATTATTATGTGTCTTTTTAGGAATAGGAACAGGTGTGTCTATTCTTATTTCACAATATACCGGGGCCAGGGAATCGGGAAAGGTTGTTTCAGTATGCGGAACTTCAATAACATTTATATATATTATAGGTATTCCGATTGGAATTCTTGGATGGTTTGCAGCACCGTATATTCTGGAATTCATGAAAGTGCCGCAGGATGTGTGGGATGCCGCATTAATCTATACGAGGGTTGTATTCTTAGGCACACTCGGTAATCTGGGCTATAATATGAACGCCGGAATTTTAAGAGGACTTGGAGACAGCAAGGCTTCGCTATGGTTTCTGGTTGTGTCATGTGTTTCTAATATACTATTTGATTTATTGTTTGTTGCAGTGTTTGGAATGGATGTAGCCGGGGCAGCACTTTCTACAAGTATTGCCATGTTTATATCATGGATTATAAGTATTGTTTACATAAGAAAGAAGTTTCCGGAGATACAGTTTACATTTTTGCCGAGAAGATTCTCTGGAACAATGATGAAGGATATTCTGGCTATTGGCTTACCTGTTGGACTTAATAATTCGCTTTATTCATTAGGACATGTTGCATTACAGACCTTTAATAACTCACAGGGGGCTATATTTATGGCCGGAGGTGCAGTAGCAGGAAGAATTACAGGATGCGCTAACATAGCAATTACCGGATTATCTTCGGCGGCCACTACATTTTCAGGACAGAATTATGGTGCTAAGAAATATTCAAGAATTAAAGAGGGACACTGGAGAATTCCATTGTGTTCAGGTCTGATTACATTAAGTTTTGGATTGCTTTTTATAATGATACATAAACCTATAATCCGTTTCTTCTCGTCAGATGAAATGGTATTGATGTATGCTAGCAGACATGTTGTTGTCATGCTGCTTTCACAGTGGTTTTATGCTATCTTTAACTGTATAATATCTATTGTAAACGGAACAGGAAAGGTGCGTTATACTACAATTGTCAACATCCTTATGCTTTGGGCAGTCAGAATTCCAAGTGCCTATATTATTAACAGATACTTTGATGGAACATGGGTAATGTTGTGCTTCCCAATTTCTTTCAGCTTTGGAATGTTTGCAATGATAGGTTATTATCTGTTCTCGCCTGCATGGAAGGAAGTTATGAGACTGGCGGAAAATAAACAAAATGAATGTGAACAGAATCTGGCGTGAGGTTGACGACCTCGTAAGAATATGGTAATATAGCATATGTTCGCGGATATGGCGGAATTGGCAGACGCGCTAGATTTAGGTTCTAGTGTCAACAGACGTGCAGGTTCAACTCCTGTTATCCGCATATTTTTTTAGGCTGATGCACTTTTTGTGTGTCAGCTTTTTTTATTTGGAAAATATCAGATTGTGGTGTACAATAAAAAAAACATGTCCGGAAAGGAGGCCAATATGGCAGAGTATGTATTAGAAAACAACATTTTAAAAGTTACGGTGGATTCTAAGGGATGTGAAATAAGAGATGTATTGTGTAAAACGGACAATACACACAGAATGTGGAATGCCAATCCCGAAGGATGGAAAAGAGTTGCACCTGTTCTTTTCCCGCTTATTGGCAAATATAAGGATAACCAAAGCATTTATAATGGAAAAGTATATGAAATGGGTCAGCACGGATTTGCAAGAGATATGGAGTTCACACTTGTTAAACATACTGACGATATGCTGGTTATGAGACTTGAATCCGATGAAAATACTAAAGAAAAATATCCTTTTGATTTTACATTGGAGCTGGAGTATCACCTTATTGACAATGAAATTA
Organism: Eubacterium sp. AM49-13BH; assembly: GCF_003464165.1. Lineage (GTDB taxonomy): Bacteria > Bacillota > Clostridia > Lachnospirales > Lachnospiraceae > Lachnospira. Next base: position 10,773 of record NZ_QSEK01000039.1, on the reverse strand, counting down.
AAGAGGTGTACAGAGTAATCAATAAAGATAATGTAATGATGCATTTCAGCATAGGTGGTCATCCGGCTTTTGTAACACCAGAGAATGATGCAAGCATGGCTGGCTGTAAGATAAGATTTGATGCAGACAGAATTACATATCATCTGATAGGAGATTATCAATTAATGGCTAGGGAAGAGTATGAGCTGCCATTAATTAATCATGAATATACAATACAAGAGGACAGCTTTGAAAAAGATGCATTTATAATTGAGGGAAGTCAGGCAGGAACTGTAAGTCTTATAAAAAATGAAAAGCCTTTTGTTACAGTTAAGTTTGATACGCCGGTATTTGGTCTGTGGTCATGCAAATCAAAAAATGTTCCATTTGTATGTATAGAGCCGTGGTATGGAAGAACAGATGCCATAGATTTTACAGGGGAGCTTAAGGACAGGGAATACAGTAATCATCTTGATGCCGGAGAAGTTTTCGAGAAGTCATTTTCAATCTTATTTTATTAATAACATTATTAACATAAAAACAGCGCCGTATGCCATTGTATGCAATATAGCGCTGTTTTTTATGCAAAGTGATTACTTTAAAAACATATGTATTAAACTGTTATTTGCTTTTGTGTATGGCTGGTAGCGCATAGGCAGGTCAAGCCAGCATTTTTTATCTACAATGCTCTTATAGTGTGAAAATGTATCAAATCCGGCTTTTCCGTGATATGAGCCCATGCCGCTTTCACCGAATCCGCCAAAGCCCATATTGGAAGTTGCAAGGTGAATGATTGTATCATTGATACATCCACCACCGTAATTGCATCTTGAGGTTACATAACGGGCTTCTTTCTTATTCTTAGTGAATATATACAGAGCAAGCGGGTGCATGTGTGCATTAACAGTGTTTACTGCATCCTCGACAGAGTGAAAGGTAAGTATAGGCATAAGCGGACCAAAAATTTCTTCCTGCATCACAGCGTCGTCAAATGTAACATTATCCATTATCGTAGGTTCAATACGCAGTGAATCTGCATCTGATGCACCACCAAGAACGACTTTGCCATTATCGATAAGACCTGATATTCTGTTAAAATGCTTTTCATTAACAATTTTGCCATAATCATTGTTGTTAAGTGGAGAATCTGTAAACTGGCGCTTTGTTTCGTGGATAAGTTCTTTCACAAGCTGGTCCTTGATACTGTCCTGAACATATATGTAATCAGGCGCAACACATGTCTGTCCGCAGTTTAAGAATTTGCCGAATACAATTCTTCTGGCAGCAAGCTTTAAGTCCGCAGATTCTGTTACTATACATGGGCTTTTTCCGCCAAGCTCAAGTGTTACCGGGGTTAAGTATTCAGCGGCTTTGCGCATAACTTCCTTGCCGACAGCCTGGCTTCCTGTGAAGAATATGTAATCAAAATGTTCATTAAGCAGACAGTTATTTTCAGCTCTTCCGCCAGTTACAACAGATACATAAGCAGGGTCAAATACTTCTTTTATTATGAGGCACATAACATCGCTGACATAAGGTGAGTACGCACTTGGTTTAAGAATCGCAGTGTTTCCTGCGGCAATTGCATCAACAAGGGGTTCCATTGTCAGAAGAAATGGATAATTCCAAGGACTCATAATAAGGACAACTCCGCGTGGTGACGGCTTTTTAAAGCTTCTGGAATGAAATTGCGCAAGGGGTGTTGGAACATTTTTCTCTCTGCTGAATTTCCTAATATGTTTTAGCATATAAGATATCTCACTGAGAGTAAGCCCGACTTCACACATATAACTTTCAAACTGGCTTTTGCCAAGGTCTTTATAGAGAGCATCAAATATTTCATTCTCATGTTTCTTAATTGCCGAATATAGTTTCTTTAAAGCATCAATCTTACATTTATATCAAGTGTTGTACCTGTAAGAAAGAAATGTCGCTGCGATTGTACAAGTTTATTGATTTGTGTTGCTTCCATATTATACCTCATTTTCATGTGTATTATCTTTCATAAGTTTATAGTAGAATTGTTCGAGTGTCTTAGCGTCCATAAGAACCGGAACAGGGTAGAGAGGGTTAGCCTCTTTGTCAGCATACCCTGCAAGCTTAGGAATATCCTTCTCTTTAATCTCAGGAATTGTATCACCAATGTTAAATCTTGCTTTCATATCTTTGACTGCCTGTATAAATGCTTTGGCAGCAGTCTCATCTGGCATATCCTTATCTGCAACACCGGCGGCAATTGCAAGGTCATGCAGCTTTTTATAGATGGATTCTCCATAGCTTTCAAGAACCATTGGGAGAATTACGGCATTTGCAAGTCCATGAGGAACATTATATTCGCCACCAAGAGAATGTGCAATTGAATGGACATATCCTACATATGATTTGGTGAATGCACATCCGGCATAATAAGCAGCTTTAAGCATATTCTTTCTTGCTGTTGTATCAGAACCGTTAGTGTATGCTCTGTCAAGATTGTTAAATATTAACTCAGTAGCCATAAGTGCATCTTTTCTTGTACCCGGAGTTGTTGAGTTTCCGATGTAGGCTTCAACGGCATGTGTAAGTGCATCCATTCCGGTAGTTGCGGTAATTGAAGCAGGAAGTGTAATGGTTACCTTCGGGTCAAGGACTGCATATCTTGGAATAAGCGGAAAGTCGTTGATAGCATATTTGTGGCGGGTTGTGGCGTCTACAATTACGGCTGCAAGAGTAGTTTCACTTCCAGTTCCTGCTGTTGTAGGAATTGCAACCAGCAGAGGAAGCTTTGCATGGACCTTAAGGATTCCTCCAAGCTTAGACAGATGTGTCTTAGGTCTTGCAATTCTTACACCAACAGCTTTGGCACAGTCCATGCTTGAACCGCCACCAAAGCCGATTATGCAGTCACATTTGTTATCTTTATATATGGCAAGTGCCTCTTCCACGGTATCAGTTGTAGGGTTAGCTACAGTTTTATCGTAAACATGGTATTCAATGCCGGAATTGTCGAATACATCTGTAAGCATAGAAAGAATGCCAAGCTTTGCAATTCCAGGATCTGTAATAATTATAGGACATGATTTCTTCTTTTTGTTAAGTACAGATGGAATGTCAGATAACGCACTTACAATTTTAGGCTTCCTGTATGGAAGAAATGGCAGTGCAATCTTGAATACAGTCTGAAAACTTCTGCAGTATATTTTCTTGAAAATGTTCATTGTATACCTCTTTTGAATTTAAAATATTTTGACTACCAAATTATAATACCCGCAGTTCATATTGACAAGGGGTCAGTCAGGGATCTGCAGTCCGGTTCCATCCATATGGAAATTCTCAGTATTAATAAGCTGTGATATGGGCACGATTTCGTAGCCTTGGGACTGCAGCCCGGTTATTACAGATTCGAGAGCTTCGGCTGTATATTTAGCACCGTTGTGCATAAGAATTATGGAACCGTTCTTAAGAGCTTTATGTGTTGTAACGGTCTTAATTATGTTGTCTGTTCCATAGTCCTTCCAGTCAAGGGAATCTACATCCCATTCTATAGGATAGAAGTTACAACCATAGACTGTATCAATAAGTGTTGAATTATAATCACCGTATGGCGGGCGGAACAGGAAGCTCGTATATCCGGTGATTTCTTTTATTTTATTGGCAACAGACATGATTTCATCTTTCTGCTCATTTACAGAAAGTTTACTCATTTCTTTATGGTTCTGGCTGTGATTGCCGAGGTCGTGACCACGGTTATAGATTTCAAGGACCTTATCAGGGTAGCTGTCCACCCAGCCTCCAGTCATGAAAAATGTGGTTTTGATATTATATTTATCAAGAATGTCAAGAATTTTTATAGTATCTTCATCGCCCCATGCGGCGTCAAATGATATGGAAACATATTTTTTGGAGGTATCAAGATTAGTTTTTTTACTAAGGTCAACACAGTATATAGGAAGTTTACGGCTGCCTATGCTGCAATTGCCCATGATTGCGCCGCCGCCAATTCCGTTTCCCTGATTGGATGAGTTGTATGGCGGTAATCTGTCGGAATCTGGTGGAGTTGACTGATTAGAACTGCTTGAATCATTTGATGAACTGGATTTATCGGAGTTGTTTGATTTATCGGAAGTACCTGAACTGTCTGATGATTTAGGTGGCTCATTGGTAATTGTAGATGTGTTTGCAGAATTTTCAGAAGAGGATTGTTTATGTCTTGCGGTTATTATGCCGCAGATTACTAAAATGATTATAACGCAGTATATGAATATAATGCGCATTTTCTTATTAGAAAAAAGAGACATACTGATACCTCGGATAATGCTTAGTATCAATATATCTCTTTATATTTTAAAAAATTACTGATTTTTTCATTACTTAGCAGAAGAACTGCTTTCTGTTGCAGATGTATCTTTAACAAGACCATCAGGATGGAGTGAAACATTTAATTCACTTGTGCTTTCATCGTAATCATCGCCAAGAATCTGCTTAACGAGAGTCTGGCAGTATGAAAGGCTGAAATCAGAGCAGCCGGAATCGTTGCGGATTGCGTTGCCTGATGCAAGTGATTCTGTGTAGTCACTTAATTTATATGTAGTGATTGCCTTCTGGCCGAAAAGCTTCTGTGTTATAACAGGTGTAAGATTATAATTCTTAACATAACATCCTGTTTCATCTTTAACAAGTGTCATCTTAGCCATACCGCCTATCATACGAGGCTTCTGATCCTGATTAGAAACGAAGTTACCAAGTGAATAGTATACAAGCATTTCATGTCCCTTAGTATCAGATACTACCTCGACAGGCTCAAGGACATGAGGATGTGTACCGATAACAACATCAACACCAAGGCTTAAGAAAAGCTGTGTCCAGTAATTCTGGTTAGAATCTGGTGTGTAGACATATTCAGTACCCCAGTGTGGAAGTACAATAACCATATCAGCAAGCTGTTTAGCCTTAGTTACATCTGCTGTAATCTTATCCTTATCAAGCATGTTTACAATATAAGGCTTGGAATCAGGAATAGGAATTCCATTAGTTCCGTATGTGTAGTTAAGAAATGCTATCTTGAAACCTTCTTTTTCATAAACATATATATTCTCATAATCTTCCTCTGTTTCGTTGATACCAAGAACAGTAGTATCAGGATGATAAGTCTTCCAGAATGAAAGGCAGTTCTCAACACCCTTAAGTCCTTTGTCTAATGTGTGGTTGGTAGCATGAAGGATAATATTGAAACCGGCTTTAACTTCTGCATCACCAAGTGCATGGTGAGTTAAATGTTGGATATCCTGTGTAAGCAAAATCAGAACCGCCGAGGATTGTTTCCTGATTAACGATTTTTATGTCTGCAGAGTTGATATCCTTAGCTATGTTAGTGTAGAGATGGTCAAAGTTGTAAGTTCCATCATCCATAAGACCACTTTTTACAACACCTTCATGCATAAGCATATCACCAATCATCATGAGGTCGACCTCTATAGTCGGAACCTTGGTTGTAGTTTCTTCCTCTGTTGTTGGTTCAGCAGTAGTTTCATTATTCTGGTTATCGGCAACAGAAGGATTATTTTCTTTTTTGTGACTGCCAATAACAGCGAATACGATACATATAGTTACAACAAAGAGTACAGCAGCAATGATAGCAATGAGTTTTGCATTAAGTTCAGAGCGTCTGCGTCTCTTAAGAGGTACATTTGTTTTCTTAGCCATAATTTATCTCCCTTAAAATTATTAATATATGTCTTAAAAAGACGAAATATGCATAACTATGGTACATTAAGAAACAAAATTATTCAAGAAAAATATTAGTATTCTACACAAAGAGATTAAAATGTAGTATATTTATAAAAGCTGGCAATAAGCCACAATAAGAAATATATAATTATAGCGGAGGTTTCTTATGAGCAGATACAATAAGGATGATATATTCAGGATGGTTGAAGAAGAGGATGTAGAGTTTATACGTCTTCAGTTTACAGATATTTTTGGAACACTTAAGAATATTGCAATTACTTCAAGCCAGCTTGAGAAGGCACTTGATAACAAATGTATGTTTGACGGTTCTTCTGTTGAAGGCTTTGTAAGAATTGAAGAGTCAGATATGTATCTGTATCCTGACTACGATACATTTGAAATATTCCCATGGAGACCACAGCAGGGAAAGGTTGCAAGACTTATCTGCGATGTGTATACACCAGATGGCAAGCCTTTTGAGGGCGACCCAAGATGGATACTTAAGAAAACTATTAAAGAAGCGAATGAAATGGGATACCGTTTTGATGTCGGTCCAGAATGTGAATTTTTCTTGTTCCATACAGATGACAACGGACTTCCTACAACTTTAAGCCATGAAAAAGCTGGATATTTTGATCTTGGACCTAATGACCTGGGCGAGAATATAAGAAGAGATATGGTTCTTACTCTTGAGGATATGGGATTTGAGATTGAGGCTTCACATCATGAGGTTGCTCCTGCACAGCATGAGATTGATTTTAAATATGATGAGGTTTTAAAGACAGCAGATAATATACAGACATTTAAGATGACAGTTAAGACAATTGCCAAGAGACATGGACTTTATGCAACATTTATGCCAAAGCCAAAGTTTGGTATCAGCGGTTCTGGAATGCATATTAATATGTCACTTGCAACTGAAGAGGGTAAGAATATATTTGCAGATGAGAATGGAAAGATTGGTTTATCAGATGATGCATATCATTTTATTGCTGGTATTATGAAGCACGCAAGAGGTATGTCAGCAATAACTAATCCGCTTGTTAATTCATATAAAAGACTTGTTCCGGGATATGAAGCACCTGTATATATAGCATGGTCAGCAAAGAACAGAAGTCCGCTTATAAGAATACCTGCATCAAGAGGAAATGGAACGAGAGTTGAGTTAAGAAATCCGGATCCGACAGCTAATCCATATCTGGTACTGGCACTCTGCCTTGCAGCAGGACTTGATGGTATTAAGAACAAGATAGAAGTACCTGATAGTGTTGACTGCAATATATATGAGATGACACCTGGCGAGAGAAGGGCAGCAGGAATAGAGAATATGCCGGCAGACCTTAAGGAAGCAGTTGACTGTCTTGTGGCAGATGAGTTTTTATGCAGTGTACTTGGAGAACATATTACAACCAAATATGTTGAAGCTAAGATGAAAGAATGGGAAAACTACACAACAAGAGTCTCACAGTGGGAAATTGATGAATATCTCTACAAGTATTGATTAAACATGGTAAAGCGTATGCTGAGTAGAAAAGGAGTTAATTGATGTCCACATTGATTGTAGCATTTCCCAAGTTAGAGGAGGCTAAAGCAGTAAGGAACCTTTTGATTCACAGAGGCTTCGATGTCGCTGTACCATGTACGAGTGGAGCACAGGCAATCAATCAGGCAGATACATTGTCTGATGGAATAATAATATGCGGATATAAGCTGTCAGATAATATGGTTTATACTGAATTATATGAATATAAGCCAAAGAGCTTTGAGATGTTGTTAGTTGCGTCCCAGAACAGATGGGAAGATTGTCAGGACAATGGAATTGTATGTGCGGCAATGCCAATAAAGGTTAATGACCTTGTGTCAACTATAGAGATGATGCTTCAGGCACAGATAAGGCGCAGAAAGAAACTGCGGTCACAGCCAAGAAAGAGAAGTCCGGAAGAACAGAAGATAATTGATGATGCAAAGCATCTGCTTATGGAAAGAAATAATATGTCAGAGCAGGAAGCATTCAGATATATCCAGAAATGCAGCATGGACAGTGGCAATACAATGGTAGAGTCAGCAACTATGGTGATGGGAATATATCAGGATGTATGACAAATGTGATATATCACTGCATTTATAATATATAGGAAAAGGGAGACGCAGTATGAAGTTTACTAAAATGCATGGAGCAGGCAACGACTACATATATGTAGACTGCACACAGTCAGTAATTGATAATCCGTCACAGGTCGCAATTGACTTAAGTGACAGACATTTTGGAGTAGGTTCAGACGGACTTATTCTTATCAAGAAATCAGATAAAGCAGATTTCTTTATGGAGATGTACAACGCAGATGGTTCGCAGGGACAGATGTGTGGCAATGGAATAAGATGTGTTGGAAAGTTCGTGTATGACAATGGACTTACAGATAAGACAACAGTTACTATTGATACACTTGCAGGTGTGAAGATACTTGAACTTAAAACCGGTGCAGATGGCAGGGTTGAGACGGCAAGGGTTAACATGGGCGCACCAATTCTTGAGGCAGCACAGATTCCTGTTGATACGAAGGAACTTAAAGAATATAAAGGCTGTGAGACAGAGACAATTGCCGGAAAGGTTGTTAAGACACCTGTTGTGGATGAGACTATTGTTGTAGAAGGTAAGGAGTACAAGGTAACAGCAGTTTCAATGGGTAATCCTCATGCTATTGTTTATCTTGATAAAGATATTGATATTAAGAAATTTGAGATTGAAAAAATCGGACCTTTCTTTGAAAATCACAAAGCATTTCCAGAGAGAATTAATACTGAATTCATTCAGGTTATAGATAAGAATAATCTTAATATGCGTGTGTGGGAGAGAGGTTCCGGGGAGACACTTGCCTGTGGTACAGGTGCATGTGCGAGCCTTGTTGCAACTGTTCTTAACGGAATGTGCGACACAACAGCAACACTTCATCTTCTTGGAGGTGACTTAAAGATTACATGGGATAAAGATGAGAATACCGTATATCTTGAAGGCCCGGCGAAAACAGTATTTACAGGGGAGGTAGATATTTAATATGATGACAGATATGACAATGGATAATTTTCTTGCGGTTTTATCTTCAAGTGAACCGGTGCCGGGAGGCGGCGGAGCGTGCGGATATGTGGCAGCAGTAGGCATGAGCCTTGGTAATATGGTGCTTGCACTTACTACAGGAAAGAAGAAATATGCAGAGTATCAGGAAGAGATTGAAGAACTTATTGTTAAAGCGACAGACCTTACAAAGAGACTTGCAGAGTGCATGGATAAGGATGCTGAAAGCTTTAAGCCTCTTGCAGCAGCTTATGGTCTTCCTAAGGATACAGAAGAACAGATTAAGGAAAGAGAAGCAATTATGGCAAAGGCACTTGTTACAGCCTCAGAAGCCCCTCTGTCAATGATGGAGCTTATACTTGAAGCCATGAAGCTTATCGACCGTATATCTGTAATTGGAAGCAGAATTGCAATCAGTGATGCAGGTGTCGGCATAACAATGTGTGAGGCTGCAATGAAGGGGGCTTCACTTAATGTATTTATCAATACAAAGCTTATGAAGGACAGAGAACTTGCTGAAGATATGAACTTTAAGGCAGATAAGATGCTTGTTGAAGCAGCACAGATTGAAGAAGAAACATTTGGAAGAGTTATGGACGCTGTAAGACCATAGAACAAGATTGCAAAATAAGGAGGAAAATTCCTCTCCTCGCTGGAGGGGCTCGGATTTTGCTTCGCAAAACAAGGAGGGATATATGGAGACACTTAAGGGATTACCGGTTGCTAATGCTATTAATGAGAAGATTATTGAAGAGATGAAGGACTGGAAGGGCGCAACTCCACATCTTGCAATTGTGCGTGTTGGTGAAAGACCAGATGATATGTCATATGAGCGTGGCGCTACCAAGAAGATGGAAAAAGTAGGATTCAGATGTACTTCATATACATTTCCTGCTGATATTGATAATGATACTTTCCAGAAAGAATTTGACAAGATTAATGAAGATGAGGATATTGACGGAATTCTTCTTTTAAGACCTTTGCCAAAGCATCTTGATGAGAAGGCAATTGAGAACAGAATTGCCAGTGTGAAGGACCTGGACGGAATATCACCTATGAATCTTGCAAAGGTATATGCAGGGAATCCGACAGGATATGGTCCATGTACAGCAGAAGCTGTAATTGAGATGTTAGATTATGCAGGAGTTGACTTAAAGGGTAAGAGAGCAGTAGTCATCGGAAGAAGTCTTGTTATCGGTAAGCCGGTTGCGATGATGCTTATGAAGAAGAATGCAACAGTAACAGTGTGTCATACTAAGACAGTTGATATGCCAGGAGTATGTAAGGGTGCTGAGGTGCTTGTTGCGGCAGCAGGCGTTGCAAAGATGGTTGACAAATCATTCGTTGCAGACGGTGCAGTTGTAATTGATGTTGGAATAAATGTTGATGAAGACGGCAATCTGTGTGGTGATGTTGATTTGAAGATGTTGCAGAGAACGCTTCTGTATGTACACCGGTTCCTGGAGGAGTAGGTTCGGTAACAACATCAGTTCTTGCAAAACATCTGCTTAAGGCAGCTAAGGCAAGAAGAGGGTAAAATGGGCTGATAGCGCAGGTTCAATTCCCGTACGGTGCTTTAAGATTTGAATTGGATATAAGTGAGTAAAACTGTCGTGTCAGGAATGATGCGGCAGTTTTCGTGTTATGGGGCTTGTGTGCAGGTGGATGTAGGAATTAGGTAGATTTAGAATTCAGGCGGGCAGATTGGACGTTAGAGATGCGGGAAGACATGATGAAGTCCAAAAAGGAAGCCAAAGCCTGGAGGATTGGACGTTGAAGGTGTGTGAAGGCACGATGAAGTCCAAAATGGAAGCCGAAGCCCGGAGAATTGGACGTTGAAGCTGTGTGAGGGCACGATGAAGTCCAAAAGGGAAGCTAAAGCCCGGCAGATTGGACGTTAGAGCAGAGTGTGAAGTGGTAATCTAAAAGTAGACACCAACCCAATTATTGTAGACATTATTTATATATAAGAGTACTATTTTTTATAAGGTAGTCACTTATACAATAATGGAATCATG
>NZ_QSEK01000038.1 GCF_003464165.1 Eubacterium sp. AM49-13BH | reverse complement strand
TGAAAGGAGCAAAAATTACACTCTGAAAAGGAGCAAATTAATTGACAGAAACAGAATTAAAGCGTCAAGGCTTAATCTGCAATGAGTGCTGGAAATGGTACAAGCGATGGAGTACTCAGAAATTTGACTTTACAAGAGCCATGGAAGAATCCGACATAATACTTGATATGTTCAATCAGGATCCTTTGTGTATGGATATGATGTATTTATTCACCAAGTACTTGAGTGCTGAACTGGCAAAGACAGAAGAGTTACCCAAGGAATGGAGAAAGGAGGTAAAATGAGGCATTTTGACAAGTTTGTTGATACTTGTGATAACTGCAAGAAGATTGTAAGAGTTGGCAGCAGGACTGGAGACAGAATACTTGTAAATCCACGAACTGAGCTTACATACAATATACAGATACACAATCCTAAACTTGATAGAATCATACCGGATTGTATAGATTTTGGTTGCTTATGCCCAGAATGTTATAAAGAGCTTGTTGAGCCAAAGGTTAAGGAATTGATGTTAATGGACAATATAACAGATATAAATGTAAAAGAATACAAATAAAGCCCTCAGGGAAGCCACTAACAACCCTAAGGGCAAGGATAAAATATGATATAATACCCAAACAAAAATATTATAGCATATTTTATCCGTAAAGAATAGGAGAATGAGTATTATGGATAATAATTTTATAAAAGACATGAGAGCCTGCAAGATAGAATCTCGTCTTACTGCTGAACAGATAGGACAACTTACAAATTTAGATAATCTATACGAATTGATAGATATTGCATATAAAGCAGGATATATTGCATGCAGAGTAAATGAGTGCCATAGAGCTGAGTTAGATACACTTGTTAATAATTTTGATTATATTAATCAGGAATTATTGATGATGCAGACTGCATTGCCTGAGCTTGTTGATACCAACTCGGATATATTATCTTCAGCATTCTACGCTTTGTTTAATTCGTATAATGATCTACAGAAGAAAATGAGTGAATTGATATAGAGCTTTTACCGCGATACATAATAAACACCCTAAACCGCAAGCCCCCAGCGATATGGGGGTATTAATAATAACCTCAGAAAACCTCAGATTAAAATGTTAAGAAATGTTAAGTTCTGGAGGTATGGAAAGGAGATGAAAAGTGTGCTAAAAGTGCGTATATCCTACGATTCAGAGGAAGAGTTAAAAAAGGTAATTAACATTTTATCCCCGGCAATAAAAAAACTAAAAAAGCATAATCAGAATGACAGCCGAGAACATAAGTTAGCATATATTGATGTTGATGTTGAAAATAATATAAAATAATACTACAAAATACTACAATTATGACTGTCGGTATGTTATAATCAATATAATTAGTACCGCAACATTTTAGTTGTAAGTCTTCTGGCATAAGGGCAAGGGAACATTAATCTGAAAAGGGTTAATATTCTCTTGCCCTTTTTAGTTGTACATTGTTTATCTGATAAAAAAGCCGACGGGCGTTAAACGGAAAGGATATGTAAATTCATGGGTAACAAAGACGAAAACACAACACTACAGGAAGAACAGCAGACAGCTGAAACTGCTGGAAAGACATTCACTCAAGAAGAGGTTAATGCTATTGTTCAAAAGCGATTAGAGCGAGAACGAAGCAAACAGGGAGCAGATGAAAAACCTGCTGCCGAGGAGACAGACAGAGAACAGGAACTTAATCAGAGGGAGCTTAATATTAAATTGAAGGAGACATTACTTGCAAAGGGTATGCCTATCGATTTAGCGGATATATTAAGGGTATCTGATGAAAAGGATATTGAACCGGTCTTGACGAGATTGGGAGATTATGCGAAGTCTGTCAATAAGGAAAATAATGATAATAAGGACAATAAGCCCACCGGCTTTCAGTTGGGCGCACCTACTCCGAAAAACAATGAGCAGGTTGACCCTTATAGGAAAGCTATGGGCCTATAGAAAGGATTAAAACATGGCTATTGATTTAGTAACACAATATCAGGGTCTTGTTGATGAGAAGTTTTCAGCAGAGAGCAAAAGGTCACTTGTAACAAATAAGGATTATAAGTGGACCGGAGCACACTCAATAAAGATATATAAAGTATCTACGGCTGAGATGAATGATTACAGCAGAAATGGCGGTTCTAATAGATACGGAACACCAGAAGACCTTGACGCAACTACAGAAGAAATGGTATTGAAGAAAGACAGGTCATTTACATTTGTACTTGATAAACTGGATCAGGAGGAAACAGGACTTGCACTTGCTGCAGGTACAGCACTTGAAAGACAGGTAAGAGAAAAAGTTATACCAGAAGTAGACACTTATACATATAATGTTATGGCTGAAGGTGCTGGATTTAAACCAGACGCGCTTAAACTCACTGCAGATAATATCTATAAACAGATAATTACAGCGAGCAAGTGCCTTGATGATTCAGAAGTACCGGAGACAGAAAGATGTATTATTGTAACACCTGATACATATCTTATCATGAAAGAATCTAAGGATATAGTCCTTGATACAGAGGTTGGAGCAGACATGCGCTTAAAGGGTGTTATTGGCAATCTTGACGGCTGTAATGTTATTAAGATTCCATCAATCAGATTACCTAAAAATTTTGGCTTTATGATGTGTCATAAGATAGCTACAACAGCACCACTTAAACTTGAGAATTATAAAGCTCATGAGGACGCACCGGGTTACAGTGGTACACTTGTAGAAGGTCGTATCTGCTATGATGCGTTTGTTTTAGAAAACAAGAAGACCGGAATTTATTACCAGGCACAGCCTGAGGCGTAGTTACTAGCCCAACTGATGTGAATATACATTGGTTGGGCTTATTTACTGTTAGGGGGCTTTATGGATATATACGATACATATAAGAGCAATAAAGGCATAATTCATAAGATAGCTTCTAAGTATGCCAGAACAAAAGAAGATATGGAGGATTTGGAGCAAGAGGGATTTATTGCTTTGATGAATGCGCTGAACCATTATGACACCACACAAGACGCTTCTTTCTGTACGTATGCTTACACAGTAATAGAAAGGCATATACAGCGCTATATTAACAAAAATACGGGCTTGAGCGGTGGCATACAAAAGAGGGCAGATATAGCAGCTTATAAGAAATATATAAATGAATATTATCTAAGATCCGGAAAGCGTCCAAACTATGAAGATACAGCAAATCGTCTCCATATGGATATAGAGCAGGTAAAAGCATTAGATGTATATACTTATCAATTAGATTTGGTTAGTATAGATAAGCAAAAATACGATAATGCGGAAGATACAATCGGGGAACTGCTGCCGGACAATATAAACATTGAAAATGAAGTCATAGAAGCTGATTATAAACAAAAGATATATAATCAGCTTCATAGGGATATAGACACCCTAGAAGAGCCACAGAGGGCGGTTATAAAAGCAAGATATACAGATGATTGCGTTAAATCAATTACGGCTGTCTGTGAGGAGCTGGGGCAATCAGAACATGAAGTGAAACGGCTACACAGAAAAGCTATAAATACATTGAGAAAGAAAGCGGATAATGATATCGTTGGGGAATATGCAGACGAGTATATATATAATGCAGGACTAAGAAATTATAATTTTCATACGACATGGACAAGTTCAACGGAATATGTAGCATTGAAACGATTAGAACATATCTCGCACTAGTGACAAGCTAGTGACACTAACATATGATAAAGTATGGAAATAAGGGATAATTTATAAAATTCAGTTTAACTTAATATTAAATAATAATAAAGAACATCACGGATAGATTAAAGTGCAGAAAAATGCATGTCTTGAAGTGATGTTCTTTTTTGTGTATAATAAAAAGAATAAAAGGACTACGGAACTTTGAAATGAGTGAAAAGGAGATGGAGCATATGAACAGTATTTATAAGAAGTTAAAGACAATTAAGTTTGAGATTATTATTGTTTCAATTGCATTGTTTGTTCTTGGCTTACTGCTGGTAATATTTCCAACAGCATCACAGGAAATCATATGTAAAGGAATTGGAGTTGCCTTATGTGTATGGGGAGTATTAAGACTTATCAATTATTTCAGGATTGCAGGCAGTGAGATTCTCGGTTCATATGGTCTTGTACAGGGGGTTACGCTTCTTGCATTTGGTATGTTTTTCGTGATTAAACCAGGCTTTATTGCGGTATTCTTAGGAACAGCACTTGCAATTATTATTATTATTGATGGAATCCTTAAACTCCAGTATGCTGTGGATTTCTATCATCTTGGGTCAGACAAATGGTGGATTGAGTTTATAGGTTCAGTTGTAATGGTTATTATTGGCATCATTGCATTATTGAATCCATTTTCAACATCATCAGCACTTATAGTATTTATTGGAATTGCTCTGATGATAGAAGGATTATGGGATTTTATATCTCTTATGAGAATTGTATCTGTTACAAAGAAGGCTGGTAAGGCTATAAAGAACTTTAAGGATCAGGTTGATGCTGTAGATATGAAATAAATGTATCACAGATTAATATAATAAACTTAACATAATAAACAGGAATGAGGGCGTACAAAGTAATGAGCAGAAAGATTTATGCGGCTATATTAGGAGCAGGAACAGTAGGAACAGGTGTATACAAGTTATGTCAGAGTATGAAAGATGATGTGATTAGTAAGACGGGTGCAGAACTTGTAGTTAAGAAGGTTCTTGTAAGAAATCTTGATAAAGACCGTGATCCAATTGACAGAGAATTACTGACTGACAACTGGAAGGATATTATTGAAGATAAGGATATTGAGATTGTAATAGAGCTTATGGGTGGAACTACTCCTGCAAAGCAGTATATTCTTGAGGCACTTGAGGCTGGAAAGCAGGTTGTTACTGCCAATAAGGATCTTCTTGCTGAGTATGGTGAAGAGGTTATGGGAATGGCAGACAAAATGCATGCTGACCTCAGTTTGAGGCGGCTGTTGCGGGAGCAATTCCAATAATCAGACCATTAAAGCAGAGCATGGCTGGCAACAATATCACAGAGATTATTGGTATTGTTAACGGAACAACTAATTATATACTTACCAAGATGACTGAATCAGGAATGAATTACAAGGACGCTCTTGCAAAGGCCACAGAATTAGGATATGCAGAGGCAGACCCTACAGCAGATGTTGAAGGATATGATGCAGGAAGAAAGATGGCTATTATGTCATCAATCGCATTTAATTCAAGAGTAACATTTAATCAGGTATATACAGAGGGTATTACTAAGATTACAGCAGAAGATATTAAGTATGCTAAGGAATTCGGCTATGTTATCAAGCTTCTTGGACTTGCGAGAAACACACCGGATGGAATTGAAGTTAAGGTTCATCCTATGCTTATTGATGAGAATCACCCTCTGGCTACAGTAAGAGATTCGTTTAATGCGGTATTTGTTCATGGTGAGGCAAGTGATGATACCATGTTTATGGGCAGGGGCGCAGGTCAGATGCCAACAGCTTCTGCTGTTATGGGTGATATTATAGATGTATGCCGTAACATAGTTCATGGCTCATGCGGCAAGATTGGCTGCTCATGCTATAAAGAGCTTCCTGTTAAGGATATATCTGAAACCAAGAGCAAATTTTTCTTAAGAATAGAAGCATTAGACAAGCAGGGGGTTCTTGCTAACATTGCAAGTGTTCTTGGAAACAATGATGTAAGTATTGCGCAGGTGGTCCAGAAGAGCCGTAAGGACGGTGTTGCTGAACTGGTTATTATTACAGATGTTGTTGCAGAGAAGAATTTTAATGATGCAATGACAGTATTTAACGGACTTTCAGTAGTAAAAGAGATTGCCGGTGTAATCAGGGTATATTAATTAGGATAGGAAAATATATATGGCTAAGAAATATTATGCTGTGCGTGTAGGTAAAGTTACCGGAATATATCAGACATGGGACGAATGTAAGAAGAATGTACATGGTTTTCCAGCTGCCGAATATAAGAGCTTCATGTCTATGGAAGAGGCGAAGGCTTATATGGGAAGGGAAGCTGTACAGGAGATTAATGGAAAGACCGGAAGTGGCAATATGGAAGATGTAATGCCTGACAATGATTATGCATTTGTTGATGGTTCTTTTAATATTGCAACCGGAGTGTATGGATATGGCGGTTTTCTTATGCATGATGGTGTAAGATATGAATTGTCAGGCAATGGCAGTGATAAAGAGATGGCTTCAATGCGTAATGTCGCAGGAGAGATTCTTGGAAGCATGGCTGCTGTAAAAAAAGCAATAGAGCTTGGGCTTAAAGACATTTCTATATTCTATGATTATGCAGGTATCAAGGCATGGGCTGTGGGAGAATGGAAACGAAACAAAAAAGGAACAATAGAATATTATAATTATATTACATCTGTCAGGGATTCAATTAATATCAGATTCGTGAAGGTCAGGGGACATTCAGGGGTTGAAGGAAATGAAGAGGCTGACAGGCTTGCAAAGAGAGCAGTAGGGATATAATGAATCTATTACAGTGCTAAAAAACAACGCGCTTCGCTTGAACGTGTTTTTTGGCACTGATTTTTTGTATATAGCAGCCCTAACTCCCACACAACTCATAAAAAATCAAACTTGTATTCTGACAGACCACCACTTGGAAATATGGACTGACACAACATGCATGAAAATTGAGTGATTATACTCTGGTTTTAATATGGAATTTTTGTTGACAAATTCTCTTACAAGCATTAACATATAAACATACCAAACAAGTATGAATAAATGATAATAGATATTACATGGGAGGATGTGGCAATGAAAAATATTTTGTTTTTTGGGGATTCTAATACTTATGGATATAAGCCTGATAAATCAGGAAGATATGATTATGATGTAAGATGGACAGGCAGAATAGCTAATCTTCTTGGAAATGAATATAATATTATTGAAGAGGGACTGTGCGGAAGAACAACTATATTTCCAGATGCTGTAAGAGATGCAAGAAAGGGCATTGATCTTATTGGAGTAGTTGTTGAATCACATAAGCCGGTAGATGTTATAGCTATAATGCTTGGTACGAATGACTGCAAGACTGAATTTCATGCTGATGCTAAGACAATTGCAAAAGGAATGGAGGCGGTTGCAAGAAAGGCTAGCAAGACAGCAGGAGAACATGCAAAGATAGTTATAGTTTCTCCGATTCATCTTGGAAAAGGTGTAGGTGAAGAAGGCTTTGATCCTGAATTTAATGAAAGTTCTGAAAATGTTTCAAGGCAGCTTGCATGGGAATATGAAAAAATAGCAAAGGAAAATGGATTTTATTATTTTGATGCCGCTGGTGCTGCTGAACCAAGTGAAGTTGACAGACAGCATTTAGATGAGAAAGGACATAAAATGTTTGCGGAAAAATATAGTGAATTCTTGTTGACAGAAGTTTTATAGGTGTTATAATGAAAATGAACATATGAATGAATGTTCATATGAAAGAATTTTGATTATTTAATGTTTTTAAGGAGAGAATATTATGAAGAAGACTTATAAGATTGATGTTGATTGTGCAAACTGTGCTAATAAGATGGAAGATGCAGCTAAGAATACAGCAGGTGTTAAGGATGCTACAGTTAATTTTATGGCACTTAAGATGATTGTTGAATTTGAAGAAGGACAGGATCCTAAGGCTGTTATGCAGGATGTTCTTAAGAACTGCAAGAAAGTAGAAGATGATTGCGAGATATATCTGTAATAGAAAGCCGTGAGAGTTGTTCTGGCAGATTGGAGTAGAATATGAATAAAAAGCAGAAAAAGATGCTTACAAGAATCATTATCGCAGCAGTCCTTATGATTGCTTTTAAGGTGATAAGCACATTTGTTGATATTCCTACGGTTGTTCTTTTTATAATGTACATGGTTCCTTATCTTGTTATTGGATATGATATTTTAAGGAAAGCAATTAAGGGAATTCTTAACAGACAGGTATTTGATGAGAATTTCCTTATGGCAGTTGCAACTGTAGGCGCAATTATAATTGCACTTGTAGATGATGGTGATTTTACAGAAGCAATTGCGGTTATGCTCTTTTATCAGATTGGTGAGCTGTTCCAGAATATTGCAGTTGGAAAGAGCCGTAAGAACATAAGTGAGCTTATGGATATCAGACCTGATTATGCCAATATTGAAGTTGATGGAAAGCTTGAGCAGGTAGATCCTGATGAAGTAGAGGTTGGTACAGTTATTGTTGTCCAGCCGGGAGAGAAAGTTCCTATTGATGGTATTATTGAAGAAGGTAATACAACACTTAATACAAGCGCACTTACAGGTGAAAGCCTTCCAAGACAGGCAAAGGCTGGTGATGAAGTAATAAGCGGCTGCATTAATATGTCAGGAGTGCTTAAGATACGCACAACTAAGGAATTTGGTGAATCCACAGTATCTAAGATACTTGACCTTGTAGAGAATGCAAGTTCCAAGAAATCGCGTTCAGAGAACTTTATCAGTAAATTTGCAAAGATATATACACCTGCAGTCTGTTACGGTGCGCTGGCACTTGCTATAATTCCACCACTTGTAAGCATGATATTCTTAGGAGTATCTCCTCAGTGGGGAATGTGGATATACAGAGCGCTTACATTTTTAGTAATAAGCTGTCCTTGTGCACTTGTCATAAGTATTCCGCTCAGCTTCTTTGCAGGAATCGGTGGAGCAAGTAATCAGGGTGTTCTTGTAAAAGGTTCAAGTTATCTTGAAGCACTTGCAGAGACAGACGTTGTTGTCTTTGACAAGACAGGAACTATGACACAGGGAGTATTTGAGGTCAGTGGTGTATATAATAACACTATTGACAAAGATGAACTTATTAAATATGCTGCATTTGCAGAAAGCTATTCAACACACCCTATAAGCAAGAGTTTACAGAAAGCTTATGGAAAAGAGATTGACAAGACATTAGTTACAGATGTTGAGGAAATCAGTGGTGAAGGTGTTAAGGCTAATGTATCAGGAAGAGAAGTGGCTGCAGGTAACAGAAAGCTTATGAGAAGACTCGGTCTTGAATATGCAGAGTGCAACGAGGCCGGAACTCAGGTTCATGTGGCAGTTGACGGGGCATATGCAGGACTTATACTAATATCAGATTTGTTAAAGCCTCATGCAAAGCAGGCTATAGAAGAACTTAAGAAAGCTGGAGTACGTAAGACAGTAATGCTTACCGGTGATGCAAAGAATGTAGCAGATGCTGTAGCTAAAGAATTAAATATAGATGCTGTGTACAGTGAATTGCTTCCGGCAGATAAGGTTTCTAAGGTTGAGGAGCTGTTAGAACATAAGAAATCAAAGAAAAAGCTTGCATTTGTTGGAGATGGTATTAATGATGCACCGGTACTTTCAAGAGCAGATATCGGAATAGCAATGGGCGCATTAGGAAGTGATGCCGCTATAGAAGCAGCTGACATAGTATTGATGGACGATGACCCGTTAAAGATATCCAAGGCAATTAAGATATCAAGAAAATGCTTACGTATTGTTTATGAAAATATTTATTTTGCAATAGGCATAAAGCTTATATGTCTGGTGCTTGGTGCAATAGGTATAGCAAACATGTGGGTAGCAATATTTGCAGATGTAGGTGTAATGGTTATTGCTGTAATCAACGCAATAAGAGCATTATTCGTAAAGAACTTATAAAGAAAGAGGTAATATAATGGCAGATTGTGAATGCTGTGAATCAATAGAAATACATGAGGACTTATTAAAGATAGTTAATGAAACAATGCCAGATGAGAATGAATTATACGACCTTGCAGAATTGTTCAAGGTATTCGGTGATTCAACGAGAATTAGAATACTGTATGTATTATTTGAGGCAGAAGTGTGCGTATGTGATTTGGCACAGGCTCTCAATATGACACAGTCTGCAATATCTCATCAGCTAAGAATATTGAAACAGAACAAGTTGGTTAAGAACAGAAGAGAAGGTAAATCAATATTCTATTCACTGGCAGACGATCATGTAAGAAGCATAATCGCACAGGGAAGAGAACATATTGAGGAAGATTTATAAGTTTTGATATGATTGAAAATTCATAATGAATAGGTAATGGATTAGGAAAAAGTCCCCGGAGAAATCAATTAAGAAATGATTTCCCCGGGGCTTTTTGCATTTAATCTAAATATTGCATCAGGAATGGCTTTTACATTAACTGTACAGAAAATTTTACAACTGTCTTGTCACATGTAAACATTCGTGGTATACTCTAGCACAATGTATGTAAAACGCAAGTCAAGCATATGTAAACCATAACGATTGGAGAAGCAATATGTCAGTTACAAGTGATATTTTAAAGTTGAAAAAAGAGAAGAACGCAGTTATTCTTGCACATTATTATGTAGATGAAGATGTACAGGAAGTTGCTGATTATGTTGGGGATTCATTCTATCTTAGCAAGGTAGCTACTAAGGTGGATCAGGATATTATAGTATTTGCGGGTGTTGAGTTCATGGGTGAGAGTGCCAAGATTCTTAATCCGGAAAAGAAGGTGCTTATGCCAGAGCCAGGTGCTGATTGTCCAATGGCACATATGGCAACTAAGGAAGAAATTCTTAAGATGCGTGAACAGTATGATGACCTTGCAGTTGTCTGTTACATCAATTCAACAGCAGAGTTAAAGACTTATTCAGACGTCTGTGTGACATCATCAAATGCAGTAAAGATAGTAAAGAACCTTCCTAATAAAAATATTTTCTTTATTCCTGATCAGAATCTTGGAAGATTCGTTGCAAAGCAGGTTCCAGAGAAAAATGTGATTCTTAATAAAGGCTTCTGTCCAAGACATGTTGCGATAACAGAGGATATGGTCGTTGAAACAAAGAAGAAATATCCACAGGCAAAGCTTGCAGCACACCCTGAATGTACAGAGGAAGTGCTAAAATATGCTGATTACATAGGCAGTACATCAGGAATTATTGATTATGTTGTAGATACAGACTGTGAGGAATTCATAATTGCAACAGTTGATGGTGTATTTGGTGAGATAAGAAAAAAGGCACCTGGCAAGAAGCTGTATACATTAAAGCCTGACCAGGTATGTGTCAACATGAAGATGGTAACCTTAGATAAGGTGCTTGATGTTCTTGAACAGGAAAATAATGAAGTGTTTGTAGATGAAGAAGTTGCAAAGAAAGCAATGAAGCCGCTTACAAGAATGCTTGAGCTTGCAAAGTAAGATTGTAGTATGTGCAGAAAGAATGGAGGTATTCTATGAATAATACAATTAAAACAGATGTGCTGATAGCCGGATGTGGCTGTTCTGGTCTGTATATGGCAATGAATCTGCCTGCCGATAAGAAGATTCTTATGATAACAAAGTCTGATTGTGAGAGCAGTGATTCATTTCTGGCACAGGGCGGTATGTGTATGTTAAAATGCGAAGAAGATTACGACAGTTATTTTGAAGATACAATGAAAGCCGGCCATTATGAAAATGATAAGAAATCTGTTGAAATAATGATCCGTTCATCAGCAGATGTAGTAAAAGATCTTGTCGATTGTGGAGCAAGATTTGCAAGAGAGGCTGACGGAAGTCTTGCATACACAAGAGAAGGAGCTCATTCATCTAACAGGATAATATTCCATGAAGATATCACAGGTAAAGAGATAACAAGCCATCTGTTAGAGAAGGTGAGAACTCTTCCAAATGTGACAATTATGGAATACACAAGACTGCTTGATATAATAAGCAGAGATAACAGATGTCTTGGTGCGGTTATAAGGACTGGCAATGGAGAGCTTATTAAGGTAGAAGCTTCAGATGTTGTACTTGCTACAGGTGGAATTGGTGGTTTATACAGACATTCAACTAATTTCAGACATCTTACAGGAGATGCAATTGCAATTGCTATAAAGCATGGAGTAGAATTAAAAGATATTAATTATGTCCAGATTCATCCGACAACATTTTATTCTGACAAAGAGGAAGACAGGAGCTTTCTTATATCTGAATCAGTAAGAGGCGAAGGCGCAAAGCTTTATGATAAGAATGGAAAGAGATTTGTTAATGAGCTGCTTCCAAGAGACCTGCTTACAGAAGAGATTAGAAAACAGATGGCAAAGGACAATACAGACTTTGTATGGGAAGATTTAAGGACAATACCTGAAGAAGAATTAAAAATACATTTTCCTAATATAGTGCAGTATTGTATTGATAAGGGATATGACCCGTCAAAAGAGTGTATTCCGGTTGTTCCTGCACAGCACTATTTCATGGGAGGAATTAAGGTAGACCATGAGAGCAGAACAACAATGGATAACCTGTATGCAATAGGCGAGACAGCATGCAACGGAGTTCATGGAAGAAACAGGCTTGCAAGCAACTCACTTCTTGAAAGTCTTGTGTTTGCAAAGAGGGCAGCACTTGATATTACTGAAAATGCAGTTGTAAAACCGACACAGGATGAGATTACATATTTTGATACATTTGATGCAGAAAAATATGCAGATGAGTCGAAAATTGACGGAGAATATGCAGAATTAGTCAATAAAAAGATTGAAGAGGCAGATAAAGCCTATGAAGAAAGCCAGAAGAAGAATTACGCATAATATATAGAAATGGAGAAATGATATGTTTGATAAAGTTACTTTAAAGTTAAATGTGGATCCGCTCATTCTTGGAGCACTTAAAGAAGATATTACAAGTGAGGATGTGTCAACTAACAGTGTTATGCCAGAACCAAAACTTGGAGAAGTCGAGCTTATATGCAAGCAGGACGGAATAATATGTGGCTTGCAGGTATTTGCAAGAACATTTGAACTGCTTGATGAAGATGTAGAGATTACATTTTTTGCAAAAGACGGGGATGAGGTTAAGAAAGGTCAGAAGATGGCAGTTGTAAGAGGAGATATAAGAGTTCTTCTGTGTGGAGAAAGAACAGCACTTAATTATCTCCAGAGAATGAGTGGAATTGCGACATATACTAATGGTGTTGCGAAGCTGCTTGCAGGAACTAAGACAAAACTTCTTGATACAAGAAAGACATCACCTAATAACCGTATATTTGAGAAGTATGCTGTCAGAATCGGAGGTGGTAATAACCACAGATATAATCTTACAGACGGAGTACTCCTCAAGGATAACCATATAGGTGCTGCAGGCGGAGTTAAGCAGGCAGTTACAATGGCGAAGGAATATGCACCATTTGTAAGAAAGATAGAAGTTGAAGTTGAGAACCTTTCAATGGTGCGTGAAGCTGTTGAGGCAGGTGCAGATATTATTATGCTTGATAATATGAGTCATGAGAATATGCGTGAGGCTATGAATATAATTGGAGGAAAAGCTTTAGTTGAAGTTTCTGGAAATGTAACTAAAGAAAACATTGCAAAAATCACTGACCTTGGTGTAGACTTTGTATCAAGTGGTGCACTTACACATTCTGCGCCAATTATGGACATTTCATTAAAAAATCTTCATCCTGTACAGGAGTAATCATTGTTGGGGTGAAATGGGGAGTTGTAGCAATGAATGGAGAAGAGAGAAGAAATCAGATAGTAGATATATTAAAACATTCGTCAAGTCCTGTGCCGGGTACACAGCTTGCACAGATATTAGATGTAAGCAGGCAGGTTATAGTGCAGGATATAGCACTTATCCGCGCGAAGAATATAGATGTTTTCTCAACTAACAGAGGCTATGTGCTTAATGATAAGCAGGAGTACAGCCGTATACTTAAGGTTAAACATGAAGATGACGAGGTGGAAGCAGAGCTTGGAGCAATAGTTGACATGGGTGGCTGGATAAGAGATGTTTTCGTATATCACAAGGTATATGGTGTTATAAGAGCGGAGATGAATATACATTCCCGCAGGGATATAAAGAATTATCTTGAAGAGATAGCAAGCGGGAAAAGCAGCCTTTTGAAAAATGTAACATCAGGATATCATTATCATACAATTGTTGCAGATGATGAACAGACGCTGGATTTAATTCAGGAGGAGCTTGGAAAACTGGGATTCCTTGCAAAATTGCAGGAGTATGAGCCAGTGGATTTCTGGCATAAAAATTAAAATATATATTGACACCAGCAGACAGTTATATTATATTTTAAAAGTATTTTGGATATAAAAAGATATCGCAAATACAGACCACATGTTTACATGTTAAGCCTTGCGGACGGGCGGGTCGGTTGCCGAGTGTGACGAGGGCACACATTATTGATTGAGTTAGAAGCTCAAATTTTATAAGTTGATTTTAAAATTATCATGCGAGAGAGCATATCATCTTGTGAAACGGTCAATAAGAGCGGTAACAGTGACTTACTTGGATAAACTCTGAAAGGTCAGATTTTCTGTATTTGACAATACAGTAATCAAAAAGAAGATAGAATATGATTATACAGGCGTGATTGATTTTAAATCAATCACGCCTAAACTGCGTATAAGGGGGAGATTATGGACTTAAAAAGACAGGCGAGTGCACCGCTTTACGAAGCAATTGAGAAATTCAGAAAGAAAAGAATTGTTCCGTTTGATGTTCCGGGACATAAGAGAGGAAGGGGCAACCCAGAACTGGTAGATTTACTTGGAGAAAGATGTGTTGGAATAGATGTTAATTCAATGAAGCCACTTGATAACCTGTGCCACCCTGTTTCTGTTATCAAGGAGGCAGAGGAGCTCACAGCAGAAGCATTTGGGGCAGAACACGCATTTTTCATGGTAGGAGGAACTACGCAGGCAGTACAGAACATGGTGTTATCTGTATGTAAGGCTGGAGATGAGATTATCGTTCCAAGAAATGTGCATAAAAGTGTAATTAATGCATTGATTCTGTGTGGTGCGATTCCTGTATATCTTAATACAGAGATTAATGCAAAGCTTGGAATAGTGCTTGGAGTTACTGTGCAGCAGGTTGAAAAGACGATACAGGAACACCCGAATGCGGTGGCAGTTTTAGTAAACAACCCTACTTATTATGGAATATGTTCAGATATTAAGGGGATATGCGATATAGCGCATGCATATGGACTTAAGGTGCTTGCTGATGAGGCACATGGAACACATCTGTATTTTGGTGATAACCTTCCTATGAATTCAATGAAGGCAGGAGCGGACATTGCGGCAATATCAATGCATAAGTCAGGCGGTTCGCTTACGCAGAGTTCAATACTGCTTACAAATAATGGCATGAATGCAGATTATGTTCAGACAATTATTAATATTACGCAGACAACGAGTGCGTCATATCTTCTTATGACAAGCCTTGATATATCAAGAAGAAATCTTGCCCTGCGCGGCAGACAGTCATTTGCAAAGGTAAGCGAGTGGGCACAGTATGCAAGAGATGAGATTAATATGGTAGGCGGTTATTATGCATACGGAAAAGAACTGATTAATGGTGGAACAGTCTATGATTATGATGTTACCAAGCTTTGTGTTTATACAAGGGATATCGGACTTGATGGAATTGAGGTGTATGATATCTTAAGAGATGAGTATGATATCCAGATAGAATTCGGCGACATTGGAAATATAATGGCGTACATATCAATTGGTGACAGAATACAGGATATAGAAAGACTTGTCGGAGCATTGGCTGAAATCAGCCGTTTGTATTCAAAAGAAGAAAAACGCTTTGAAGTAGACAGACAAATGCTGCTTCCAAGGGTACTTGCTTCACCACAGGAAGCCTTCTATGCCGATAAGATTAAAGTTCCAATCCGTGAGGCAGCAGGACATATATCAGGGGAGTTCGTAATGGCATATCCGCCAGGAATTCCTATACTTGCGCCGGGTGAAGAAATCACAGACGAGATAATAGACTATATTCAGTATTCAGTAGAGAAGGGCTGTTCAATGCAGGGAATGGAAGATTCAACATTACAGACACTGAATGTATTAAGAATGTAAATGTCCGATTCGTTCAATCGGTCAAATATAGAAGGGAGAAAGTTTCTATGGAATTTTGGTTTTCAGAACTTCATTCACCACATGTGAAGTTTGATATCAGGGTTGAAAAACAACTGTTTTCTGGCGAGAGCGACTATCAGAGAATAGATGTATTTCAATCGCCAGAGTTCGGAAAATTCCTGACACTTAATGGAAGTGTTATATTTTCAGAACAGGATTGTTTCATCTATAACGAGATGGTGGTGCATGTGCCAATGTCAGTCCATCCAGATGTTAAAAATGTATTGATAATTGGTGGCGGTGACGGAGGTGTATCAAAGGAACTGTTGCAGTATGACAATATCGAAAATATTGACATAGTTGAACAGGACAACATGTTTGTTGATGTGTGCAGGGAGTATTTTCCAGAGACGGCAGTAGGATTAGAAGATGAGAGAGTACACATTTATAATTCAGATGCATTAAGGTTCTTACGCTCCAAGCAGGATATGTATGACCTTATAATTAATGACGCAACAGACCCGTTTGGTGCGAGTGAGGGACTGTTTACAAGGGAATTCTATGGTAACTGTTATAAGGCACTTAAGGAGGACGGAATACTTGTGTACCAGCATGGAAGTCCGTTCTATGATGAGGATGAGGATGCGTGCAGAAGCATGCACAGAAAGGTATTCCATACATTTCCAATAAGCCGTGTGTATCAGGCACATATACCAACAAGTCCGTCAGGATACTGGCTGTTTGGATTTGCGTCAAAGAAATATCATCCGCTTAAGGATTTTAAGCCGGCAGAGTGGAAGAGAAGAAATATACATACAGAATATTACACAACTAATCTTCATACAGGTGCATTCATGCTGCCAAAGTATGTTGAAGAATTATTAGAACAGGAGGAAGAAAGATGAGCAGAGTATTAGTAATTGGTTGCGGAGGAGTTGCTTCAGTAGCAATCCACAAGATATGTCAGGTGAGCGAGGTGTTTTCAGACCTGTGCATAGCGAGCAGAACAGTGAGCAAATGTGACAAATTAGCAGACGAATTGAAGGGTAAGACAAGTACTAACATCACAACAGCAAAGGTTGATGCTGACAACACAGACGAGGTTATTGCGCTTATCAATGAATTCAAGCCGGATGTAGTTCTTAATGTGGCACTTCCATATCAGGACCTTACGATTATGGATGCATGTCTTGCATGTAAAGTTCCTTATGTTGATACTGCTAATTACGAGTGTGAGGATACAGACAATCCTGAGTGGAGAAAGGTATATGAGGAGAGATGCAAGCGTCTTGGATTTACAGCATATTTTGACTACTCATGGCAGTGGGCTTACAGAGAAAAATATAAAGAAGCCGGAATTACAGCACTTTTAGGAACTGGTTTTGATCCGGGTGTAACAAGTGTATTCACAGCTTATGCACAGAAACACTATTTTGATGAGATACATACAATTGATATATTAGACTGCAACGGCGGCGACCATGGATATCCGTTTGCAACTAACTTTAACCCGGAGATTAATCTTCGTGAGGTATCAGCACCCGGCTCATATTGGGAGGATGGTCACTGGGTTGAGATTCCTGCTATGTCAATAAAGAGAGAGTACAATTTTGAGGGAGTAGGAATGAAGGATATGTACCTGCTTCACCATGAGGAAATAGAGGCACTTGCTGCTAATATTCCGCATGTTAAGAGAATACGTTTCTTCATGACATTTGGACAGAGCTATCTTACACATATGAAATGCCTTGAGAATGTCGGAATGTTAAGAACTGACCCGGTTGAATTCAACGGACAGGAGATTGTTCCAATCCAGTTCTTAAAGGCACTTCTTCCAGACCCTGCTTCACTTGGACCAAGAACAGTAGGTAAGACTAATATCGGCTGTATCTTCACAGGTATCAAAGACGGCAAGGAGAAGAAGGTATATATTTACAATGTGTGCGACCATCAGGAATGTTACCGTGAGGTAGGTTCACAGGCTATTTCATATACAACAGGCGTACCTGCTATGATTGGTACAATGCTTGTTGCAAAGGGACTCTGGAATAAGCCGGGAGTATTCACAACAGATGAATTTGATCCGGATCCATACATGGATGCGCTTAATAAGTACGGTCTTCCATGGGTTGTCGATGAAAATCCTGTTTTAGTAGACTAAAAAGAGAGGTTAATTATGAGATTTGATGAGTTAAAGACACCGGCATATGTAATAGATGAAAAAATGCTTATTCATAATCTTGAGATACTTCATAAAGTGGAAGAAGATACCGGCTGCCACATACTGCTGGCGCAGAAAGCATTTTCAGCATATGCAGAATATCCGCTGATTGGAAAATATATAAGCGGAACTACGGCAAGTGGAATATATGAAGCCAGACTTGGTGCTGAGTGTATGGGAAAAGAAAATCATGTATTTGCACCGGCATTTACTGATGAGGATATGGATGAGCTTGTAAATATATGTGACCATGTTGTCTTTAACTCAGTTTCACAGTTAAAGAAGCATAAAGCCAGATGTATTGAGGCTGGAGTAAGCTTTGGACTTCGAGTTAATCCAGAGTTTTCTACACAGGGTGACCATGCAATATATGACCCATGCGCGCCGGGCAGCAGACTTGGAGTTACACTTAAGAACCTGAAAGCTGCACTTGAGGAAGAACCTGATGTGTTATCAGGTATGGAAGGAATACATTTTCATACATTATGTGAGCAGAATTCAGATGACTTAGAGGCAACATTAAAGGCTGTTGAAGAGAAATTCGGATTTCTCATGAAAGATATGAAGTGGGTTAATTTTGGCGGCGGACATCATATAACCCGTGAAGATTACGACATTGAAACTCTTGAAAAATGTATCAGTCATGTAAGAAGGAAATATGATGTACAGGTGTATGTTGAACCAGGGGAAGCTGTTGCACTTAATGCAGGATATCTTGTGACTACAGTGCTTGATAAGGTTGAAAATGGAATAACAACTCTTATACTTGATGCATCTGCAGCGTGTCATATGCCAGATGTACTGGAAATGCCATATACACCGCCTCTTCGTGGTGGATTGAAAATATCGGACATGGAAGATGAGTATGGAATTGATAAGGACATAGAGATTGATTTTGATATGGACGTAAAAGAAGGTATATGGAAACCGGCGAAGAAGGGAAGATACAGATACAGACTGTCATCTTATACATGTCTTGCAGGAGATATCATAGGTGATTATCAATTTAGCAGGGAAATCAATGTTGGGGACAGACTCGTATTTGAAGATATGGCTATATATTCAATGGTTAAGAACAACACATTTAATGGAATCCCGCTGCCGGATATTGTAATTATGGATAGTGATGGAGAATGTAAGGTATGGAGCATTTTGGCTATGAAGATTTCAAAGGGAGATTATAGATATGGATTATATTAACAGTACTCCGGCAGCAGATGGTTTCCGCATGCCTGCTGAATTTGAAAGACATCAGGCTGCATTATGATATGGCCAGAAAGACCGGGTTCCTGGGCTTATGGAGCAAAGGCGGCTAAGAAAGCATTTGCACAGATAGCGTCTGTAATCAGTGAAAGCGAGCAGGTATACATGATTGTATCAGAAGGTAGAAAAGAGGAAGCAGCAAAGATGCTCCCGGAAACGGTCAGGTTTGTAGTCATGGATACAGACGATGCATGGGCAAGAGATACAGGTCCTACATTCGTTGTGAGTGGAAATGTGGATACACCATATGAAGCGCGTGATTTGCGTGGAATTAACTGGGAATTTAATGCGTGGGGCGGAACATATGACGGACTGTACGCGGACTGGGACAATGACAACCTTGTAGCCGGACAGTTTATGTCTTATCTTGGCTGTCAGGGATATAATGCAGCACCATTTGTTCTTGAAGGTGGTTCAATACATACAGATGGCGAAGGAACAATGCTTGTTACTGAAAGCTGTCTGTTGAGTAAGGGAAGAAATCCACAGCTTAGCAGGGAACAGATTGAGGATAAGTTAAAGCAGTACTGTAATGTGAGTAAGATAATCTGGCTTCCATGTGGAATATACAACGATGAGACTAACGAGCATGTGGATAATGTGTGTGCATTCACAGCACCGGGAGAGGTTGTGCTTGCGTGGACGGATGATGAGAATGACCCGCAGTATGAGATGAGCAAGGCTTGTCTTTCTGTTCTTGAGAATGTAACTGACGCCAAAGGAAGACACATTAAAGTAAGAAAAATGCTTATTCCTAAGAAACCTGTGTGCATAACTGAGGAAGAACTTAATGGCTTTGAATTTGAGGAAGGCGAGGACATGAGAGAAGCAGGCGAGCGTCTTGCTGCGTCTTATGTTAATTTCTATATTGCCAATGACTCAGTCATAGTGCCGCAGTTTGATGACGAGGCGGACAGCCTTGCAATAAATGTGCTTAAAGAAGCATTTCCTGACAGAAAGATAGTCGGGATATATGCAAGAGATATAATAGTCGGTGGAGGCAATATCCACTGTATTACACAACAGATTCCGGAGGTAAAATAGTGTGAGAAATGTAAAGTATGCAGGCATACAGATGCAGTGTTCACGGTCGGTAGAAGAGAACATTGCAAAGGCTGATAAAATGGTTCGTGAAGCGGCAGCTAACGGTGCACAGATAATACTGCTTCCTGAACTCTTTGAAAGACAGTATTTCTGTCAGGAGAGAAATTATGATTATTACGCATTTGCAACACCGGTTGATGAGAATCCGGCGGTGAAGCATTTTCAGAAGGTGGCAGCCGAACTTAAAGTTGTGCTTCCAATAAGCTTTTATGAAAGAGATATAAATGTGTTCTATAACACTGTTGCAGTTATTGACGCAGATGGAAGTGTTCTTGGAATATACAGAAAAACACATATTCCTGATGACCATTATTATCAGGAAAAGTTCTATTTCACACCGGGAGATACAGGCTTTAAGGTGTGGGATACAAAATATGCCAGAATTGGAGTAGGAATATGCTGGGATCAGTGGTTTCCAGAGACAGCCAGAGGAATGGCGGTACAGGGAGCAGAAATCCTTTTCTATCCGACAGCGATTGGCTCAGAGCCGATTCTTGAGGTTGACAGCATGCCGCACTGGAGAAGATGTATGCAGGGACATTCAGCGTGCAATATAGTTCCTGTAGTAGCTGCCAACCGTATTGGTGGGGAGAAGGTTACACCATCTGAAGCTAATGGTTATCAGGAATCATCACTTGTATTCTATGGTTCTTCATTTGTAACAGATGCAACAGGCGAGATAGTGACACAGGCATCAAGAGACAAGGAAGAAATTGTCTATGGGGAATCCGACCTTGACGCAGATGCCGACCTTCGCGTGAGCTGGGGCCTGTTCAGGGACAGAAGACCAGAAATCTATAAAAGTATCAGATAAAATAAGCCAGTTAATCTTAATTGCTAGATTAACTGGCTTTAATATTATTAGTATGGTGTTAGTTCTCATTAGCGATAGCAGCTTCTGCTCTTTCTAAATCCTCTTTAGTGTACTTGGTTAATATCTGTTCTTTGGTTATGCCGAATTCTAGCATGGAGATGATAGAGTTGACTTTTTCGGAATCGATACCAAGTTCAATGCCTTTATTTATACCTTCATTCCTGCTTTCATTTTGCCATTCTGCTTTTAATTCTTCCATTGCTTTACACATGTTAACTTTACCTCCTTGCTTGTTAGATTTACACAAATTCATAATCTGTGGAGTAGCAGTAAGAACGCTGATGAGTTTCATAACTTCGTTGTCAACATTGCGAGTCTTGTACTTGTTTAATATTGCGTCAATATCTTTGCTGTATATACTTCGTGCAATATAAAATACATCTTTTACATCTTCATTATAAAATGAGTATTTATCAGAATCAAGTATCTGGACAAGATTTAATTTGTAGTCAGAGAAGTATTCCTTGATATTATCAGACATAGAAATCATCATGTCAGACAGGCAGGTAGGACCATCCCATAACGACTCACCATAGTAAAGAACGATTGTTATTATAGGGTGGAAGCGGTCGGACTTGTTAATCCCAGACAGAAATTCATCAGGAGAACTGAAAGAATCCTTATTCAGCTTATGATGTTTTTTGATATCATTATATTCTTTTATGTAGCCGAGTGCATCATAAGTCATAGTTCTTAGAGGCATGGCATAATGGGTCTTGTCTTGAATCTCAAGACCAAGAATATTGAACTCAACGCCATCAGACATCTTCTTTACTACATCTCTGTTTCTGGTAATAGATTCATTGTAACTTTTGGAATGAATTGTAGCAGAGACATCAGTGTCCATTTCTGTAAGTTTGTCAGGTTTAAGTACCTGTTTACCGTTAAAGACAGTAGCATTGAAAAGGTCTGCAAAATGTTCATTATCACGCCAGAATGTCTTAAGGGTGACATCTTTCTGATGTGTATTAGTGTTGTTATAGTTCATAAATCGCCTTTCTTGTATGTTTCATATGTTGGATATAGTTAAAATATAAAATGATGCATCGATAATATGATATATAATAACAATACAAAAAGAATATGTCAATAGGATTTATAAAATATACTTAAAATAT
>NZ_QSEK01000037.1:5972-24792 GCF_003464165.1 Eubacterium sp. AM49-13BH | reverse complement strand
TGCAAAAAATCAGAAAACTTACTTATGACACTTGACATATGTGCATAAAATAATTAAAGGACATACTTGTTAATTTACAAATATATGATATAATACTTACATAAAATAAGTATACAGAAATGTATCTTAGGTCGTGTTAGCTGCATGTGTATATATTCTTTCGACACATGTGGTGATTTAAGAAGGAAGAATGTCTGATAGATTTTATAAAGAGAAGGTTGGAAAGGAATTACGATCAGATTCTTACCTCTGCCCACGATTATAAAACACGTAAAGGAGTTGGACATCATGAGATTTATAATTACAGGAAGAAATATTGATATAACAGAGGGATTAAAGTCAGCAGTAGAGGAGAAGCTTGGAAAGCTTGACAGATTCTTTGCACCAGAGACGGAAGTTAATGTAACTTTGAGTGTAGAAAAAGAAAGACAGAAGATTGAGGTAACTATTCCAGTTAAGGGTAACATCATAAGAAGCGAGCAGGTAAGCAGCGATATGTATGTTTCAATTGATCTTGTCGAAGAAGTTATCGAGCGTCAGTTAAAGAAGTATAAGAATAAGATTGTTGACAAGCAGCAGAACGCAGCAGCATTTGCACAGGAATTTGTAGAGAAAGATTATGATGACGATGAGGTTAAGATTATCAGAACCAAGAGATTCGGAATCAAGCCAATGGATCCTGAAGAAGCATGTGTTCAGATGGAGCTTCTTGGACATAATTTCTATGTGTTCTTTAATTCAGAGACAGAGGAAGTTAATGTTGTTTACAAGAGAAAAGGCAACACATATGGTTTGATTGAACCAGAACTTGATTAGTATGCTTTTTCACGTCATATAGGTTTATCCTCTTTTTTAGAGTACCGTCTGCCGGTTAGTGCTGGCAGGCGGTATTTCTTTATATGTATAAGAAATCTATTTATAGAATTTTAATGGTTTAACTTTACTTGATAGAATATCTAAATAGTGGTACAATTACAACATAAATAGGCTTTTATAAGGAGATATATAAAGTAATGGGATTAGCTCAGAAATTATTTGGAACACACAGCGAACATGAATTGAAAAGAATATATCCAATTGCTGATAAGATTGAAGGCTACAGAGAATCTTATAGCAAGTTAAGCGACGAAGAACTTAAAGGAAAGACTAAGGAGTTTAAGGACAGATTAGCTAAGGGAGAGACTCTTGATGATATTCTACCAGAAGCATTTGCAACTGTAAGAGAAGCAGCAAGAAGAGTGCTTGGCATGGAACATTATCATGTTCAGCTTATCGGAGGAATTATTCTTCATCAGGGAAGAATTGCTGAGATGAAGACTGGTGAAGGTAAAACACTTGTGTGTACACTTCCGGCATATCTTAATGCACTTACTGAAGAGGGCGTAATCGTAGTTACTGTTAATGATTACCTTGCTAAGCGAGATGCTGAGCAGATGGGTATGATACATGAATTTCTGGGTCTTAAGGTTGGCGTTGTATTACACGACTCAACAAGAGAAGAGAGACAGGCTGCATATGGAAGTGATATTACATATGTAACTAACAACGAACTTGGTTTCGATTATCTTCGTGATAATATGGCTATATATAAGAGTGAACTTGTATTAAGAAATCTTAAGTACTGTATTATAGATGAGGTCGATTCTGTTCTTATTGATGAGGCGCGTACACCTCTTATTATTTCAGGACAGAGCGGAAAATCCACTAAATTATATGAGCTCTGCGATATTCTTGCAAGACAGTTACAGCGAGGCGAATATAAGGGTGAGAGAACTAAGATGCAGGCAATCATGAACGAGGAAGTTGAAGAAGATGGAGACTTCATCGTTAATGAAAAGGACAAGGTAGTTAACCTTACAGAACAGGGTATCCATAAGGTTGAGCAGTTTTTCCATATAGATAATTATGCAGATCCTGAAAATCTTGAAATCCAGCATAATGTTACACTTGCACTTCGTGCACATTATCTTATGTTCAGAGATAAGGATTATGTTGTTAAAGATGACGAGGTACTTATCGTCGATGAATTTACAGGTCGAATTATGCCAGGCCGTCGTTATTCAGATGGTCTTCATCAGGCTATAGAAGCGAAAGAGCATGTTAAGGTTAAGAGAGAAAGTAAGACTCTTGCAACTATTACATTCCAGAACTTCTTTAATAAGTTTGAGAAGAAAGCAGGTATGACAGGTACTGCTCTTACAGAGGAAAAGGAATTCCGTGAAATCTATAACATGGATGTTGTTGAAGTTCCAACTAACAAGCCTGTTATAAGAGTTGATTATAATGATGCTGTATTCAAGACTAAGAAGGGTAAGTTCAATGCAGTTGTACAGTCTGTTATTGAATCACATGAAAAAGGACAGCCAGTCCTTGTTGGTACAATAACAATTGAGACTTCTGAGCTTCTTAGCGAGATGCTAAGAAAGAAGGGCATACCTCATAATGTACTTAATGCCAAGTATCATGAACTTGAGGCACAGATAGTATCAGAGGCAGGTCGTCATGGTGCAGTTACTATTGCTACTAACATGGCTGGTCGAGGAACTGATATTAAGCTTGATGAGGAAGCTGTTGCTGCCGGTGGTCTTAAGATTATCGGTACAGAAAGACACGAGAGCCGTCGAATTGATAACCAGCTGCGTGGTCGTTCTGGACGACAGGGAGATCCTGGTGAATCAAGATTTTATATATCTCTTGAAGATGATCTTATGAGGCTGTTTGCACAGGAAAGACTTATGAATATATTCAACAGTCTTGGAGTATCTGAGGATGAGCAGATTGAGCATAAGATGTTAAGCAAGGCTATAGAGACAGCCCAGAAAAAGATTGAGACTAATAACTTTGGTATCAGAAGCCACCTTCTTGAATATGATCAGGTTATGAATGAACAGAGAGAGATTATGTATGCAGAACGTAGAAGAGTTCTTGACGGCGAAAGCATGCGTAATTCTATTATGAAGATGATAACTGATTATGTGGAAAATGTAGTTAACCGTTGTGTAAGTGAAGATAAAGATGCTAATGAATGGGATTATAATGAGATTAATGAGCTTCTCCTTCCAACTATTCCTATTGAGAAAGTAGAATATAGAGAAGATATTAAGAATAAGAATGAATTAATACATGATCTTAAGGAGAAGGCAGTTAAACTTTACGAAGATAAAGAAGCACTTTTCCCAGAGGCTGAGCAGATAAGAGAAATCGAGCGAGTAATCCTTCTTAAGGTAATTGACAGAAAGTGGATGGATCATATCGATGATATGGATCAGTTAAAGCAGGGTATAGGTCTTCAGGCACTTGGTCAGAGAGATCCTGTTGTCCAGTATAAGATGATGGGCTATGACATGTTTGATGAGATGACTGCAGGAATTACAGAGGATACTGTAAGACTTCTTATGCATATTCAGGTAGAACAGAAGGTTGAAAGAGAACAGGTTGCCAAGGTAACAGGTACTAATAAGGATGAAGGACCATCTGTTAAGGGACCAGCGAGAAGAACAGAGAAGAAGATATATCCTAATGATCCATGCCCATGCGGAAGTGGCAAGAAATATAAGAACTGCTGCGGAAGACAGGCATAAGCTTATAAGAGACATCAGGGCGCGGAATGCTTGAAATATCAGCGTCCGCGCCTATTATTTTGGAGGACATATGGTAGAGTTAGACCAGTTTAGATACAGAATTTCAGGATACGATAAGCCTATGGCTCAGATTAAGAATTCTCTGGATCTTGACAATAAGCAGAAAAGGATTGAAGAACTAGAGGCTGATATGGAATCTCCGGGATTCTGGGACAATCCTGATAAATCACAGAATGCAATGAAAGAGCTTAAAGGCTTAAAGGATGCATTTGAAAGATATAATGAGCTTGAAACAGGACTTGATGATGTCAAGACACTTATTGAGATGGCAGAAGAATCTAATGACCAGTCTCTTATTCCGGAGATAGAAGAAGAGATAACGAATCTTGAAGATAAGATGGAAAGTTTAAGGATTGAGACATTACTTTCAGGAGAACATGATGCATGTGATGCCATTCTTACGCTTCATGCAGGAGCAGGCGGAACAGAAAGCTGTGACTGGTGCCAGATGCTTTTCAGAATGTATACAAGATGGGCGGAAAGTCACGGATATACTACAGAGACACTTGATTATCTTGAAGGTGAAGAGGCAGGAATTAAGTCAGTTACTATAGAGATACGAGGGGAAAATGCATATGGACATCTAAAGTCTGAACATGGTGTTCACAGACTTGTAAGAATATCGCCATTCAATGCAGCAGGCAAGAGACAGACATCTTTCGTATCGTGTGACGTAATGCCTGATATTAATCAGGATATAGATATTGAGATTAATGATGATGATTTAAGAATTGATACATATCGTTCAAGTGGTGCAGGTGGACAGCACATTAATAAGACGTCATCAGCAATCAGAATTACGCATCTTCCAACAGGAATTGTTGTACAGTGCCAGAATGAGAGGTCACAGCATCAGAATAAGGATAAGGCTATGCAGATGTTAAAGGCTAAGCTCTATCTTTTAAAGGAAGCTGAGAATGCAGAGAATCTATCTGGAATCAGAGGAGATGTCAAGGATATTAATTTCGGAAGCCAGATAAGAAGTTACGTTCTTCAGCCATATACAATGGTTAAGGATAACAGAACCAATAAGGAAGTTGCTAATGCAGGAAGTGTTCTGGACGGTAATATTGATCCGTTCATTAATGCATATTTAACATGGATCAGTACAGGAAAGACTGAGGAGTGAGGTATTGCTTATGGTTGAAACAAAGTTTAAAAGAAATGCAGGTATACTTATGCCTGTAAGTTCATTGCCATCACCTTATGGTATAGGAACATTTGGCAAGGATGCATATGATTTTGTGGCATTTGTAAAAGAATGTAATCACAAATACTGGCAGGTTCTGCCATTAGGACCAACTACATATGGAGATAGTCCATATCAGTCATACTCAGCATTTGCAGGCAATCCATATTTTGTTGACCTAGATATGCTTATTGAAGAAGGGTTTTTATTAAAGTCAGAGGTTATTGCAAGAGACTGGGGAGATGGGGTTGTTCCGGTTAATGTTTCAGAAGATGATGCAATAAATGGAAGATTTGGAACATACAGAGATGGCAATATCGGTGATGACAGATATGTAAGCTATGAAAAGGTCTATAATAACAGGTTTGATATATTAAGAATTGCTTATAACAGATTCAAGGCTGCATGTATAGAAAGCAAGAAGACTCTTGCCAAGGGACTTCCGCTTTATAAGCAGTTTGATAATTTTGTTAAAGATAATGCGGACTGGCTTGAGGATTATGCGCTGTTTATGGCGTTGAAGTCTTATTTTAACAATGTTTCATGGGGTGAATGGGAAACTGATATAAAGTTCAGAAAGCCTGAGGCAATGAGACACTATGAAGAACAACTTTCGGATGATATAGGATACTGGAAATTCATACAGTTTGAATTCTACAGACAGTGGACTGCACTTAAGAAATACGCTAATGATAACGGAATAGAGATTATAGGAGATATTCCTATCTACATGGGTTATGACAGCGTTGATGTATGGGCTAATCAGGGTGAATTCCAGTTGGATGAGAATCTCACACCAATTAAGGTGGCAGGAGTTCCACCAGATGCTTTCTCAGATGCAGGTCAGAAGTGGGGTAATCCATTATATGATTATGAGAAAATGGAAGCTAATGATTTCAGTTGGTGGAGAAAGCGTATGAAAGCATCTGCAAGACTGTATGATGTTATCAGAATTGACCACTTTATTGGAATTGTTAAGTATTACACAATTCCTGCAGACATGCCGGATGCAAGACAGGGCGAATACAGACAGGGACCGGGACAGAAGCTTCTTGATGCAATCAATGAATCAATCGGTGATAAGAAGATTATTGCTGAGGACTTAGGTGTTGAAGTTCCTGAGGTTGCGAAGATTCTTAAAGATAACGGTTATCCGGGAATGAAGGTTCTTGAGTTTGCGTTTGGTGGAGACAGAAAGAATCCTCATCTTCCTTATAATTATACCCAGAATCTTGTATGCTATGGTGGAACTCATGATAATGAAACACTGCTTGGCTTTTTTGAGAACAGGGGCGACTGGGAGTTAGGATATGCTTATGACTATCTTGATACAAGAGATAAGAAAAAAATGGTTGACCAGGTATTCAGGGCTGCGTATTCAAGTGTTGCTGTTCTTACAGTATTTGCTGCCCAGGACATTCTTAAGCTTGGAAATTGGGCAAGAATGAATCTGCCATCAAGCATGGGTAATAACTGGAAATGGCGTATGCAGAAAGGCCAGTTAGGACAGCATGAGCTTGAGTGCATGAGATATCTTGCAAGTGTATTTGACAGAGAAAGAAAATAATTCATTTGTCCTATTTACAAATTGGTAAAAAGTGGTATTATACTAAAGTAGAGACAAATTAATATTTTGGCAAAGCAGTCGAAAGGCTGTGACGCAAAGCCAAGGGTCTTAACTGATATTTATATATCAGAATGACAGCCGGTTGCATTACAATCAACGCAAATGATTCGTATTATTCAGGCATCCGGTTATCGGATGCCTTTTTTATTATAGTTCAACGGGGGAACTGATTATGAAAAAGAATAATTCTAAGAACTTGATTAAAACAATAACGGTTTCAATACTTGTATTTAGTGTTGGCACAGCATTTGCATTGAATACAGCAGGTGCAGCTGGCTTTGATATTATGGACAAGGTTGTTGTTAATGCTGTTACAGAGCAGGA
This sequence comes from Eubacterium sp. AM49-13BH, assembly GCF_003464165.1. Classification (GTDB taxonomy): domain Bacteria; phylum Bacillota; class Clostridia; order Lachnospirales; family Lachnospiraceae; genus Lachnospira. The sequence continues at coordinate 18,011 of NZ_QSEK01000037.1, read as the reverse complement.
AACAGCACAGCAGGTTGAGACAGAACCACAGACTGAGACATCTCCAGTAAAAGAAGATGTCGAAGAAACACAGGAAACAACAGCAATTAAGATAGAAGCTGCAAAAGAAGAGAGCGAAGCTTCCGAATCAGCGAAAGAAGATGTCGAAGAAACACAGGCTACAGAGCCAGAAGTACAGGCTCAGGATGTAACTGAAGAAGCTGCTTACATAGAAGAGCCTAAGGAAGTACAGCCAGTTGTGAATACGATTGTAATGGAAGTTATTGACAGAATTAATTCTGAAAGAGTGGCAGCAGGAGCAGCACCAGTAGTGTACGATGCAGTTCTTAACACCATGGCACAGGTCAGAGCCTCAGAGAACGCAGATAATGATTATTTTGTTATAGAGAATGGCAAGCATAAGAGACCGGATGGAAGCAATGCTTCTTCTATCTGTTCCGATTATGGACAGGCTGGATACTTTGGCGAGGTTATGGGAAGATATCAGACAAGCCCCGCTGAGATAGTAGATGGCTGGCATAATTCAGCAACACATTATGCATGCATGACAAGTACTAAGTACAACAGAGTTGGTGTGGGTATTGCAGCAGATTCAGAAGGATACCTTTACTGGGTAGCAATATTCATGGATTAATAAGAAGTAAGATTATATAATATAGATACAATTCAATATGGTAAGAACAATGTATTTGCGGCATTGTTTTTATATAGCTTCAAAAGAAGCGAGAAGCCCTCACATTCCTCTCCCGTTGTGTGAGGGCTTTTTTGCGCGAGTATCTGCGCTACTCATGCGAGTAGAGCGGAGAATATAATTATATGCTTGCAATGTGTATACATATATGGTAATATTCTTTGTGCGATAGACAGTTGTATATCGTGGAAAGACAGAGAAATACAATTGTCTTCACAAAACGGACACTAGAAAGGTACAGACGCAGTATGGCAGATAATATTAAGTATTATGTCGTTAAGCAAAAGGCTCTGCCTGAGGTTCTGCTTAAGGTAGCGGAGACGAACAGAATTATTGAGACTGAAAATATATCTGTTGCAGATGCTACAGAGAAAGTTGGAATAAGCAGAAGTTCTTATTACAAGTATAAGGATGATATTTTTCCGTTTAGAGAGAATGTAAAGGGGAAAACCATTACATTTGTATTGTCTATGGATGATGAACCAGGGCTGCTTTCCCTGGTATTGAAGAAGGTTGCAGAATTCAAGGCGAATATTCTTACTATTCATCAGACAATTCCGGTTAATGGGATTGCATCACTGACGCTTAGTGTGGATATTCTTCCGACTACAGGAGATTCTTCAGAATGATAGAGCAGATAGAAAGACTTAAAGGGGTAAGATATCTTAAGATATTAAGCAGCGATGCATCTATCTGATATATAAGCAATTAAAGAAAACGGAGGCAGATATGGCAAAGATTGCAGTGTTAGGTTATGGAACAGTAGGATCAGGAGTGGTTGAGGTATTAAATACCAATGGTGCTTCAATTGCAAAGAGAGCAGGAGATACTATTGAGGTTAAGAGTGTACTTGATTTAAGAGATTTTCCGGGAGATCCAATTCAGGATAAAATCGTTCATGATATAGATCTTATAATTAATGACCCTGAGATAGAGGTTGTTGTTGAGGTTATGGGTGGTGTAGAGCCAGCATTTACATTTGTTAAGAAGGCACTTGAAGCAGGAAAGAGCGTGTGTACATCTAATAAGGCACTTGTTGCTGCACATGGTCCTGAGCTTCTTGAGATGGCTAAAGAAAGAAGACTTAATTTCATGTTTGAGGCATCAGTAGGCGGTGGAATTCCAATTATCAGACCGCTTAACCAGTCTTTAACAGCAGATGAGATTACTAAGATTACAGGTATTCTTAATGGAACAACTAACTATATTCTTACTAAGATGAGCAGAGAAGGAATCTCATATCAGGAGGTTCTTAAAGAGGCACAGGCACTCGGATATGCAGAAAGAAATCCGGAAGCTGATGTTGAAGGTTACGATGCATGCAGAAAAATAGCGATTCTTACATCGCTTGCATTTGGCAATACTGTTAAATTTGAGGAAGTGTATACAGAGGGAATAACTAAGATTTCTAATGAGGATTTTGCATATGCTAAAGAGCTTGGAAGCGTTATCAAGCTTCTTGCAACAAGCTACAGCAAGGATGGCAAAGTATATGCAATCACAGCACCATTCATGATTGACAGCACACATCCATTATATAATGTTAATGACGTTCTTAACGGAATCTATGTACATGGCAATGTGTTAGGTGATGTAATGTTCTTTGGAGCAGGAGCAGGAAAGCTTCCAACAGCAAGTGCTGTAGTATCAGATGTAGTTGACTGTGTTAAACATAAGGGCAAAAATGTTATGACAATCTGGAGCTCGGTAAAGCAGGAACTCGGTGATACATTTGACGAGACAAGAAGATTCTTTGTAAGAATCCAGGGCGATGATGTCCAGGCGGCCAAGGCAGCATTTGGCGAAGGACAGGTTGTTAAGGTTGATGGAATTAACGGAGAGTTTGGATTTGTTACAGAGCCGATGACAGAGAGAGCATTTGAAGATGCTAAGGATAAGGTTTCTGTTATAAGCAGAATCAGAATAGATGATACTAAATTACAGTAATAATATAAGGGAGAAAAGTAATGGTTAAAGTAGTTAAATTTGGTGGAAGTTCACTTGCAAGCGCAGAGCAGTTTAAGAAGGTTGGCAATATTATCCGTGCTGATGAGGACAGAAAGTATGTGGTTCCTTCAGCACCTGGAAAGAGATTTCCAGAGGATACTAAGGTTACTGATATGCTTTACAAATGTTATGCAGAGGCAGAAGCTGGTAAGAATATTGAGAAGAGCCTTAAGGCAATTGAGGAAAGATACAATGAAATTATCAAGGGGCTTGGACTTAAGCTTTCATTAAAGGAACAGTTCGAGACAATTAAGAAGAATTTTGAGGCACTTGCAGGAAAAGATTATGCAGCTTCAAGGGGTGAATATCTTAATGGTATTATCATGGCTAACTATCTTGGATATGAGTTCATAGACGCGGCTACAGTTATCTGCTTCGATAAGGATGGAGAGTTTGATTCAGAAAAGACTAATGCAGTGTGTGAAGCAAAGTTTGCTAATATTGAAAGAGCAGTTGTACCTGGTTTTTACGGAGCAATGCCAAATGGAAAGGTTAAGACATTTTCAAGAGGCGGTTCTGATGTAACAGGATCAATCGTTGCAAGAGCACTTAAGGCTGATATGTATGAGAACTGGACAGATGTATCAGGCTTCCTTGCAGCAGATCCAAGAATTGTAAATAATGCAAAGCCAATCAACGTTATTACATATAAGGAATTAAGAGAGCTTTCATACATGGGTGCATCAGTGCTTCATGAATCAGCTATCTTCCCTGTAAGAAAGGGTGGTATTCCTATCAATATCAAGAATACTAATGCTCCAGAAGATAAGGGAACAATGATTGTAGAGACAACATGTAATATGCCAGAATACACAATTACTGGTATTGCAGGTAAGAAGGGATTCGTTGCAATCAGCATTGACAAGGATATGATGAATTCAGAAATAGGATTCTGCAGGAAGGTTCTTTCAGTATTCGAGGATAACGGAATCTCAATCGAACATATGCCTTCAGGAATTGATACTATGACAGTATTTGTTCATCAGGATGAATTCGTAGAGAAGGAACAGAAGGTCCTTGCGCAGATTCATAAGGCAGTTAATCCTGATTCTGTTGAACTTGAAGCTAACCTTGCGCTTATTGCAGTAGTTGGACGTGGAATGAAGAACAGTACAGGTATTGCTGGCAATATCTTCTCAGCACTTGCAAAAGCCAAGATTAATGTTAAAATGATAGATCAGGGATCTTCAGAGCTTAACATCATCATTGGTGTAAGAAACAGATACTTTGAGGATGCGATTAAGACTATCTATGGAGTATTCGTTCCAGAAGAATAATAAGTAAACAGGGGGATATGGGATATGAAGGAAGCTAAGAATGAACTGTTACAGTTTGTCGGCGGCGTAATAATGCTTGTTGTTGGATTGTACATATTGTCGCAGAAAGTAATGGTGTCTTCATCATATGGATTTTTTTCATTATGGGGTGGCAGGTTCTCATCAGGCCTTATTATGGTACCGTTAATAATTGGAGTTGTATGGATGTTTGCTTCAGGCGGCTCATTTGTATCTAAAGTATTTACCGTACTATCAGTGATACTTATAATTGCGGCAATTGTTGCGTCAACAAGAATCTGGCTTGTAACTATTACAATGTATGAATGGATTCTTATACTTGTTCTTATATTTGGCGGCGCCGGATTGGTTGCAAAGGTATTGTTTGCTAACAATAAGTCAGAAAAGTCCAAGAAAGATAAGTCAGAGCAGACAGGCGACAGTTATACATCAAGTGTAGATGATGAACTTGACAAGATGAAAAAGAATATGAAGTAAATTGCTTTTCCCCGCACATGGAGTGCGGGGATTCTTGCGTTTATGCAACTGTTGATAAACTTTGATGAAATTGATATAATCAGATATGATATGCGTAGGAAAACGGAGGAATATTAATGAATATCGAAAAGAAGATAGCAGAAGAACTGGGAATTAAAGTTACGCAGGTAGAAGCTGCTGTTAAACTTATAGATGAGGGATGCACAATTCCTTTTATTGCGAGATACAGAAAGGAAGTTACAGGAGCGTTAAATGATGAACAGCTCCGTAACCTTGATGAGAGATTAAAGTATTTAAGAAACCTTGAAGACAGAAAGACTCAGGTCCTTGCAAGCATTGAAGAGCAGGGAAAGCTTACAGAAGAACTTAAGGCTGCTATTACAGCAGCAGAGACAATGGTTCTTGTTGAAGATCTTTACAGACCATACAAGCAGAAGAGAAGAACAAGAGCAACAATTGCGAAAGAGAAAGGTCTTGAACCACTTGCACAGTTCATATATGCACAGGAAGCTACAGAAGATGTAGAAGTCAAGGCAGCAGAATTTATCAGTGATGAAGAAGGTAAGGAAGTTGCTACAGCACAGGATGCAATAGCAGGTGCATTAGATATAATTGCAGAGCAGATATCAGATGTTGCAGATTACAGAACATATATCAGAGACATCACAATGAAAGAAGGAAAGCTTGTTGTAACAGCCAAAGATGAAAAGGCTGAGTCTGTATACGAGAATTATTATGATTATAGCGAGGCACTTTCAACAATTCCAGGACACAGAATCCTTGCAATTAACAGAGGAGAGGATGAGAAGTTCCTTACTGTTAAGGTAGAAGCACCAGAAGAGAGAATATTAAGATATCTTGAGAAGAATATTCTAAAGGATAATGCATTTACAGAAGAGTACCTTAAGAACTGTATTGCAGATGCATATGGAAGACTTATCGCACCAGCTATTGAAAGAGAGATAAGAAGCAGCCTTACAGAGACAGCAGAGGATGGGGCAATCAAAGTCTTTGGAAAGAATCTTGAACAGCTTCTTCTTCAGCCACCTATTGCCGGCAAGGTTGTTCTTGGCTGGGATCCGGCTTTCAGAACAGGCTGTAAGCTTGCAGTTGTAGATCCTACAGGCAAGGTGCTTGCAACTAAAGTTATATACCCTACAGAACCACACAATAAGGTGGCTGAATCTAAGGCTGAGGTTAAGAAGCTTATAGATAAGTACCACGTTAATCTTATTTCGTGTGGTAATGGAACAGCTTCAAGAGAATCAGAGAAGATTATTTCAGATATGATACATGAGATGAATCTTCCTGTTGATTATGTAATCACTAACGAGGCAGGGGCTTCTGTATATTCAGCAAGTAAACTTGCAACAGAGGAATTCCCTGACTTTGATGTGGCACAGAGAAGTGCAGTTTCAATAGCAAGACGAGTTCAGGATCCATTGGCAGAGCTTGTCAAGATTGACCCTAAATCAATCGGAGTAGGTCAGTATCAGCATGATATGAACCAGAAGAAGTTAGAGAATACACTTACAGGAGTTGTTGAGGACAGCGTTAATAAGGTTGGAGTAGACTTAAATACAGCGTCAGCCTCACTTCTTGAGTATATATCAGGTATATCTAAGGCAGTAGCTAAGAATATAGTTGAATACAGAGAGACTAACGGCAGATTCACGAACAGAAAGCAGCTTTTAAAGGTCGCAAAGCTTGGTCCTAAAGCATTTGAACAGTGTGCCGGATTCATGAGAATATCAGGCGGTGATAATCCGTTAGATGCAACAAGCGTGCATCCTGAAAGTTATGAGGCAGCAACAAAGCTTCTTGCACTTTTAGGTTATGATATTAATTCAATTACATCAGGAGAACTTATTGGACTTAAGGGTAAGGTTGAAGATTTTGCCAAGATGGCAGATGAACTTGGAATAGGAACAATGACACTTGAAGATATCATTAAAGAACTTGAGAAGCCGGGAAGAGACCCAAGAGATGAGATGCCTAAGCCGATATTAAGAAAAGATGTCCTTGATATGAAGGATTTAACACCGGGCATGATACTTAAGGGAACAGTCAGAAATGTTATCGACTTCGGAGCATTTGTTGATATCGGAGTACATCAGGACGGACTTGTGCACATTTCCCAGATGAGCAGCACAAAGAGAGTGGAGCACCCTCTTGATGTTGTAAGCGTAGGAGATGTCGTAGATGTAAGGGTTATAGACGTTGATATCCCGAAGGCAAGAATTTCACTTTCAATGATACTTGATGAGAAAGAAGCAGCTAACAGAAAGTACACTAAGGATAATTCCAATAATAAGAATAACAGAAACAACGGCAAAGGAAACAGACAGGACAGAAAGCCTAAGAAGGAAGGCCTGAACCTTTCGGGACTTGCCAAGTTCATGCATTAATAGGAGTACTGTATGGAAGATAGAATTGAATTTGACAGCGTAATTACAGAGAAAGCACTTAATGATTTCAAGATGTATCATGTTTTTCATAATGTTGGAGGAGTGTTTGGATATGTATTTGCAGCATTTGCAATAGTTATGTGCGTGCTTGGCGTAATATTCAAAATGTCTCCTAAATATATAGTCATGATGGGGCTTTTTGGAGTATTTTTCTTCTTTTATCCAATTGTTAATATGAGGCTTGGAACAAAGAAGCAGATGAAAACAGTTGCAGCATTTAAAGAGCCGATGCATTATAGTGCCGGGGAAGACAAGATAATTGTAAGCCAGGGCGGGATGTCAGAAGAACTTGCATGGGAGCAGATATACAAGATAAGATTCACAGGAAGCAATCTTATTCTGTATCTTTCATCTGTCAGAGCCAATGTGCTTACAGTTAACAGTATGGGTGAGGCAGCAGTTCCTTTTGTTAAAGTGTGCCAGAAGAAATTAAAGCCTTTTCAGGTTAAGGTTAATATGGATAAGCTTGCTAAGGCTGCGGCTTAAGTGAGCAGATAGGAATAATATGGTTAAAGAAACATTTAACGCTAAAGAAACATTTGAAGCAGGATATGAGATGGGTAAGAAGGCTCTTCCGGGGCAGATATACTGTCTGAATGGAGATTTAGGTGTCGGAAAAACAGTATTTACGCAGGGCTTTGCGAAAGGCCTTGGAATAGAAGAGCCTGTCAACAGCCCTACATTTACAATTATTCAGGAATACCATGAAGGCAGACTGCCATTGTATCATTTTGATGTATACAGAATTGGCGATGTCGAAGAGATGGATGAGCTTGGATATGAGGAATATTTCTATTCGGACGGGGTGTGCCTTATTGAATGGAGCACTCTTATACAGGAGATAATTCCGGATAATGCGATAGAGATAGTTATAGAAAAAGACCTTGAAAAAGGCTTCGATTACAGAAAAATAACTATCGGGCAGGAGGCAGTATGAGAATATTAGCGATAGAAAGTTCAGCAGTTACAGCATCAGTTGCGATTCTTGAAGACGATACACTTGTTGCTGAATATACAATTAATCATAAGATGACACATTCACAGACACTTCTTCCAATGATAGATGAGATATTTTCAATGGTTCAGTTAAAGCCTGATGATGTTGATGTTATAGCAGTATCAAAGGGACCGGGTTCATTCACGGGTCTAAGAATTGGTGCAGCTACAGGCAAGGGAATTGCACTCGCACTTGACAAGAAGATGGTGGCAGTTCCGACACTTGCGGCAATGGCATATAATCTGTATGGAGACAGCAGATACATATGCCCTGTAATGGACGCAAGAAGAAAACATCTGTACAGCGGAATATATACATTTGACGGCGAAAAGCTTGTTACAGTAAGAGATGTTAATCTTGCTTCATATGAAGAGCTTGCAGAAGAGCTTGTGGGACTTGATGGACAGGTTGTATTAGTAGGTGACGGTGTAGATGTTGCAGGAGATGTCCTTAAAGAGCAGCTTGGCGACAAATGTATACTTGCACCAGCTCATATCAAAACACAGAGAGCCGGCTCTGTAGCACTTTTAGCAAAGCAGATGGCAGATAATGGTCAATATACAGATGCTGATGAGTTAAAGCCTGATTATCTGCGCCCTTCACAGGCAGAAAGAGAGAAAGCACAGCATGAGTCTTAAATATGTGATAAGACCAATGATGGAAGATGATACATTTGCAGTAGCACTGATAGAACAAGGGATATTCTCACTTCCGTGGTCGCAGAAATCATTTGCAGATGCGTGCAGGAATCAGGACAATGTGTATCTGGTGTGCGAAGCAGACGGAGTAATTGCCGGATATTGTGGTATGTGGACTGTGCTTGGAGAAGGTAATATAACCAACATGGCAGTATCACCGGATTACAGGCAGTGCGGCATAGCACAGATGCTTATGCAATCAATGGAAAAGTATGGTGATGACAAGAATGTCACATCATATTTCCTTGAAGTCAGACAGAGCAATCTGCCAGCAATAGCCCTTTATGAAAAAATGGGGTATAAGAATATAGGAATAAGAAAAAATTTTTATGAAAAACCAGTTGAGGACGCAGTTATTATGTCCAAAACAGTTGATATACAATAAAAGAAGGAGGTGCAGTTAATGTTAGATGTATGTCTGCTGGGAACAAGCGGAATGCTTCCTTTGCCGGGGAGATGGCTGACATCGCTTATGACACGTTATAATGGAAGCAGCCTTATGATAGACTGTGGAGAAGGAACCCAGATAGCAGTTAAGCAGAAGGGATGGAGTTTTAATCCGATAGATGTTATATGCTTTACACATTATCATGCGGATCATATAAGTGGACTTCCGGGACTTTTACTTACGATAGGCAATTCAGAAAGAAAAAAGCCTCTAACACTTGTTGGACCTAAGGGGCTTGGCAAGGTAGTTTCATCTTTAAGAGTAATTGCACCAGAATTGCCATTTGAGCTGAATCTTATAGAACTGACAGGCCCACAGGAGCATCTGGAACTATGCGGATATGAGATAGATGCATTCAGGGTTAACCATGCGGTTACATGTTATGGATATACAATAAGCATACCAAGAATTGGCAAATTTGATGTAGAAAAAGCAAGAACATTGGGAATCCCATGCAGTATGTGGAATAAGCTGCAGCATGGAATTACAGTTACAATAGATGATACAGAATATACCTCTGATATGGTAATGGGAGAGACAAGAAAAGGTCTTAAAGTCACATATTGTACGGATACAAGACCTGTTCAGTCAATAGTAGATAATGCCAAGGATTCTGATCTTTTCATCTGTGAGGGAATGTATGGAGAAGACGGTAAAGAAGCTAAGGCACGGGAATACAAACACATGACATTCACAGAGGCAGCACAGCTTGCAAAGAAGGCTTCTGTTAAAGAAATGTGGCTGACACATTACAGTCCGTCGCTAGTAAGACCGCAGGATTATGTTGATAAGGCAAGGAAGATATTCCCAGCTACAATAGCAGCAACCGACGGAAGAACAGTAGAATTAAAGTTTAATGATGAAGATTAGCAGACATATATAGATATTAGCTATACATATTGATAGGAGATAATAATATGGATAAAGAAGATGTGCTTATTCTTGCAATAGAGAGCTCTTGTGATGAGACAGCAGCGGCAGTTGTAAAGAATGGAAGAGAGGTATTGTCTAATGTAATCAATACCCAGATAGCTATACATACAGAGTATGGCGGAGTAGTTCCTGAAATCGCGTCAAGAAAGCATATAGAAAATATTAATCCGGTAATTAAAAAGGCATTGACAGATGCGGGTGTTACGCTTGATGATATAGATGCAATAGGTGTTACATATGGTCCGGGACTTGTCGGAGCTTTACTTGTGGGAGTAGCAGAAGCTAAAGCCATAGCATTTGCAATGAATAAACCATTAGTTGGGGTACATCATATAGAAGGGCATATAAGCGCCAATTATGTTGAGAACAAAGAACTTGAACCACCATTTGTGGCTCTTGTTGTCTCTGGTGGACATACACATCTGGTTAAAGTTAATGATTACGGAGAATATGAGATAATCGGAAGAACTAGAGATGATGCGGCAGGAGAAGCGTTTGACAAGGTAGCCAGAGCAATCGGATTAGGATATCCGGGAGGTCCAAAGATAGACAAGCTTGCCAAGGAAGGCAATCCTGAAGCAATAGAGTTTCCAAGAGCACATGTTGATGATGCACCATATGATTTCTCGTTCAGTGGAATCAAGTCAGCGGTGCTTAATTACATTAATTCAGCCAATATGCAGGGAAAAGAGATTAATCGTGCGGATGTAGCTGCGTCTTTCCAGAAAGCAGTAGTGGACGCATTAGTATCGCGAGCTGTTAAACTGGCAAAAGAATGTGGTATGGACAAGCTTGCAATAGCCGGCGGAGTTGCTTCAAATTCTGCGTTAAGGGCAGCAGTACAGGAGGAGTGCGCTAAGAATAACATCAGATTTTATTCACCATCGCCTGTGTTGTGCACAGATAATGCGGCAATGATAGGCGCAGCAGCATATTATGAGTATATAAAAGGAGTGCGTCATGGTTATGATCTCAATGCCGTGCCAAACCTCAAGTTAGGAGAGCGTATATAATGAATACAGCAATTGTTCTTGCAGGAGGAAGCGGCAAAAGAATGAATAGCGACATTCCCAAGCAGTATCTGATGCTTGCTGGAAAACCGGTTATATACTATTCTCTGAAAGCGTTTCAGGATAATTCTCACATAGACAACATAATACTTGTAACAGCAGAAGAATATATTGATTATGCCAAAGAGAACATACTTGATAAAACACTGAGTAAAGTCTCAATGGTGATTCAGGGTGGCATGGAGCGCTATGATTCTGTCTATAAGGGACTTCAGTGCATTAAAGAGCCGGGGTATGTATTCATACATGATGGTGCAAGACCATGTATAAGCCAGAAACTTATAGATGATTGTTATACAAATGTTGTTAAAAATGGTGCATGCATAGCGGCAGTTCCGGTTAAAGATACAATTAAGATAGCAGATGCAGAAGGGTTTGCTGCAGAGACACCAGACAGAAGTACATTGTGGCAGATTCAGACACCACAAGTGTTTAGATATGATATAATAAAAGAATCATATGATAAGTTGTATGCAGCTGGCAGATTTAATGGGGTTACAGATGATGCAATGGTGCTTGAAAGGTATGGAGAGTATCGCATAAAGCTGGTTAATAGTGATTATAGGAATATTAAGATTACTACGCCAGAAGATATGAATACAGCAGAAATATTTATAAAGGATACATTTTAATAGATAATAATATTGAATCTTTAATAAGGAGACAGGTATGAGCAGTTTTTCAGTTAAGAGAATAAATGTTGTCGGAGCGATAGCGTCTGTGTGGGCGTTTATATTTGCGTTCTTTCCATTTTACAGAATAAAACCATCAGATGCATTGGTACAACAGGCAGGAAGTCAGGCTGATACATATTCGATAACAAAAAATATGATTTCATATAATTTTTTTGGCGTGTTGTGCCTTATGCTTGCCATAGCAGCTCTGGCTTTATATGTATGGAACAGTTCACAGCTTGTGAGAGCTGCAGCTATAATAGTTTCTTTAGCTGATTTTA
>NZ_QSEK01000037.1:0-2785 GCF_003464165.1 Eubacterium sp. AM49-13BH | reverse complement strand
TATCAGGTTAAGCTATAAAGAGCATAGGGTGGATGCCTAGGCACTGAGAGCCGACGAAAGACGTGATAAGCTGCGATAAGCTGCGGTAAGGAGCAAATATCCATTGACCCGCAGATTTCTGAATGGGGAAACCTACGCAAGAAGACCTTGCGTACTCATACATGAATACATAGTGTATGAGAGGGAACCCGGGGAACTGAAACATCTAAGTACCCGGAGGAAGAGAAAGAAACATCGATTTCCTGAGTAGCGGCGAGCGAAAGGGAAAGAGCCCAAACCAGAGGATTTATCCTTTGGGGTTAGGACTGCATAATTGATCTGCAATTGATAGGAGAACGGTCTGGGAAGTCCGGCGAGAAAGCGTGAAAGCCGCGTATCCGAAATCGAAAGCAGCAAGGCAGGATCCAGAGTACCACGAGACACGAGAAACCTTGTGGGAATGAGCGGAGACCACTCCGTAAGGCTAAATACTACTCAGTGACCGATAGCGCATAGTACTGTGAAGGAAAGGTGAAAAGGACCCCGGGAGGGGAGTGAAAGAGAACCTGAAACCCTGTGTTTACAAGCTGTCGAAGCACGAAAGTGCGACGGCGTACTTTTTGTAGAACGGTCCGGCGAGTTATGATGAGTGGTAAGGTTAAGGACTTAAGGTCCGGAGCCGAAGCGAAAGCGAGTGTTAAAAGCACGACAGAATCGCTTATCATAGACCCGAAACCGGGTGATCTATCCATGTCCAGGTTGAAGCTGCCGTAAGAGGTAGTGGAGGACCGAACACACATCCGTTGAAAAGGGTGGTGATGAGGTGTGGATAGGGGAGAAATTCCAATCGAACCCGGAGATAGCTGGTTCTCCTCGAAATAGCTTTAGGGCTAGCCTCTGGTTAGTCTGCCGCAGGTAGAGCACTGAATTTCCTAGGGGGCGTCAAAGCCTACCGAAGAATATCAAACTGCGAATGGCGGACAGATGATGCCAGGGAGTCAGACTGCACGAGATAAGTTGGGTGGTCAAAAGGGAAAGAGCCCAGACCTACAGCTAAGGTCCCAAAGTGTGTGTTAAGTGGAAAAGGATGTGGGATTTCGAAGACAACTAGGATGTTGGCTCAGAAGCAGCCACACATTAAAAGAGTGCGTAATAGCTCACTAGTCGAGAGGTCCTGCGCCGAAAATGTCCGGGGCTAAAACACAACACCGAAGCTTAGGAATTCTAATGAATTGGTAGAGGAGCATTGAAGACGGAACGAAGCCATACCGAAAGGAATGGTGGACTGTCTTGAAGAGAGAATGCCGGAATGAGTAGCGAGATTGAAGTGAGAATCTTCAAGGCCGAATATCTAAGGTTTCCAGGGTAAAGCTGATCTGCCTGGGTAAGTCGGGGCCTAAGGCAAGGTCGAAAGACGTAGTCGATGGATAACAGGTTGAAATTCCTGTACTGCATCAAATCAGAAATGTGGGGACACATGAGGGAAGCATGAGCCGGAAAAGGAAAGTCCGGTACAAGCGCAGCAGAGGACAGATAGGCAAAACCGTCTGTCAACTCGAGGGCGTGATGTGGAGCGAACCAAAGTAGCGAAGCATGTGGAGCTTGTGTCGAGAAAAGCCGCTATAGTGTTTGATGTACCCGTACCGTAAACCGACACAGGTGGATGAGGAGAGAATCCTAAGGCCGGCGGGAGAAGCATTGTTAAGGAACTCGGCAAAATGACCCCGTAACTTCGGGAGAAGGGGTGCTCCAGAGATGGAGCCGCAGAGAACTGGCCCAAGCAACTGTTTAGCAAAAACACAGGTCTATGCAAAACCGAAAGGTGAGGTATATGCTGACGCCTGCCCGGTGCTGGAAGGTTAAGAGGAGATGTTAATCGCAAGGTGAAGCATTGAATTTAAGCCCCAGTAAACGGCGGCCGTAACTATAACGGTCCTAAGGTAGCGAAATTCCTTGTCGGGTAAGTTCCGACCCGCACGAAAGGCGTAATGATTTGGGCACTGTCTCGACAATGCACCCGGTGAAATTGAAATACCAGTGAAGATGCTGGTTACCTGCGCCAGGACGGAAAGACCCCATGGAGCTTTACTCTAGCTTGATACTGGGGTTCGGTATTGCATGTACAGGATAGGTGGGAGACTGAGAAGATGTGTCGCCAGATGCATCAGAGTCGATGTTGGGATACCACCCCTGCAGTACTGGGCTTCTAACCTGCAGCCGTGACCCGGCTGGGGGACAATGTCTGGTGGGGAGTTTGACTGGGGCGGTCGCCTCCGAAAGAGTATCGGAGGCGCTCAAAGGTTCCCTCAGAATGGTTGGAAACCATTCGAAGAGCGCAAAGGCAGAAGGGAGCTTGACTGCGACACCGACGGGTGGAGCAGGTACGAAAGTAGGACTTAGTGATCCGGTGGTATGAAAGTGGGATTGCCATCGCTCAACGGATAAAAGCTACCCTGGGGATAACAGGCTTATCACTCCCAAGAGTTCACATCGACGGAGTGGTTTGGCACCTCGATGTCGGCTCATCGCATCCTGGGGCTGTAGTAGGTCCCAAGGGTTGGGCTGTTCGCCCATTAAAGCGGTACGCGAGCTGGGTTCAGAACGTCGTGAGACAGTTCGGTCCCTATCCGGCGTGGGCGTAGGATATCTGAGAGGAGCTGTCCTTAGTACGAGAGGACCGGGATGGACTGACCTCTGGTGCACCGGTTGCATTGCCAAATGCATAGCCGGGTAGCCAAGTCGGGACGGGATAAACGCTGAAGGCATCTAAGCGTGAAGCCCCCCTCAAGATGAGATATCCCATAAC
>NZ_QSEK01000036.1 GCF_003464165.1 Eubacterium sp. AM49-13BH | reverse complement strand
TCTTCTTTGCTATTATGCTTATCGCAATTTCTTGCACACACTGAACTAATCGAGAAGCATAATATCCATATATTATTTTTAGAATATCACTATTATTAACTTTCCAATGATGATAAACCTTCAAAACATGTTCAAATTGTTCTTTTCTCTTTTGATATAACATGTTATCAAAAACAGTCGTTGTTTCTGACCCCATTCTTGATCTAAAGAAATGATATCCCGAACTGCTACATATAGCCACTTTTTCAATATCCATAATTACTTCCATATTAAAATGCAAATCATCCCACTTTAGTTCTGGAAAACGAATATTATTTTTCATTATATAATCCGCTTTATATAACTTGTTCCATGGCACAGCAATCATCATATTATCAAAATAATTATGTAAATTATTTCTAACCATATTCTGTGTTTTGTAATCAAATTCAGGTGTTGAAACACTGTAACTATTACTTGTTCCATTCTCAAAATACTCCATTGTATACCCGGATATTACCATTTGAGCATCTGTTTTGACTGCAACGTTATACAGTTTCTCCAAATAATCTGATTCTAACCAGTCATCCGAATCAGGAAAATAAAACCATTCACCTGTAGCTATTTCTATTCCTTTATTTCTAGCGCTTGGTGCCCCACCATTTTCCTTATGTATAACTTTTACCCTTGAATCTTTACTTAAATATCCATCTGCTATTTTACCACACGAATCAGGAGATCCATCATCGACAATAATCAGTTCAAAATCTTCAAATGTTTGTTCAAGTATGCTATCGATACATTTGCCTAAATATTCTTCAACTTTATAGACAGGCGTAATAACACTTATCTTTGGCATAATAATTCCCCTCTCATTTTTTATTAATCTAAAAGTATATTATATACACAATTCTAATTATTATCAACAATTATATCGCTAATATAATCGAAAAAGCACACAGGTTTAACCCTGTGTGCTCCATATAACAGTTAATTACTTTGTTGTTTTAACATTCATCATTGCACTTCTTGTTACATTTCCAGCGGCATCCTTTACGTCTATATAAAACTCTCTGTCTCCTGCCGTTCCTGCTGTCCATGTTATTGTATTGTTACTATTGAAGTTCTGTACAAGTCCCCATGTCTTTGTTGTTCTATTATATACAACCATCTTATATGTGTAACCTGACTCTCCTCCAATTCCTTCTGCTGTAAATGTTACCTTATCTCCAACCTTTGTTGTGTTAGCACTTACTGTTGTCTTTACTGAAAGCTTATCTGTTTTTCCTGTTCCAACTGTAACATTAAGTGCTTCACTTCTTGTTACATTTCCATATGCATCTTTTACATCTACATAGAATATTCTTGTTCCATCATTTCCTGCTGTCCATGTTATTGTATCATTTGAGCTGAAATCCTGTAACTTAAACCACTGATTTGTTGCTGGATTAAAGATTATAAATTTATATGTGCATCCTGCTCCAACATTTGACTGGGCTTTAAGTGTAAGCTTTCCTCCAGCTTCTACTGATGTCTCTCCTGTAAGTGTAGCTATTGCTTTCATCTTAACATTGAGCATCTCACTTCTTACTATATTTCCTTCTGCATCTTTTACATCTACATAAAACTCTCTGTCTCCAGCGCTTCCCTTTGTCCATGTACATGTATTATCACTACTGAAATTCTGTATAAGTCCCCATGTCTTTGTTGTTCTGTTATACACGATAAACTTATATGTATATTCTTCTTTTCCACCTGTAGCTTCAGCTGTAAATGTTATATCGTTATCTGTTTCTGCCATTGTAACACTTATTGCTAATGGCTCTTCTTCTGTTCCTGTTGCTGGAATCTCTGTTACATCTGTCTTTGCATCACATACTGTACAATGATGACTCTTGCTTCCTGGTGTTGTATCTGTTGGAGCTACATCAATTGTCCACTCTGTGCTGAACTTATGTCCAGTTGCTGGGATTGCTTCTGTGTATGTCTTCTTGTCACATGTTCCTGTTGTAGATGTACATGTATATGTAAGCACTCCTGCCTCTGTACATGTTGCTTCCTTTGTTACTTTTGATACATAGTTATGTGTATGTGTCTCTTCTGTTGTTCCATCTGGTGTATATACCATATAGAAGAGATTCATTGTATCTCCCTTTGTTATCTCTACACTTCCAGCGTTAACATCTACTGATACAATACCATTTGAATCAGATGCATACTTTGTACCATTTACCTTTATAGACTTACTTGCTTCTGCAAATACAAGTGTAAGTTTACCCTTTGCTGTAGCAGTAAACTTAATATTTGTTGCTGATTCTATCTTGAGACACTGTGTAAGTGTAAGTCCATTATATGTTACTGTGCCCTTATTAGTTGCAAGATTACCTGTTATTGCATAGAAATTACTTGTCTTTCCATCTGCTGTGAAGTTCTGTACATAGCTTCCCTCTGATGGGGCTGGTACATCTGGTGTATCTGTTGAACCCTTCTTAGGAATAACTTCTGTCTGCTTATCTCCACATACTGAACATGTACGGCTCTTAAGGCCTGTCTCTGTCTCTGTTGCTTCCTTTTCAATTACCCACTCACCATATGTATGTGTATGTGATTCACCTGATGTGCTTCCACCACCTACAGATACAAGAGATGTCTTGTAGTTGTTAAGTGCTGTCTTTAATGCTGTGTTAAGTGAATAGCTTGCATCATCAACACTGTTATCAAATGTCCACTTGAAGTCTCCTCCAGCAAGACGACCTGCCTCAGATGTTACAATTGATGGAACATCTGCAGGATTATCAATTGCTGATTCTTTAACACCTAAATCAACCTTTGTATCGAAATTAGAATATGTCTTTCCACCCTGTTTTGCTGAATATGTAGAAGGAACTGTTTCACTTCTTGATGTTGCAAGGTATGCATCGAAATCAGTTGCACTTGCACTTGTTGTGCCAGCATCTGAATTAGCATATATAACAGACTTCTGACCTTCCATGTAGTTATTGTATGCCTTGATGACACCACCATTCTCGCCTGAGAATATTCCGCCTGTAAGAACATCGCTGCCCTGCATTGAGCTGAGCATTGGATATGGACAATTTCTAAAGTAGTTAGCTTCTACAAATGCCTCACTGTCCTTAGCTGCACCAACACCATATTTAGCATTACCATCATAGTAATTGTTATATACATGAACTGACATTGTTCTGATACGAGGATGTCTTGAATCAGAATGATCAAACCAGTTATGGTGATATGTAATCCAGTTCTCACCTGATTCTGACTTCATACCACAAAGTGACATCTTTCCTGAATCCCAGAAATGATTGTAAGAAATTGTTACATACTGTGAATTATCCTTTAAGTCCATAGAGCCATCGCCCTTAGCCTGGTCACCATCTGAACCAGCATTACCATAAAATATATCGTTGTTATGTACCCATACACCAAGTGACTGCTTAAGAGTTATACCATCTCCATCTTTTCCACCGCCCCAGTTCATAAGGCCAAGATTTCTTACTTCAATGCTGCTTGACTGGAATGCAGCTACACCTGCTGTATATAATGTAGCATCATCACCAACACCTTCAAATGTTACGTTAGCTGCGCCTTTAACGCCAATAGCATATGCTGATCTCATATCTGAGCAAGAAAGTCCGCTTAATGTAACCTGACCGATAATACGGATAGCAACTGGCTGGCAGTTATTCTTAGTCTTAATTGCCTGTGTAATAGCTGATACACCTGTATATTCAGTGTTGCCAATCTTCATCTTAACTGTATTCTTATTAGCTTCTGTCACATAAAGTACAGATGCTCCTGACTTTAATGTACCATCATTGTTATATGCACCAACACCGTTCTTTGCTGGTGAATTACTTGAAAATGTAAATCCACTTCTGTCATATGCAGATACAGTCATTGTATTAGAAACTATAGCTTCAGCTTTATCTTCTTTTCCATTTACAACAGGAACAACCTTCATAACATAGTCGCCTGCTCTTAATCCAAGTGCATCTGCTCTCATGTATGATGGATACTTTCTTATAAGTTCATCATCTAACTGAACATATGCTGCATCTGATGCGCTGGCAGACTTAACATATACGTTATATCCAGTTGCTCCTGATACTGGAGTCCACTTAACATATGCTGTCTCAAACCAGCCGTTTGCTTCTGTTATTGCGCCAGAAGCTGCATGAACTGGCTGAATATCAGTAATTACGACTGATGCTAATGTCATAACTGCAACCAGTGCCACACTTAAAAACTTTTTTAATCTGTTTTTCATAGCTCTTCTCCTTTTTTTGCAATAATTAATTGTACATTTTGGATACCATGTATCCCAAAAACAAACCCATATTACCACTTATGCACAATAAAAACAAGAGTTCATATTAAATTTTCGTAAAATCAGTCAATTATTATCCCTTTTGCTAAAGCAAATGAATATATTATCTTCTCTTTGACACATTTCCCCGTCAATTGTGCTAAAGCTTTGGCATAATAATTAAGCTGGACTGCATACCTTTTCACAAGTTTCTGTGCTCCCTCAGCACTTTTATTAACCCGGTCGGTCTTATAATCAACAATCACAAGTTCTCCGTCCTCTTCAAAATACAAGTCAATTATGCCCTGTATAAGCTGTCCTCGTACTCAAATACAAAAGGCTGTTCTCTTCTGACACTGCCACAGTTCACCGCATTTGCAACTCTCCTGCCTATATCTGATTGTACAAATGTATATATATCCCATGGATTGACACTTTTCACCTGTAATTCATTCATCTTGCAGGTTTCTAACATCCTCTCAATATCGGATTTAACGCCTTCGAGGTTCACGCTCACTGAATAATCAAGACATTCCATAACCCTGTGATATGCGCTGCCTCGTTCATTAGCTGCAAGCTTTACTTCCTTGCCGCTTATAAATTTAGGAATTATTGAATTTGACAGTTCAACCATTGCTTCACTGTCTGTCTGCTCATCGTCTGCTTCCTTTTTAAGTGCTGTCTTCACAGATTCATCCATGTAAGCATTTTCCTCTGAATCATCATCGCCTGCATAGCCTTAAGCTGCGAAACCGTCAGCTTCATCCTTCTGGCTGCGTTATCATCAGGAACATACTCCGGAAGCTCATCTAATAAAGGATAAGACACAGCTTCCATAATTTCATCAGCCAGTTCCCCAATTCTAACAGCATTCGCTTCACCAGCCATCTCCCCGGATTCATCCGCATCAGCCAAGGAATCCTCTCCGGCATCAACCATAACTTTAAAGCTGCCTTTCAATTTATCTGAATCCATAAGGCACACCGGCATTATCATATCAAGATAGTTCTTTATATTCTCACTGTCTGCGAAAGACAACATTCCATCTGCTTCAAGCTGCTTTGCACTTCCCCTGTATTTATCAAGTGTCTTGTCTGCATCTTTTACAACTCCAGTGATTATCAGTTTTTCCCTTGCTCTTGTCATTGCAACATAGAGAAGTCTCTCTTCCTCAGCTATCGACTCCCTTACAATTCTTCTTGCCATGGCACCTTTTATTATGGTAGGTGTCTTGGTTCTTCTTTTAAGGTCAACATAATCAACTGCAATTCCTAAGTTCTGGTCTACAAGCACCGGTGCTGTTGCATCCATAAAGTTAATGTTCTTATGCGCCCCAGCAAGTATTACAATAGGAAATTCAAGACCTTTACTCTTATGGATACTCATAATTCTTACAAGATTCTCATTATCAAGACTGGCAGCCCCCTCTGCAAAATCTTCGTCAAACTTCTTAAGTCTTTCAATATATCTTAAGAAATTAAACAGACCAGAATAACTTGACTTTCCATATCCCGCTGCTCTTTCCAGCAGGACATTTAAGTTAGCCTGTCTCTGCGTTCCGGCAGGCATTGTTCCCACATAATCGTAGTAGCCTGAATCATATATCATCTCCCAGCACAGATCATATAGTGACTCAACACTGCTCTTGTCTCGGTATTCTGTGAGCTTTGCAAGAAATAATGCACATTTGCCGGACAGCTGCTTAACATCCGTCTCCTGTATCTTATCTGCTCCGGCAAGCACTGCAACTGCTTTCAAATGTTCATACAGATTATTATGCACATTCTTATCCACATACTCTCTGCCAAGCTTTCTCACCATTCCAAGCTCTGCTGCCGTAAATCCTCCAAAATAAGACATCATCGCCGCCGCAAGGCTTATCTCTTGAACCGGATTATCTACTATTGTAAGCATGCTTAAGATTACCTGTATCTCACGCACGCTGAAATATCCTGTTGACGAATCTGTATACGCCGGTATCCCCCTGTCCATCAGGCATCTGAAAATGTATCTGCCCAACCTGTAACTGACCTTGTAAGAATTACAATATCCCTGTATTCTGCCGGTCTGTATATATTCTCATCTGCATCATACACATTTACGCCAGAAGAAACTATTCCCTCAATCAGCTTTGCAAGCCTGTCTGCCTCAAGCTCTCTTGTCGTAGCTTCTTCTTCATTCTCTGAAGATATAAGAATAACGTCTG
This sequence comes from Eubacterium sp. AM49-13BH, assembly GCF_003464165.1. GTDB lineage: Bacteria > Bacillota > Clostridia > Lachnospirales > Lachnospiraceae > Lachnospira. The sequence continues at coordinate 19,930 of NZ_QSEK01000036.1, read as the reverse complement.
TACTCTTGTTGGCTTCATCACCGTAATTACTGTCACTATATTCAGGATATGGAAATCCTGCATTAAGCCTTACCGATTCGTCATACCCGATTCCTGAAAAATTCTTATTCATGATATGACTGAACACATCATTGGCACACTCAAGCACATTTTCCCGGCTTCGGAAATTCTTCTGTAATTCAATTCTTACATTATCGCCAGTCTCGCCGTATGTATCGTACTTCTCTATGAAAAGCTCCGGGCAGGCAAGACGGAACTTGTATATGCTCTGCTTTACATCTCCAACCATGTATATATTATTATTCACACCTGACAGTCTCGTCTTTGACACCGCATTAAGAATAACCTCCTGCAGCTGGTTGGAATCCTGATACTCGTCTATTAGTATTTCTTCAAATCTGTTTGCAAGCTTGTCAGCAGTCTCTGTGTACACAAGCTTTCCGTCTTCTTTCTTTACAAGTATTGAAAGTGCAAGATGTTCCATATCGTTAAAATCAATTATACCCTTCTCCCGCTTCACCTCCGAAACACGCTTTGCATACACCTTTGCCACTTTAAGAAGAGTCCGTATCTGAATACCTGCTCCCTGCATGTCTTCAAATATTCCATCATCGTCTTTTAAGAATATCTTGTCATTAAGCCGTCCTATATAATCTTTAAACAGCTTTCGCTGCCCCTTGACATATTCCTTAATATCCGGGTCTGCTCCTGCATCCTTCTTTCTTGACAGTGCTTCAAATGAAAATGTTCTTATCTTTCTGCCAAGCTCTCCAAAATCCTGTGAATTAATCATCTCATTAATTCCAAGCAGGTCAGACTGCAAAGCACTTGTATATGCTGCAGGTCCTGCCGGCTCAGAACAGATATCTACTAATCTGTTGTATTTATCACGGTAATCGAAAAGTGCATTTTTAATTGAATCATACAGCTCCTTAATTGCAGGATTATCGTAAGTCTCATCATCATAAACTAACATGCACTCGTCAAACCACTCATCAATCCACGGATTGCTTCTTGAAAAACGGTATATTTTATCTATAATGCTCACAAGCCCTGAATCGTCCCGTCCCATGCCAAATGCATCAACAAGATTAAAGAATTCTTCATCTGCTTCGGCATAGAATTCCTCAAGCACATCTTCTAACACATCATTTTCAATAAGCTTCTTCTCACCCTCGTCCATTATCCTGAACCCCGGGTCCAGATTAACCTCTGGAAAATGATTTCTGATTATCCATAGACAGAAACTGTCTATTGTCGTTATCTGTGCATTGTTAAGCAGTGTTATCTGTCTTAAAAGGTTCACATCCCCCGGATTCTCGTCAAGCATTGAATCAAGTGCTTTTCTTATCTTGTCTTTCATCTGGGCTGCTGCCGCCTTTGTAAATGTAACAACAACCAGCCTGTCTATATCTATATTCTTGTCAGGGTCTGTAATCATGGAAATAATTCGCTCTACCAGAACAGCAGTCTTTCCTGAACCGGCAGCCGCCGAAACCAGCACATTACAGTCTCTTGTATCAATCGCGTTCTTCTGCGCCGGCGTCCATTTTCTTTCCATTCTCATCAACCCCTTCCTTTATATTATTCCATAATACTTCATCATCGAATTTCTTTAATTTTCTGTAATTGCAGCCTGGCAAATCCACTGAAAATCCGCACACTGCCCCATAAGGACATCTGTCACAGCTTGAAAACTGTCCGTCTTTATAAGGACTTCTCCTGATATCACCACCTGCAATTCTATCCGCGGTATCAACCGCCCTTACATCAACGAATCTTCCAAGCATGTTAAACTGTTCTGTATTCATCACCTTGCTTCTTCTTGAATCAAATCCGCCGTCAGCCTTTCTGCTCACTGGAATATTAAGTGATGTACCCCCGGTATTGTCCATTTTCTCGGCAATATCCTTATCAGAATTGACCATTCCTTTAAGACGCAGTTCACCCTTAATCTTATCCTCTATCTCTTCCGCACTCTCATTAGTTGCAGATACAATCGGGTCGCTTATGTTATAGTAGAATACTCCGGCAGGAAGCACATTTTTACCCGGACGCATCTTTGCCACAAGCTTCATCGCCGCTTCCATGTAGACCATAAGCTGGATATCAATTCCGTAGTAGGTCTTTACTATGTTGAAATCCTTCTTTCCAGTCTTGTAATCAATAATCCTGACATACACATCTGTGTCGTTCTCACATATGTCCACGCGGTCAATTGTTCCGCTCATAAGCTGCTTTCTGTCTCCGTCTCCGACTTCCATATTAAACTTATGCTCGAATACAAATGGCACGAAATCACCACATTTTAACTGCTCACCCATTGCCCATATAGTACGGTCTGCAAGGTCTTCCATTCGCTTAATCATGAATGAATTACGGCTTGAATCCTTAAGGATACTGTTCTGGTATATGTCAGTAATTGCAGAAACACTTCTTTTTACCATCTCGCGGCGCTTCTCCTCTGATATCAGATAGTACGACTCACCGTTTTTCTTGATTTCATCGCACACCTCACGGATAACCGCATGCAATACGACGCCGAAGTTTACTGGTGAAAATGTGAATTCTTCCCGTTCCTTTAAATCAACTCCATACCTCAGGTAATATCTCAATGGACACTCTGCAAAATTCTCAAAAGAAGTTACGCTTCCGACAAGCCTTCCGCCCGTAAGTGAATCAATAATATCCTCATCTACATTTGCAGCAGTTTCAGTCTGTTCATAGCTGTAAGCCGCATGTGGTATTGTTACATAAGAATTCTGCTGTGCTGTGTCTTTGTAAGATAACTTAAGGCACTGTGGAAACATTTTTCTCATGCTTCTTATAATGTAAGATGGCATAAGTGCTGCACCCTCACTGTTTTTCACAGCATATGACATGTACAGCTTTTCCGCACTCTTCGTCATAATAAGATACAGATAGAATCTCTGTGTAAATGCTTTCTCTCTTACGGAAGCGGACATAACAATCCCCTTATCCTCAAGATATTCCCTGTCGCTTTCTGACAGAATGCTTCTTGAATCAGCTTTCTTAGGGACGTTGCCGTCATTGATTCCGACAAAGAACATGACCTTGATATTGTCAAGACGGGTTCTTTCTATATCACCTATAACAACACCGTCATTGGTCTGCGGAATAAGTCCTATCTTAATCTCCTGAAATCCTGACGCAAGTATTTTATTAAATTCTTTAATACCAACCTTCTCGCTTCCAAGAAGAGCATACATTTTATCTAATACTTCTATAACTTTCTTATATAACTGCGCATATTCATCACCAGTGTACTCGCTGTCATTAAGCGCACTTACCTTATGCTCCATATTTTCACGCACAAGAAACTCATAAAGTGCCTTTACCATATCAGCAACATTTGATTCCTTTGACTTTAGCACTTCTTCCAATGGGTCCAACATATCCGTTATCATTGTTCTTAGTGAATTAAGCTTCTCCAGGTCAGTATTATTGACCGTTCCCCTGAACTTTCTTATCCACGGTTCATGCCACTTTCCCCTGCCTCTGATTCCAACCGCAACACAGTAATTGTCTAACAGATCAATATCTTCGCGCTCCATTCCGCTCATTCCGGTTCTAAGGAATCCTAAAATGCTGTCATAGCTGTAATTATTATCAATTATTCCAAGTGCGCCGTTAATTGCCGCAATGAATGGATTGTCAGTCACATGGCGTTTGTAATCAAGGAAATACGGTATATCATTCTGCTTTAATATATTAGCCGCCAGCTTTCCGTAGCCGTCCATGTCCGCAGTAACTACCGCAATCTCATTATATCTGTATCCACATAGTCTTGTAAGTCTTATTATTTCTCCTGCTGCAAATGTTAATTCTTCCCTGGCAACAGCTCCCTCATATATAACGATATTGTCAGTCTTCTGGTTAAATCTTCCCGCATTGTTTCTAAAAAGGTTCTGTTCAAGAAAATCCAATTCTATTGAATTCTTAAACCTTGAATTGATGTTCACAGTTATATTCTTTCCCGGAATCTCCCTATCCGCAATATACACAGGTTCAAGAATCTTTACATGTCCTTCATCACATATCTTATAAAGCTTTGATACACAGTCCTTACTCATGAAAAAGAGTTCTTCCCTGCCTCTTACTGAATTTTCACGCTCTGATGCATCAATTGTCAGAGAAACATATATCTTCGGACACATTGATAAAAGAATTGTCAGTAAATTATACTGAACCGGAGTAAAACCTGTGAATCCGTCAAATGCTATCTCGCAATTCTTTATTCTCTCTGACTCTGCAACCTTACTGCATAATTTATCCAATATTTCTTCTTTAGTTATATAGTTTTTGTCTATGTACTCGGCAAACGCATTGTATACAAGTACGATATCATCAAGCTTATACTGAAGTGCTGCACTTCCCTCTGAATCACTGTATGCTGCACCTGCCGCATCCTGCATAACATCCGGCTTGATATCATACTGAAGCATCTCCGATATAACAGACTTAATCTCTGACACAAATCCTGTATTAGACAGATTACTTCCAAAATATTTTAATCTGTCCTTGTTCTGCTCCAAAACTCTTTTAATAATCAGATTCTTTCCTGTGTCATCAAGAACTTCAAGATTGTCCTCGCCCACTTCCTCAAATACTTTATATGCAAGTCTTTCAAAACTCACAACATCTATATTAAGGATTCCCTTTCTTGGGTGCATGGACACCAGTCTTTTCTGAATTGTTATAGTGTACTGCTCTGGCACAACAACTATATAATTCCTGTCAGGATTCTTCATTGACTCATCAATTATATGTGTATACAGATGGTGTGATTTTCCCGCACCAGAACTGCCTAGAATTAATTGTAGTGACATGTGTTACTCCCCTTTTTACATTTTTATTAGTATAACACATTCTCGCAAAATAAAAAGCACACAGGTTTAACCCTGTGTGCTCCATATAACAGTTAATTACTTTGTTGTTTTAACATTCATCATTGCACTTCTTGTTACATTTCCAGCGGCATCCTTTACGTCTATATAAAACTCTCTGTCTCCTTCTGTTCCTGCTGTCCATGTTATTGTATTGTTGCTATTAAAGTTCTGTACAAGTCCCCATATCTTTGTTGTTCTATTATATACAACCATCTTATATGTGTATCCTGACTCTCCTCCATTTCCTTCTGCTGTGAATGTTAACTTGTCTCCTACCTTTGTTGTTGTAGCACTTACTGTTGTCTTTATTGTAAGCTTATCTGCACTTCCTGTTCCTATCTTAACATTAAGTGCCTTACTTCTTGTTACATTTCCTGCTGCATCTTTTACATCTACATAGAATATTCTTGTTCCATCATTTCCTGCTGTCCATGTTATTGTATCATTTGAGCTGAAATCCTGTAACTTAAACCACTGATTTGTTGCTGGATTAAAGATTATAAATTTATATGTGCATCCTGCTCCAACATTTGACTGGGCTTTAAGAGTAAGTTTTTCACCTGCTCCTATTGCTTCTTTTCCTGTAAGTGTTGCTTCTGCTGTCATCTTTACATTAAGCATCTCGCTTCTTACTATGTTTCCTTCAGCATCTTTTACATCTACATAAAACTCTCTGTCTCCAGCACTTCCTTTTGTCCATGTACATGTATTATTACTACTAAAATTCTGTACAAGTCCCCAGGTCTTTGTTGTTCTGTTATACACTATAAACTTATATGTATAACCTTCTTTTCCACCTGTAGCCTCTGCTGTAAATGTTACATTAGCTTCTGTTTCTGTCTTTGTTACGCTTATTGCTAATGGTTCTTCTACAACTCCTGTTGCTGGTATCTCTGTTACATCTGTCTTCGCATCACATACTGTACAATGGTGGCTCTTACTTCCTGGTGTTGTCTCTGTTGGCTCAACATCTATTGTCCACTCTGTGCTGAAGCTGTGTCCCTTTGCTGGTATTGCTTCTGTGTATGTCTTCTTGTCACATGTTCCTGTTGTAGATGTACATGTATATGTAAGCACTCCTGCCTCTGTACATGTTGCTTCCTTTGTTACTTTTGATACATAGTTATGTGTATGTGTCTCTTCTGTTGTTCCATCTGGTGTGTATACCATATAGAAAAGATTGATTGCATCTCCCTTTGTTACAGTTACAGCACCCTTTGCAACATCTACTGTTACTGTACCATCACTGCCAACTTTTGCTTCTGTACCGTTAATCTTTACACTCTTGCCAGAAGCTGCCGTTGTTCCGCCAAATACAAGTGTAAGCTTTCCAGCAGATGGTGCTGTAAAACTTATATTAGTCCTGCTTTCCATCTTAAGACATGTTGTAAGTGTAAGTCCATTATATGTTACTGATCCCTTACTATCTGATGTACTTCCTGTAATACTATAGAAATCACTTGTCATTCCTGAAGCTGTGAAATTCTGTACATAGCTTCCTTCTGATGGTGCTGGTACATCCGGCTCACTTCCCTTAACTGGAATAACTGCTGTTTGATCAGCCCCACATACTGTACAAGTATGTCTCTTAAGACCTGTCTCTGTCTCTGTTGCTTCCTTTTCAACTACCCACTCACCATATGTATGAGCAGTCTTTGGAATTGACTCTGTATATGTCTTCTTATCACATGTTCCATTAGTTGCTATACATGTATATGTAATAACGCCTTCTTCTGCACATGTAGCCTGCTTAGTTACCTCTGATACATAATGATGATAATGTGCATTAGGATCAGCCGCATTAATTGTAATTGAATTAATAGTCATCTCCTTAAATGTTCCTGCTGCCGGATTAACTCCATTGCTGCCTGACTGAATATTACATGGCATAATCATATATGTTCCAGCTGGAAGTCCTGTAACAGTACCACTTCCTACCTGGAAGCACTCACCAGACTCATTAACAAGGCATCCAGTTGTTGTTAATGCTTCTGATGCAAATGATACAGTAACATCAACTGTTCCACCCACTGTAAATGCATATACTGTCTTGCTAATCTTTCCTGGTGCTGCTGTATATGGATATTCAGAGATATTAATTGGTGTTACGCCAGGTGCACAATATGATAATAATGAGCACTCTGATGTAGTAACTTCCCCTGATGTCTTAACATTCTCTGGCATACAACCATTATATGCCTTAAGAACCTTAGCTGCATCTGTGACGCTTGTCTGTAACTGATAATCACCACTTGGAATGTATGAAAGTGATGCATTTGTATCAAAATTCTCATATTTGTTACCAGATGTAACCTTTGTTGACTTATCTGTAACAACTGTTCCTGTCATCGATCCAATACAAGATGAGAATGAATCATTATAACTCTTAATTGCTCCAGATCTTACATCCATTGGATTCTTTGTCATGAAAAATAAATTGTATTCTGAATATATATAAGCATTAGCTCTTGTATTCATAGCATAATCTGTTGTTCCAATAAACTGGTTATTGTAGAAATGCATATTTGCCTGACGTCCAAGAGGCTGTCTTGCCGCACATCCCTTCCAGATATTGTGATGATATGTAAGATTATACTGTAATGATGTATCTGATGAACCAACAAGGTTAGTCTTATGGCATCCTTCAAAGTAGTTATATGAAACTGTTAAATATTCACCACGCTTGAAATCACAAGAACCGTCACCTTCAGCTTTATCTGATTCTGCAGGTCCTGTTATAGAAGGGCTGTAAAACTCATTGTTGTGGATCCAGCATCTTTCAACTGGAGCTGTTATAACAGAGCCATCCTGAACACCTTCCATACCAATAGCATCTTCTGGCTGATTCATAAATGTGAGGTTACGAACCTCAAAGCTCTTTCCTAATCCAGCTGCTGTTGTTGATGTCTCAGACATAAAATGAATTCCCCATCCATCCATAGCTGCATCTGTACCAACACCTTCAATTGTTACATCCTTTGCTGACTTCATACGTGCCATATGACCATTGTCGCCAATACTTCCACCATAATCATTACAATCATAATCTGTAAGGCCATCAATAAGTCCTGCATTAGCTGCTGCCCATGTTCCTGTCTTATAAAGACCAGACTCTGATACTGCTCCGACCATACGAATTACTAATGGTATATTATTCTCAGCAAGTAACTGGAGAATACCCTGATTAGTATTACCCTTACCGTAATATGTCTTTCCTTTCGATACCTTCTTACACTCTGTCTCATGACCTGCTTCACCACATGCCTTACCGACTGAGTTAAGAATATTACCAATGCCTGAAACTGTTACTCCACCATAAGAAAGTGTAACTGTGTTCTTGTTTTCATCTGTTACATAAAGAACAATTGCATTATCCTTTAATGTTCCGTCATCATTATATGCACCTACACCATCAGTATAATTGTAATGCGCATATCCAGATCTGTCCTGTTCATTAACCTCAATACCTGACTGTGTATATGTGCCAGTCTTTGTTGTTACAGTAAGAGTATATGTGCCTGGCTTTAATCCCATAACATCGACTCTTACACCATCGCTTGTATCTCTGACAAGGTACTCAAAATCTTCACCTGTAAGAGATCCGCTTACTGGACCTGAATAAGATACTGCTGTTACATCTGCGTCCTTAACGCCTTTGATTGTAGCATACATCATTTCATTCCAGCCCCCAACTGTAGTAAAACTTGTAGCAGAGGCTGCATAAGTCATACTAGGTGCTGCTATTGCAAGATTACTTACTACTAATAATCCAGCAACCACCTTTGCAAAAACTTTTCTAATTTTTTGCATAATAGCTCTTCTCCTTTATATTATTTTTAAAATGCATTGAATTGTCTATTGTGAACATATACAACTCAAAACTTGCATTAATGTTAACACTTTTACACAGATTATTCAAGCTTTATTCATACTTTATTCACATTCCTATATACAAAAGAGGCGTTCTACCATCCAACAACATTATACCTCTTCTGCTAATTAATATTATATTTAACTCTTGATTCGTTAGCAATCCAGATAAGTGTCATAGAAGCCTCTAACTATCTCATTATATTATTACAGAAATGCTATCCTATATTCATCATAATACAGTTTTTTGTTATTTATTTTTTATGGGATGAAATTAACTGGTTCATACAAGTCTGTATCCGAATAATCCCACCATTCTCCCTTATAGCCTGTAAAGCCATTATTTTCCATAGTGTTCTGAAGAATCATCACATTCTTCACAGCTTCTTCATCAGCTATGTCTGCATAATTGCGGTCTGCTTTCAAGGAAAAAACATCAAATTCTGTAGGCATTGGAATCTCATCTCCATTAATGTCAACCATTGTTACATCTACCGTTCCACCAAGATTGTGTTTTCTCATTCCTTTTGCCGGATTAGCTACATAATTCGGATCTGGATACACTTCCCACAACTTTTCCTGCGCCTCAAATGGCCTGTATGCATCCCATATCTTCAGACTGTACCCAGAAGAATTCAGCTCTTTCTGCACATTTGCAAGTTTCTTAACTGTACCATATCTCAGGTATGCATCTGTGAAATCATATATTTTTACTCCTGTAAAATTATTTTCTGTTGCATACATTAATTCGACATATATATCCGGTATGTATTTTTTCACAAGTACATACTCATCATCTTCCAGTTCTTTTTCTGTTGTAGCTTCCTGTGTTGTAATTTCCTGTACTGCAATCTCCTGTATGTTCGCTGTCTCTGTTTCAAATGTATCATCTATTGTTACATTTTTCTTTTGTCCACACGCTGTCATGCCTGCCGCTATCAGCATTATTACTGCAAATATTTTGGTAAATCTACGGTTCATAATCATTCGTCTCTTTAATACATTTGTAATTAATATACCACATTTTAATCATAATCTTCTCATGTCTGCCATATATTTTGTAATAATGAATATGAAGGGCAGGTTTCTTTGTGATGAGTCAGACTAAAATCGTTGTTATTCCACTTAAAAAGCTCCTTATTGGAGCAGTTATCGCTGCTATTGTAATAGCATTTGTTATATTCGCTGTTATCCGTCTTGGCAGCAAGGATTCTGATAATTCCAGAAACACTACTCAGCCTAGGAGCAGCACTGTAAATGCTTCTGCTTCTTCTAATATTGAAACACCCCTTGATAATGCCGACGCTCCTAAATTCTGCCCCGGAGTATATACCGCTTCTATCCTGTTAGATGGCAATCCCGTTGACATCCAGGTCACAGTTGATTCTTCTAACATTAACAGCATTGAGCTTGTTAATCTTTCCGAGTCAATCACTACCATGTACCCTAAACTGGCGACTTCATTTGATGAAGTTGCTGCTAAAGTCATGGAAGCTGGCACAACCAACATAACCTATGATTCAGCCAACAGATATACATATTCCGTCTTTATAGAAGCAATAAGCGCAGCCCTTAAAAAGGCTGCGCCATAAAACTCACTAGAACAAGCTTATCTCGTCCCCATTGCTGACATTGACAAATCCTTTATATCCACGCTCTTCAAGCTTTCCGAGGAACTTACCCATCTTCTTAGGCTTTACATATAATGAGCATACTTTACCTTCTGCTCTGTATTTTTCTGCTATTGCATAGGCTTCCTTAACCTGTCCCTCATCGTACATAACAGCAATCTTGTCTGCTGATGCCTTAGTCTCAACACCATTCTGCATAAGGATTGAGAAGATTCTCTCGAATCCGATTGAGAATCCAACAGCACTTACCTGCTGTCCTAAGAATTTGCCAATAAGGTTGTCATATCTTCCACCGCCTGCGATAGCACCCTTGAAATCAATGCTTTCAACTTCAAATACAGTTCCTGTATAGTAACCCTGACCTCTTACTAAAGAAAGGTCAAATACAACATCAAACTGACCGTCTGAAAGCTCATTTACTGTATTAATGATTCCTCTTACACTCTCTGCTGGAGCTTTATCATCCAGTATAGCTTCAACACTTTCAAGGCTTATCTCCTGTGCACTTGAAACACTTCCAAAGAATCCGATAAACTTCTCAATCGCTGCAGCATCAAATCCCTTATCTGTAAGCTCAGCCTTAACGCCATCAAGTCCGACCTTGTCCATCTTGTCAAATGTAATGCACACACTGTCAAGCTGCTCCTCTGCAAATCCACAATTCTGAAGGAATGAACGAAGAAGTCTTCTGTCGTTAATCTTAACCTTGAAATTCTTCATGCCAATAGCCTTGAGAGCCTTAGTAGTTGTAAGAATAAGTTCAACCTCTGAATCTGTAGAATCAGAACCGATAATATCAATATCACACTGAACAAACTCACGAAGTCTGCCCTTCTGTGGTCTTTCAGCTCTGTACACTCTGTCCATCTGGATACATTTCATAGGAAGAGTGAGCTTGTCCTTGTTGTTAGCAAAATAACGGCTGAGTGGAAGTGTAAGGTCATATCTTAATCCCATATCAGCAATTTCATTCTCACAGGCTGTTCCTGTCTTAGGATTTTCCTGAAGTGAACTTACAGCCTTCTCAAGCTTATCGCCTCTCTTCATAATCTTGAATATAAGATTTAAGTTCTCACCACCATCACTCTTATCAAGATTCTCAATATCCTCAATAATAGGTGTTGTAATGTGTTCAAATCCATTAGCAACATATACCTTTAATATCTCATTCTGAAGGTAATCCCTGATTTCAACCTCATTAGGAAGATAATCATTAGTACCCTTAACTGGTGTTATTTTCATAATTGTCTCCTCATTTACACACTAAGGCAGATAACCGGTATTCTCCAGCCATCTGCCCCCATTTTTAATACTTAAAATAACTGATTAAGCTTCATCAATTGCCTTACCAATATCATGTCTCATATATTTGTTATCGAAATCTACCCATTCAGTAGCTTCATAAGCCTTGGCTCTTGCTTCCTTAAGGTCCTTGCCAAGTGCTGTAACACCGAGAACTCGTCCTCCGTTAGTTACAACCTTGCCTTCTTCGTTGAATTTAGAACCTGCATGGAATAAGAAATAATCATCCTTACCCTTGAAGTTTTCCATTCCCTTAATCTCGAAGCCCTTCTCGTATGCAAGTGGGTATCCGTCAGAAGCGAGAATTACACATACACATGCGTTATCTTCAAACTGAAGGTCAACTTTATCAAGAGTTCCATCAATACAAGCCTCAAATACATCAACGATATCATTCTTCATTCTAGGAAGAACAACCTGTGCTTCAGGATCACCAAATCTTGCATTGTACTCAAGAACCTTTGGTCCCTTTGGAGTAAGCATAAGCCCAAAGAAGATAACTCCCTTAAATGGTCTGCCCTCGCTCTTCATTGCATCAACAGTTGCCTGATAAATGTATTTCTTACAGAACTCATCAACTTCCTTAGTGTAGAAAGGTGATGGTGAAAAGTTACCCATTCCACCTGTATTAAGACCCTGGTCACCGTCCTTAGCTCTCTTATGATCCTGAGCTGATGACATAATCTTAATTGTATTACCATCAACAAATGAAAGTACTGAAACCTCACGGCCTGTCATGAATTCCTCAATGACAATAGTATCACCTGCTGTTCCGAACTTCTTGTCAAGCATAAGCTCATCAACACCTGCAAGCGCATCCTCTTTGTTCTCACATATAAGAACACCCTTGCCAAGTGCAAGTCCGTCAGCCTTAAGAACGATAGGATATTCAGCAGTCTCAAGATACTTCTTGGCTTCTTCTGCTGATGTAAATGTTTCATAAGTTGCTGTCGGAATATTGTATTTCTTCATAAGATCCTTAGAAAATGCCTTAGATCCTTCAAGAATAGCTGCATTCTTTCTTGGTCCGAATACTCTTAAGCCCTCTGCCTCGAATACATCAACAACACCACCAACAAGTGGGTCGTCCATTCCGATAACAGTAAGGTCAATGCTGTTTTCTTTAGCAAATGCAACAAGCTTGTCAAACTCCATTGCCTTAATATCAACACACTCTGCAAGCTCTGCAATTCCTGCATTGCCCGGTGCACAGTATATCTTGTCAACCTTAGGACTCTTGCTTAACTTCCAGCATATTGCATGCTCTCTTCCGCCGCTGCCTACAACTAATACTTTCATCTTAATTCCTCCGCATATTGTTATCTATATACTTAGTCAGTAATCATTAATTAACATGTTCATTGGCAATCTTGTTAATTGCCTTAGGAAGAAGCTTCCATTCAGCCTGCTCCATAATTCTTCTCTGAAGAGTTTCAGGAGTATCACCATCAAGTACATCAACTGCCTTCTGGAAAATAATCTCTCCTGTATCCATTCCTTCATCTACATAATGCACAGTTGCACCTGATACCTTAACACCCTTTGCCAGAGCTGCTTCATGAACCTTGAGTCCATAGAAACCAACTCCGCAGAATGAAGGTATAAGTGATGGATGAATATTAATAATTCTGTGGCTGTACTGATGAACCATTTTCTCTGGGATTCTTACAAGGAATCCTGCGAGTACTATAAGGTCAACATTAAGCTCATTCACTTTATCAAGCAGTGCATCGTTAAATGCATCTCTGCTTTCATAATCCTTTGGTGATATGCAATATGCTGGAATATTGTTATCCTTAGCTCTTGTGAGTGCATATGCTCCGGCATTATTGCTTATAACTGCTACAAGCTCTGTGTTAGTGATTGTTCCATCCTTAACAGCATCGATAATAGCCTGAAGATTAGTTCCGCCTCCGGAAACCATAACTGCAACTCTTAGCATAAAGTAACTCCCTTCTCGCCAGCTTCAATGCTTCCGATAACATATGGAGTCTCACCTGCAGCCTTAACTGCTGTCATAACTGTATCAACATCAGCAGGATCAACAGCAAGTACAAGACCGATACCCATGTTAAATGTATTATACATCATATGCTCTTCGATATTGCCATCTTCTGCAAGCATCTTAAAGATTGGTGGTACTTCATAGCTGTCCTTCTTAATTACAGCCTTAACACCGTCTGGAAGCATTCTAGGTACATTTTCATAGAAACCACCACCTGTGATATGGCTGCAGCCCTTAACCTTAACGCCTGCCTTCTTGATTTCCTTCATTGTCTTAACATATATCTTAGTTGGAGCAAGTAATGCCTCTCCTAATGTCTTTCCAAGTGAATCATAATATGTATTAAGAGATTCCTCTGTCATTGTAAATACGCTTCTTACAAGTGAGAATCCATTGCTGTGTACACCACTTGAAGCAATACCGATAAGAGTATCACCTGACTTGATGTTCTCGCCTGTAATAAGGTCCTTCTTATCAACAACACCTACAGCGAATCCTGCAAGGTCATATTCATCCTGTGGCATAAGTCCCGGATGCTCTGCTGTCTCACCACCGATAAGTGCACATTCAGACTGTCTGCAGCCCTCTGCAACACCGCCAACGATAGTAGCAATCTTTTCTGGATAATTCTTGCCGCATGCGATGTAGTCAAGGAAGAAAAGTGGCTCTCCACCAGCACATACAACATCGTTAACACACATAGCAACTGCATCAATACCGATAGTATCATGCTTATCCATAATAAAAGCTAACTTAACCTTAGTTCCACATCCGTCAGTTCCTGAAAGTAATACAGGTTCTTCCATCTCCTTAATCTTAGCAAGTGAAAATGCACCTGAAAATCCGCCGAGTCCTCCTAACACTTCTTCTCTCATAGTAGACTTAACAGCCTCTTTCATTAACTCAACTGACTTGTAACCTGCTTCAATATCAACTCCAGATTTCTTGTAATCCATGATTCTTTCTCCTTCAATAATATGATAAATGTAAGTTAATGTAACTATTCAGTTACTAATTAATAATTCTTATAGCCGACTTCCTGAAGTCTGGCATCCTTCTTCTGAACGCTTTCCTTAAGATTCTTAGTATAATCCTTAAGTCTTTCAAGAAGTGCTGCATCAGATGTTGCAAGAATCTTGGCTGCAAGAATACCTGCATTGGCACCACCGTTAATAGCAACAGTTGCAACAGGAATACCTGTAGGCATCTGTACTATTGAATATAATGAATCTCTACCGCCTAGTGATGTTGTGTGCATTGGAATACCAATAACAGGCATTGGGAAAATAGCTGCGCACATACCCGGAAGATGTGCTGCCATACCTGCACCTGCAATAATAACCTTAAATCCCTTCTCCTCTGCACTCTTAGCATATTCAAAGAATACGTCAGGCTCTCTGTGTGCTGAGATAATTGTCATCTCATACGAAATTCCTAACTGTTCAAGAATGTCTGCTGCCTTTGCCATAACAGGCATATCAGAGTCACTTCCCATAACAATTCCTACTAAAGCCATATTAACCTCCTATGTCCGATAGATATAATATTAAAATTAGTGAAAACACTAATTATCATTGTACTTTGTTTTAAACTTTGCGTCAAGATAAAGCCTGTTTACTGCTTACAATTATATATTTATGATTCTGTTAAAAATGCATCATTAAGTGCAAGCGTGCCATCAAGCACGAATCTGCCGTTCTTAATCAAGTCTGTTCTTGTTCCATTCTCTGCCACAACAGTGATATTGCCAATCTCATCATACGGAATTGTAATATCGGTGTGACAGTTATAATAAGCCTTGTCCGGCTCCGTCTTACGAAGAAGTGAAACCTCATTATCCCTTGAGATAATCTCCTTACCGTCCGGATTAGTTACATACACATCTTCTGCCCTTGAATAGCATGTGTCACCGACTGCAAAATGTGGTCCCATCTTTTCAACAATAAGAATCGGAAGCTTATACACAATATCATGCTTATTGGCAAACACATACGCCGTAGTGTTAGTTCCTATAGCAAACTCTCCGAGCGGCAGAGTTTCATGGTCATATAACACATTTGCCTTGAAAAGCTCTTTATTCTTAGCTTCATCTTCAAAGTTCGTGCATGTGTAATCCTTAACAAATCCGTCCTCAAACCATACAGTAAGATTATTAAACTTGATATCATTAAGATATACACTGCTCACATTAAGCACACCCGTTGTTTTCTTAAGCACAGGTGATGTAAATACTTCTCCAAGCGGAATATTAACGTCCGCAAGACAGTTCTCAAATACAGTCTGCGTCTTATGGTCGGTTATCTTCATAATAGAAACCTTCATGTCTGTGCAGTTTCCGTTAGTTCCTTTAACCTCAACATACTGTGCAGTATCAAGTACATCAATAAGTGCCTGCTGGATAGCTTTATATTTGTTATAATCAAGGGTATTAATCTTAACAGTACCCTTGAATATTTCCTCGAAATTCTCGCCAATCTCAGGTATCGGATAAGCAATTATTGTAAAGCTTCTCTCTTCGCCTTTGATATACTCATTAACAATGCTTCCTGCGTCATTGCTGTATTTCACAGAAAGCTTCTGCTGCTTTGTATCAAGCGTTAATGCCTCGCTCTTAATCTGAGGCTCAAATGGCACTTCACCAAACACCTCCATAACAGCAGGTCCACCATGCACCGCTGCAAGCTCTTTGTTCTTCTCATATGCAAGCTTTAATGCGCCTGTCTTTCTCTCAACAAATTCGCCATCCATATAAAGTGCATTGTCAAAACGATGGTCGAAATCCATCTGCTTGTTAGGATTAGCTCCGTAATAGCCAACCTTAATGTTAAGTCTTTTATTAATCGTGTTGACCGCTGCCCTGTATATTGTAGGCTTAAGTCCAAGCTTTTCAAAATTCTTAATCTCAGCCCTCACAAGTCTTTCAAATCCCAGACAGTATCTTATATTAACTGTTTTCTTCTTAGACAAATCCTTGCCTGTAAGCTCGAATCCGATTCTGTATCCTTCTGTAAATGTGTCTGCCATCTTCTGGATTTCTTCTTCACTGAGCGAACTAAGATACTCTGCTGTCTTAATCTCATTGTCTGTGACATACTCACCGAATCTGTACAGATATCTTACATCTGTAAGGTCAGACTCCATAATTATCTTAGTTGCAAAATCAAGTTCAGGGTCTAACAGCTCTCTTACCCGGTACTCCATAAGGTCATCACTGTAATCACTAACATACCAGTATACAGACTCTTTCATCTGCTTATAATCTGGCTTTCCACAGTCTTCCTCAGTCGATGCACACATGCAGTACACTTCAACAAAAAGCTCCATAAGTGCTGTCATTTCTGCCATTCTGCCTTCATATGCATACACAATCATTCCTCTTATCTCAACGTAAAGGAATGACAAAAGCCTTCCCTCTGATAGCCCTAACTTTGAAGCTGCATATGCCGGATTAGCGTAGCTTGTCTCGTAAGCCTTTCCAATTACATCTTCATACAGACCTGTATTCAGATTCTTATATTCTTCAAGTGAATAATCTCTGAAAACATCAGCTTTTAAGTCAGCCGCAAGCTTATCCATCTTAAGGATAAATGTGGCAATACATTTGAAATAATCTGCAAACCCATCCGTCTTAAGCCCAGGTTTCTCTGCTATCTCTTTAATTCTTTCTATTGCAAGAGCGTAACGCTCTTCTACATTATCATTAAACAATTTCTTTCTCCTTCTGCCCTGATAAGGATTATATTCCCATTAAGAATACTGCTATCATAAATACTGCTATTACCCCACACAGCATTGAACCAAATCTCGAAGTTCCGTAGAACTTATTATCTTCTTTGAAGCTGATTAGTCCGATTACTGTTCCAATTACCGCTAAGATAAGGCTTAATATTCCAAGACTTCCTACTCTTAAGCCGCCTTCTCCTGCTGCTTTAAAAGACAGATACACTCCGTAACCAAAAGAAAGCAATGACAGTATTCCCATCGCAGTCGATATCAAACCCCCAAGTGCCTGACTTTTATCAGAGAACTTGTATTTATTAAAAAGTTTCATTTTTTCACCTGTCCTTTTTACTAAACATTTTAACTATTCTGTATGCTATCGCATATACCGCATAACCGCACAATGCTCCCAGTACATTAAGCACAAGGTCATCAACATCAAAGCAGCCGACCTTACATATAAGCTGTACTGTTTCTATTGTAAGCGACAGTGCGAATCCATATGCAAATGTAGCAAAAGCATTAATTCTGCCATTGGAAAGCCACGGCACGAATATTCCAAATGGTATGAATGCCAGCACATTTCCAATTATATTAAGAAATGCTATCCAGCCAAGCGAGTCAAAATGTCCAAGATAACGCCAATAGCGCCTGATTTCCGTGAACAGTGTAAGATTGTATTTGTAACCGCTGGCTATCTCTGCCCTTCCCATTCCTTCTGCGAAAAAGACTACATAAAAGAGCAGAATCATATATATAACAAAAAGCGCCCATTTTATAAGCGTTACATAATGTTTCTTTTTCATAACAAATCTGCCCGGCAGGCATAATTAACCCACCAGGCAGTTCCCCTTCACTAGAATAAGCTATCTGATCTGTGTGCAAGAAGTCTTGCACCATTAATAATCATCATAACACCTGCACCGATACCAAAGAGTATTATCAGGATACCAAATACAAGATTAGATGCTCCTACTGACTTTAATTTCTTATAAAGATTCTCTTCCATAGTTAACCCTCCATTAACATCAGTTTTATGCGTTCTTAACACCATATTCTGCGTAATACTTGTCAATTGCCGCCTTAAGTGCATCATCAATAACTACCTTACCCTCACACTCTTTATTGTAAAGGTGTTCTACAACATCTGCCATAGATACAATTGCGCTTGTTGGGAAACCGTATCTTTCCTTAATCTCCTCAAGCGCACTCACCTTTCCGCCAAGGCCTACTTCCATACGGTTAAGTGAAACCATAAGTCCTACAATAGTAACATCTGCTGCCCCTCTTACCTTAGGAACTGTCTCTTCCATCGACTTACCGGATGTTGTTACATCTTCTATCATAATGACTCTGTCGCCATCCTTTAACTTGCTTCCGAGAAATCCGCCCTTATCAGCACCATGGTCCTTCTCTTCCTTACGGTCTGAGCAGTATCTTACTTCCTTGCCGTAAAGCTTTGCATATGCAACTGCTGTAACTACGCTGATTGGAATTCCCTTATATGCTGGTCCGAACAGTACATCAAAATCATCACCATATGTTTCATGAATAGCCTTTGCATAATACTCACCAAGTCTTGCAAGCTGTGTTCCTGTAACATACGCACCTGCGTTCATGAAGAAAGGTGACTTTCTTCCACTCTTTAAAGTAAAATCTCCAAACTTTAACACATCACTCTCTACCATAAAATCTATAAATTCCTGCTTATACTGCTCCATTATATCCTCCTTATTCAGCCCCGCTGTCCGGCGGTGCTGCTTCATATTCAATATTATTTTTTATTCTATCATAAATGTTTTCCCGTTTCAATGCGTCTTTGGAACATTACAAATACATATTAAAATCCGAATATCAACATACTATGTATGCCTTTTCCTGATTATCCGATCGCCAGAAATTCATAAAGCCTACTAACCATTATCAAGCTCATAATTTAGTAGGTTATTTCAGGCAGCCTCTTTTCATTCTCCCGCCAGTTCACCTACTAATCTGTTAAAATGTTTCTCCTTAGTAGGTCTTTTTCCTGCTTTCCAGAGGATGAACATTCATTTTATACTTATAAAACCTACTAAAAAGGCTTCTTCCTGCCTGATTAGTAGGTCTTGTTACTGTCAATTATCTTGAATATGTGTTAATGCTACCTACTATATTTATAATAATCAACGAACTAGTAGGTTTTCTCTCTTTTTATCAAAACTTTATGTATATCTCTCCCCAATCGTTTGGAAAACAAAAGTTACACCTTCAAACTTAAAAACACGATTTTTATATTTCTAATCACATATGAGATATTCCAGCCTATATTCTCTTTATTTCATTTTCTTTTAATTCCTTCAAACTTAAAAACACGATTTTTATATTTCTAATCACATATGAGATATTCCAGCCTATATTCTCTTTATTTCATTTTCTTTTAATTCTCAATTAATAAAGCTCAAAATTCTTCCACTATCATCTCATCATCAATAAAAATTTTATTTTTCATAATC
>NZ_QSEK01000035.1 GCF_003464165.1 Eubacterium sp. AM49-13BH | reverse complement strand
TGTTTTACTAAAATTATATCTTGCCATATTTATTATCCTCAGTTAATCTTATTCTACAAAATCCTGTAACTCATGAAAAATCCCATCTATATAAACAGTTGTATCTTCCACTCTATACAACATAAAATATCTATGGAATTTAAAGGATATCCTTCTATATCCTAAACTTTTCAATTTTTCGTTATCACATAATTTTAAACTTCCTGCGACCTCTGCTAATATATCTTTAGTATATTCAAAATCATCAAGCAGACTTCCTGCTGCCTGCTGATTCTTTTTTTCATATAAGATGTATTCAATATACTCTTGCATATTTTCTTTAGCATCATTAGTAACAACCACTTTATATGCCATACTTTGTCCTCATATCTGCAACAAAATCACCTGCTTCTGAATATTCTCCATTCTTTGACTGATCTCTTGACTTTGCTAATCTGTCAAGAACTTCCTTTTCCGAAATAGCAATGTAAGGATTAGCTGCCACTTTCTTTATCTCAAATGGAAATCCATTATTAGCAACTGCCTGTGTTAAAAACATTCTTATAGCCGTTGTAGTATCTGTTCCTAATTCTTTAAATAAATTATCTGATTTAATCTTCAAATCGTCATCCACTCTTACTTGAATCGTACTTGACATAAAAACACCTCCATATTCATATAGCATACTATCTTAATGCTATATCATTACAAATGTAATATATCATAATACATTATATTTTTCAAATATTTATGCTATAATAAACAGACATATTACGCACCACAAACAAGGAGTCACATTTTATGAAACCCAAATCAGATTTAAGCAGACAATTATATGAATTAATGCTGCAAAGAGGTTATGAGGAAAATTTCTGTGATATTGTCACTAAGAATCTCAATACTGATTTCACTGCCAGCCGCATGATTGGTTATCTCTATCATTACGACCACCCTCCTGTTGAGGAGATAGCTGATGAAATGATTTCCATTCTAAGCGACAGAAACCGTATCATGCAGAAAAAAGAGCTTGAAGAAACTAATGCCAGGTGGAACGATTTTCTGCTCCACGGCTTTAACAACGAAGAAGAGGAAGAATAGACTGAATCTATTCTCCCTCTTCTTTTTTAATCAATTCATCCATAAGCTCTTTATAATCTGAGGCTTCAAGCGGAAGTTCTACTTTTATGCCTTTGCATGCTGAATAATAAGCACTGGCACACAACATAAGAGAATTAATTCCTTCACTACCCTTAACTGTCAGATAAGACTCATCATCTTTAAGCACCGCATTTGCAAAGTTTTCAAATAACTGTGCATATGGCTCAGATGCTTTCTCGAACTGTATAGTTTCCTCTGCAAATGTCATATTCTGCCTTGAGTTGACTTCTTCGTTCTTGATATACTCACATACATCTCTGTGTTTTGTAATAGTGAGAGTGTCATCTTCCAGAAGAATTCTTGCCTTCGTTCCTATAATCTCAAGTCTCTCTTCGTGGCAGGCTTCGCCTGTGGATAGTATAAATGTGCCTGTCTTTCCATTGTCGTATTCCATAACGATAGTAGCCTCATCATCTACTATAAAGTCGTTGTATTTTCCAAATGGAATCGCTGCAAAAAGCTTCTGTGGCATTCCAAACAGGTACTGATACATATCAAGAATATGCTGTCCCTGATTGATAAGTGCTCCACCGCCTTCACCCGCAAAGCTGCTTCTCCATGAGCCAGATTTATGATAGTATGAGGTTCTTAAATATCGTGAATTAATAAGACATACTCTCTTTATATCTCCTAATTCACCATTATCTATCATCTGCTTAATCCTGATGTATTTAGGGTAAAGCCTCTGATGAAATATCATTCCATATATTCTGCCACTTTCACTGGCAGCCTTCTGCATTGCAAGTGCTTCACCTATATCTGCCGCTGCCGGCTTATCACATAGCACTGCTTTTCCCTTTGCAAATGCTTTCAAAGCCAGTTCTTTATGAGTTTTATGAGGAGTTGCTATAATAACTGCATCATAACATGATTCTCCTGTCTCAAATAATTCTTCTGCACTCCTGAATATCCTTGCATTGTCACCATCAGTATTAACAAGTGATTCGCCCCATTCAATAAGTTCATCTCTTCTTATAACCACAGCTGATAATTTCATATGCGGAACTTCTCCCGCTGTTATCATTCTGGCATATTTCTTTCCAACACTTCCTACACCTATAAGTGCCACCTTTAACAATTCTTTCTGCATACCATGTACCCCGTTTCATTATATTAACTATGCACCACTTCTCCTGTTTCCACAGCCTTCTTCAGTAAGATGGCGGCATACGCATCTGCAAGGGCATCCTCCATACTATATGGTGCAGACGCATTTCCTCTGCTATACTCTGCCGTATTCTTCATCATCACTGCGATTGCTGTTTCATCTTCTGACAGACCACACAATCCAAATTCCGGCTCATATATAATCTTATTATCAAATGAAATTTTCTTAATTTCACGAATCTTCTCAAAATTAGGATTAGAATTTCCTGTATTAATCACATGGGAATCCGTTATGATTCTGCCAACCTGACCTTCATTATTCTCATCAAGATAATATACACAGTCATCAACAAGCTCACCTCTTACACCCTGAACTTTAAGCGTATTCTTCCTGATTGGTGACCTGTACTGCTCCGAATCAAAATCATACCATGCCACTTTCCCGCTTTCGAATTCAAATGTGGCGACGCATCTTTTCTTTCCTGCAATCCTGCCATCAGTGAACTTATCATATCTTGTAAGAGTCTGTGTTGTAGGAAACTCATATGTCTTAGCTGAAACTGTATACTTCTCTCCCGGATTAACTCCAAGAAATGCTCTTATAAGACTTATTCCATGATATTCATGCGCCAGTGACACATTTACACAGCTGACATCACCAATAATTCCTTCATTAATAAGCTTTAATGATGCTTTAATATTAGGATACTCCCTGTACTGTTCAGCAACCACCTGTTTCTTACCACATTTGTAATAAGAATACAGTTTATTGAGCGAATCCGTATCAAGTGCCGCCGGAGTCTCTGATAAAACAGTTATTCCACGGTCAAGCCATTCCATTGAAACATCACATATGGCGTCCTTCTTAACAGCCACAACTGCAAAATCAGGTTTATATGCCGCGCATTCTTCTATAGATGTAGTTGTATGTATCTGATACTGACCGGCAATTAAGTCCGCTTTCTCCTGCGTCCTGCAATACATCGCATCAATACAGAATATTTCAGGCAGAGCCTTTGCTACGCGTACATAATATAAGGCCCGCCAGCCTGAACCGATTATAATAAAATGATATTTAGATCTCAATATACACCTCTCCCTTAACCCTTCTGTCATATATCTCACCAAGCCACCTCATAATAATCCCCTTTGGCTTTTCAAAAGGTGTCCTGTGACTCAGCATGAATTTCTCCGCTTTAATGTTCTGTAATACATTTATTTCTTCTTTTAATATGCTTGCATTGTACAAGTTATGTCCGCATTTCTGCATAGCATATAATGCATCTCCAAGAAAGCACCACTCTTCGTTTACTTCCAACGCAACACAGCCCTTTGCATGGCTTGAAGGCAGTGGAAATATGTGAAGTGACACATCTCCGTCCTGAATATATATGTCCTCCTGTACAATCACACCTTTTTCCGTATGTCTATAAGTGTACTTTCCCTGATATATTTCATTGCAGGCTATATCCGGCAGACCGCCTGTATGGTCTTCGTGAAAATGTGACAATATAACATTAACATTTCTTCCTTCACGGAATTGTTCTATTACCTGTGGAATATCAGGGTGGTTGCCGACATCATACAGCCACAGTGCTTCCTTCCCCTGTATCATCACCACATTTGCAGATAGTGGATTCTCTGTTGGGGATATATACGATATTAAATTATTTAGTCTGATAATGTTACATTCATCCATTCTTTACTCCAAAAACTCCACATGCCCGTCCTCAAGATGGTACACAGCCCCGATAACCTCAAGACCTTTCTCCTCAAGAAGCTTCATATCTGTATTCTCCTCTATCACCTTAACACTGTGCTTTACATTGAGACAGGTTGCAATATACTCATCTTTCTCTTCCTTAATAGCTTCCCTGATATCGTCAGTTATATACTTGATATGTCCGTCAGGGTCATGCTTTATTGCCGCTTCAACTGCACCGCAATGATTATGTCCAAGCACAACCACCAGCTTACAGTCAAGATGGTCTGCTGCATATTCAATACTTCCAAGCTGATGCGAATCCACTACATTTCCTGCCACACGGATAACAAAAAGTTCCCCTATTCCCGCTGAGAATATTGCTTCCGGTACCTGTCTGGAATCCGAACAGCACAGAACAATCGCATATGGATGCTGACCATTCTTTAATGTATCCACGCGCCTTTCCAGCGAAACATCTCCCGGATTGCTTGTAGCATTAATAAATCTTTTATTTCCCTCTATTAATCTTGACTTTGCTTCACTTGCTGGTATTGACATATTATTCCGCCTTTCACAACTTACTTTCCTACAGTTTAACAGAATTTTACCCATATTAAAACCCCGTCTGCAATATACCACATATGATATATAACAGGCGGGGCTGATTATTTTATTCTAAATCATATCAAGTTTTGTGTTACTTAAATGCTTTTAGAGAATTTTTTGATTTTGCAACAGTCATTCCAATCGCTAATCCGGATACTACCATTAACATAATAAGAATTCTCATATCAGATGAATCTCCTGTTGGCACTACATCAACTGAACTATCTGGAACATCTTCTCTGTCATCTGTATCTTTATTAATATCATCATTACCATTATTAATGTCATTATCTGGTACATCAACAACTTCTCCTGTTACACCCTTGTAATCTACGCTTACAGAATGAATAGTAACTCTGTTACCAGACTTTCCTGCACCAGATGTACCTGTATGCTGGAATCCTATTCCACTGTAACTGTTTACTTCATTCTCAAATACATGGCTTAAATGTACCTCATGAGGCATGATACTGCTTGCTGAGTCCTGAGATGTTGTTGTTGTAACATCTGCTGTAAATGTATTGCCAGTCACATCAAGCTTAATTGTGCATCCTGGAAGAAATGCTGTTGATATGACTGAATCCTCAAGCGGAATTGCAACTCCATTCTTATATTCCATCAATGTAAATGTGCATGACTTAGCTGCAAAGCTACTAAGGGCTGGATCACTTATAGATGGTACTCTGGCAATTCTTAAGCCATAACCAGTCATTGTTTTTGCATCATATTTGAAATAGATATCTATGAACTGTTTAGCACTACCGAAGCCCTGTGCTCCTGTTTTATGAGGAGAAAGAGTCAATGTCATTGACATATCTTTTCGTGCAGTATCATCAACATATACAAGTCTTGCACCCTGTGTAGTTGTCTGAAGTCCCGTAGTTCCTGATGCGCCTGATGCTCCCTGTGCATATGTATATGGAAGCTCACCTGAAACAGGCTTATATGCTTTGTCACTCCACTCTCCACCTTCTCTGTATTCAGCAGGCAGATAGAATCCTCCATACCAATTACCAGCTTTAAGTGTGTTTTTCCATTCATAATTATTCTCTTCTGTATCATTCTCAGCTTCAATATATGCAAGATGCTCAAGATCAACATTATATGACTGTTTCTGTTCATCTGCTACATATGCTGACTTGATAAGTTCAGAAGCTGCAGTAAATACTGAACTGCCTTCTACTGAATTTGAACGCTTTGGTATAACTTCACAGATAATATAATGATTAACATCATCTAAGCGGAGTACATATGAAGAGTATGGCTTAGCATCACTATCTACATATGTTGTCTGTGCAACGAGGACTTTATCTGTTCCTTCTTTGTCTGTAGCACGATACCAGTTAATTATACTTTCGTCTGCTGCTTCACTATTATCTGTAAATGCATATGTTACATTAATCATTCCATTCTCAGGTGCTGATAAAACAGGTTTTTCTGATAATACAGGTGCCTCAAATATCTTAGGAGTAACTGTAAAATGTAATACTTTCTTCATTCCGTTGGTTGCTGTTGCAACAAGACAGCCTTTCTTATTGTCTAATGTTGAGTTGTCACCCTTTACTATTACAGTACCATCAGCCTGTGGTTCAATAACAAGCGTATCGTCTTCAGTACTCCATGTTACAGTCTTGTCATTGCCACCAAGAACAACAGGCGTAACCTGAAGTGAATCAGAAACATTTCCCTGAAGTACCGGAATAACATCCTTAGCAATTCCTGGATAGTCAAACTGGATATTCCATGTACCGGTTGGCATATAATCCTTCTGATTTAACGGATCCCATTCATCATAACCCGCACCATTTAAGAGATTATATATATTATATTCCCCATTATACTTAAATGCTTTCATCTGCTCTTCATCAGGAGTTACTGATAAATCCGAATAATCAGGACTGATTGTCAATGGCTGTCCATTAAGAGTATTATTAGAAACAATCTGTCTTATATCATCAGAAAAATTGCTCTGTTTCCATTCCATACCAGTCATGTCGCCCTTAAAATCACAGTCAATAAAAGCAAACGGTTTTGTATTCTTACATAATGTAATTGTTTTATTATCTGATAACTGTGTTGTAAATTCACAGCCTAAGAATGCCTGCATATAGAATGATGCTCCACCACAAGGAGTATTAGAAAACAGGCTAAACGTACAATTTTCAAATATCGTTATATAACCGGTTCCAAGCGAATCATCTGTACACTCAAGATGACAATCTTTTATAAGAGAACGCTTAGGTCTGTCATCTCTTGAGAAAAGATTAAGTCTTGATATAATGTTACAATTTTCAAAGAACCATTCATCCATATCTGTAATGCCAGGAACTTTAGTAACAGCCTGTGCCTGTGTAACAGCTTCCTGTCTCTTAGTATGATTCTTAGTAGTATCTCTTTCATACACTAGATCTACATTACAATAATTTCCGATTGTAAGGTCTTTTGCATGAAATCCGTCGCCTACACCAATTGTGTTAAAGTTACCATTAGCTCCTGCATTCTGTCCTCTGTCTGATGCAATTACTACATCATCACGATTACCAGTCATTCCTACAAGTGTTATATAAGCCTGTGGAATTATAAGACCTATAAGATCATTCTTATCACGATCTTCTGTCTTAGTATAATCGTCAGTCCAATATACATCCGGCTCAAGATAAATAATTGTTGGATTATCCTTTGTGCCAGAAATTGCATTAGCTACTGCTTCCTGAAGTGTCTTATATGAATATCCGCTTGAAGAAGCTAAATTCTGATTTACATATAATGCATGCTCTGAAAGAGTAATTGATTCACCATTATAGTAAATCGTCTGTGTATCATCGGCTTTCGTAAATGTAAGAGAGCCGATACCAGAACTAGTGAAGATGAGTGCAAAAGCCATCAAAAATGCGATAAAGGCCGATGCATGTTTCTTGTGTCTTAGCATATTCTATTCCTCCGTTCATTGTGATTATGAACCCATTATATCCAGATTGTACTAATATAAATACAAAAAAACAGTTCAAAAATCATAATAAAACAAAAAAACAGCATTTTCACATTATTTCTCTAAAAGCCACGCAATCTCTTCCTTGTAAGGAGGCTCTTTCTTATCAGTTCCTTCAACCGCAACCCATGGAGTCTCAAGAATCTTAGGCACATCCAGGAATCTTTCATCATGGACAAGTCTGTGAAGAGTCTCATATCCAATATTTCCCTTATCAATATTGGCATGTCTGTCCTTATGCGCTCCAAGCGGATTCATACTGTCATTGATATGAAATACTGCTATCTGGTCAAGACCAATCACTCTGTCAAATTCTGCAAATACTTCATCATAATGATTAACTAAATCATAACCAGCATCATTAACATGGCATGTATCAAAGCACACTCTCAATCTGTCCTTCTTGTCGACGCCGTCATAGATTGCCTTAAGCTCTTCAAATGTCCTGCCTATCTCGCTTCCCTTGCCAGCCATTGTCTCAAGTGCAATATACACATCATCATCGTTCTGGTTAAGCACTGTATTAAGCCCCTTGATAATCTGTGCGGTTCCGGCTTCAACTCCGGCATTGACATGGCTTCCCGGATGAAGCACCATTATATGGCTTCCCATGGCAGCAGTCCTTATAATTTCTTTTTCTAGAAATTCAACAGCAAGCTCATAAGTCTCCGGCTTAATTGTATTTGCAAGATTGATTATATAAGGTGCATGTACAATAATCTCCTCTATCCCATGTTCCTTAGCATACTTCCAGCCAGCTTCTATATTAAGCTCACTTATTTCTTTTCTTCTTGTATTCTGTGGCGCACCTGTGTATAACATAAATACATTAGCCCCATAAGAAACTGCTTCCTTCGCAGATGCAAGAAACATTTCCTTACCTGCCATTCCCACATGACTTCCAAGCTTTATATTTGACATATATGATTCCTCCAATATTTAACTTTCTTTATTAATTAATGCTCTGCCCCATTAACTATAATGGGGGTGTTAACATCACTACAATTTCCTGTGTATACAAAACATTTATCTTAATCAACCACCTTCAGAATCTCAGAAAGATTATCCTGTATTCCCTTGGCAACTTGCGGTTTATTCATCGAATACACGTGAATATGATTAACACCATTAGCCATAAGATCTATTATCTGGTCTGTAGCATACACAATTCCTGCCTGCTTCATAGCAGCTTCTGTATCTCCAAATCTGTCTACAATATTCTTAAATCTTTCTGGAACATTACAGCCTGAAAGTTTAACTGCATTCTTCACCTGAACCTGTCTTGTAATAGGCATAATTCCCGGAATTATAGGTACTGCAATTCCTGCTTCACGCACTCTGTACATAAAGTTAAAGAATATATTATTATCAAAAAACATCTGTGTTGTAAGATACTCACAGCCTGCCTTAACCTTTTTCTTAAGCCCCTCAATATCTGCCTGTTTACTTGCTGAATCCGGATGGACCTCAGGATAACATGCTCCACCCACACAGAAATCGCCATTCTCTTTAATAAACTTAACAAGCTCTGATGCATGTGAAAAATCTGTAAATGCATTTCCATTAAAATCTTTTGGCACATCACCTCTTAATGCAAGAATATTCTCAATTCCAGCCTCCTTCATCTGTGAAAGTGCCTGCTCTATGCTCTCTTTTGTTGCACATACGCATGTAAGATGTGCTATGGTAGGAACATTAAACTTTTTCTGAATATCCCCCGCAAGTCTTATTGTATGTCCCTTAGTGCTTCCCCCTGCACCATATGTAACGCTCATATAGCTTGGATGTAACTGTGCTATACCAAAAGCAGCCTTCTCCACATTAGCAAAATCCATATCCTTCTTAGGTGGAAACACCTCAAATGACAACGTAGTTTATCCAATTCTAATAATTCTCTTATCTTCATAACCTGCCCCTGTAGATTTACATATTTTTCATATTATAACATATGCTTCCTGTATGTTATACACACTTTCAATATTTTATACATAAAAAATTCTCAAGTGCTTTTATTGTAAATGTGTGATAGAATATATAATTAGCTTTATTATATTAAGTACAACAACATATACATGGAGATAATTAAGATGAATAATTATAAACAAGGACTACTAGCTGGGATACCTATTGCCCTTGGCTATCTGTCAGTTTCTTTTACATTTGGAATAATGGCCGTATCCTTCGGTCTTAGCTGGTGGCAGGCTGTTCTTATATCGATGACAACTGTAACATCTGCCGGTCAGTTTGCTGGTATTGGAATCATGATTCATCCAGGTCAGTACATTCAAATGCTTATATCACAGATTACTATTAATGTAAGATACTCTTTCATGTCTATATCAATAGGTCAAAAAGCTGACAGCCGTTTTCGAGGTATATACCGCTGGCTTCTTGGTTTCTTTATAACTGATGAGATATTTGCAGTTGCAACTAAGGAAGATGAAATCAAACGCAGCTATTTTGCCGGACTTGCTACCCTGCCTTATTTTGGCTGGGCACTCGGCACATTTATCGGGGCTATCCTTGGGAATGTTCTTCCAGACCGTCTTATGAGTGCTTTAAGTGTGGCAATCTATGGAATGTTTGTTGCTGTAGTTGTTCCTGAGATGAAGAAGGCACGTCCTGTCCTCATCGTTGTAATTATAGCCATATTACTCAGCTGCCTATTCTACTATGTACCGCTTCTGTCTAAGATTTCAAGCGGTATCACTATTACAATTGTTGCCATCTCGCAGCCTTTATTGGTTCAATATTCTTTCCTGTCAAAGATGAAACTGATAATTCTGCCAATTAAACCTCAGGAGGATATTATGAAAAACAGTACTTTCTTTATATATCTTCTGATACTGGCAGGAACAACCTACCTTATCAGAGTAATACCATTTATTGCAATTAAGGAAAAGATTAATAATCGTTTTATACGTTCTTTTCTGTATTACATACCATATGCCGTTCTTACAGCTATGACAATCCCAGCTATATTCTACGCAACTAATTGGTGGGTTGGTGCTGTCGCTGGTCTTTTTGTTGCAGTTTTATTTGCATTAAAAGGCAAAGGACTTACAACCGTTGCAATTGCATCATGTGTAGCTGTATTTCTTGTTGAACTAATTAAATTCTAAAAAAAGATATATCAAGCCCTGACTTTTTTCAATATAAAACATATTATTTAGTTAAATAATTGAAATCTGAATATTGTGATTTAATTAGAGAGGCGGTACTTCCCTATGTGTAAGTTAAGGTTTAAAATAAAGAATTCTAAAGGTTTCAGTCTCGTTGAACTAATTGTTGTTATTGCCATTATGGCTGTTCTTGTTGGTATCCTTACTCCAACTTTAATAAAACAAATTGAGAAGTCAAATCGTTCTAGAGATATGACTAACGCCAAACATATTGAGCAGATTCTCCTTGATTTATGTATTAATGGCAATGTCCAGATTCCGGAAATTGACAACCCTGAAAGTTCCAGCGGATATGGTGTATGGATTATGCTATGTAATAAGAATCAGGATTTTGCTCCTGTACCTTATCATAACAAAAAGATTGGTGGAATGTGGTGCGGTGCTAACAATGGCGTTATTGTCAATGGCAAAGCTTCTAATAACGATTGGACCTATAATAAAGATTTAGAAGCATATTTAAAGGATGCCGGCCTTGACATATATGCGCTTAGAACATTTAGCAGCAGTAGGAATAACGGCTGGGACTGGATTATTATCGAAGTTGGTTATGACAGCAACCGTACGCTTGTTTCCAGAATATATTCCGGATTCAAGAATGAAGATGGTGGATTAACCAAAACCCAGACAACCAATATTGAAAAATACATGTATGGTAAATAATATTAAAAGTGCATTCTGATGTCATATTCAGAATGCACTTTTATTTACTCTCAATAAGTTATTCTCTTGTTCTTTCTTTAACATAGTTTCAAGAACATTCACAGTCTTATCAACTCCCAAAGGACTACTGTTGATACACATATCATAATATCTTGCATCACCCCATTTGAAATCAGAATACTTGTTATGATACTGTTTTCTGGATTTATCGTGTCTTCTCATCTTACTGTATGCGTCAGATTCTGAGATATCATATCGTTCCATAACTCTTTG
This sequence comes from Eubacterium sp. AM49-13BH, assembly GCF_003464165.1. GTDB lineage: Bacteria > Bacillota > Clostridia > Lachnospirales > Lachnospiraceae > Lachnospira. The sequence goes on along the minus strand of NZ_QSEK01000035.1, from coordinate 15,279 downwards.
AATCTTCTGTTCTTTATCACCCGTAACAAATACGGACATCAGACAGTCATAATCTTTAAGAACTGTCTCCGAACAACGGCCTACTACCACGAAGGACTCTCCGCTCTCTGCTTTCTTACGGATATAATCAAATTGGAATTGTGCAATAATCTCTTCATAAGAATTAGTATGATTGCCAACTCTTCTTGATAACAGATGGTTAGTTGGCTTTTCATCATATTTGTGCAATTCAGCCGCATCTGCATTCATTTCTGCAGCTATCTCATCTAACATTGACCTGTCATAGAATACAAGATCTAACCTTTCAGCAAGCTTCGCTGCAATCTCATGTCCTCCACTTCCGAATTCACGGCTAATTGAAATAACTAACTGTTTTCCCATAAAACCCCCTTTTCTGCATATAATCTATGCATAACCAATTAACAATACCTTACAAATATGCACACCATAGATATAAGCACTGCTATTATTGTTGCTGGAACGGCTGTGCGGCAATATTTTCCCCAGCCAATCATATATCCGTTCTTCGCCGCCACTGATGTACCAACAACATTTGCAGATGCACCTATTGGTGTTGCACTTCCTCCGACATCAGTTCCCATAGAAAGTGCCCATGCAAGAACAGAAAGGTCAACGCCCTGTGTTGCTGCCAGACTCTTAATAACCGGCACCATAGTTGCCGCAAAAGGAATATTATCAATAAGAGCACTTGCAAATGCAGATACCATAATAATAATTGCAACCATAAGCTTAAGATTGCCTTTGCTCACACGGCCTATAAATGCTGCAATAATCTCCAATATGCCAGTCTGCTCAAGTCCACCAACAACAATAAACAATCCTACAAAGAATAAAAGTGTTTTATAATCGATTGACTTCAACATATGTAAAGCCTTCTTACCAGATGCAATAAGTGAAAATACTGCAATAACAAGACCGATAAATGCAACTGTAAGTCCTGTCAGTGCATGTGTCACAAGCATTACAACGGCACAGAAGAATATAACACAGCTGAATGCGAAATTCTTCTTGTTGACAATAGCTTCTGCCGGACTTGGCATTGATGCTGCCAGTTTATCAATGTCTGATGATGATTCCAGTTCTTTTCTATATGCTATAAGAAAATATACCACAATAAATATCAGACTGATTACTGCAATCAGTCCTGTATGCGTAATAAATGTTGAAAATGAAAAGTTAAGTGACGTACCAATAATTATATTAGGCGGATCCCCGCACATTGTTGCTGAACCGCCCAGATTAGCACAGAATATCTCTGATAAAATCATTGGCACTGGATTAAACTTTAGCAGCTTGGCAAGCTCAATAGATACGGCTGCAAGGAACAATATAACCGTTATGCTGTCTATAAACATAGCCAGACAAAAAGACATAATCATGAATGTTATAAATAATGCTCTTGTACGATAATGCACTGCCTTGGCAAGAAGCATACACAGCCATCTGAAGAATCCTGCATCAGCCATAACCTCAACCATAATCATCATACCTGCAATGAATATAATAGTTGACCAGTTAATACCTGTAACGACTTCCTCTGCTGCACCTGACTGATACCAGAAACTTGTTGTAAATATGCTCCTTAAATTAAGAGTACTAATAACCGCCTCCGACGACTTCATGATAATTCCAAATACCCCAATCAGCGTCAATGCCCCACATCCAAGCGTCACATAATGCCTCTCTATCTTATCAAGAACTATCAATACAAACATAGAAATGAAAATAATTAATGCCAATACCTGCTCTGCTAACATATTAAATAACCCCCATCACATGTTAAATTAATAACAAACCTTTAACTGTATTATACAAACATATGTAACTAATAGCAACATTTTTCCATTTATTCTGTCTTTTAATAATACAAAAAGCACCAGAAGAATACGATATGTTGCATTCGCTTCTTCTGGTGCTTCTGTTTTAAATATTATATTGTATCAACAAGTCAACTATTCCAATTACTTAATAAGACTTTCCTTAATCTTAACAACTGCCTTATGGATATTAACAGGCTCATCCATTGTACAATTAGGGCGGTGGATATCATTAGTAAAGTATACTGTAAATTCACCAGGATGTAATGTAACGAACTGCTCATTCTCTACTGTCTCATAAAAGATATTGTCTTTACCAGCTGGCTCTTCACCTGTAACGCCTGGAAGAAGTGGTGCATATCCCTGAACTTCTTTTCCTGTGAAAAGATACTGAATATCAATATAATTTCTGTGACTTTCTGCACGCTTATTCTCAACTGGTGCAGTTGTCTGATCCTGAATAAGAACAAAAATGTTATCTCCATCAAGTTCATATCTTCCTACTGGAAGCTCAGCTGTCTCTGGCTTTGCAAGAAATTCAAGTGCAGTGTTAATAGCTGCTGGGTACTGGTAGTTACCTTTTTTTGCATTAAGTGATGCGTAAATCATTATTATTTTACCTCGAATCTTTTAAAATTTTATATATTAAATATATCATTATCTGAAAAAGTTTCAATAGCTTTCTTAATATTTAATACTTAAATCTGCATATAATATATTTTGTGCCAAATACATTACACCATCTTCTCAACAGCCTTTACCCATGCATGGTTAGGATCATCACAAGGAGTAAGCTGTCTTGTATCAGCACCTGCCATTACCCAGAGATAATATACCTGATATCCCGGTGCTGCTGCTACCGGGTGATAGCCATTCTTAATTGCAACGCTGTCACCATTCTTTATTATGTAACTCTCTCTTAATGACATATCGTCACTGTACATTACCTGAATTCCAAAGCCCTGACCCGGATTCACCTTAAAATGATAGATTTCTTCCATATTTACCTCAAATGGAAGATTGTCTGTATCATGCTTATGTGATGGATAGCTTGACCACTGTCCCGGCATGCTGTAAGTCTCACCAAGCACAATTCTGTCAACCTTTCCCTCATATTTTGAAGTAATAATGTCATTAACATCTCTCTGCCAGTTAAGCTTGCCTCTGTGTTCAGTTGTAACATCATTTGCATCTATTACAAATGCTTCATATTTCTTTCTTGCTTTAACCTTGCACACACCGATTTCAAGCATCATGCTTCCGGTTGCTGTAACTTCATACTTAGAATCTCTTGGAACATAAACAGTTGTTGGCTTGCCATCAAATACACTTCTTCTTGTGCCAAGCTTGTCAAATGTGTCATCATCAACCTTAACACTGCATGTTCCCTGTAAAATAACAAGTCCTATTTCATATTCACCCGATTCATAAACCGCATTTTCACCCGTCTCAAATCTTATCAAATCAAAACCTATTAACTCCAAGCCAGCTTCTTTATCTACAACTTCCTGATAACCATTGTTATCATTGCCTTCATAAAATCTTCTCATGTTCGTATCTCCTTGTAAATGTATTTAATGTTATTTTATTATCTGATTGGTGTTGTATCAACAGTTATTTCTCCAAATTTTATAAACTTCTGGCCAGTCCTCAAATCTTCCGTTCACAATTGCATGCATAATTCTGTCTTTAGCTCCCGGATTGTCTCTATTAATCTGCTCCATAAGCCGCTTAGCATATTCCCTCTTAGTCGAACCATCAACTGGACAGGTATTCTTAACGACCCTGATTCCCTGATTAACTACGAAGTTAGTCGCACCCTTTTCCGGCACATACATCATTGGCCGTATAACCGTAACCCCTGCCTCTGGCAGATATGTAACTGGTGGAAATGCGTAAAACCGCCCTTCATATATAAGAGACATCAATGCTGTTTCTATAAAATCGTCCTTATTATGTGCATATGCAATTTTATTAATTCCAAGTTCTCCAAGCCTCTTATACATTGCGCCTTTTCTAAGCTTCGCACACAGTGAACATGGTCTTTCATCTTTATTATCCTCAAAGACAATCGTCGCAATCTCTGTATCAACCTGTTCATATGGCACATTTAAACTCTCACAGAACTGCCTCACTCCTGTAAAATCCATTCCCTCAAAGCCAACATTACAGGTGATTGCATATAGTTCAAACTTCTTCGGATAAAATCTGTTAAGTATCTTCATTGCATGCAGCAATGCAAGCGAATCCTTGCCACCTGATACTCCAACGGCAATCTTATCGCCTTCCTCTATCATGTTGTAATCTTCTATTGCCTGTCTTATAAGACTTAATAATTTCTGTTGTTGCATAAAATATATCCTCTGTTGTAAAAAAATAGCCACCATCTCATCTTCAGTATCAACTAAAATCCATTCTCCCTCCCCCGGTTACACTATCATATATTAAATTGTATAATATCCTTATGTGGATTAGTCTGTGACAATCCAACCCTTACTATTTTCCCTTTTATTGGAACAAAATGTGTCTGTAATACTCTCATTGCCATTATCATCTGTTCTTTTTCAAGTTTCTTTCCCAATGTTATGTGTGGAAACCAGTTATATGGTTTGTAACAACGATTAATTGTTACATCTTCTCTTACAGAAAATATATCATACACCTCATTGGAAAGATGCATTAAATATTCGTCCAGACAGGTGTAGCATACATAACATACGGCAGAAACTGCCCGATTGAAAATATATTTATCTCTCCTGCACCTATTTTATTAAGCTTCATGAATTCTTCCTTAAGATTATCAGGTTTTCTTGTTTCGAAGCTTGAAATTGTCAGATGCGGAGGAACATTATTCTCAATCATATAAGTATTACCTGTTTCTTTTGCAATATTATCAATTAACCTTTGCAATCCCTTTGTTACATGTTCATCAAAATATGCTGATATAAGATACATATGCCGCCTCATTATTATTAATCACCTATGCCAAATTTTCTGGCAATTCTACATCTGTTACTATTTTTCTTCAGCTATGTGTTAAGCAATAAATTTCCCAATGATTGCAAGTATCAAAATAGAGACATAAAACCTCGGATCACGATGTTCTCCATATAAAGCAAACCAAATAACGATTGAAAATACCACTATAGTGTATACTGGCAAAAAGAATTTTTTCATAAGTACTGCTCCTTTATTCGGCAAACTGGAATTTCACACACGCATTTGCTTCTCGAATGCAAACATTCCTTCATTGCCATCTCCAACAAAAGTTAGTCCTTTTCAAATATCAGAATCTTCTGCGTAACCTTTTTTGCAATCGGTAATAACGCAAAAAGTCTATATGCAAGTGAAAATAACTCCATGCCGCGAAGAATATTATCGTCTTTTATTTTGTGATATCCCTCTGTCATATTCCCAAGTTCTTCAAAATGATCTGCCCCGAAAACAAATTTTGAGCCTGTTTGCTGTATGGATTTTTCTATTCCTTCTTTCTTTACCCATGCCTTTGCCAGACACTCCATAAGAATACAGGCATTATCAAAGTTGTCCTTTATTATTTTTAATATATTACCGTTTTCTTCTGCTGTCAGATACATTGATAATCCTTCAATGATAAAAAGCATTTTCCCCCTCACTTTTACTTCTTTTGACCATGCAGGGTCAAGTGCAGAAATTCCTATCGTAGAAACACGTCCTGATTCCTCGAAAATCTGATTGCGGATTGCTATCGTTTCTGGCAGGTCCAGATTGTACCAGGTGATTTTACCATTATCCATGCGATAAAATCTCGTATCCAGACCACAGGCAATATTGACCACCGTACAATAAGGATTTTTCTCTATAAAATTCTTTACTAATTCATCAAAAACTACCGTTCTGGCAATTACCCCTTTCCCCATAGTAGAATCCCTAGCCGCTGTAGAAAAATCATAATCAATTTTGTCGACTAATTCTACCGCCTTTGCATCATAGAATTTATTATGTTTACTTTTGGAATATTGGGCTCTGGCATAAAAGCTCTGGAGCATTGTCTCAGCACTGCCACTGATAGTAGGTTTTATTCTTTCACTCATACATTTACCTTTTTTGCAATACAATTAGTTTCAGCTAACTTGATTGTAACACATTTTATGAAAATAAACAATTCAAATTGACGTGTCTGTCCTCAATCATTTTGTCCGGTCTCAACTGAGCCAGATGCAACTGAACAAAACATAATTCCACACGAATCAAAATTGGTCTACTGGATCAATTATTGATATGCAAGGCAAAAGAAAGACAGAAAGCTCATATTTACTCTCTGTCCCTTCTTACTGTTTTTCTTCTTAATTTAATATGATGTCACCTTTGGGACAGTCCCCATAAACTTCTTAAACTGGAAGTTATAAACATCTTTGCAAATATACCATATCTATTAACTGTACACCACACTCATAAATTGGGTGGTCATAATTGTCCGTAAAGAAATTCGGAATATTGTGCGAACGGACAAATCCGCATTTTTCATAAAACGGTACGGTCAACGGGCTGTCACCTGTTCCAACTTGCAAAATAGAATATTCATCTGCATATTTACTTGCAAGGAAGTCAATTAATGCTTTGCCATAGCCCTTTCCCTGATTTTCCGGATCAACTGCGATATTCTTGATTTCAAGTATTTCATTACCTTCATCGGTGACAACACATTCAGCTTTTACATTACCATCTTCAAGTGCATACATAGTACCTTTTTCAAGATAGCGATCAACCATATTTTCCTGCTCATCAGCTAATAGCAATAATGATATAAACTGCTTTTTATTCTCATTCACTTCTCGTATTTTCATATCCATTACTCCGTCAAATTGGAATCTGTCATATTAGAGATACCAAACCAATCCATTTTCTGTTGCCTGAATCATTGCCCCCTTCGGCACCTTTCGCAATATGATTAAAACATCCATATAATCGGGTGCTGGAGAAATTAGTCCCATAAACGAAGGAACTACACATATTGTCATCAACCACTTCATTGAAATCGGGCAGACCACGAAAACAGCAAGAAAGATTATCCCCGGAATCAAAGGTTCCAATGACATCATTATATATCGTCCTCTGCTAAGTGCTGCGGAGGATGCAGCATATGCTCTCAACTGTTTTAGAGATACTCCTATATAAACTTTTGCCCCCTTTGGATAACTTATAGCATGAAGAAATTCATGTAACGGCATCGCAACAAAAAAGCCAATAATAAATGACAGCGGCATAAACCATAAATTAAATATAAATTCATCTGATTGCGCCTTTTTTGTAAAAATTGCAACAAAACATACAATACAAGGGATAATCATGTATGGAATTGATGCTTTAATTATGTCATCTGGTCTGTCAATTAGAACTGCATTTTCAGGAATGCTTTTTTCTTCAATCTCTCTGTCCCACGGCTGCTTACCGTCCCAAACGTTTTCCCAGTTTTTATTGCCATCCCATATTATCTGCGCCATTTTAATATCCTCCACAACTTCCGATTGTTCGAGCTTTTCAAATACTAACGTACTTAATTCTGTTCAATAAGTGATTTATAGTAGTTACCAAAGTCAGCAAGTGAATTAACAATTGGAAGCATTTTTGTTCCGAGTTCCGTTAATCCGTATTCGACTCTCGGTGGCTGCTCATGGTAATCGTGGCGATATGCCAGTCCATCACTCATCATTTGTCTTAAACTATCTGTCAAAACCTTTTGTGAAATACCATCTATACTTCGTTGTAGCTCATTGAATCTCCATGGGCGCTCTTTCAAGTTACGCAAAATCAGCAGTTTCCATTTCCCTCCGATGAGAGATACCGCTGTTGCAACTGGGCATTCCGGTAATTCTTCTTTTGCTCGCATAATTCTCACCTCCGAGTCTATTGTAACACATTCAATTTTGAGTGTACAGTTACAAAAAGGTGCGTACTTGTTTTTGTATGTGTCTCACATTATACTAATACCAAGCAACCAGAAACTACAAATCAACTATGGAGGTATTATTATGACAAATTACACAAAAACAACTATTGGAAAGGAAAACCGAATTGAACTGCATGAAAAGTTGTCTTTAACAGGTGCAGAAATCAGTTTAAACGAACTACCTGCAGGAGCAAAGGTCCCATTTGTTCATTCTCATAAAGAAAATGAAGAAATCTATGGAATTCTTTCAGGTAACGGCAAAGCCATAATTGATGGAGAAGAAATCAGTCTTTCTACTGGAGACTGGTTAAAAATCGCACCTGCTGCAAAGCGTCAGTTTTTTGCATCCGATATTTCCGGAATTACTTATATCTGCATTCAGGTAAAAGAAAATTCTCTGGAACATTTTACAGCAGAGGACGCCGTAATCGGCTAATTAAAAGTATTTATTTACAAAAATGCACAGCTCCCGATAAGCTAAGAACTGTGCATTTCTTTTTTCTTCAATTTTACAATTTCTCTATTTTTCAAACAAGAACTTCTCGATTTCAAATGGCGATAAATAAATCTCTCCCACCATCATCAGTTTAATTTTCGTTTAGATTAACGATTTCTTTTTCCTGTATTCTCTGTCCCTCGGATTTCCTCATGATAGAAATAATCTACGATCACCGGATGTCCCTGCGGGACTCTGCCATAAGGCATTTCATTATCCACAAATGGGCAATCATACTTCTTAGCCATTTCCTCAGCTTTTACTTCAAGTGCTTCAAAGTAGCTGCGGTTATGCTTGTTATAGATCTCGTCGTAAAGTGGTACAAGATCAGGATATTTTCCGGCGATATAATCCATAATTGTCTTTTTGAAACCGCCTCGAAGATTGAGATTTTCGAGCCAGAACAGATCGCACTGATCCTTTACCCGCTCAAAGATTGCTTCAAAATCCGTGATACCGGGGAATACCGGAGATACGAAACAGACTGTACGGATACCTGCTTCATATACCTGCTTCATAGCAGTGATACGGCGCTCAATGCTAGAAGCAGAGTCCATATCGTTCTTGAAATTTTCATCTAGTGTGTTGATCGACCATGAAACGGTTACTCGTCCAAGCTTCTTCAGCAGATCAATATCTCGTACCACAAGATCCGACTTTGTGCAGATCAGAATATCTGCGTCACTGCCGATCAGCTGCTCCAGAAGTTTTCTGGTATTCCCGAATTGCTCCTCCTGTGGATTGTAGCCATCTGTCACAGAACCGATGACCACCCGCTGTCCGGCATATTTCTTCGGATTCTTAATTTCCGGCCAATGCTTCACATCAAGGAAAGTGCCCCATTCCTCCTTGTGTCCGGTAAAGCGCTTCATAAAAGAAGCATAGCAATACTTGCAGGCGTGTGTACAGCCTACATATGGATTGACCGAGTAACCGCCTACAGGCAGACTGGACTTGGTCATGATGTTCTTTGTTTCCGCCTCATTAATGAGGATTCCATTTATTACTTCTGCCATGATCTCTGTACCTCCAACACTTTATTGAATTCATCCGGCATTTCCTGAATCATATTTTCATTCCCTATGATATGGACAAGATCTTCCTTCATAAATACCGGAATATCAAGCACATGCGCCTGATCTGTCAGAGACCATGCCCACTCCGGCTCTGTATGAACCTTCCTGCTCTGAACTCCAGTCATGGTGCCGACAACGATCCAGTTGATTCCGGAAAGATCAACTGAACCTGGATTGTCGAATAGCGGCTCAAAGGTAACATGATAGTGTTTTGCTCTGACATTTTCCCGTAGTGCGTCAATACGCCACAGTTCTGCTTTTCTCGTCACCGTAACACCAAACCATGCGTTTTCCAAATCTGTATCAAAATCCAGCAGATCTGGTCGCTTTGTAAGGAACAGGAACTGATGCTGTGGATTTTCACGGATTTTTTCAAATACCTCGTCTCTCCATTCTGACTTCCAGCCGGAAAGATCGCTCATGCCGGTAAGAAGAAAGTTCTGCGGACGTTTCTTTTCCATCATCTTGAGCTTACCCGGAAAGAATTCAGGGGCAGCAAAGTCATCAATCATATGCCAGCGTTTCACATTATTGCGGGCATAGCAATATGCACACCCCACTGTACATCCGATGACGATATTCATGTTTTGAATCTGGTCTTTGATACAAATACTCATGATTTCTGCCACTCCTCAAGATTCTTTCTGATACGGTCGAGGCATTCCTCAAACTGGGTAATTTCTTCCTCCGAAAAACCTCTGTAGTAAATACTGCCCATTTTATCAGATACAGAATCGTATTCGTCCTTTAAGGCATGTGCTTTTTCAGTCAGAAACAGGAGTGTTTTCCTTTTGTCCGTTTCAGACTGAACACGTCTTATCAGCCCTTGATTTTCCATTCTTTCCAGCATCGTAGTAAGAGAAGTTATCGCTAATCCACATTTAATCGAGAGTGACCTGATTGAGATTCCATCTTCCTGCCACAGTACATAAAGAATACGCCCCTGGGCTCCGTTAAACGCATCAATATTCTTTTCGCTGAGAATCTTCTCAAAGATTCGATCTCCAAGTTGTTTTATTTTGGTAACAAGAAATCCGCCATTCATTTTCATACAAAAACTCCTATATAGTATTTTATCAAATAATACTATATAGGAGTTTTACCGTCAACAGTTTGTATGTCTAAGTAAAAGTAAATCCCGATTTACCTATCTATACTCAACGATTTCTTCGAATGGTTTCCTCAGTCTTTTGTTCGGAGCTTCGTCGGCAAAGCCAACCGCAACAATTCCTGTCAATTGGCTGTCTGTTCCGATAAAATCCATCAGCTCATTATAGGCAAAACAAGTATTTGCAATCCACAAAGTACCTAATCCATACCCTGTTGCTGTCAGAATCATATTTTCAATTGCTGCACCTATGGACAACGAATCACATATCTCAACAATTCGCTTTTCATTTTCAATGCTTGCAAATGGAGTATGCTGATTGGTATTAAGTACTGCTATAAGGCATGGGACCTCCTGCATGATTCTGACTGTATTCTCAGCATCCGGTATGGCAAATGCCCATTCCGGCATAAGCTCATGAGTCGCTTTTTCTGAATTTATACCATGACGCATGACATCAACCAGTTTATCTTTTTCTTCCCCCTGATATACAATAAATTTCCAAGGCTGCCTGTTTTTAGCAGATGGTGCAAGGGAAGCACTGTATATAATCTCTTCAATTAACTTTCTTTCGATCTCATCTGGCTTATATTTTCTTATACTTCTTCTATTCTCAATTTCTCGTATCATAGATTTCTCTCTCCCTTAGAGCCTTGTCCTCAAGGCTCATTTTCTCCTATGATTTCCAAAGGCATACTCTGGTTTAATACAATCATACCCCTGTTTCATCAGCCATTCTTTTACCACTTTATTCGATGCCTGGGAATCAATGTTAACCCACATTCCATTCTTTTTAACCGCAATCTATAATTTCACTATGTTCTGTTACCTCTCTGTCTCTTCTTCGCATGCATATCCTCCATAACCGGAATTTATTTATTCCATATCATTACAAATTCTTTTTCTCCTGTGTTGTCATCTTCACTTTCGGATTGAATGCAAAAGTTCTCCCGTAGATAAAATTTAATCGCTTTCTCATTCCTCTGATAGACCCTTAATTTTAATGTGGATTTAACTTCCTTTGCATGATTTAACAGCTGTTTTCCAATTCCTTTTGACTGCATTGTTTCTTTTACAAAAATCCCCTCAATATAATCATCATTCAATCCAATAAATCCATCTATCTGCCTTGCACAGTCCTCTTCATGCACGTATATTTCTGCATGAGGAAGCATTTCTCTTACCATGTCGAAGTTAATCCGCCAGTAACCAGACGATATGAAATTATGTGCACGAATATTCGTGTCAAGCCATATCTGCATTACTGCGTCTATATCATCTTCATTGTATTGTCTTATCAATTTATATCTCCTTAACTACCTGTTTTTCAGTTTGATAAACTTGAATTTTCAAATTAGTCTTTGCAAATAACCTTTGAACCTTCACCATCAATTACAATTCCCTGACGGTTGTTAATTGGGCATAGATTCAAATCCGAAAACTCAGTCATTATTTTCTCGGTAACTTTCTTAAATGGTGTTGTAAGATAATGCGGAAGAACATAGAAATCAATCAAATCAAGCCCTGCATCATCTTCTTGTGAGTAGTCCTCTGGCTTTTCATCCATCTGCTCGATATATTGGATGCTTGGAGCGCATATAATTGCGCCTGCCGACTCGCCGATCATCAATTTTCCATTTGCCAATTCCTTTTTCAGTAGCCCATCAGCTCCCGTTTTACGGAGCTGGTCCATAAGAAAGAAAGAATTTCCGCCGGTAAAATATATCACATCTGCTTCTTCAAAAACAGACTGTATCGTTGAATAAGCCTCCGTTGAAATATCAATTTCAGTTACGATTGCTCCCAACTTTTTGAATAATTTTCGAGCCGAGCCGACATAACCGGTGTAGCCTTCACGCAGTGAAGCTGTTGGAATAAATGCGACTTTCTTATTTTCAATTTCTTCCTTTATCAGACTTCCCACACTTGAAAAGTGTGAACATAAAAATAGTTTCATCAATATTCTCCTTTATAAATTCTGATTTTTCAAACTCTTTATATTGGTAATACAGAAATCGCCCATATTATCTAACCTAACAATTTCTATTTTAGCAAATAAAATGTTCAAAATTCAAACCACTTTTGATGTGATTGTTAATCATATTCCTTTCGCATTGACCAAATAATTCTTTTGCCTTATCAATAACTTCCGTAACATCATCACTTTCAAATATTACCTCTTTTTCTTTGTTTAACAACTGCGTTGACATCCACACATATGGCGGCAATTTTTTCTTAAGCGCATTATAAACAACTAATGTCGCTTTGACATCCTCTAAACTATCGTGAGTCAACTCATCAAAATTATAACCATAATAACATGCCGCATTTATTAGCTTTTGATATGTATGGTTACCATAATAATTGTTCCATTCTCCATATATCTTAGCAAATTCTATCATTGGATCGTATATTATAGTACCATGTTTAAACCTAATTCCTGCATTAGCTAAAAATGCATAGTCAAAATCAACATTATAGGCTATCAGCTCGACACAGCCATCAAATACAGCTTATCTTACAGAAATATTAGTTATTACTCTTTTGTAATTTTCTTTTATTATATGCATCTTCATCAATAGCTCCAGAAGCCAACATTCTTTCTGACCATAACTGAAGTGTTTCAACATTTACCGATATTTTTTCTAATTCCTCCTGAATATATATGAAATCATCTAATTCGTCGTTATCAATTATACCATCAGCTGTAATCTCAATGAGGCGCTCCTGCTTCTTGTTCATCTTATTAAGAGAAGCTACCGTTTCAAGTATAATCTGAGGGAGCTCTTTCATTTTAATTTCTGGAACATATTGCTGTCCAATTGGACACTGATTTGAGCAATAATAATTACACAATTCCGGTGATTTATACTTATCAGCCATTATGAGTACTTCTTCCGGATGTGGCAGCACCTTCTCACTGTCTATTTTTCAATTCTCTCTGGAGGCACGCACTCTAAAAGTTCACTTACCTTTTCTCGGCTAAGTCCTAGCTCCTCTCTTTTTAACTGGTATACATTCTTATTCTCTTTAATTGATGCTCTTCCCATTCCTTATTCCCTCACTTAAAATCTTACTGTATCTTTGCTATAATTCCTTCTTCTGTTATAGTTTGCAGACATTCCATAGGCACATCTGAATGCATTATCTGCCATACCTGTTGCATACCCGGAGCTAAAGATTTTTTTAGATAATCTTTTTCCGATATCCAATACACCCTTCCTTCATCTGATGAAATAAGTTTGCCTTCAAACTCATCTGTCCTGTATAAAAAACCTACATTTCGTACATCGCCTGATATCCAATGATATATTCCCATTAACTTAGGATTTTTAATTGTAAGTCCAGTTTCTTCAAATACTTCCCTGATAACTGACTCTATAAAAGTCTCCCCTGCCTCTACATGACCACCTGGGAAAGTCGTACCAGAATAATTCTTGCCCACTTTATCCAAGGCCAGTACATTTCCTTTATTATCACTAATCATGCACATGTTCATGAATACTACTTTTTCTATCATCTGTTACTCCACTTAATATAGCTTATCAACTTCTTTTTCATATGCTGCTTCTGTATCTCTGTCAAACAGAACAAAATATATTTCTTCTATTTGCTTTGGAAATTCCTGCTCAAATCTTGCCACAACATTTACAGCAATGTGTGCTGCCAGTTTAACAGGAAAACCATAAACACCTGTTGATATAGATGGAAATGCTATTCTTTTTATACCTTTTTCCATTGCAAGTTTAAGCGAATGATAATAACAGCTGGCAAGCAACTGCTCCTCATTATCCTTTCCGCCTCTCCATATAGGTCCGACTGTATGTATAACATAATCACATGGCAGATTATAGCCTTTGGTAATCTTTGCTTCTCCTGTTTCACATCCATGAAGCATCCTACATTCTTTTAAAAGATCAGGACCTGCTACCCTGTGAATTGCTCCATCAACACCGCCACCACCTAAGAGACTGTTATTTGCTGCATTTACTATAACGTCAACATAATCTATTTTTGTTATATCACCTAGAACTGTTTTAATCATCGTAATTTTTTCCAAATATTTTCTTTAAATAATTTCCCATTATACCGTCAATTGTACCACCGCCAATATCGCCTTCAATTACTCTTTTTCTTCCATCCTTATAAGTAATCTGCAAGGTATATCCATATCCGTCGCAAACTTGTGCTTCCATAATATTCTTATACAAACCTTTGCAGAGACTCCGTGGGAAGAGTCTCTGTTTTTTTGTGCATAGGTGTATACAATATACATGATGATACTTTTAAATCACTTTCCCTTTTCCAACTCTTTGAAAAAAGCCTTTGCATTATCCAAATCATTCTTATCCGGATGTCCTTTTGATATGCCCCCAATAAGTTTGAATGGTCCAAATGTGTCAAATCCCTTACAAGAAAATTCTCCCACAATTCTTCCCTGCTTTTCTTTTACAATTTTCTTTATGGAATCAAAGACCGGCTTTCCTCCATAAGTGCATATAAGAAAGACATCCTTATTCTCTGGAAGCTTCACTTCTGCAAAGTTAATTACGGACTGATGCAGCTTGCCAAAATAAATACCAGAAGCAAAACCTATAAGATCATACCCTGATAAGTCCTTTTCAGTAATCTTAGTTGCATCAACTACATCAATATCATTTTCAGCTGCTATTGCACATACCAGCTCTTTTGTATTATTGTGATGAACCGACGCGTATATAATAACTGTTTTCATATCTGCTTCACTCCATTATTTCTTAGTTCAAAATCCAATCTCATCTGGTGCCACAGGACATTTCCATGAGTAGATTTATCAGTTATACCCTCATCAA
>NZ_QSEK01000034.1 GCF_003464165.1 Eubacterium sp. AM49-13BH | reverse complement strand
ATAAATAAAATTTATGTGTTGTTTTTAAAGGAAAATTTTTGTATAATAATATTTTGTACTGGATTCTTTTTATGTTTTTAAAGACTTCCAGAACGAATAATCATAAGAATAAATAATGAGGAGATTCTATTATGAAGCTTGGTATCGTGGGTTTGCCTAATGTCGGCAAAAGTACCCTTTTTAATTCACTTACTAAGGCAGGAGCAGAGTCAGCTAACTACCCTTTCTGTACTATCGATCCTAATGTCGGTGTAGTTGCAGTTCCGGATGACAGACTTGACAAGCTTGCCGCTTTATATAATTCAGCCAAGATAACACCTGCTGTTATCGAATTCGTTGATATTGCCGGTCTTGTTAAAGGTGCATCTAAGGGTGAAGGTCTTGGAAACCAGTTCCTTGCCAACATCCGTGAGGTTGATGCTATCGTTCATGTTGTAAGATGTTTTGAAGATTCTAACATCGTTCATGTTGATGGTTCTATTGACCCAATAAGAGATATTGAAACTATCAATCTTGAGCTTATTTTCTCAGATATTGAAGTATTAGACAGAAGACTCGCTAAGCAGAAGCGTGCTTCATATAACAACAAGGATATTGCTAAAGAATGTGACCTCCTTGAAAGACTTAAGGCATTCCTTGAGGAAGGTAATTTAGCCAAAAACTTTGAATGTCAGGATGAAGATGAAGAAGCTTTCATGAAGGAATACAATCTTCTTACAGCTAAGCCTGTAATCTTTGCAGCTAATGTATCAGAAGATGACCTTGCTAATGATGGTGCTGACAATGAATATGTTGCAAGAGTAAGAGAATATTCTAAGAAGGATAACTGTGAAGTATTCGTTATCTGTGCTCAGATTGAGCAGGAAATTTCTGAATTAGACGAAGATGAGAAGAAGATGTTCCTTGAAGACCTTGGTATAAGTTCTTCAGGTCTTGATAAGCTTATCGCAGCAAGCTACCGTATCCTTGGTCTTATCAGTTACTTAACAGCAGGTGAGACAGAGACAAGAGCATGGACAATCACTAAGGGAACTAAAGCTCCTCAGGCTGCCGGCAAGATTCACAGTGATTTCGAAAGAGGCTTCATTAAAGCAGAAGTTGTTTACTATCAGGATTTACTTGATTGTGGTTCATATAACGGAGCTAAAGAGAAAGGTCTTGTAAGAATGGAAGGTAAAGAGTATGTCGTTAAAGATGGCGATGTAATTCTTTTCAGATTCAACGTATAATATTAATGGGCGTGTGGTTTTACCACGCGCCCATTATTTCTTTAAACTTTTTAACATTATCAGCTACATCTCCAGAAAAGATTGCTGAACCTGCTACTATCACATTAGCACCTGCCTCAAGAACCGATGCAAGATTCCCGGCATTCACTCCACCATCAATCTCAATATCTGTATCTAATCCCCTGGCATCTAATAATCTTCTGATTTCTTTTACTTTATCAAGTGATTCCGGTATGAACTTCTGTCCCCCAAATCCTGGATTAACACTCATTACAAGAACCATATCTACTTTATCAAGATAAGGCTCAATTGCTGATACCGGTGTCGGAGGATTAAGTGTTATAGCTGCTTTTACGCCACATTCCTTAATCTTTTCTAATGTAGCGACAACATCCTTACACGCTTCAACATGAACTGTAATTATATCAGCTCCTGCCTTAACAAAGTCTTCTATATATCTTATAGGCTCTTCAATCATAAGATGTACATCAAAAACCTTGTCGGTCGCACTTCTTGCTGACTTAATAACCGGCATTCCGAATGAAATACTCTTTACAAAAAGTCCGTCCATAACATCTACATGAACATATTCAGCTCCTGCCTTATCAATTGTTTCAAGCTCTTCTCCTAATTTCTTGAAGTCTGCCGATAATATTGATGGTGACAAAATTTTCTTTAAACCACTCATAATTAACAACCTTTCTGTTTTCAAGTACATTTAGTACTTCTTCTTGTTCTTTATTTCTTCAAATATATCTGTATATGACTTATATCTGTCATAATTGATAATTCCATCTTCGACTGCCTGTTTTACCGCACATCCAGGTTCACTCACATGCATGCAGCCATTGAATCTGCACTGTCCCTCGAATGGTGTGAATTCTTCAAAATAGAATCTCAAGTCTTCTTTCTCAACATCCGGAAGATTAAGTGATGTAAATCCCGGCGTATCACATATATATGTTTCTGTGCATATATTATAGATTTCGGAATGTCTCGTAGTATGCCTTCCACGTCCTATCCTGCTCACTTCACCTGTCTGGCTGACTTCTCCCTGCTCCTCCATTTCCGGTATAAGCAGATTGGTAAGTGTCGACTTGCCGACTCCTGATGGACCTGCAAGAACTGTAGTCTTTCCTTTCAGCACTTCCATTACCCTATCAATGCCAATATTATTCTTTGCACTTATGAATATGCACTCACAGCCACAGCCTTCATATTTCTTCTTTAATTCATTCTTATATTCATCATCCGCCAGTTCTTCTTTATTGAAGCATACAACTGTTGGCACATCCTGATAATTCATCATAAGGATGAATTTATCAAGGAGATTAAAATTAGGCTCTGGTGTCTTTACTGCAAATATAACCATTGCCTGGTCGATATTAGCAGAAGCCGGTCTTATTAATTCATTCTTTCTTGGGAGAATATCCACCACATTTCCTTTGAAATTATCCTTATCAATAACCTCAATCTCCACATTATCACCAACAAGCGGCTTAATGTGACGGTTCCTGAATATTCCCTTTGCCTTACATTCATAAATACCGTTGGCTTCTACATGTATATAGTAGAAACCAGCGATACCCTTAATTATCTTTCCCTGCATATAAATAATTATACCTGATTAATTCTGTGCTGCATCTGAAGATGGCTGTGATGTTGCTTCTGAAGGTTTAGTCGGTGCCTCTGTAGCCTTTGTTGTAGGTTCCGGCTTATGGCTTACAGTAATTGTAACTGTTGTTCCCTCTGGAACAGAAGTTCCTTCTGAATATTTACATGCTATAACCTTACCATACTCACCCTTTGAATCATCATATATAGTATAAACAGAAAGTCCATTATTTTGAAGCCACTGACTTGCGTCTGACTCTGTCATTCCAACAAGGTTAGCCATTGTAACATTCTGAATCTGCTTTCCACGGCTTACAGTAATTGTAACTGTTGTTCCCTTTGCAACACTTCCTGATGGAGAAGCCTTAATTACTTTGCCCTCTGCAACTGTGCTGCTGTAATCATAATCTACTGTAACCTTAAATCCTGCTGCTTCGAGCTTTTCTCTGGCATCATCTTCTGTTTCTCCTGTAACTGATGGAACTGTTGTATTAACAACATCTTCTCCACCACTTATAGTAAGTATAATCTGTGTATTCTTGGCAACCTTGGCACCAGCCTTAGTTCCCTGTGATATAACTGTATCCTTGGCAACTGTCTTAGAGCTCTGTATAACCTGCTTATAGCCAAGTCCTACCTCATTAAGAGCCTTAACAGCATCATCCTTAGTCATGCCCTCAACCTTAGGAACTGTTACTGTATTCTTACCTGCTTCTGTTGATATTGTTTCTTCAATGCTTGAAGTTGTCTCTGTATTATCATTCTTAGAAGATCTTGTACTTCCAACAAGCTTGACAATAACAAATATTGTGACAATAAGAATAATAACAGCAATTCCGATACCGATTATTTTCATTATAAGATCAAGCTTATCATTACTCTCATCATCAATATCTACATCATCATCTTCTTCAGATTCTTCTATATTATTCTCTGTTTCTTCTTTATTATCATCATCTTCAATGAACATATCGTCATCATCTGATAATATGTCATCTTCCTCTTCTGCCCTGACTTCTTTGGCATTAAGTGCATCCGCTGTAACTGATGCTGCTGTACCAGAAGCTGCATACATAGGAGCCATTACAACAAAATCTTCATCGGGCATAACAAGTGACTTCTTAAGATCTGTTATAAGCTCTGCTGCTGACTGATATCTTCTGTCAGGCTTCTTCTGCGTACACTTAAGGACTATTTTATCAATGCTGACCGGAATATCTGCTGCCACTGTAGAAGGAGCAGGTATCTCATCCTGAATATGCTGTACAGCAACTGCAACTGTAGAATCCCCGTCAAAAGGAACAGTTCCTGTTAACATCTCGAATATTGTAATACCAAGTGAGTATATATCACTTCTCTCATCTGAATATCCACCTCTTGCCTGTTCTGGCGAAATATAATGAACAGAGCCCATTGTAGAAGATGAATTGATTGTGCTTGATGAAGCAACCTTGGCAATTCCGAAGTCTGTAACCTTAACCTTGCCTTCCTTAGATATAATAATGTTCTGAGGCTTGATATCCCTGTGAACAATATGATGCTTATGTGCTGCATCTAGACCATTAGCAACCTGAATTGCTATGCTTACTGCTTCTTTGAACGGAAGTTTGCCTCGCTTCTCAATGTACTTCTTAAGAGTTATTCCTTCTACAAGTTCCATTACAATATAGTATATTCCGTTCTCATCGCCGACATCATATACATTAACTACATTAGGATGTGTAAATCCTGCTACAGACTGTGCCTCTGCCCTGAACTTAGATACAAATGTCTTGTCTTCACTAAACTCAGACTTCATAACCTTAATAGCAACATATCTGTTTAGTTTATGGCACTTCGCTTTGTAAACATCTGACATTCCGCCTGTGCCAATCTGCTCGATTATCTCGTATCTGTCAGCTAAAAACATTCCTTTTCTTAACATAACCTATCCCTTTCACTTACAGTTCTACAATTATAACTGAAATATTATCCTTGCCGCCATTCTCGTTTGCTCTGTCAATAAGCAGTCTCGCCGCATCTTCTATATTATCATTGTTCCTTACTATGCTTAATATTTCTGCATCTTCTAGCATATTGGTAAGACCATCGGAACACATAAGAATCTTGCTGTTTTCTTTGATATCTATTGAAAACATCTCTGGTTCAACTTGTTCCTCTCCTCCGATTGCCCTTGTTATGACATTCTTTCTGGCATGTGTTCTTGCCTCGCTTTTACTTAACTGTCCTGCAAGAACCATCTCTTCAACAAGTGAATGATCTCTTGTTATCTGAGTTATATCATTGTCATCTATTACATATAATCTGCTGTCTCCTACATTAGCAACCCTTAATACATTATCATATATGGTCGCAATAACAAGCGTTGTTCCCATACCGTAATAATCCTCTGATTCAGATGCCTTCTGTAAAAGCAGACTATTAACCATCTTAACCGAATCATTAATAACGGATATTGCATCTTTTTCCTGTGATTGTTCTATAAGAGTTTTAATAGTTTCAACTGTAAATCGTGAAGCTGTATCACCAGCTTTATGACCACCCATTCCATCTGCTACAATAAACAGATTAGGCAGGCATCCAACCCTGTCAACAGATGTATATATATAATCCTGATTAACGGCACGCGTCTTGCCTATATCAGTAATCGCCGTTGCTTTCATCAACATCCTCCATATACTTATTCCTTAACTGTCCACAGGCACCATCAATATCTCTGCCCATTTCCCTTCTAATTGTAACATTTATTCCGTTCTTTTCAAGTTTATTTTTAAATGCGTACACTTCATCCTTACCTGTCTGCTTATAATCACGCTCCTTGATAGGATTAACAGGTATAAGATTAATGTGGCAGTTCATGCCCTTAACAAGTTCAATCAACTGCTTTGCACATTCCATTGAATCATTGACACCTTTAACAAGACTGTATTCAAATGAGATTCTTCTGCCTGTACATCCTATGTAATACCTGCATACATCCATTATCTCTTCTATTGAATATTTGTTAGCTATAGGCATCATTGTTTTTCTTAGTTCATCATTAGGCGCATGAAGTGAAATTGCAAGAGTAATCTGCAGCTTAAGGTCAGCAAGTTCCTTTAACTTAGGTACTATTCCACATGATGATACAGTAATATTTCGCTGGCTTATATTAAGACCTCTCTCATCATTGATAAGTTCTATAAACTTAATAAGATTATCATAGTTATCCATTGGCTCTCCAGAACCCATAACTACAACATTGCTTACTCGCTCCCCTGTAATCTTCTGTATTCTGTATATCTGATCAAGCATTTCAGATGGTCTTAAATCCCTGACTTTGCCGTTAAGTGTAGATGCACAGAAACGGCATCCCATACGGCATCCAACCTGTGAAGATATACATACTGAATTACCATGATGATATTTCATAAGTACACTTTCAACATAATTACCATCCGATAATCTGAACAGATATTTTTCTGTCCCGTCAAGCTTTGAATGCTGTACCCTGACAGGCTCTAAGCATACATATTCTGATGTTTCCTTTAACTTCTGTCTTAATGCATTAGAAAGGTTGGTACATTCATCAAAGCTGTCTGCCAGCTTTTCATGCATCCACTGATATAGCTGCGAAGCCCTGAACTTCTTTTCACCAAGTCCAGCCATATATGTTACAAGTTCGTCATAATTAAGTGACTTAATATCTGTCATGTCTATTCTCTCCTAAGTTTTGCAACAAAGAACCCATCTGTTCCGCCATTCTTTCCCGGCAGAATCTGTCTGTATTCTATCTTCTTAAAGCCATATTCTTTACATAACCAGTCAGCATTGGCTTCATTCTCTTCTGAATTAATTGTACATGTACTGTACATCATTATACCGCCCTGCTTAACATATGCCTGTACAACAGAAAGTATGCTCTGCTGAAGCTCTTTTAATGAAACAAGCTTGTCCTCTGTTATATTATATCTGATATCAGGCTTTCTTCCCATAACGCCGAGTCCTGAGCATGGAAGGTCTGCTATAACAACATCTGCCTTCTCTCTCATAGATTCATCCATTACGAGTGCATCTTTTACCTGAACTTCTATATTATTAAGTCCTAGCCTTAATACATTTTCTTCAATAAGCCCTGCCTTATAGTCTGATACATCCCTTGAATATACTTTACCATCAGCGCCAACGCTTATTGCAGCATTAATGCTCTTTCCTCCAGGTGCTGCACACACATCAATTACTGTATTCCCTGCCTTAAATCCAGTCATATATCCTGCTGTCATGGAGCTTATATCCTGTATCTGGTACAGACCATCCCTGAAACTCTTAAGTCCGGCTATATAATCATAGTCCTTAATCTCTAAAGCATATGGTATACCTTCAACATCTGCCACAGATACATTTTCCTGTGAAAGAATCCTCTTTATCTCTTCAACCGGTGCCTTTGCTGTATTACATCTTACATAAGTCTTTTTTTCCTGCTTAAAGCCTGCAAGAATTTTCTCAGTCTTATCAATACCTAACTGACTATGCCACATTTTAACTATCCATAATGGCATTGAGTATTTTACAGAAAGGTACTGTTCAATATCCTTATTCCTGTCAGGATATGTAATATTGTCTTTATTTCTTACAATGTTTCTTAAGACTCCGTTCACAAAGCCCTTAAGTCCTGTGAATCCACGTTTTGCAGCCAGCTTTACAGCCTCATTGCACACTGCTGAATCCGGAATATTATCCATATATATTATCTGGTATACAGACATTTCACATATATTTCTTATTAGTGGTTTCATCTTTCTTACAGGAGTCTTTGAAAACTGGTCTATTATATAGTCAAGTTCAATTCTGTTCTCAATCGTTCCTAGTGATAATCTGCTTATAAATGCTCTCTTATTCTTATCAAGATATTGGTACTTTGTCAGTGCATTATTAATGAGAAGGTGTGAAAATTCACCCTTCTCATTGATTTCCATAAGTATATCCAGTACAACTGCCCTTAAATTCACCGAATCAGTCACGGCGTCTTCCTCCAAATAAATAAATCAGTCTTAAAAGCTGTAAAATTGCTGTGGCTGCTGCCGCAACATATGTCATGGCTGCTGCTGAAAGCACTTTTCTTGCCTGTCTGTTCTCATCTCCATATAGGAATCCTTCTGATTCAAGAAGCTGTAATGCTCTTGCCGAAGCATTAAACTCAACCGGTAATGTTACAAGCTGGAAAAGTACTGCCAGACTGAACATAAGAATACCAATATCTATAAGTATATTAGTTGAGCCAAATATAAGTCCAAGCACAATAAGTATCCATGATACCTGCGAACCGACACTGGCTAACGGAAAAAGTGCTGTTCTGAAGCTTAAAGGACCATATCCGTAAGCATGCTGTATTGCATGTCCTGTTTCATGGGCTGCAACTCCGATAGCAGCAACAGATGTTGAATTATAAACAGAATCTGACAGGTTAAGTGTCTTATTTCTTGGATTATAATTATCTGTCAGGCTTCCTGATACTCTCTGAATAGATACATCGTATATTCCCTGGCTTCTTAAAAGCTGCTCTGCGACCATTGCGCCTGTCATTCCTTTTGAAGATGACACCTTGGAATACTTGTTAAATGTGCTTTTTACCTTTACCTGTGCTATCAGTGCAATAACGCATGATATTATTATCAGAATGTACATTGGATCATAGTAATATCCATATCCATAATAACCATATAAAGCTACCATAATACCTCTTTTCTGAACCATTTAAGATTCTGCTTATTCTCCTAACATTACACCTGCTTCTAACTGGTTGCCTCTTAAGAACGAACCACTGTCCATTCTCTTCTTACCTTCTAACTGAACCTCATTAACAACTAAATACCCCTGTCCACAGGCTATTGTAAATGTGTTCTTTCCTACCGTAACAACCTGTCCCGGCTTAACTTCTTCTGTCTGTACTTCACTGATATTATCTGCAACATCTGCATCCCATATCTTTAACATTTTACCGTCTATATAAGTAAACGCACTAGGCCATGGATTAAGTCCTCTTATAAGTCTTTCAAGTTCAGCTGCACTCTTATTGAAATCCATCTTACCAAATGACTTATGAAGCATTTTTACATAAGTGCTTTCTGAATCATCCTGCTTAACAGGAGTAATAGTTCCAGCTTCAAGTCCTTCAAGTGTCTTAACCAAAAGATGCGCACCGACATCACTTAATCTGTCAAAAAGACTTCCGCCCGTCTCTTTAGCATCAAGCTTCACCTTTTCAACCATCAGGATATCTCCTGTATCAAGGCCTTCATCCATCTTCATGGTTGTAACACCTGAATACTCACAGCCATCAATAACTGCCCACTGGATTGGCGATGCACCTCTGTACTTAGGAAGAAGTGATGCATGAACATTGATACAACCGTATCTTGGCATGTTAATAATACTTGCCGGCAGTAACTGTCCAAATGCAACGACAACAATTACATCTGCATTATATGTTCTTAATTCTTCTACAAATGCTTCATCTCTTGCTCTCTCCGGCTGTAACACTGTGATTCCATGCGCCACAGCTTCCTCCTTAACTGGAGAGAAAACAAGTGATTTGCTTCTTCCTCTTGGCTTATCAGGCTGTGTAACAACTGCTGCCACATCATGTCCTGCTTCGATTATTGCTTTAAGTGTCCCTACAGCAAAATCGGGTGTACCCATAAATACTACTCGCATTCTGTTCCCCTTTTCATTAATTATTCTTCTTCAATGTCATCTGTAGAGAGAAGTTCTCCTTCTACTTTATCAACATACATTATACCATCAAGATGGTCAATCTCATGAAGAAGGCATCTTGCAAGAAGCTCCTCTCCTTCTACTATAATCTCTTCCATATTCTCATTAAGAGCCTTAACCTTGGCATAATTAGGTCTTGTAACCTCACCTGTCTTTCCAGGTACACTTAGGCATCCTTCAAGCCCTGTCTGACTTCCGCTTGTCTCTAATACAACAGGATTGATAAGAACAATAGGATCATCTCCACAGTCAATAACAACAAGTCTCTTTCTGATTCCAACCTGAGGTGCTGCAAGACCTACACCGTTAGCCTCATACATTGTATCAAACATATCATCAATAAGCTCTTCAATTCTTGGTGTCATCTCTGTAATCTCTTTTGCCTTGGCTCTTAGTATATCATCTCCAAGTGTTCTAATATTTCTTATTGCCATATATTCCTCCTCGCAATCATCCATTAATATCGTATTGTACATTAATATTCTTAAAAGCCTGATTTCCAACAATATTAACATCAAGCTTTTCATATATACCTGTAAGAACTTCTCTGTCTTTATGTTTTACATAGATTATCTTACTATACATATCTTTAATCTTATATATAGGTGCATCTGCCGGACCTATACACATAAGTCCTTTATACTTACAGTTGTTATCCACAAATGCTTTAACCCACGCTGCATTCTTTGTCAATAACATCTCATCTGGTGAAGATAACATAATCTTCATAAGATTATCCGCCGGCGGATATCCACACAGCTTTCTGTAAGCAATTTCCTGCTCATAGAAAGCATTATAATCCTGATTAGCCGCACTAACAATACTAAAATGCTCCGGCGTATAAGTCTGTATAACTACATTGCCACATTTTTCTGCTCTTCCTGCCCTTCCCGCAGCCTGTGTAAGAAGCTGGAATGTCCTCTCAGAAGCCCTGTAATCACTCGCATAAAGTGACATGTCTGCCGCAAGCACTCCCATAAGCGTTACATTTGGAAAATCATGTCCTTTGACAATCATCTGAGTTCCAATAAGAATATCCGCATTACCATTGGCGAATTCCGACAGAATCTTTTCATGGCCATCCTTGCCTCTTGTAGTATCCATATCCATTCTTAGCACTCTCGCCTGTGGAAATGTTTTCTTAACCTGTGCTTCAACACCTTCCGTTCCTGCCCTGAAGCCCGAAACATATCTTGAACCGCATGAAGGACATACAGTTATCTTAGGTGTTGTATATCCGCAGTAATGACACATCAGCCTTCCATTCGCATGCTCCGTAAGTGAAACATCGCAGTGCGGGCATTTCATAACCTTTCCGCATGAACGGCATGATATAAAGCCTGCCACACCTCTCTTATTAAGAAAAAGCATTATCTGCTCATGCTTTGTAAGTCTCTCACTCATCAGTTCTCTTAACCTGTTGCTGAATATTGTCCTGTTTCCAAGCCTTAATTCTTCTCTCAGGTCAACAATATCAACTGCTGGAAGCTTTCCGCTTCCCGCCCGGCTGTCAAGTTTAATAAGCTCTATATGTCCATTCATTGCCGCATAGTAGCTTTCCATTGAAGGAGTCGCAGAACCAAGTATCACTGAAGCACCTGCTTCCCTTGCAATATGGCACGCGACCTCTCTTGCATGATATCTTGGAACAGTCTCTGACTTATAAGCTCCTTCATGCTCTTCATCTATTATTATAATTCCTATATTTGAAAACGGTGTGAACAACGCTGAACGTGGTCCAATCATTACACTTATATCGCCTCTCTGCGCCCGCAGAAACTGGTCATAACGTTCTCCCTTTGACATACGTGAATTCATAATAGATACCTTATCCCCGAATCTGTGGTAAAACCTCTGCACAGTCTGGAATGTAAGCGCAATCTCCGGTATAAGCACAATTGCCTGTCTTCCCTTGTTAAGCACATGTTCTATTGCTTCAAGATACACCTCAGTCTTTCCGCTTCCTGTGACACCATGAAGCAGATATGTCTTATAATCACCATTATCATAGTCAGCTATTATTGTATCCACAGCGTTTTTCTGCTGCTTGTTAAGCTCAATGTGCTTTGTTTCTCCCGTAACATTTCTTACAGGATTCCTGTAGATGTCTTCTGACCTGACTTCAACAATCCCCATATCTTCAAATGCTTTGACCGTCTGTGCTGTGATATTAAGCTTGGATTTAATAATACTTTCATCTATTACAGGTTCCTTAATCAGTGCCTCTAACAATCTGTATCTTGCTTTTGCATTTTTCTTTGCAAATGTATCAAGATACTTCTGCGCCTGTGCCTCGTCAATGATAAGATTGACCGAGCGTTTTTCCTTCTGCTTAACCTTATCCTTTACAGGAATAACCGTCTTAATTGCCTGATTCATGGTACAGCCATAATTGTGCTTCAGCCACGCCGCAAGCTTTAACATTCTGCTTACCGCAGTGACCTTTCCCTCGGTAATTCCTTTAATATATTTTATTTTTTCAACAGGATATGCCGCTTTGTCTCCCAAACCTACAACATACCCTGTTATCTGCCTGTTTCCTGCTCCAAATGGAATATCAACTGACATTCCCAGTTCAATTACATCCGCCAATTCATCCGGAACTGCATACTGGAATGTCTTATCAAGCTGTTCATGTGAAATATCTATTATTACATCTGCGTACATTAATTACCCTTCAATTCTTCAAGCACTTCTTTGATAAGCACCCTCTCATCCATAGGATACTTCACACCCTTAATCTCCTGATAATCCTCATGACCTTTACCCGCAAGAACAATAATATCACCCGGTTCGCCATGTTCTATCGCATACTTAATAGCTTCTTTTCTGTCTGTAATATCAACATGCTTTCCGGTAGTCTTAGCAATTCCAGTCTTGATATCTTCTATAATCGCCTCTGGCTCTTCAAATCTTGGATTATCTGATGTGATAATAGTAAGGTCAGCAAGCTTTCCTGAAACCTCGCCCATCTCATATCTTCTTTCCTTGGAACGGTTACCACCACATCCAAACAGGCATACAAGTCTGTGAGGATGATATTCTTTAAGTGTTGTAAGAATACTCTCTAAAGCCATTGCATTATGCGCATAATCTATCATTAATGTAAAATCATCTGAAACCTTTACAAGCTCAATTCTTCCCTTAACCTTAACGTGTTTAAGAGTTTCCTTAAGTGCCTCTTCATCAACATCGAAATGCCTTGTAATTGCGATTGCACATAATGAATTGTATACAGAAAACTTACCCGGAAGATTAAGTTCAACCTTCATATTAACAAGTCCTGTACAGTCATATGTAAGACCAATTTTACCCGGTTCATGTAAAAGTTCAATATTTTCAGCCTTAATATCAGCATTATCTCCGATACCATAGCTTTCAACCTTACATATTGCTCCCCTAAGGATATCCTGGGTATGCTTATCATCAGCATTAACGATACCAACCCTGCACTGCTTGAATAACTTAGCCTTGCAGTTAAGGTAATCTTCAAATGACTCATGCTCATTAGGTCCAATATGGTCTGGCTCAAGATTAGTGAATACACCTATATCAAACATAATTCCTGCTGTTCTGTCGAGCTTAAGTCCCTGCGAAGACACCTCCATAACAACTGCCTTACAGCCAGCGTCCACCATCTTGGCAAACGACTGGTGAATCTCTATTGATTCAGGCGTTGTATTATGTGCCGGAATTGTCTCATCCCCGATAATAGTCTCGATTGTTCCGATAAGTCCTGTCTTAATGCCACATGCTTCAAGAACATTTTTAACCATATAAGTAGTCGTTGTCTTTCCCTTAGTTCCTGTTATTCCTATTGTAAACAGCTTCTTATCAGGACTGCCATATACTGCTGCCGACATAAGTGCAAGTGCCAGTCTTGTGTTATCTGTGCTTACAACTGCTGTCTTGCAATCTTTAGCTTCGTATTCACCATCAAGAACAACAATTACAGATGCCTTATCCTTAATCTGGTCAATATATTTATGTCCATCGCTCACAGCACCCTTAATGCATACAAATGCATATCCATCCTGCATCTTTCTTGAATCAGATGTAATTCCTGTCACATCTGCATCAGTATTTCCGCATACAACACTATACTTGAAGTCTGCAACTTCATTTTCTGAACATATTTTTAATATCTCTGAAAGCTTCATACATTAGTCTCCTTATTTTATAGTATATATTACTTACATTACTGCTGCTTTAGAAGTGTTTCAAACTCTTCCATTGTCATCTCAACCTTTCTTGGCTTAGTTCCAAGCTCCGGTCCTACTACCTTTGCATCAGCAAGCTGGTCCATAATTCGTCCTGCCCTGTTAAAACCAATCTTAAAATGTCTCTGCAGACTTCCTATTGAGCCTTTTTCATTCTCAATAACGAATCTTCCTGCGTCAGCAAAAAGTGAATCTCTCTCTTCATCACCTTTACTGCTGCCAGACATGCTCTCCTGACTTACAGTAGCCTGTGCAATACTCTCATCATAAGATACTTCCTCTGCATTCTCCTTAAGGAAGGATACAACATTTTCAACTTCCTCATCAGATACGAATGCACCCTGTACACGCAACGGCTTTGGAAGATTGGATGGGAAGTAGAGCATATCTCCCTTTCCAAGCAGCTTCTCAGCACCATTCATATCAATGATAACTCTTGAATCAATTCCCGAAGATACTGCAAATGCTATCTTAGACGGAATATTTGCCTTGATAAGTCCTGTTACTACATTAACAGAAGGTCTCTGCGTTGCTATAACCATATGTATTCCTGCTGCTCTCGCAAGCTGTGCCAGACGGCATATTGCATCTTCAACCTCACCCGGTGCAACCATCATAAGGTCAGCAAGCTCGTCTATGATAATAACAATCTGTGGAAGCTTCTCCATTGGAGGGTCTATGCCTTCCTTATTCTTCTTAACAACAACATCATTATATCCCTTTATATTACGAACCTGCATTGCCGCAAACTTCTTATATCTGTCTGTCATCTCATTAACAGCCCAGTTAAGCGCTCCCGCAGCCTTCTTAGGATCAGTTACTACAGGTAACAGCAAATGTGGTATTCCATTATACACACTTAACTCAACAACCTTCGGGTCAACCATTATAAGTCTTACATCCTCTGGCTTTGCCTTATAAAGAATACTCATAATTATTGTGTTGATACATACCGATTTACCTGAACCTGTTGCTCCGGCAATAAGCATATGCGGCATCTTCGCAATATCCGCAATAATAGTCTTTCCTGCGATATCCTTACCAACTCCGAATGATATTGCTGACTGGCTTTCCTTGAATTCCTTAGACTCAACAAGTTCCCTGAAATATACACTTCCTGCTTCCTTATTAGGAACTTCAATACCAATAGCAGCTTTTCCTGGAATTGGTGCCTCAATTCTAATATCTGCTGCCGCAAGATTAAGCTTGATATCGTCTGATAAAGAAACAATCTTGCTTACCTTGACACCCTGTTCCGGCTGTAACTCATATCTTGTAACTGTAGGTCCGCAGCTTATATCAGTTATAGTAACTTTAACTCCGAAAGTAAGCAGTGTCTCCTGTAATCGCTGTGCAGTTACTCTGTATTCAGACTTTCCACCAGACGCTGTGCCCGGATTTCTCTTTAATAAGCTTACCGGTGGGAACTTATACACCTTCTTAGGCTTGTGTACAGGCTTAACCTGCTCTGGTTCCTTTTCCGTTTTCTCTTTATGTTCTTCGTTGGTCACATCATTTTCAAATATCTCATCATTATCATATGGAGTCTCATCTTCATATGAACTTTCCACATACCCAGTTACATCTTCCGGTGCAGCTCCTGTAACCTCATCATCGCTCATATAGTCGTTACTCATATAATCTGGCTGGATATCTTCCACATGTGATTCATTATCTGGATAATAATCATTGTTATCAATATCATCATATGCGAGTTCAAATGTATCCTCGTTATGTGCATTATAATCAGGTTCATATATATCCTGTGAATACTTATCGTTGCGTTCTGTATCCACGACTATCTCATGAATATCTATGTCCGGTGCCTGTTCCTGCGCATCCTTTATAAGAGTATCCGAAGTAACTCCTCGCACAACATTATTCATACGGGCGTTGGCTAGATATTCTTCTCTTGCTTTCTTCTCCGCAAGCTGTTTCTCTTTCTTTTCAATCTTTTTAAGTCTTGCTCTGGCACGCTCTTCTTCTCTTAACTTTCTGTATTCATCATCAGACATATCATTCTGTCTGCCTGCTGAATGTTCCTTATAAGCTGAATAATCTTCTTTAGCTTCCTTCATAAGACGCTGGCTGCCATTGCCAACCTTCTTAAGTCCTGATATAAATGAGCGCTCTGTAATAATAACTATGCATATTATTGCAAGTATCATAAGTATTACAAATGTTCCAATTAATCCAATAGGACTTAATGCCTTACACAGCACTGCTCCAAAAAAGCCACCTCCAGCCTTATAATCTGCACAATATGTAAATATTTTTCCTATACTGTTATCTGCAATATCAGGATTGTTGTATACACACTGCACCATTGCACATAAAACAATAAACAGTCCATATGCTGCCGTTGTCTTAATTCTTGCAACTCTTAACAGTTCTCTGTTAACCATAAGAAAAATTATACTTCCCGCAAGAAGTACTGGAAAAACATATTCCATAACACCAAACAGCCCGAACATAAGCCATTTGATACCTCTTCCTAAAGTTCCTGCAATATTGAAATTACTAAGTATAAGAATTATTGCACATGCTATCGAAAAAAGAATTATACAGTCATTCTTTAACTGATTAGTCTGTGTCTGAACATTCTTCTTATTCTGCTTCTTTCCCTGAGCAGAAGACTTTCTTCCATTAGTGCCTGTTTTTCTCCCCTGAGTACCCGTTTTTCTGCTTTGAGTGGTATTCTTTCTGCCATTTCTGCTGGCTGTATCTGCCATAACTTTCACTCCTTCATATCATCATCACGCATCATGATATTATACCATTTATCCCCTTCCAAGGCAAATATAAGAAAAAGGCAGAATACACATTTCCATGCATATTCCGCCTTTCATATTAAGCATTAATTATTCATCGAATATACTTACAATCTCGCCTTCCATAATCTTGTTCATATTCTTTACAGCACAGAAGTTACCGCACATAGAACATGTATCTTCCTTCTCAGGCTTAGATGAAGCTCTGTATGCTCTCGCCTTCTCAGGATCAATCGCAACATCAAACATTGCTTCCCAGTCAAGAACCTTTCTTGCCTTATCCATCTTATAATCCCAATCTATTGCACCCGGTACACCCTTCGCAATATCAGCTGCATGTGCTGCAATCTTAGAAGCAATTATTCCTTCCTTAACATCATTAAGATCAGGTAATCTAAGATGCTCTGCAGGTGTTACATAGCACAGGAATGATGCTCCGTAAGTAGCTGCGATAGCTCCTCCAATTGCTGCTGTAATGTGATCATACCCCGGAGCTATATCAGTAACAAGAGGTCCTAATACATAGAAAGGAGCTCCCTTGCATATTGTCTGCTGAATCTCCATATTAGCCTTAATCTGGTTAAGAGGCATATGTCCTGGTCCTTCAACCATAACCTGGACATCCTTCTCCCATGCTCTTCTTGTAAGCTCGCCAAGTGTAACAAGTTCTTCAATCTGTGAGATATCTGATGCATCCATAATACATCCCGGTCTGCACGCATCTCCAAGACTCATTGTAACATCATATTCTCGGCATATCTCAAGCACTCTGTCATAATATTCAAAGAACGGATTCTCATTTCCTGTCATCTCCATCCATGCATATATGATAGAACCGCCTCTTGATACAATATTCATAAGTCTCTTATCTGCTCTGAACTTCTTAGCTGTAGCCTTGTTGATACCACAGTGTATAGTCATGAAATCAACGCCGTCTTTAGCATGCATTTCTACAACATCAAGCCACTCCTGTGCAGTGATATCCTTAAGTGCCTTATGATAATATACAACTGCATCATATATAGGAACTGTTCCAATTGTTGCCGGACATTCTGATGTCAGCTTTCTTCTGAACTTCTGTGTATCTCCGAAAGAAGAAAGATCCATGATAGCTTCCGCACCCATCTTTACAGCGTTATTAACCTTGTCAAGCTCCATATCAAGATCCACGCAGTCTCTTGAAGTTCCAAGATTAACATTAATCTTAGTTCTTAACTTATTTCCGATACCATTAGGGTCAAGACATTTATGATTCTTATTGGCAGGAATGATAACCTGTCCCTTAGCTATAAGCTGTCTTAAACTCTCGACATCTATATTTTCTTTCTTTGCAACAATTTCCATTTCTTTAGTAACAATGCCTTTTCTTGCAGCATCCATCTGTGTTGCGTATTCCATATGTATTCCTCCATTCTGGGTAATTAACAGGAAAAATCATAAGCCTTGTGGAAATTCGATATTGAAACAATCAAATGAAGAGCTAAAAAGCCCTTTTAAGAATCCCTACGGTGGCATTATCCACATCAGGTTATGGGTCGGAACTTAATCCCTCTCAGCAGCCACTGCTTACACAGCCCTTATGCTCCCCTGTATATATAATATGTGCTAAGTATAACAAATATGTGGTATTTGTCAATCTGGTAATTAATTTGATAACTCTTGTAAATCAATCTTAAAATTCAATTACAGAACTATATGTCTTTTTCATGTAGTAAAATAGGCGTCCGCACTAATTTCTTAATGCGTCCGCCTATTCGTCTGCTAATTATTAATCTTCATCATCAGAAGCTGCTTCTGCAAAGCCCTGACGCTTTCTTGCCATCTCATCACTTGCAAGATACTCATCGTATGTTGTTATCTTATCAATAAGCTGTCCGCTTGGAACGATTTCCATAATACGGTTAGCAGTTGTCTGGATGAACTGGTGATCGTGTGATGTAAATAATGTTACACCAGGGAACTTAATAAGTCCGTTGTTAAGAGCTGTGATTGACTCCATATCAAGGTGGTTAGTAGGATCATCAAATACTAATACATTAGCTCCACATATCATCATCTTGGATATAAGACATCTTACCTTCTCTCCTCCTGATAATACCTTAACCTTCTTAACTCCATCATCTCCGGCAAAAAGCATTCTTCCAAGGAATCCTCTTACATAAGTAGGATCCGGATCTGGTGAATACTGTGTAAGCCATTCAACAATAGTATCTTCTCTGTTAAATTCAGCAGCACTATCCTTAGGGAAATAAGCCTGTGATGTTGTAACACCCCATTTATAGCTTCCCTCATCAGGTTCCATGTTACCTGTAATAATATTGAAAAGTGTAGTTGTAGCAAGCTCATTAGAACCTACAAATGCTATCTTATCATCGTGGTTAACGATAAATGATACATTATCAAGTACCTTAACACCATCAATAGTCTTAGAGATTCCCTCTACTGTAAGTACTTCGTTACCAATCTCTCTTGCTGGTCTGAAGTCAATATATGGATACTTTCTGCTTGATGGTCTGATCTCATCTAACTCAATCTTCTCAAGTGCTCTCTTTCTTGAAGTAGCCTGCTTAGACTTAGAAGCATTAGCTGAGAATCTCTGGATAAAGTCCTGTAATTCTTTAATCTTTTCTTCCTTCTTCTTATTAGCTTCCTTCATCTGCTTGATAATAAGCTGACTTGACTCATACCAGAAATCATAATTACCTGCATAGAGCTGAATCTTAGCATAATCAATATCTGCAATCTGTGTACATACTTTATTAAGGAAATATCTGTCATGTGATACAACAATAACAGTATTCTCAAAATTAATAAGAAACTCCTCTAACCATGCAATAGCATCAAGATCAAGGTGGTTAGTAGGCTCATCTAAAAGCAGAATATCAGGATTACCGAAAAGAGCCTTTGCAAGAAGTACTTTCACCTTCTCACTACCATTAAGCTCAGCCATTGTCTTGTAATGAAGATCAGTTCCAACACCAAGTCCGTTAAGAAGCTGTGCAGCATCTGACTCAGCCTCCCAGCCATTCATATCAGCGAATTCAGCCTCAAGCTCACTTGCCTTATTGCCGTCTTCCTCTGTAAAATCTTCCTTGGCATATATAGCTTCTTTCTCTTTCATAATCTGATAAAGTCTTTCATTACCCATGATTACTGTATCAAGAACATTATATTCATCATACTTGAAGTGATCCTGCTCTAAGAAAGATAATCTCTGGCCTGGTGTGATAGAGACATCACCCTTGCTAGGTTCTATCTGTCCTGTAAGAATTTTTAAAAATGTTGACTTTCCGGCACCATTCGCACCTATAAGTCCATAGCAGTTACCTTCTGTGAACTTAATATTAACATCCTCAAAAAGAGCCTTCTTACCGATTCTAAGTGTTACATTATTAGCACTAATCATTAATAATCTCCTCCAAAAAATACGCATAATAGTTAATAATCTATTATAAAAATAATCATACAAAGTTGATTATAGAGATTCCCGCCCATAAATGCAAGCAAATATTAATAAAAAGCTATTCTGTCCACATCTTCATCGTTAATCCAATTATATCTTTCTGGCAGCACAACATCAATATCAATCATTGCCATTATACTGACTGCACCCTTATTCTTAAGACTTTTTAACACATCCATATAATATAGTGACTTAAGATCTGTTAAAAAATCTTTTGACATAACAATAAGAACATTTTTATATTGTCTTATAAATTCTTCATCCTCCTCTCTTGAAAATCCATGCATGTACTTTTTGTTAATACTCCAGAAATCCTCCAATGAATTGCCCATTGCAAGAAAATTTCTCTCAAAGCATACGCACATTACATTCTCTTTGCAAAACATGTTAAATACCAGCAATCTTCCCCCAATCATGATTATTCTTCCGACTTGGTAATTATATCATCTTTATAACTGCTTGTGTTGCTAATGTCTTATTCTGTAGTTATCTCGTCGCAATCCGTCATTTTCACGTCACATTCGGAATAGTTTTCACATTTTTTAATCATATGACTACAAAAAATGCATAACAAAAGGACAGGCACATTGTACCTGCCCTCCATAATCTGATTCAATTATCATACAATTACTATGCTGTTATTGTAGTTCCTGTCTTTCCTGCAAGACCTTCCTTAGCTTTCTCAAGATTAGCTATAATAGCCTTTCTTTCCTTATCTGCTGTTACGAATCTGATAGAAGCGTCAACCTTAGGGAAAGTTGTGACTGCTGGGAAATGACCATCTTTAATATACTGGTGAAGATCTGATGCAGAAACTGTATCAAATACCTTCTCCTCTGGTGTTCCCATTCCAATAGTAAGCTTGTCATATGCTGTAAGGAAAAGTAATGTTCCTGCTCCAACAAGCTCTGCTAACTTGGCAGCTGTATAATCCTTTTCAATAATAGCACTTGCACCCTTAAGATGTGAGCCCTGCTGTAATACAGGAATTCCTCCACCACCAGCTGCAATAACAACCTGATCAGCATCAAGCAATGCCTTGACAGCATCAATCTCATATATATCGATTGGCATAGGTGAAGCAATTATTCTTCTGAACTTTCCAGGCTCTTCTTCAACTACATAATTGCCCTTCTCTTCTTCAGCATCAGCTTCTTCTTTAGACATATATCTACCAATAACCTTAGATGGTTCGCTGAAAGCAATATCAAAAGGATCAACTCTTACCTGAGTAATAATAGTTGAAACTGTCTTATATATTCCTCTGTTAATAAGCTCTTCTCTTATGGCATTCTGAAGATCATATCCAATATAACCTTCACTCATGGCTCCGCATACAGACATAGGAGCAACTGTTCTGTCATCAGGCTCAAGTCTTGCAAACTCAGTCATTGCTGTCTGAATCATACCGACCTGTGGTCCATTACTGTGTGTAATAACAACCTGATACTTAGCTTCAACAAGATCAGCTATTGCCACTGCTGCTTTCTTAACATTCTGCTGCTGCTCTGGAAATGTCTTTCCAAATGCATTTCTTCCTAAGGCAACTACAATTCTCTTATTATCCATAACATAAACCTCTCATACACGATTATTATTGATGTAAATATTATATTCCATGAACCGCCAAAAAGCAAATTATTTCAATATGTATATAGCCATTATGGCATTATAGAATTAGCACCATCAACAATCACGCTCTGTCCTGAAAAATAGCATGAATCCGGACCAGCTAAAAATGCAATGACTGGAGCAATATCTGTCTCTGGATCACCAAAACGCTTCATAGGATTAAGGTTAACCTGCTTCGCATATTCCTCTGGAAACTTCTCAGCCCATGCCTTAGCTGCTGGTGATTCAGCTCCTGGAAGAACGATATTGACACATATACCATACTGTCCCCATTCCTTAGCTGCAATCTTAGTCATACCTCTTAATGCTTCCTTGTTAGAACCATAAGCTAACTGTCCTGCAATACCAAACATACCTGTTGCAGAAGCGAAGTTAATAATTCTTCCTTCATGCTGTTCCTTCATATAAGGGAATGCAGCCTGCATATAGTTAAGCGAACCAATTACACCACTTTGCCATGCCTTAAGCATATTATCATAAGAAGTTTCTTCAACTGGGGCAGAAGGAACTATAGCCTGTGCGTTGTTTACTACAACATCAACTGTTCCATACTTTTCTGCAGCAGCCTTAACAACCTCTTCAACTCTTGCTCTGTCTGCTGAATCGCATGCAAACGCAAAGCCTTCTCCACCTAATTCCTTAATCTCTGCAATTGTCTGCTCAATTGGCTCTGCTCTACGTCCCGTTGCAATAACCTTAACCCCTCTTTTTGCAAGACAAAGAGCAATTCCTTTACCTATTCCCTGACCTGCTCCTGTTACAATAGCAACTTTTTCATTTAACTGTTTCATTAAAGTACCTCCACAATTTTTATATTTAAATTATATCAATTATTTATAAGAAAGTAAATGAATAATCAGTCACATCTAATCCCTGTAATATAACCGCACTAAACCACCTAATCTGAATATACTAAAATATATTACTATTATGTTCTGAAAATAATTATTATGAATAAATTAATGACTGTTGCTGTAATAGATTCAGGAATATATCCTCATATAGATTTCAAAAACCGCATAGTAGCTTTCAAAGATTTTGTCAATGGCAGAAAAAATGCTTATGACGACTGTGGACATGGCACCCATGTAAGTGGAATTATCGCTGGCAGCGGTTATGCAAGCCACGGCAGAATCAAAGGAATCTGTCCTGCTGCCAGGCTCGCTGGAATCAAGGTGTTAGACAGACTTGGCAATGGCAGAATTGAAAATGTTTTAGATGCCACTGACTGGATAATCTCCCATCAGAAGGATTTGAATATAAGAATTGTCAATATATCCTTCGGCGCAACCACATTTGGCGAAAAAGAAAATCTTATTGCTCTTGAAAAAGCAATTGAAAAGCTCTGGGACAATAATATAATTGTTGTTGCAGCCGCTGGCAATGATGGTCCGGGGCGACAGACTGTTGCAATCCCAGGAACCTGCAAAAAAATTATCACTGTCGGTTCCCCGGATGGCAAAGATTTCTATTCAGGAAGAGGTCCAACAAGCGAATGTATCGTAAAACCAGAGCTATTGTTAATGGCTCGTATATCCGTTCATGCAATAATTCTGTCAATGGTTATTCCGTAAAAAGTGGAACTTCCATGTCTGCCCCGGTTGTTTCTGGTGCAATTGCAGATGTTCTGATAAAAAAAGACATGTCTCCTAAAGAGATAAAGAAAAGACTCCATTCCTGCTGCACTAAAAAAGCCCTGCCAGATAATCTGCAGGGCTGGGGATTATTAAATCTTTCCGAATTCATGAATATATGAACTATTTTGTATTGACTGCCATAAGTATATCAATCATAAAATACTGTATAAGAATAAGTGCAAGTGCAAGTACTACGATAACAACAAGCGGAATCCACTTATGCTTCTTTAACCCCTGTCCTTTCTGATTCTGTTTTTTAAAATTACGACTGTCTACCATCAGACTGTACCTCCAATCCATTCCTTAATATTATTGTCAAGCCAGCTTATCCATTCTTCAAAGCCTTCGCCAGTCTTAGCTGATACGAAAAACACCTTTGCTAATGGATTTCTTTCGTGAATTCTTTCAACAACTACTTTGTTATCAAAATCAAAATACTCTTTAGTATCTATTTTATTGATGAGAACTACATGACACACCTCGAACATAAGAGGATACTTAAGCGGCTTATCATCACCTTCAGGATACGAAAGAATAACAACATTGCATGATGCACCTGTATCTGTCTCAGCTGGACATACAAGATTACCGACATTCTCCATAACAAGAAGGTCAAGCTCCTCTGTGTCAAATTCATCAAGTGCCTGCATAGTCATATGAGCGTCCATCGCACACTCCCCTCCTGTATGCACCTGAATAGAAGCAACTCCTGCTGCCGCCATCTTCTCAGCATCAACAGAAGAATCAATATCTGCTTCCATGACTCCTATACGGTATCTGTCTCCTAACATATTAGCTGTTCTTATCAGAGTCGTAGTCTTACCTGCTCCCGGACTTGACATAAGATTAACCATAAATGTTTTCTCTTCCTTAAGTCTTGCCCTTGTCTTAGCAGCTATCTCATCATTAACTGCATAAACACTCTGATGTACATCAATTACTCTTACATTACCCATTCTGGTTCTCTCCTAAATATTGTGCCACATAGCATTTAAGCCATTCACACCATACATCCATTCCTTCTCCTGTTCTTGCAGAAATAGGGAAAACTACTGCTTCCGGATTTCTCATTGCAATATTATCCTTAACCCTGTCCATATCAAAATCAAATGCCGGCATTGAATCAATCTTATTAATAATCACAGCCTGACACTTCTCGAACATAAGTGGATACTTAAGTGGTTTATCATCTCCTTCCGGAACTGAAAGAATTGCCACATTAAGACATGCACCTGTATCAAACTCAGCCGGACACACAAGATTACCAACATTCTCAAGTATAATAAAATCAAGTGCATTATCTGCTTCATCTTCTAACGCAGACATTCCCTGTCTTGACATATCAGCATCAAGATGACACATTCCTCCTGTATGCAGCTGTACTGCTGACACTCCTGCCCTAGCAACAGTAAGTGCATCAACATCCGAATCAATGTCTGCTTCCATTACACCTATATTAAAATGTTCCTTAAGTCTTTCAATTGTACCAACAATAGTTGTAGTCTTCCCCGAACCTGGACTTGACATGACATTCATATAGAATATATTTTTCTTCTTTAACTCTTCTCTTAATCTGTCAGCATCAGCGTCATTGTCCTCTAAGATAGTTTTCTTAAGGTCAATTATCTTCATGCTTCTTTCATTATAACTATTATTCATAACAACTCCAATTAGTAATCCTTAGCCATCTGCACATAACCAAGCTTCTCAAATCCAGCCTTCTTATATGCTTTCACTGCTCTTTCATTCTCTTCTTCAACCTCAAGCCTGAATCTTACAGCTTCTTTTCCATACATATTATCAAGATGTTCAAAGAACTCACCTGCAATGCTCTTTCCTCTGTAATCCGGCTTAATATATATATCTTCAACCCACACACAATTACCACCACATTCAGTAGAATAGCTGTGTGCAACCATTGAATAACCCATGATAACACCTGTGTTACCCTCAAATACAAAGCACTCTATAAACGGATTATCTCCGAGACAATCTGCAATATCCCTTTTCATAACATCCTCTGAAGGGTCTGAAAGCAGTGCTGGTGAGGCATAAAACACCCTCATCATCTCAAGGACTTCGGCTGAATCCTCTTCTTTCATGCTTCTTATAATAATATTATCCATCTGAATCATTCCTTTATTACATGATAATTAATGATATCATAGTATTTATTTATTGGCAAATCAAAAGACGCGAACCACCACTAAGAGCAGTCCGCGCCTTTCTTATTATAATTTATTCATTTTTTAACGTACACTCACGAACCCGTGCTTTCGCACTCTTTCGCCCTGCTTCGCATGGCCGTTCGTTCGCTAATGGCACAGGAAAAGTAAATGTCTGCTCTGCAGACGCTTACTTTTCCTATGTGCACATTATATTAGGAAAAAAGATATTTATTACACCAATCCCAGAATCTTAGGTAAGAACATTGAAATTGCAGGGATGTATGTAACCAGTAATAATGCTACGAAAATGATAGCAAAGTACGGTAACATGTACTTGATAACACTTTCAATAGTAACTCCACCAACACGGCAGCCCGTGAAGAGGATTGTTCCAACCGGTGCTGAAGCTGTATTTACGGCTACGCTGTAGTTCTTATCATAACCTTCCTTATCCTCTAATGGTCCGATTGTGCTTCCCATAGCTGCAGCTGCAGCTGCACCTAAACCACTGATGGCTCCAAATAACATGTTAGCAACTACATTTGACTGTGCAAGTGCTCCCGGCATTCTACCAGCAATAACCTTGGCACAATTAACAAGTCTTGTTGCGATACCGCCATTGTTCATTATATTACCTGCAAGGATAAAGAACGGAATGGCTATAAGTGAAAATGAATTCGAACCCGCGAATATTCTCTGTGCTGAAGTTGCAAAAGAAACATTTGCCGGAATCATGCATATCATTGAAACTGCTGATGAAAGACCGATTGCTACACCGATAGGAGCACCGATTATCAGCAATATAACTAATATTGTAACCATTACTAAGGCTACCTGTAATGCTATACTCATGCGAAAGTCCTCCTCATAATTATTGCTTATTTGCTTTGAGTTCAAGTCCAATATTATAAATGCTGTAGAAGATTATAATCACACCGCATATTGGAATAATTGAATAGATGACACCTGTTGGAATATGAAGAATTGTATCTAACTGTACAAGATTCATTTTTGCGATTGAAAAACCACCATATACCATTACAAGTCCAGCAAAGCAGATTGTAACAAGCTCAATAATTATGCTGACTATCATCTTAGGTGTTTTAGGTAACTTATCCTTAATAACTGATATATTAATATGCTCTCTCTGTCCGAACATATATGTTGCTGATATTATAATCAGCCATACGAAACAGTATCTTGTGAGTACTTCAGTAACGCTGCTTGGGCTTTTGAAGAAATATCTTGCTATGACCTGATATGTTACCATAAGTACCATTGCAATAAATATTACAACACTTGAATATGAGGTAATCTTGTCTTGCAAATGATATAAATACTGCAAGAGGTCAGAAAACTATCAGAGAACTTGGCAATATTCTTGACCTTCAATATAAAACTATTGAAGATCATCCAGATAATGGCAATTATGAAGATTTCATCAGTTATGATCATCAGTTTCATCTGCTCTTAGTAAAATACATAAACAATGATGAGGTCAATCACATTTTTCAAAGACTTATGTATCTGATAAAACTTACTTCTCAGTCAGCTCTCGAGGTTGATGGACGTATAACTGGTACATTAGATGAACACAAGAAATATTTTGATTATCTCAAAGCTGGTAATGGTGATAAAGCTTATAACATCCTTATAGATCATCTTATGATGCCTCTTAATGTTGTTAAGCCTGAAAAATAATTAAAAATCTAATATATTATAGACTTCTTCCATATCTCAACAAGCTTCCCCAATGAATATGCAGCATTTGCAGGACTTGTTGAGGGAAGAATATCTGGTTTAATTCCCAGATATTTCATCTGATATTTTTCATAATATTTCCCTGATGTTTTCCCATTACATATTACTTTTTCAATCTTAGAATTATCTATAATGCTTTTCAAATCTGTTGGCACAACATTCTTAATGCTACTGTCACTAGAACCAATTATGTCACAGCTGTATATCGTATCCCACATTGCAATATTATGCTTTAACATAAATGCCTTCTTTTCTTCTATCGTCTGCGGAACTGCCTCTTCAAATACTCCACTAATCATTTTCCAGAATCTGTTCTGCGGATGTCCATAAAAAAACATCTGCTCTCTTGACTTAACTGACGGCAGACTTCCAAGTATCAATATTCTTGATTCACAGTTATACAACGGTGGAAATGGGTGTACTATATGCTCATATTTAGATTCATTCATGATTATCTCCTCATCATTATTATTATATAGTTTTAGCAGCATTGTAATTAATCTTTTTAAATGCAAAAAAAGGATTCAAGCTGAAATTCAACTTAAATCCTTTAAATAGCAGGGGATGAGAGAATCGAACTCCCACCAAAGGTTTTGGAGACCCCTATCATACCATTTGACCAATCCCCTATCTTTAAGGAGAAGGATTGTTCCTTCAAAACTGCACATTAAATATATCATACCATATCTGTCTTTGCAAATACTTTTTCATCCGATTACTCTTAAGAATAACTCTCTTTGTTCTATCCAAACCGTCTTAACCTTTTCTTTTGGTTAAGCCCTCGACCTATTAGTACAGATCAGCTCCATATGTCACCACACTTCCACCTTCTGCCTATCTACCTCGTCGTCTTCAAGGGGTCTTACTAACTTACGTTATGGGATATCTCATCTTGAGGGGGGCTTCACGCTTAGATGCCTTCAGCGTTTATCCCGTCCCGACTTGGCTACCCGGCTATGCATTTGGCAATGCAACCGGTGCAC
>NZ_QSEK01000033.1 GCF_003464165.1 Eubacterium sp. AM49-13BH | reverse complement strand
TAACTAAAAGAAAGGAGAACGTAGTGGACAGTATTTCGTGTAAAGAATGTAAGAAATGCTTATTTATCAACACTTTACAACTTATAATACAGTCCTCTACTAAAGATAAATTATGATTACTGAAAAAGACATGCAATATGTTCTTACAATTGCTAATTACGGAAATCTTACCAAAGCTGCCAATGCTCTGTTCTTGTCGCAGCCGGCTTTGAGCATACATCTTAAACAGCTTGAAACTTCACTTGGCATACAGCTTTTTGAAAGAAAAGGCCGCCGCATGATTCTTACATATGCAGGCGAAGAATTCGTGAAATCTGCCAGAGATATTACTATGAAATGCTTTGAACTTGAGGACCGCATGATTGATATTGGCAAAAATGTGGCTGTTAAACTCCGCATTGGTTACATGGTACGTCAGGTTGAGTCTCTCTTTCCTTCTGTTATGACTGCATTTAACAGACTGTATCCACAGTCAGTTGTATATGCCATTGACGGACATCTCTCAGACCATGAAGAGCAGCTTCTTGCCGGTGACCTTGATATGTTCTTTGGATATAACAGCGTGAGCAACACCAGACTTTCCTATGAAACCATATATGAAGACTGTCTTGTTGCCATTCTTCCCAAAAGCCACCCTGCTGTCTCTTTTGCAGAGTCTAAAGAATCATGCATCTATCCATGGCTTGATCTTGCGCATGTAAGAAAAGAAAGATTCATCCTGCAGCACAGCAACCAGAGTATAAGACAGCTTGAAGAAGACGCCCTTTTCTATGCTGATGTCCTGCCAGAGCTTACCTATAAGATAAGCAGTATTGACGCAGGAATCCGACTTGCTGAACAGGGATATGGAATTGCATTTACACTAAATAGTTATCTTACTTCAATGAAGCTTTCACCTGATTCAGTTATATTACAGGTTGGCGACCCAGACATGCGTATACCATTCTCAGCCGCCTTCCGCAAGGAAGATGAAAACCGGAAAGAACTGAA
Source organism: Eubacterium sp. AM49-13BH (assembly GCF_003464165.1). Classification (GTDB taxonomy): domain Bacteria; phylum Bacillota; class Clostridia; order Lachnospirales; family Lachnospiraceae; genus Lachnospira. Next base: position 27,260 of record NZ_QSEK01000033.1, on the reverse strand, counting down.
AGAATGGATACGGCTGACTAAAGAGCTTGTTTCCAGACAATAAAATAACCGGCTGATACTGCATTTAGCTGTACCAGCCGGTATCTTAATATTATTCAATTATAAAACTTCTACAAGCTCAATCCTGAAATTCAGTTCTTTTCCTGCCATCTCATGATTAGCGTCAAATGTGATATCTGTATCAGTTAAAGCAGCAACCCTAGCTGGGAATGGCTGTCCATACATATTCTGAAGATACACCTTATCATCAACTTTAAGTTCTTCTGCACCCGGAAGCTCGCTTATAGGCAGTGTTATGAACGCTCTTGGATCGGCTTCTCCATACGCCTCCTCTGGCATAAGATGAACATCAATAACGTCTCCGACATTCATTGTTGCAACAGCCTTGTCAAAGCCCTGAATCATCATTCCTGCTCCACAAGTAAATTCAAGCGGTTCACCTCTGTCGTAAGAAGAATCAAACTGTGTTCCATCGTTAAGTGTTCCTTTATAATGAACCTTTACCTTCTTTCCCACATTAGGTCCTTCAAATGATGGTGTAAATGTACCACAGCCACCGCCGCAGCCGCCACAACCACTTCCGCAGTCTGATTCACCTTCATCACTTCCACAATGTCCGCAACCTGACTCTTCATCTTCATGGCTTCCACAGTGTCCGCAACCATGACCTTCTTCATGATCATGATGATGGTCACAATTAACTCCTGCTGATGTTAAATCGCCATTAAGATATTCCTCAACTGCTGCATCTGCTTCTCCATCTGCTCCTGAATATACATCAATTCCAGCTTCTGAAAGTGCTGTGACTGCACCGTTACCAATTCCACCACATATAAGAACATCTACACCTTTATCCTTAAGAACAGCTGCCAATGCGCTATGACCAGCTCCATCAGTGCCAATTACCTCTGCACGGACAATATTCTTTCCTTCTGCCTCATAAATCTTAAAGCTCTCAGAATGTCCGAAATGCTGAAAAATCTGACCATTCTCGTATGTTACTGCTATTTTCATTAATAATCCTCCTGATTAATATTTATTTATCCTCATACAGTGCATGATAGACTTCAAGGAACTTTTCATCTCTCTCCCCAGTTGCTATCCTGTCTCTGCCATCAGAATAATCGTAAAATCCTTTTGCTACACATTATAACACTTCTTACTCATTATTGTCTCTCCAATAGTCTTATAATATTAATAACATTTACTACATGGCGTATAGCCAAGGCTTTGTGCTTTCTCTAGCGTAACCTGACTCGGATTCTTCATATTACTGCATGAACTGCTTCTATGGTACTTCTTTCCAGATTTAGGAATCCATACCATTGTAGAACTACCAGAATTGTTAGGAACCACTGGTTCCTCTACTGCCTGCTGTTTCTCCTCAACCTGAGGTGCAGCAGCTTCTGTCTTCTCAGTTACTGCCTCTGTAGTCTTTTCTTTAGTGACTTTTTCTGTGTTGACAACGCTCTGTGTTGTCTGTTCTTTACTAACGGAAACTGTTGACTGTGTTACAGATTTCGTCGTAGCATTTTCCGCTGTCTCTGTACCACAACCCACGAGCATACATATACTCATGATAATTACCATTAATAAACATCTTGTTCTGCCTCGCATATTAATCAGCTCCTTTGTACATATATAATTGTTCCGACCATTATTTCACTGATAAAATAGTATCATAATATGTACATTTCCGCAAGATAACGAGTTCATTAGTAATTATTACCACATAAAAACTCTGCCACACGTATGCACTACATATGGCAGGTTTACACTAAGAACATATATTTTCTAAAACTCATTCTCCTCAAAGAACTTCCGCTTTCTCTCAATCATCTCATCAATTCTTTCGACATAGCTTCTGACGTCTTTGACATTCTCTATTCTCTCAATTCTTACAGAATGATTAGCATCGCCTTCATTATGGAACACAACCTTGGTTGAAGCACCTGCGCCACACGCAATTATGGTCTGTTTTTCTTCCATAATAAGAATATTATATATACATTCAAGACCAGAAACTGCATAGCCAACATTCTCAAAATTACCGGCCATATTCTTCTGACGGTACATATAATATGGCTGCATGTTAATGTCACGGGCTGTCTGTTCTGTCATTGTAATAATATTATCGGTATTCTCTATTGAAAGTTCCGCATACTGCTCACGCAAAATGTTGAGTCTTGATGCTCTCTTAATTGCAAGTGAATGTACAGTAAGGCTCTCTGGTCCCATAGCCTTAATTTCATTAAGAGTATGTGCGACCTCTTCAACTCCCTCTCCTGGGAGTCCTAGAATCATATCCATGTTGATATTATCAAGTCCGGCTTCCCTTGCCATTGTATATGCATTCTTAATATCTTCAACCGTATGCTTTCTTCCGATTAAATCAAGTGTTTTCTGATTCATTGTCTGCGGATTAATAGATATTCTTCCAACATTATGTGCCTTAAGTACTCTGAACTTATCAGGTGTCACGCTGTCCGGTCTTCCAGCCTCAACAGTAAGCTCGCGGCATCTGCTCAAGTCAAATGCTTCTTCAACTACTGTCAGTACTTTATCTAACTGTTCTGCACTCAAAGTTGTAGGTGTTCCGCCACCCATGTACACTGTATCCAGTCTTCTGCCTTTCATGGATTCAGCGACGAATCTTATCTCTTTAATAAGTGCATCAACATAATTATCTACATAATCTTTATATGCACCAAGCGCATATGATGAAAATGAGCAGTACAGGCAGATACTTGGGCAGAACGGAATTCCTATGTACAGGCTATAGCCTGTCTTATAATCCATATCCGTAAGTATATCTAACTCTTTCCTTGCTACTGTAAGTGCAAGGTCTGCCTTTTCCTCACTCGCATAATGCTTGTCCATAAAATGTTTCTTAATCTGTTCTTCTGTTGCACCTTCTTCAAGCATTGTATACGCAATCTTACTTGGCCTTACTCCTGTAAGATATCCCCACGGAAGAATCTTTCCTGTCTTTTCTGAAAGCTTCTTATATAAGCTGTCCTTAAACACTTCATGGGCATTCTTCTTATCAAGCCCTGTGGTATCAGGAACTTCTATTGAAAGAATCTCATCATTCTCTTCCGGCTTGGAATCTGCCTTAAGTGCCATAACCTCAGTTCTTGGATAAAATGAACGTACAAGCACAACTGCATCATCATAAAATACATCATTATCAATCTTAATATATATCATAGTTGCTTCCTTTTCGCGTCAGTTTCTTTTCGCCTGCTGATTCCATACTCGCAAACCCGCACTATCGTGCTTCTCCGCCTGCTTCGCAGGCTGTTTGCTCGTTGATGCCCCGCGAAAAGTAAATAACGCTTCGCGTTGCTTCCTTTTCTCTTGCGGGCATCACATAAACGGATTGTTCTGCTTTTCGTATCCAATCGTTGTGAACTCACCATGTCCGGGATATACATCTGTATCATCAGGAAGCTTGCAAAGCTTATCATGAAGAGATTCCATCATTGCCGCAGAACTTGCTGTAGGATAATCTGTTCTTCCAACTGAACCTGCAAATAATGTATCTCCTGACATAAGAGTCTTGTCCGATTCAATATAATAACATGTTCCACCTGCTGTATGTCCCGGTGTATGAATTGCTTTTATCTTAAGTCCTGCAAGTTCAAGAATATCCCCATCATTATGAAGTACATCTGCTGTAACTCTCAGACTCATTCCATATGCATTAGAAAGATTTCTTGCAGGTGAAGCAAGCAGCTTCTCCTCACCACATGATGCATATATCTTAATCCCATAATGCTCACGCACTTCATTGGCAGCACCTATATGGTCAAAATGTCCATGTGTAAGAAGTATTGCCTGTGGCTTACTTCCCGAACGTACAACCATATCATATATAGACTCAGGCGAATCTGCCGGATCAATAATAATGCTTTCATTATTCTCTTTATTAATTATAAGATAGCAGTTAGTTCCTACTGGTCCTAATACTCTTGATTCAATCTTTATCATACATCTCTCCTAGCCTGCAGTTCTGGTTATATCAGTAACTCCATCTATTTTTCTTAACTTATCTATAATTCTGTTAAGTTCTTCTTTTCCGTGAATATCAAATCCCATGCTTATTGTTGCAACATTTTTCTTATTAAGACGACAGTTCATGGATTTAACATCAATTTCTGCTTCTGTAAACATTCTTGATATATCAACAATCAGTCCTGTTCTGTTATTAGCAAATATATTAATCTCTACTTCATAAGTATCATTAGTCTGTCCCTGTTCCCATTCGGCTTCAATAAGACGTGCACGCTCGTTGGCTGGGAAGTTGATTATATTAACACAGTCTGTTCTGTGAATTGATATACCTCTTCCTCGTGTAACAAATCCGACAATCTCATCTCCCGGAACCGGATTACAGCATTTTGAAAATCTCACAGCAACGTCATGGATTCCCTTAACAACAATTCCACCCTTGCCTTCCTTCTTCTTGGCCTTATCCTTAGATTCTGCCGCAACAATTTCTTCAAGAACGTCTTTATCTGTAATCTCTGCTTTCTTGGTCTTTTGATGTTCTTCGTTAAGTCTGTTTACAATCTGACTTTCCTTTAATGCACCATGACCAACTGCTGCAAGAATTGAATTCCAATCCTTAAAACCATATTTATTAAGACATTTTTCAACATATTCAGGTTTGGTAATATCAGATAAAACAATTCCCTTAGTCTTGCAGTAATTGGCAATCATTTCCTTGCCCTTAAGAATATTATCTTCCTTTAACTCCTGCTTAAACCACTGGTTTATCTTGTTTCGTGCCTGAGTACTCTTTACTATTGAAAGCCAGTCTCTGCTTGGTCCTTTGGAATTCTGCGATGTAATAATCTCTATTCTGTCACCTGACTTGATGACATAATCAATATTAACAAGCTTTCCATTAACTCTTGCTCCTACCATCTTGTTTCCTACTGCACTATGTATGCTGTACGCAAAATCTATAGGACAAGAACCTGCTGGAAGTGTTTTAACATCTCCTGAAGGTGTGAAACAATATACGCTGTCTGAAAAAAGATTTAAATCATTCTTAATTGATGATAAGAATTCCTTATTATCAGACATTTCCTTCTGCCATTCAAGAATCTGTCTTAACCAGCTAAGCTTTGCTTCCTCACTCTGGTTGTCCTTCTCACCTGTCTTTCCCTCTTTATATTTCCAGTGGGCTGCAATACCATACTCAGCAATCTTATGCATTTCGTAAGTTCTTATCTGTATCTCAAACGGCTGTCCGTTAGATGCAATAAGTGTTGTATGAAGCGACTGGTAATTATTAGGCTTAGGCATTGCAATATAATCCTTGAAACGTCCCGGAATAGGCTTATACATTTCGTGTATTACACCAAGTGCCGCATAACAGTCTTTTACAGTGTCAACCTTGATTCTTACTGCAAATATGTCATATATCTGGTCAAGCGTCTTATTCTGGTTAACCATTTTTCTGTAGATTGAAAAGAAATGCTTAACTCTTCCGTCTATCTCAGCCTCAATACCGGCATTGCTTATATGCATGCCGACTTCTTTAATTATGCTCTTTATAAATGCATCTCTGCCCGGTCTGTTTAAGTTAACCTGTTCAACAAGATCATTATATACATCAGGCATCAGATATTTCATTGATAAATCATCAAGTTCTACCTTAATCTTGGAAATACCTAACCTATGGGCAATTGGGGCATATATTTCCATTGTCTCTCTTGATTTCTCAATCTGCTTTGCCGGTGACTGATACTGCATTGTACGCATATTATGCAGTCTGTCGGCAAGCTTTATAAGAATAACTCTTATATCCTTTGCCATTGCAAGAAACATTTTTCTAAGGTTTTCTGCCTGGACCTCAATCTTATCATGCTGGTAATTAAGCTGTGTCAGCTTTGTTACGCCATCTACTAACAGTGCTACCTCATCACCAAATTCTTTTGCAACGTCTTCACTTGTCATAACTGTATCTTCAACAACATCATGAAGAAGACCTGCAATAATTGATTCTTTATCAAGCTCCAATTCAGCCAGAATAATAGCAACACATAAAGGGTGGATTATATAAGGCTCACCCGATTTTCTGAACTGTCCCTCATGTGCCTTTCTTGCGGTCTCGTATGCCTTCTCGATATCAGACAGATCTGTAGATGGATGGTATTTCTTTATAGCTGTAATAAGATCCTTATATAATTCCTCAGGACTTGTAAAATCTGCTGGTGTATCCACCGCTCTTTCAACCTGATTAGTTTTGTTATGGCTTGCGCCTGGTAACTCTATATTCTCTGGCATACGTGCTCCATTCTCTGGTAATTGTCCAGCGTTATAGTTTTCTTAAGCCCATTATTTATACACTGGCATATGTTCTTTCCATAAATTCTCTTGTAGCCACTGCATTCTCAGGAACAGTATTTTCCAGTGTGCAGTGTACATATGGCTTATGCTCCTTAATCTTCTTTAACAGAAGTGGATAATTAAGACCTCCTCCGGTCACCGGATTACCCTTTCCTGTACCCGCTGCCACTGACTTAAGCTCACTGCCTTCAACAATATAATCCTTGCAGTGAACAACAGCAATATCCTTTAATAACAGTTCAAATGCTTTCTCAATAATCTCATCCTGCTGTGCAAGATTATCAACACATAACAGATTAACCGGATCAAATATAATCTGAAGATTAGGTGAATCAATAGCATCAAGTACCTTTCTTGCACGTTCAACAGTGTATACAATGTGCTTCCATACAGGCTCAATTGCCACAATAACACCAAACTGTTCAGCATATTTAACTATTGGTCTTAAATTATCAATAAAGCACTGAAGAGCCTCCTCACTGTGATTAGCTGGCTCATACTTATACTCCTCATTAACCGCACCGGTCTCAGTACCAACAACTCCACAGCCAAGAATACTTGCAAATCTTATATGTGCCTTATACTTCTCAACAATCTCCTTATGCTTCTCAGGATTGGGATTGCAAAGGTTAAGATAACAACCAAGTACTGCAACATCAACCTTATTCTCTGTACATAATTCCTTAATATACATAGCGAGTCCCGGAGTCATAGTCTCCACGCCCGGCTTAAACTCCTTAATAGACTTACTTAGTGCTATATGCATACAGTGAAAACCCTGTGCATGTATATTAGGTATAAGCTCCTCTAATGGAGCGTATGCAACATCATGTGCTCTTATTCCGATTCTCATAAAAAACCACCTTTCCGTCAATTACAAACACTTTTGAAAGATTATACTATATATTACATAAAAAAACCAGTAAATATCTGCGACTTTTCCAAGCTGTGAGGGCGTTAATGCTGCTATATACAAAAGAACGGTGAGAGAAAGCCCGCCCAAGCGAAACGCGTTTGCTTTCTCTCACCGTATTAAACTCTGTATGCACCTTTATCTCAATTATCAATACAGCTTTACATTATTAATTAATCCTGTATCTCCAAGTGCCTTATAATATGTAACAAGTGGTATAAAACTCTGTGCAAATCCTTTCGTACTGTCACCAGAAACAATAACAGCATCATCTATAACCTTTTTAGAACCAATTCCTGCCTTTCCTGTGTTATTAATATTAGTTTCAAATGTTTTGAAACCATACTCAAGATATTTCTTATCACCTGTAAGTTCATACGCAATTGCCAGTGATTCCAGAAGAAGTGTGTTATTTCCATTCCTTGAAAGTGAAGGAAGCTCCTTATAATAGAACAAACCATTGTCAAGAGTACAATTCTCTACAATATCATCAATTGCTCTTATAAGCATCTGCTTAATATCTTCTCTTGGGAATACCCTGTAATATCTCATTACGCTTCCTGCAGCTACTGATATCATAAATCCTACTCTTATAAGAGTATTGTCCGTATATGGAGCAAGCCAGTTGCCATACTCCTCTTCCCATATCTTAAAGCTGTCAATAATCCACTCACATTTTGCAAGCCATTTTTCATCTCTTGTCTCCACATATAATGCAACAAGTGCACGTAAAGCCCAGCCAGTTTCTCTCGCATTGGCTTCTCCCGGTTTGGCATACATTGGTGTATCCAGAAGTCTTAATATGTTATCACCTATACTTATAGCTGTCTCAAGACCTCTCTCATCACCTGTAAAATGATAGTAATCAATCACTCCTTCAACCCATTCATGTGAGCATACCATTATTCCATTCTTACAATGGCCTGCTGTATGTTCCCACTGTCCACCTATTCTTAATGGATTCTTGCTGTAATGGCATACATCAACATCCATCTGATGCTTTGCTGAAACTATTAAATAGTCAAGGAATCTTCTGATTCCAGTTCTTGCATACATAAGAGCACATGAATGCGGATAATCATATTCATTATTACTCCATACAGGTTTTCCGCCACCTCTTCCCTGTAAAGTATATCCCATATCAATAGAATCACCCCAATTCAACATGCCGTAGCATCTTGAATGGTTATCAGCCCTTGCAATAAGTGCGATTTCAACTTCATCCACAAGATGTTCAGGGAATACATCCATACACACTTCTGCCTTCTTGAATTCCTCTGGTGCTATGCATGGTCTGTCAGGCATCTGGTATATTGTACTTCTGTTATCAAGTTCCCACATCTGCATATCCGGTTCATGGAAATGCATCAGGAATCTCTGTTCCTTTGCCATACCAGACTGCATAACAACATTTCCAATATCCTCTGGAACAAGCATAACAGCTACTCCGCCGTCATATGCCTTAATTGCCTTCGGATAATTCTGCTGTGCCTGATATACAGTTATACACAATCCATCATTTCCATCAGTATAATCTGCAAGAAATGTACCATAGAATACCTCGGCAAAATGTTCATTTGCTTCCTTTACAAGATATGCATCATCGATAATCTTATTAACCTGCACTCCATCTCTTCCAATATAGAAATCAGTCTTATAATTAGAGCTTCCAACAAGTGTTCTTACATTGGAAACAGGTGCTTTACCAGATATCATCTCTAATTCCCCGGTTCCTCTTGTGTGATACACAGGTCCATTCTCTTTAGAATTATCCGTAAGTACATCTCCACATCCGGTAGAATCATTACCCATATTAATGTGCATATCAAACAAATCATCACTTGCAGTGACTGTCTCATCAGGCTTTGCATAAAATACCAGTGATTTAATATGAAGCTCATCATAAGTTGTATTAATAATCCTGTATGAAACATCAATCCATGACTTAGCTGCATATGATGTAAGTGTTATCTCAAAATCAACTTTTTTATTATTAAGAATGTTACTTCCTTTAGCTCTGATTACACATTTTACAGGACCTGCGTCTATAATCTTCCATTCACCAATATTAATGTCGTATAATCCCATATCATCTTTCAGATATGGTCCTTCAAAATTCTGAGCGGTATAATGTTTTCTTCCATCATCAAGTGTTTCAAATATATTCTGGGAATTATTCTTTACTGTAAATGTAACACAGCCTGTGTCAACACACAGTCCCTGCCCAGTCTGAGTAACAGATACTCCCTTTTCTTCACAGCTTCCATCAGACTCTTTTTCAAACTCAAGCACTGCGCCCTTATTAGCCGGAATATCAGCAAGAAAATCCACATACAGGTATCTTATGCTTCCATCTGCATGCTTTGATGTAACCTTTGGCTGAACCATGCATTTTTTGCCATCCTGTGTAATAGCTATCCTGTCAGCAGTTTTTAGCTCTCCTTCCTTAAAAGGAAGTGCTATGCCTGCCGGTTCCTGTAATCTGTCATACCTGTAAAGCTTGTCAAAATAAATTTTCATTATATGTACCCTCCATTGTTTGTCACGAGCAAATCTGCTATAATTGTACAACAGATTTAAATCATTTGCTATAGTCTTAATATAGCATTCATAATTCTGTAATTCATGTGATAAGATGTCATTATTAGCTAATAATACAGATTTATTGCAGCTTTTAGAAAGAGGGTTTATATTATGCATTATGCCGAGATAAAAACCTGCGATATTGCTAACGGACCAGGGGTGCGTACATCTCTTTTTGTAAGTGGATGCACTCACCGATGCAAAGGTTGTTTTAACGAAATTGCATGGGATTTTAATTATGGCAGGGACTTCACAGACGATACAATCAAAGAAATCATTGATTCCCTTGCCCCAGACTATGTTACAGGTCTCACACTTCTAGGAGGTGAACCATTTGAACACAGCAACCAGCAGGGACTCCTTCCATTGCTGAGAGAAGTACGCAGAATATATCCTAACCTGAGTATATGGTGCTTTACAGGATATCTGTTTGACAAAGATATTGTTGAAAAAATGTGCAATGAATGGAAAGAAACTAAAGAAATGCTTCAATACATTGACGTCATAGTTGACGGCAAATATGAAGAAGACAAGAAGGATATGATGCTTCAGTTCAAGGGTTCATCTAACCAGAGGACAATCCTTGTAAAAGAATCACTCGAATCAGGTAATATCGTACTTCTGTATGATTAATAATATAAAGGAGAATACACAATGTCACAGAAAGTTAATATTAAGAAATTAAATCCAGATGCCTGTATCCCAACATACGGAACAGAGTTCTCAGCAGGAGCAGACCTCTACTCAGGAATGCCAGAAGCTGTAACAGTTATGCCAGGCACAACTGAATTCATCAAAACAGGAATAGCAATGGAGATACCAGCAGGCCTCGTAGGCCTCATCTATGCAAGAAGCGGAATGGCATGTAAAAAAGGTCTTGCCCCAGCCAACAAAGTAGGCGTAATAGATTCTGACTACAGAGGTGAAATCATAGTTGCCCTCCACAACCATTCAGATAATCCTGTAACCATAGAACCAAAAGACAGAATCGCACAGATAGTCTTAGCTCCATACATCACAGCAGACTTCAACGAAGTAGAAGAACTTGACGACACAGAAAGAGGCGAAGGAGGCTTCGGCTCAACAGGCACGAAATAATACAGGAACCGGCAGCATAATAATATGCTGCCGGTTCCCACTCACAACCTAAATTCTTTCCTGCCTTACTTATAAGAAATGTTGGCATGTTCAATAACATAGTCCTGTGCCTTCTGTACAAGCATAGCCTTTACAATCTTATCTTTTCCGTATTTTTCAACAAATGTATCCGCATTAGAGTATCCGTTATCAGCCGCAAAATCATCAAGAGAACCTTTATAATCGTATTCTCTCATTGTCATATTGCGGTCTTTAACTATAGCCTCCATGATAAGCTGCTGTGTAGCAGATTTCTTAACAAAGTCATCAAAAGAAAGTCCATACTGCTTCTGACAATATTCATCCTTTGAAAGCTTAGAAAAATCCGCATAAAAACCAATAGATGTTTCAAGTCTGGATCTTGTTTCTTCCATAAGTGAATCAGGATAACTGCTTATCTTGAATGTATCCTGTAAAGAAGATAATACATCTTCCTGTATCTTGTTCTCAACCTTTGAATTAATATCAGTTTCAAGAGATTCCTTTATTGACTGTCTATATTCTTCGATTGTATCATATCCAAATGTTTCCTTAACATATGCATTAGTAAGCATTGGCACATTAGGCTGTGAAACTGTCTGCATTGTAAGCTCAAACACTACCTTAGTTCCTGCATATACTGTATTGCTATATGTTTCCGGCAAATCAATTACCATGACCTTAGTCTCTCCAGCCTTCATTCCATAGAGTGCTTCATCAAGCTCTTCTATGTCAAGTCCAAGCTTATCTTTTCCAAGTATCATTGTAACACCATCTGTATTAGACAGTCCTGTTGACTGTGAACCCGAACTTGTAGCAACATAAGTTACAAGTATCTGATCTCCATCAACAGCACCTCTGCTGACTTCTGAATAAGTTGTATTATTCTCTATATCTTCAACAATCTTATCATCAATAAGCTGATTTTCTATAGAAGTTTTATCAACTGTTACAGCTATATCCTCATATTTTCCAAGCTGTACATAATCATTAACATTATAATCGTATTTTACTTCAATCTCTTTATTACATGCAGTTGCCATAAGCATTGTTGCTGATAATAAAACTATTGATGCTTTTCTAAAAAAATTTTTTCTCACAATAGACCTCCGCTCTTACTTCTCTATACAGAAGTAAAAAATTGACTTTCATACTATATCACATAAAAGAGATTTTATCCATATCTGTTCATATTAGTTCACAGAAATATCATACATTTTAAAAAGAAAAGACTGCCGCTTTCACGACAGCCTATTATCTCAATGATATATAATATATAATCAATTATGCAAGCTTAGACTTAGCAACCTCTGCGAGCTTAGCAAATCCTTCTGCATCGTTAACAGCCATCTCAGATAATACCTTTCTGTTAAGATCGATATTAGCTAACTTAAGACCATACATGAACTTGCTGTATGAAAGTCCGTTAATTCTTGCAGCAGCATTGATTCTGGCAATCCATAACTGTCTGAACTGTCTCTTCTTCTGCTTTCTGCCCTTATAACTCTCTGTAAGAGCTCTCATAACTGACTGCTTAGCAACTCTGTACTGCTTAGATCTTGCTCCTCTATAACCCTTAGCGAGCTTTAATACTCTGTTATGCTTCTTCTTTGCGTTTAATCCGCCTTTAATTCTTGCCATTTTATAAATTCCTCCTTAAACTATATCTCTAAATAAATGTTGTTATACCATTAATCTTAGAGATAAGGCATAATCTTCTTCATTGTCTTAACATTAGTTGCATCAGTCATAGCTGCCTGTCTAAGATTTCTCTTTCTCTTAGCTGACTTCTTTGTAAGAATATGGCTCTTGTATGCCTTCATTCTCTTTAACTTACCTGTTCCAGTTACTTTAAAACGCTTTGCAGCTGCTCTTTTTGTCTTTACCTTTGGCATAATAATCCTCCTAAAAATGTCTGTTAGTTGTTATTTATTTTAACGTTTTTCAGTTAAAAACATCATCATGCTCCTGCCTTCCATCTTAGGAGCCTTCTCAATTACAGCTATATCGCCAAGCTTTTCTGCAAAATCCTCTAATATATGCTTAGTAGAGTCGATATGAGCCATTTCTCTTCCTCTGAATCTTAATGATACTTTAACCTTGTTACCTTTCTCAATGAACTTTCTTGCTGAGTTACACTTAGTATTAAGGTCATTGACATCGATGTTAGGTGATAAACGAACTTCCTTAACTTCTACTGTCTTCTGTTTCTTCTTAGCTTCCTTTTCCCTGCGGAGCTGTTCGTACTTGAACTTGCCATAATCTACAATTCTGCATACAGGTGGATTAGCTGATGGCGAAACCATTACTAAATCTACTCCTGCATCCTTAGCCATGTTTAAAGCATCTCTTAATGCCATAACTCCAAGCTGCTGTCCTTCTTCTCCAATAACACGAACCTCTTTGCATCTAATCTGTTCGTTAATCATTAACTCGTTAATAGCGGTACACCCCCATATAAAAAAATAAAGTGAATAGCACAGCTATCCACTTTCTTTAATCAAAACACAATCCTATATTATGTGTAATTCTTAAATATCAACCCGAGTCGCCCTGTGCGCTGAGGTGAGAGTGGATACTCTGCTTTGCTTTGCAACTATTGCATAATATCATTCCAAGCAGCATATGTCAACCCCATTTTAAAAATTTATTTGCAAAATTTTATTACAATGCAATTAATCTTAAGTCTTGGAATATCACCTCAATAATGATATTATAATACAGAAAATAAATCAAGAAAGGATCTGACATTTATGAAAGATTTTCTTATATCAACTGACACAACTGCCGATTTGCCTGACAATTATGTTAAAGAAAACAACATTGATATCCACACTTTATTCTATGCATTTGGTGAAGTAATCTATGGAACAGACAATACTATGCCTGAGAAAGAATTTTTCGACCGAATGCGTAAAGGCGAGATGCCAACAACTATGGCATGCAATCCGCAAGATTGTAAGACAATATTTGAAAAACGCGTCAATGAGGGCTTTGATATTCTTCATATTGCATTTTCATCAGCACTTTCCAGCAGTTACAATAACGCCTGCATAGCTGCCAATGAAGTTATGGAAGAACATCCGGGAGCGCGAATCGTTGTTATTGATTCTTTAGCTGCTTCAATGGGTGAAGGTCTTATAGTATATAAAGCTATCGAAATGAAGAAATCCGGAAAATCTATGGACGAAATAATAGACTTTGTCAATGAGCACAAGCTTAATGTAGTACATAATTTTACTGTTGATGACTTAAACCACTTATATAGAGGCGGCCGTGTTTCTAAGACTACTGCCATTATTGGTACACTTGCCAATATCAAGCCAATCCTTCATGTAAATAATGAAGGCAGGCTTATTAATATAGGAAAAGTCCGTGGAAGAAAGAAATCACTTATTGCTTTAGTTGACCGTATGGAGGAACATATAGGTTCATACAGGGATAAGAATGATATTGTATTCATCAGTCATGGTGACTGCTTACAAGATGCACAGTTCGTAGCAGGTCTTGTCAAAGAAAGATTCGGCATAGATAACATATGGATTAATTATATATGTCCTACAATTGGCACACATTCCGGTCCTGGAACAGTTGCACTCTTCTTTATGGGTGAATCAAGATAATATACATGCAGAACTGGCAGAGTGTTTACCACCCTGCCAGTTCTGTTATCTGTTCTACCAACGTATTCACATCTACAGGCTTAGATATAAGTCCATTCATGCCTATCTTTTGCAACATCTCCATCTCTGTTCCAAAGCCATCTGCTGTCATAGCAATTATTGGCACATCTGTACATTTTCCATTCTTAGTTCTTATAATTTTCGTAGTCTCTATACCATCTATTCCTGGCATTCTCACATCCATAAGAACTGCATCTATGTCATCCGCCTGTTCACTTTCAAGCAGTTCAATCGCTGAACTGCCATCTTCTGCCTCGTAAACTGTTATATCTTCATCTTCAAGAATATCTCTTACAAGTTCCCTGTTAAAATCATTATCATCAACTACAAGTACACATTTATCCATGCTGTTCTCCTCTGACACATAATCATAAGATTCATATTATAACACATTATTCTCTCTTATTTCTGAAACAAGCTTTCTTCTGTATGCCCTGCAGCCATTTTCATTCCAGTATTTTCTCTTTTCAACCTTAATAACCTCAAATGTTGTATGGAAAATATCTGTCTTATAGCTTGTATATGGTTCTCTTCCTGGATAGAATACAGTAATTGAATCTGCACATTCATCTATCTTAAGACCGTAATCCTTAGCAAACTTTCGTGATTCATAGGGGCTTCTTATCATCTTGATATGTGCATAATATCCTACAAGATAAGCAAAATAGTTAATATCAAATTTATCAAGCCATCTGCCATCACTTGCCATAAATACTATAACAGGGAATGTTCTTTCTTCATCTGCAATCAGTGTTGTAAGATCATCATAATCCTTACTGTCTTCAACATATCTTACAGATTCCCTCATTCTTTCCACATCAACAATGCCTATATTGTCTGCAATCTCTCCAAAGAAATTAGGTCTTGAAAACAGTACATTTTCATTATCCCTGTATCTGTCTGCCGGCTCTGCATATCTGTTAGATACCGTGAATTTCAGTCTGTCACCTTCTCTGCATACAACTGCTTCAGATATCCATACTCTTGTTGGTATCTTAGTATCAAGATGTGTAGTTTTTTCAGAAAAATACACATTATCTGCATCATATAAAAGATTAACAGAATATCCTGGTTCCGCATTAACATAAGTTCCAGCACTATCTGGCAGGTCTGTAAATACATCCTCAAATCTTGACTTAACCCACGAATATATATATCCTGTAGCTTTTCTGAACGCATCTGCCATGACAAGATTGCTAAGATCAATATATGTATCAGCCTTAAACACCATATATGAGCCAAACTGCTTGAACGGCTCAAATCTTCTTCTCTTGGCTATATTATCATTCTCCTGCTTCTTCTCATGTTCTATCCTTGCAAATGCTTCTTTCAGCCTTTCATCTTCAGGTCCAATCTGGTTAACTATCTTCACAATATTATTAACAGTTATCTCTGGTCCTTTATCTCCTGTATTATCCCAAAGCTGCTTTAACAGTGGTTCTCTCTTAAACTTGTAAAACTTTTTGGCAAGTTCTGTATCTTCATCAAATATCTCTTCAATATATGGATGCAGCGGTTCTCTTGTAAACTTCAGTCTGTAATGGCACCTTAACATATAGTTCCATTTTCTATCTTTGTAATGCTGATGTCCTAAATCTTCAATCAGCCCCACAACTGAATCATCACATAACTCCAGTGTCGCAAGAATACTGTTCATCTTTCTTGCAAGTGCTTCATTACCCGTGCCAAAAGCTGAGCCTTTATATCTCATATCATGTTCAATCTCATGCCAGCCCTCAAAAGAATTAGTTCTTACCTGTATCTCAAATGTATCATCCACATAATCTCCAAGCTCCGGATTAACAATGGTCTTGCTAAGATATCCCGGCAGCTTGAATATTCCGTTAATCTTCATTGCCCTGAACTCATATTCATTGGCCTCTGTTGTATTCCACACGCCCGGCATAGAGAATATCGTATCAAGAAAATTCTTAACAATCTCAACATCATCCGCATAATACAGTATAATTCTGATTCCAATAAGATCCTGCATCTTCTTATCCTGATTCTCTGTCCCCGGTCTTCTGTAATCCTTTAATATAAGTTTATCAAGCATTGAATCAGGAGCTTTCACCCTGTATGCAACCCTGTAATAGAATCCTGCTTTCTTAAGCTTTTCTTCTATAATACTTAGCAGATCATCCTTAACAATATCCGGAACATATATCTTTTCTACATTCTCCTTAGTAAATAATTCATTAATTTCATTCATATCCTAACCTCTTATTCCCGCCACTTTGGCAAACTGTGTCTCCACCCTTGCCCTTAAGCGGTTTTTTATTCCCTCTGTTGCAAATGCAGCTTCAACGCCATTCATTATCATCTGCTTAACATCTTTCTTCTCCATATTAAATGTATCTGCAACCAACGCCAGTTCCCTCGCCTCTGTAGTGTTAGAAACCATCATATTATCCGTATTAACAGTAACTCTTATCCCCTTATTCATAAGCTGCTGTATCGGATAATCCCCTATTGTCTCATATATTTTAGTGTTCAGATTGCTTGTCGGACATAATTCCAACACAACACCTCTGTCTGCAAGTTCCTGCATAACTAAAGGATTCTCTATACATCTTATGCCATGTCCTATT
The DNA here is from genome assembly GCF_003464165.1 of Eubacterium sp. AM49-13BH. GTDB lineage: Bacteria > Bacillota > Clostridia > Lachnospirales > Lachnospiraceae > Lachnospira. Next base: position 10,011 of record NZ_QSEK01000033.1, on the reverse strand, counting down.
CTTTTTGCCTGAAAATTCAATGCACATTCAACACTTTCTGCTCCAGCTGCCTCGCCTGCATGAATAGTAAATGGTACTCCTTTCTGCACGGCATCCCTGAATACATCTGCAAATGTATCCGTTGCATAAAGTCCTTCTGCCCCTGCAAGGTCTGCCGCCACAACACCGCTTCCCTCTTCAGCATATAATGCAGCAAGTCTTACTGTCTCCATATTAGCATCCTTATTATCATCCGAACGCATACAGCATAATATAAGATTGTGACAGGAATATGACTTCCAGTACTTTCTTGATTCATCGAGTCCCTCACATGCTGCTTCAACAATCTCCTGCTGTGACAATCCTTTTATTGTATGAAGCTGCGGCGCAAATCTTATCTCGCTGTATATTACCCCCTGTTCTTCCTGCTCCTTAACAAGCTGACACACACTATATCTAACAGCCTCACGCGTCTGCAAAAGCTGAAGTGGGAATTCGAACTTTTCAAGGTATTCATTAAGATTCTTACAATCTGATGACACACTCAGCTTTGCTGACAATTCTGCATCATCACCTGTTTCTATATTCTGCATACCACAAAGATGTCTTACAGATTCAAGCGACAGCGAACCATCAAGATGTACATGCAGGTCTGTAAGGCAATTCAGTTTTTCTATCCATTCTATATTGCTACTATTCAAAAAAAACACCCTCTAACATAATATTATCTTACATACACTTCTTTACATTTTAAACTGCATTCATTTTATTTGCAACACTGATACGCTTTTCCATCCACATTTTACCAAGTGTTTTAATAAATTTTATGATTAATTTATATTCAGCGCATTTGCATTAAATATACATGCGTGTTATAATTCATATATCAATATCGTTATAAGTAATCGGGGGATATAATTATGTCAGTTATTCATGAATCAGCAGAAAACTATCTTGAGTCAATATTAATGTTAAGCAAAAAGCTTCCTGTGGTTCGTTCAATAGATGTTGCCAATGAATTAGGTTTCAAGAAATCAAGCGTCAGTATTGCAATGAAGAATTTGAGAGAATCTAATCATATAACGGTAACTAAAGAAGGTTACATATATCTTACAGAATCAGGTAAAGAGATTGCTGAGATGATATATGAGCGCCACCAGCTCCTTACATCATGGCTCATAAGACTTGGTGTTGATCCTAAAGTTGCTGAAGAAGATGCCTGCCGTATCGAACATGATATAAGCAAGGAATCATTCAACGCTATTAAGAAAGCTATATCTTAATTTTTCTCATATAATTTCCTTCTCGGAAAGAGCCATACCGGATTATCCGGCATGGCTCTTTCTATTTTACATATTCTTTTTATCCAGCAAATTCCTGTGCCCAGTAATGACTGTACCTTCCTGCTCCACAGCCTGAATTACTATAACCCAGCCCCATTTTTGTATACTCCGGGCTCAATATATTAGCCTTGTGTCCTGCTGAACTAAGCCATGATTTCATAACATCTTCAGGAGTTGCCTGACCTGCCGCAATATTCTCACCACATGCATTCTGCCATTCAACATTACATATATCATACACTTCAAAGCAGCTATGATCATTAGGTCTTTTATGTCCAAACACACCTGTACAATCCATCTCTATAGCTCTCATGTTAGCTGCATTACACAGTGCCTCATCCAGAACGAGCGGAGCAACGCCAGCATTAGCTCTTTCATTATTAACAAGTTCTAACACCCTGTTTGCAAATTCACTATATGTAACCGTATTAATCTTTGCAATTGCAAGAAGGCTTTCATCATCAATGACATTAGCACTTTCGCCAGAAGAAGAATCATCTGAATTCTCTCCGGCATCAGATGAACCACCATTGTCATCTGATTCTGAGCCATAACCGGAGCCATTATCCTGATAGCTGTCATCCTGACTGGCATCATCCTGATATCCACTATTCTGTGAATTCTCCTGCACATTATCTGTGCCTGTGTCTGCCTGTCCAGCATCTGTCTGATTGTCAGATGAATCTGATGCATTGGCATCCTGCTGATTACTTTCAGTCTGCTTATTGTTCTCACTATCTGTTTTCTGTGTGACTTTTTCAAATGTCTCTTCGTATGCAATTGCTTTAGTTGCTACTTGCTCTTTATTAACGTCCTTCTCTTTAGAAGCCACATTATCTCTGGCAGCGCTGCCACAACCTGCGAACAGACCTCCTGCAATCATTACAGCAATAAAAGCTGCTGTATATCGTCTCTTCATAATATTTGTCCCCCATTTATCTACTCCTTGACAGTTTCACTGTCAAAGAAAATCATAACATACTGGCATAAGATTTTCCATAAGCATTTTTTGTCATCAATACCATATAAACCTGTATAATTGCCATAAATTACCATTTATACTACTATTATTATGCTGATAAAATGTTATTTTTCTAATAGTCCAATCTCGATTAGATGAACTATGGAGGAATACTATATGCAGGAGTATCGTAATAGAATCCGTGAATTACGTGAAGAAAAACATATAACACAGGTAAGATTAAGTACTGAACTGGGGGTTGCTCAGGAAACCATAAGTGCATACGAACAGGGAAGACACCTTCCAAGCGTCACATCACTTATGAAGCTTAGCGTAATATTAGATGCTAGTATGGACTATATAATGATGAAATCTGATGTCAGAAATGTTGTACAGGTAAAATCATTATCTGATAATGAAACAAGACTTCTCAGATATTATAAAAAGCTTAACACATCAGGTAAAGAAAAAGCACTTTCATACCTCGAAGGCCTTAATGACGGATTAAGAGCTGGCCGTAAATAGCATATTTTTAAGTAATATATAAGCCTCCCTGACAAATATACGTCCGGGAGGCTATTAGTTTAATTAACCTTATTATTCAAGATATTCTGTGTATTCTGCTGTCTTTAATATTTCGTTAGCTCTTGCAATCTCTTCCTTAGTCGGTGGCATTACGTCAGAAAGTGTATATGGAATTCCTAATTCTTCCCATTTGAATACACCAAGTGTATGATATGGAAGCACCTCAAATCTTTTTACTGTCTTTAAGCTGGCAACAAAATCTCTTAACTGTTCAAGATCTTCCTGTGCATCTGTAACTCCTGGAACAAGAACATGTCTTATCCACATATCCTTATTGTGGTCAGACAGATACTTTGCAAGGTCAAGAATGTTCTTATTAGTCCATCCTGTAAGGTCCTTATGCTTCTCATCATTAATCTCTTTAATATCAAGAAGAAAAAGATCTGTGACTGCCATCAGTTTATCAAACTTTTCAAGATACTCAGGCTCCATCTTGAAAGGATTGCCTGATGTATCAAGCGTTGTGTGTACACCATTCTTCTTTGCAATTTCAAAAAGTTCTGTTACGAACTCCATCTGAAGAAGCGCTTCACCACCACTTACAGTGATTCCGCCACCATTCTTCCAGTAATTTCTGTAACGGTAAGCTTTATCGAACACTTCCTGCGCTGTTTCTAATGTTCCGCCTTCTTCTTTCCATGTCTCAGGATTATGACAATATCTGCATCTCATATGGCAGCCCTTAAGAAATACAATATATCTTACCCCTGGTCCATCAACCGAGCCAAAGCTTTCTACCTGATGAATTCTACCTTTAATACTTTCACTCATAGCATTTTCCTCTTCCATAATTATTACTTTATAAATGTATTATCACAAAACAGCGATAATTTACTCCAAAAATATCTACATTTTATAGAAACATATATTTGGTGCATTAAATATAACACATCCCCTATATATTGTCAGTTTGAAATCATCATGTTTGCATAAAAAAGCAAAATGTAGACCTTTTTACCTACATTTATCTGTTTCTATAACGTATTCTCTCAAGCCTGTTTATTTCATAACATTTTTCACACATGCCAAACTTATGATTCCATTCCAGCTTCTTTCCGCATCGTTTGCATCTGTTAAAAAACTCGCCATTAGTAAGCTCGCTTACTATTCGTTCTGATATATCTTCCTTCAACATTCTTATACGCTCATTATATTCTGAAATATTGAGTGCATTACAATACGAATTCAGCAAATCCAGTTTTTTATATAACTGCTCCAGATCATCAAGTTTCATGTTCGTTATATCATCATATTCTGTATCAACATAGTACCACATTCTGCTTACAGGTTCACCATCTGCTGTCATATCAACCAGATCCTGCCACAGATATTTTAATTGTTCACTGTTTTCATCAAATGGTATATTAATAAGACTGTATTCAAGGTCTTTATTAATCTTCTCACCATGTTTTTTCTCAATATATTCAGCAAGCTTAATACGATTCTTAAGATCTGCAACCGAAAAGCATTTTTTCTCAGTAGTCTTTAACCATATCTTAAATATTTCCGACAGACTGTATGGCATATCGAGCACTTTTCTAGGCGGCTGTATAACGCAGCTTGTTATCTGTTCATATCTTCCATGCAGAAGCTCACCTATCTGTTCCCTGTCTTCTAAAGAATTAACATATCCCTGATTATACATTCCTTTTCGTCCGGCTCTTCCGGCAATCTGCTTGACCTCACTCATATTAAGAGATCTCTTTGATTTGCCATCAAATTTTCTTGCTTCAGTAAATATAACTCTTCTTATTGGAAGATTCACTCCCATTCCAATCGCATCAGTACATACAACTATCTTACTTTCGCCACTTAAGAACCTTGCAACCTCTGCTTTTCTTACACTGTAAGGAAGCGAACCATATATAACACTTACTTTATAACCTTCCTTTTTAAGCAGTGTTGCAAGCATAAGTACCTTTCTTCGTGAAAATGCGACTAAAGCATCACCATCCTGTATATCATCCGGAAATATGAAATCATGGTCTTCCATTATAAGCCTTGAATTTCTCTTATGTCTTATGTCTGTATATGTGTCTCCACACATTTTTATAAGCATTTTAACGATATGTATTGCATTCGGTGACATGCATATGTGAATAACATCCGCATTGACACCAAGAATTGCTTCTGTCCACGCCCAGCCCCTGTCTTTGTCTGACACCATCTGGGCTTCATCTATTACACAGACATCATAATGCCTGCTTATATCCATCTTCTCTACAGTACACGATAAATGCTTTGCACCTTCCCTTATATCCTTCTCTTCACCTGTTGTTAAAGAACAGTTAATTCCTCTGGCAAGGCTCATCTCCTGAATCTCTAACGCAAGCAGCCTTAAAGGTGCAAGGTACATTCCTGCATCTGCATTGTAAAAATCCTCAAGTGCATCATGGGTTTTTCCAGTATTAGTCTCCCCTATATGCAATATAAAATGTCTATTTATATTTCTGGCTTCAGGATACAGCTGTGCTATATCCTCAGGTATGCTCTCCATTAAGGCGGTCTTTATCTTAAGTTCCTTAAGACTCGCAAGATCCTTTGGCACGAATTTCTTCTTTTTCTTTTTATAGTAATATCTAGCCATTTATTTTCCTATTGTTTTCTTAAATATAAACAAGAAGCATGACAATGCGTAATAAATTACATATTGTCACGCTTCTTTCTGTAAGGTCAGTCTAATTATTTAGCTGCTGCAGGATTATTCTTCTTAGTAGCAATCTCATCCTTAAGCATTGCAACAAATTCGTCCTTAGATACTGTAGTTGACTTCTGCTCGCCGTGAAGTCTGTAGCTTACAGTTCCTTCTGCTGCTTCATTCTTACCAAGTACAATAAGGTAAGGAATCTTCTTAACCTGAGCTTCTCTTACTCTGTATCCAAGCTTTTCTGCTCTCTCATCAATCTCAACTCTGATTCCATTATCAGCAAGATAATCATAGAGACCATGTGCATAAGCATTTAACTCCTCATCTTCATTCTTAACTGGAAGAATTGTAGCCTGTACAGGAGCAAGCCATAATGGAAGGTTGCCCTTTGTCTCCTCAAGTATATAAGCCATGAATCTGTCAAGAGAACCAAGGATAGCTCTGTGAAGAACTACAGGTGTCTTTCTCTGTCCATCTTTATCAATGTATGTTAAGTTGAACTTAGATGGAAGACAGAAATCAAGCTGACATGTTGATAAAGTATATTCATTACCGATAGCAGGCTTAACATTAACATCAAGCTTAGGTCCGTAGAATGCAGCCTCTCCGATTTCCTCTGTGTACTCAATTCCGATATCATTAAGAACCTTTCTTAATGCGTTCTCAGCATTGTTCCACATTTCATCATCATCATGATACTTTACCTTATCCTCTGGATCTCTTAATGAGAGAACACAGCGGTAATCTGTAATATTGAAATCCTTGTATGTCTCAAATATAAGGTCTACAACCTTGGCAAATTCTGACTCAATCTGCTCTGGTGTTACGAAAAGATGGGCATCATTCTGGCAGAAATGTCTTCCTCTCTCAATACCCTTTAATGTTCCACTTGCCTCAAATCTGAAGTCATGTGCAATCTCACCAATTCTTATAGGAAGATCCTTGTAAGAATGCATTTTATTAGCATATATCATCATGTGGTGAGGGCAGTTCATTGGTCTTAAGACAAATGATTCGCCTTCAACTTCCATAGCTGGGAACATGTTTTCCTTGTAGTGATCCCAGTGGCCTGATGTCTTGTAAAGATTAACTGTACCAACACATGGTGTCATTACATGAAGGTATCCAAGCTTTCTTTCCTTGTCCTTAATGTAATTCTCAAGCTCCTGCCATACTGTATATCCCTTTGGTAAGAACATTGGAAGTCCACGCCCGATTAAGTCATCTGACATGAAAAGTTCCATTTCTTTGCCAATCTTTCTGTGGTCACGTTCCTTTGCTTCCTCAAGAAGCTTAAGATGTTCTTCAAGCTCCTCAGCTGTTGGGAAACATACACCATAGATTCTCTGCATTACATGATTGTTAGCATCGCCCTTCCAGTATACACCAGAATATTTAACAAGCTTGAAATTCTTACAGAGCTTAGTATTATCAACATGAGGTCCACGGCAGAGGTCTGTGAAATCGCCCTGGTCATATACTGTAATGTTGCCATCTTCAAGACCGCTTATAAGGTCAAGCTTATACATATCATCCTTGAACATCTCAAGGGCTTCTTGCTTAGAAACTTCTCTTCTGTATATCTTCTTGCCTTCCTTGCAGATTTTCTTCATTTCTTTTTCGATAGCTTCAATAGCTTCGTCATTGATTACATTGTCTCCAAGGTCTATATCATAATAGAATCCCTCTTTTACTACTGGTCCAACCCAGAACTTAGCATGTGGATATAAATGCTTAACTGCCTGTGCCATAACATGTGCACATGAATGATTAAGAGTATTCAGTCTTTCATCTTCCTTAAAATTAACCATGATAAATCTCCTTTTGTGTTAATATTTTTGTTCCTATTCTCATCGCTGCTTGTGCTCGTAGCTCATGTTCCAGAGCTTCGCTCTGTCACTGTCGCGGTGCTCCTCGAATATCCATGCAAAGTCCACACCCTGTGCAAGCACAGCTGTTGACTTTCCCTGTATATTCTCATCGCTACTCGCGCAAAAAAGCCCCTTATACAGTGGCTTTCCAGCTTGCTGTATAAGGGGCGAATATTCAATCCGCGGTTCCACCCTTATTATTCTCTAAATCAGGAGAACATCTCATTATGATTATAACGGAATCACCGTGCCGTATTGGGGCCGCTCAGAGGTGGTTTTCCCATATCCGTATTCTAAAGCACTTCCACCATATATGCTTCTCTCTGTAGAACCGTAACATAGTACTCTTCTCGTCAACACTTTGATTAAAAGTATATTTCAAAAGCTACCTGATGTCAACCTTTTAATCACAGATTTTATATTCAATTTTTAATTCAATTTTCATTTTAAGACAATTTCATATCTCCATCTTTAACCCAGCCAATCTTCTTAAGAAGCATATTAATAAGCGGGCAAAGAACTGCCGGAAGAACAAATGATATAAGTATCATTCCAGCCCAGTCAAATCCTGTAATTGCTGCCTTAGTTCCATTGGTAATGTCATTTACCCAGCCTGAATATACTCCAATCTGACCGACAAATCCGCAAGTTCCCATACCGGATGATACCGGAGTACCATTCATCTGCAGCTTGAACAGGCATGTTGCCATAGGACCTGTAATTGCAGACGTAACTATCGGTGCAATCCATATTCTCGGATTTTTAATGATATTTCCCATCTGAAGCATTGATGTACCAATTCCCTGAGATACAAGTCCGCCCCAGCGGTTTTCCTTAAACGACATAACCGCAAAGCCAACCATCTGTGCGCAACAGCCTGCAACTGCTGCTCCACCCGCAAGTCCTGTAAGTCCAAATGCAGCACATATAGCTGCAGATGATATAGGAAGTGTAAGCGCAATTCCAACAAGTACTGATACCGCAATTCCCATAAGGAAAGGCTGGAGATTAGTTGCAAGCATAATAAGCTCGCCAATCTTCATTGCCGCTTTTCCTAAAGCCGGAGCGATAAGAGCTGCAACGCCTGTTCCAACACCTATAGTAACAAGCGGTGTAACAAGAATATCTACCTTAGTTTCTTTAGAAATCATTTTACCTGCTTCTGCTGCAATAATTGCAACAAAATATACCGCAAGCGGACCGCCCGCACCACCAAGTGCATTAGATGCAAATCCAACAGTTATGAGTGAAAACAGCACAAGTGGAGGACATTTCAGCGCATAACCAATAGCAACTGCCATTGCCGGTCCACTCATTGCTGACGCAAGCCCTCCAACTGTATAATTTACGCCACTCACTGTTGCCACAGTATTAGTAAGAAAACCGATATGTAACTGTGTTCCCAGTGTATTAAGAATTGTTCCTATAAGCAGCGAGCAAAACAGTCCCTGTGCCATCGCTCCCAGTGCGTCAATTCCATACCTTTTAACTGAAACTTCAATATCCTTGCGTTTCAGAAATTCCTTAAATTTCTCCCACATAATAAACCTCACTTTGTAAATTTTCATTATGATAGCATATTACAGGGGGATTGTGAATATAGCAATTTTTGCTCACCCTATATCATCCAAATTGGTATGATATAGTTATCTTTATCAATTGCACCAAGTGAAGGCTTCATACAGACAACTGCTCCTTTAGAGCGCGGTGTTGACGCCTTGTCAAGCGTAAACGCTCCATCTCACCACCTGCTATTTCTGCCTGAGAAAGGGATGTCATAGAAAGCACTGCCACTCTTCCCGCTAAGGATTCCTGTACTCCCCGCATTAATTTAAATATCTGTGAACCAATCAACCAGAAGCTTCCTGGTTCATGGTTTTTATCTACGCTCATCTTAATATAAGCAAATAATTCCAGTGCATACTGAACTTCACCAATTAATACAGGAGGCTTGTGTAATTGTAAGAATAATTCTGGATCAGACTTAGCAAGTGCTCTTTCATTCAAATCATCGAGTGTAACATATCCTCTTTTCGTTCCTTCCATTAACTTCTGCAACATTGTCGTATTGCCCACTTGTCTTGGTCCTGTAACAAGAACTACTGGATATTCCCTTGTAACTTGATTTATCACATTCTCCAAATTTCTTTTAATATAGCTCATACGCCAGCCTCCTTTCGGCTAATTTCTATTATAATCGTCTATCCCTTCGCTATAATTATAAATATTTATAGAAAAAGGGCATTTTCTTTTTTACTTATATTCCCATAGATACTACAATTCCTACCGAAACCAAACACTACAGTTGTAACTTACCATCTGTCTTTATAAATTAATATGAAGTTATCATTGGTTTTATCTTTAAGTCAACCTGGCACCACACTTATTCAAATCAAATATCCATCAAATTTTCTGTGTAAAAAAAATATATTTTTTCTGTCATATATATAATATCCATTTTAAAAATCAACCTGGCACCACACTTATTCAAATCAAATATCCATCAAATTTTCTGTGTAAAAAAAATATATTTTTTCTGTCATATATATAATATCCATTTTAAAAAGCATCAGGTACTAAAGGAGGAACTGACATTAGATGGGAGTTATAAAAGAAAGCGAGGAA
>NZ_QSEK01000032.1 GCF_003464165.1 Eubacterium sp. AM49-13BH | reverse complement strand
CCTCCGCTTCAAAGTCCAATCCTCCTCTCCTTCTCACTCCTTTTGGACTTCCGCGTGCCTCCCCTCCGCCTCAAGGTCCAATCCGCCACGCTCCCGCTCCCCTCCACGCAAAAAAGGCGGATTGCAAAGCAATCCGCCAGTCGCAATCCGCCAATTCTAATTCGCCAGTCTCAATCAACCAGTCCAATCCTCCATCAGCCAATTCCACCAAGTAAAGCACCTGCAATAAGTGCAACAAGTGAAAGTGGAACAAGGACATATTTGCCAAGTGGTACAAACCACTTTCCAACAGGCTTATCTGCACCTGCATTAACTGCATCAACAGCAAACTTCTTTCCTGCAACCCAGAAGAACATAATTGCTGCGAGCATTGCGCCAAGTGGGCAGATGTAGATAGATACTGCGTCCATCCAGCCTGATACAATACCCTGTATTACAAGTGACACAACACAGCCAGCCACTGCGATAATTCCAACAGATGCAACACGGTTAAGCTTAAGCTTCTCCTGAATAGTTGCAACCGGAGCTTCATACAGATTAACAAGTGAGCTCATACCGGCAAACAGAACACATACATAGAATACAATTCCTACAATCTTTCCACCCGGCATACCATTAAATACATTTACAAGATAGATAAACATAAGTCCGGGACCACCTGAAGATAACTCTGCACCGCCTGCTGCCATACCCGGAATAATAACAAATGCAGCTAATATAGCAGCAATAGTATCAAATACTGCAACATTTCTTGCAGAAGAAACAACATTTTCCTTATCACTAAGATATGAACCATAGATAACAGTTCCGTTACCTGCGATAGACAGTGAGAAGAACGCCTGACCAAATGCATATATCCAGAGCTTTATATCAAGAAGTCCCTTAGGATTAAGAGTAAAAATGTATTTATAACCTGCACTTGAACCAGGAAGTGTGAAGATATATATTCCAAGTCCTACAAACATGATGAAAAGCAAAGGCATCATGACCTTGTTTGCTTTCTCAATTCCGCCTGCAATACCAAGTGCCATAATAACAGCAGTTACAACCATCGCGATTATAAGCCACATATTATTGCCAAATGTGCTTGCTGTACTTCCAAACATACCACCAATAGCTGACATATCATTGCCCATTGCTGAAAGCTTTCCAGAAAATGCAAGATAAGTATATTTGAATATCCAGCCAACAACTACAGTATAGCCCATTGCCAGAGCCAGTGAGCCAAGCACAGGAATAAAACCAATTGCCTCACCTGCTTTTCTCTTTCCTGTACGCATCTGCATACAGTCGCCAAATGCTTTAATAGGTCCGCCCTTAGTTGCACGGCCAAGTGCCATCTCCTCGATAACACCTGTTGAACCTATCAATATTACAAATAATACATAAGGTATTAAAAATGTCATACCACCCCATGCAGATACCATATATGGAAAACGCCATATATTTCCCATTCCTACTGCCGAACCGATACAGGCAAGAATAAAACCTGTACGGCTCTTAAAGCCATCTCTTTCCAATTCAATTCCGTTATTTCCCATAGCTTTAGTTCCTTTCTTCCTCATATTGCCAATAGCACATCACTTGTCTGTACCAAAGTTTCTTCATGAACGCTCATACGCAAAAAAGGCAAAGGAGCCAGAAACCCTTCCGGGTCATGGCGCCTTTGCCTTTGATGTCTGTATAATATACCATTGTGTTATTCCTGTAAAATACATGTTGGTTATAAAACCATAACCAAAAATAATAATTAAACTACATAATCCACATCTGTGCCAGATACATCACAACCGGCATTGTAATAATCGAAAACAGCGTCGACAGACAGACCATACATACTGCCCTCTCATAATCCTGCCCGAATTTCTGTGCAAATATTGCCGTACTCGTTCCAACCGGTGTTGCCGCAGCAATTAGTGTAATCATTCCAATCTGACCGTGTCCCGCCGGTATAATATAAAGCACAAGCAGTGTAAGCAGCGGAATTATTATAAGCCTGACAAACGATGCCAGATACAGGGACGGATTAAGCAGTAAGTCACGGATCCTGACACATGACAGATAATATCCCAGTACTATCATGGCTGCAGGTGTATTAAGTGCCGCAACTCCAGCCATCGTGCTGTTTATTACACCTGGCAGTTTAATTCCCGTAATAAAAAGAAACAGTCCTATAACAAGTGATATTGTCACAGGATTGACGAATACCTTTTTTATATTTATCATATCCTTGCGGCGGGTTATTATCACAATTCCGTATGTCCACTGCAACAGATTAAGAATACTTGCAAATGACGCAACATAGAATGCCGCTTCATTTCCAAATACCGCAGTTACAAGTGGAATTCCGATAAATCCTGCGTTACAGAAAGCAGTTCCAAAGTTGTCTATCGGCTTTCGCATGCCGTATATTATATATGATACAGCTATCGCCACTGCAAATGCAGCTACAGCCAGTACCGCCGACATAAGAAGTCCATACAGCTTCTCCATCGTGAAATCTGTTATATAGCTTCTTATAATTACACACGGAATAACCGCATACAGCAGAATATTGGCCATATCCTTACTGCCATGTTCTGTAAGTAGACCTGTTTTAGACAGAATCAGTCCCAGAATCATAAGAATAAACATTATAAATGTCTGCGTTAATAATATTTGTGTTATCATAATCGTAAATATCCTGATTTCTATATTATGTTAATTGTAATTTTTATAAAATACTACATACAAGAGAGGTGCGAACATGGAATTATATCAGCTCAGGCAGTTTCAGGCTGCCGCCAGACACAAGAATATGACCCGCGCTGCCAGTGAACTGTGCATAGCACAGCCAGCATTAAGCAAGACAATCCACAAGCTTGAAGAGGAATTTGGCGCACAGCTTTTTATCCGTAATAAAAAAGGGCTCGAATGTACCCGTCAGGGAGAAATTCTGCTTGAATATGCAGACAGAATACTGGCTCTTTCAGAAGATGCTGCGCGTGCTGTCAGTGAAAGTCTTGGCGATGCAGGCGAAATAAGGCTCTGTCTCCGCTCAAGTGCAGTTCTTGTCAGCAATGTACTTAAAGATTTTATCCATGAGCACCCTCATGTCAGCTTTTCAATATCTTCTGAACCAAAAGGGTGTGACCTGCTGATTGACTCTGTCTCATCAGCTTATGATATTCCAGACAATGCACACCTTCTTATGACAGAAGAAATCTGCCTTGCCGTTTCATCATCACATCCACTTGCCCATACAGGACACATATCAGTAGAACAGATGATGGACGAGAAATTCATTGACCTTGCAGATTCCCCATCCTACGCCGGAGTGTTCAATTCAATATTCAGTAAATGTAAGAAAACTCCTCAGATAGCCTACTCTTGCAATGATTACATATTACAGGGCAAACTCATAAGTCTCGGTCTTGGAGTATCATTTGTTGCCTCTGTAACATGGACAAGCAGCAGCCTTCCTGAAAACATAAGCCTGCTGCATATAGATGACTGTCCACATTTCAGAAGCATTTATTATCAGCCGCTTGGCTCATTCTGCTCAGAAAATCAGCGAATCTTCGAGCACCAGCTTGAAGAATATTTCAAAAATTTGAATAATTAATGCACCTCTAATGGTGTGTCTTCACCGGCTGCAAACTGCACAACACTCTTAACTGAAGACTCAACCATATCAGACACAGCCTGATCTGTGAAAAATGCAACATGAGGTGTGACAATAGTATTCTGGAAAGACTTAAGTATGATGTAATCGTGATTAACAACAAGGTCATCATACTTACGGTCTGTACGGATAAATTCATCCTCACCCTCACAGCAGTCAGTTCCAACTGAACCAATCTTGCCACTCTCAACAGCCTCAATCAGATCCTTTGTATCAACAAGCGCACCCCTTGCCGCATTTATAAGGATAACGCCATCCTTCATCTTTGCAATTGAATCCTTATTAATCATATGATATGTCTCATCACTTAAAAAAGTATGAAGCGAGATAATATCTGCTCTGGCATACAATTCATCAAGAGTTACATACTCAACATTTTCAAGGCCTTTTGCAGGATATGGGTCATACGCAATAATCTTACATCCAAATCCTGAAAGATTCTTAATTACTGCCTTTCCAATTCTTCCTGTCCCGATAATACCTACTGTCATATTCTGCATTTCACGTCCACATATAGGACCAAGTGAATAATCTGCTGTGTGTGAACGCATCATTACATACAAAGCCTTACGGATACACATAAGCATAAGCATTACTGTATAATTGGCAACTGAATATGGCGAATATCCGCTGTGTGCAACACGGATTCCAAGGCGCTTTGCTGCCTCAAGGTCAACACTGTTATATCCGATTGTCCTGAAACCGATGTACTTTACACCCTCTGCTGCAAGCTTTTCAAGAACAGGTGCTGACAAGTCACACATGCCATCGCACACCGACATAGCCTCACAGCCTTTGACACTTTCTATATCATCTGCTGTAAATCCGCTCCTATTAATCTGTAATTCCACCTTGTATACATTTGCAAATGTATCAAAATACTGTTTTTCATCTTGACGAACGCTGAATGCTGCTATCTTCATAACTTTTCACTCCTCCTACTTAATCCACTCATATGTAAGTTTTCCAAGAATTTCGATTCCCTTAACAATCTGCTCATCAGAAGGTGTCGAATAATTAAGTCTGAATCCATTAGACTTCTGGCTCTCATCTGCTAAGAACGCTGCTCCCGGAACTGAGAGAACACCTCTGTTAATAGCCTCCCTTACAAATGGTGCAGAATCCATTCCCTCTGGCAGGAATGCCATTACGAAAAGTCCGCCCTCAGGGTGACCGAAGGTTACTGAAGGATGGAATTCCTTCTTCATGCACTCCATCATGAGATTACATTTGTGCTCATACACCTTTCTTGAATCCTCAAGATGCTTGTCGAAATCATAGTTATTAATATATTCATTACAAATGTACTGGAAAAGGACAGTTGAATGTACATCTGTGCACTGTTTTGCAACTGTAAGCGGTCCTGTGAGCGACTTGTTAAACACAAGAAAACCAAGACGGAATGCAGGTGCCATTACCTTTGAGAAGCTTCCTGCATATATAACCCTGCCCTCTGTA
This sequence comes from Eubacterium sp. AM49-13BH, assembly GCF_003464165.1. GTDB lineage: Bacteria > Bacillota > Clostridia > Lachnospirales > Lachnospiraceae > Lachnospira. The sequence goes on along the minus strand of NZ_QSEK01000032.1, from coordinate 24,982 downwards.
TCCATCGACTTGATAGTTGGCACATTTTCACCTGCAAATCTTAATTCACCGTAAGGATTGTCCTCTAATATTGCGATATCATATTTGCAGCAAAGCTCATATACTTTTTTTCTCTTCTCAAGAGAAGTTGTAATTCCTGTAGGATTCTGGAAAGATGGAATTGTGTATAAAAGCTTTGCATCAGGATTAGCCTTTAAAGCCTCCTCAAGCGCATTTATATTCATTCCGTCCTGCTCCATTGGGATTCCTACAAGCTTTGCACCGTAAGAACGGAATGTATTAAGGCAGCCTACAAATGCAGGCTCTTCAGTAAGCACAACGTATCCTCATTAACAAGTGCCTTAGTTGTAAGGTCCGCACACTGCTGTCCGCCTGACACTATGAAAAGCTCATTATTCTCGAAATCAAAGCCTTCCTTCTTCTCAAGATATTTCTTCATAGTATCACGCAGAGGTGTATAACCTTCACTCAGTCCATACTGTAATAAAGAAACAGGATTCTCGCCAAGACCCTTTGCTGCTATCTCTTCTATTTCCCTGCATGGAAATGTCTCTGCTGACGGATTGCCACCGCCAAAAGATATAATATCCTTGCTTGCTCCTAACTTAAAAAGTTCTCGTATCATCGAACCATGCACACCTGATAAACGATTAGAAATCTCGTATTCCATATATATTTCCTCCTTCAAATACATGCTAATGCAAAAAAGAGCCAGAATTCCCTAAAGATTTCCGGCTCCTTTGCCCTTGATAAATGTATCATACCCCCATGTGTCATTCCTGTAAAATACATGTTGGTTATAAAATCATAAATCATAGCAATAGTTATTATTCGTGTTTTTTATATACTTGTTTATTATATATTGCTATGATATAATTCCTAGTGCTACCCCTGCCAGAACGGAATAGAAAACCCCACGAGCCCGAACTCGTGGGGTTTTCGTAGATTGCTTGAATGCACTACTTATATCCAATGACATTCTATCACATGCCATCAGACATTACAAGTATATTCTTTTTCTTTTCAAATATTATAAAATTATCAGACAACTTTTCACTTATCCCCACACAGTCTCACCATTAATATAATCAGTCATAAAATATACAATCTTGTTCCAAAGCTCATACTCTACAATATGCCTTGTTTCTTTAATTATCCTGAGACATTTTTTAATTACATCGGATGAATCATCCTCTGTAAGTTCTAACAACTTTTTATATGTCTTATACCCCTCATTTTTCTCTTTCTCTGTCCATCTTGCTTCCTCGGCATTCTCTATTTTATTAAGAAAAATATACATAAATACCGGCATGTCTTTTTCCTGTCTCCATTCCATACATTTATCCTCCATAAAATATGTCATCCTTCCACTGCCATCATAATAAGTATCAATCCAAAAAAAAGTAATGCAAAAATACATTAGCACTACATACATATGATCACCTCTTTGTTAAATACACTATCATATTCACTTTAAACCAACTTTAAATTGTATTTTAAGTCTCTCTGTGCTACTATTTAAGCATAAGAGGTAAACCTAACTTTAGGTCAACCTAATAATAGTGAACATTTTGTGAATTTTATTATCACATTTGTAAAAAACTAATATCAGGTAAGCATGGCTTACAGAAAGCAGGTGTGTTATGTACACAATAGGACAGGTTTCAGAAATGTTTAATCTTCCCGTTTCAACATTAAGATATTATGATAAAGAAGGATTATTCCCTTTTATGCAGCGTTCTTCTGGAATAAGACAATTCTCTGACAATGAAATTGCTGCTCTTAAGCTTATTGAATGTCTCAAAAAATCAGGTCTTGAGATCCGCGACATCAAGCAGTTTATGGAATGGTGTCAGGAAGGCAGCAGGACTTACGAACTCAGAAAACAGCTTTTTGAGAGACAGAAGGCGGCTGTTGAGAAAGAGATGGAAAAGATGCAGGAAACTCTTGATATGCTTACTTTCAAATGTTTCTATTACGAGCAGGCAATCAAAGACGGCAACGAGGACGGAATACATTCAATGCTTCCAAACAAGCTCCCCGCTGATATTCAGGCTGCCTACGACAACTCACACAAATAATTATTAATTGCTTATTATATTTAACACAGAATATGGAGGCTTATATATGTTCAAATCTTTAGAAGTTAAATATCCTAAGTTTTATCAGGTATTCAGATTCATTATAGTTATAATTGCTTCAGTACTGTATGCATGGAATTTAAGATGCTTTGCCAAAGTCGCTGACCTGCTGCCAGGGGGCTTTTCAGGAGTCTCCCTGTTATTTCAGGCAATCGGACTGCGCTTCTTTTATATCAGCATCCCATTTACAATATTCAATGTGGCACTGAACATTTTCCCCGCCTACATTGCATACCGCTACATTGGCAGGAAGTTTACCATCTACTCAATCGTGGTAATTATACTTTCCAGTGTGCTTGTTGATATCCTTCCTCCATACATTTTTACAGAAGATATCCTGCTTATAAGCGTGTTTGGTGGCATTATCAACGGATTTGCAACAAGTCTGTGCCTCAATGTCGGCACAACCACAGGCGGTACTGATTTCATAAGCATCTATTTCTCTCATGTTAAGGGAATCGACGCATGGAACTATATTCTTCTTGGTAATGTTGTGATTCTGCTTATCGCAGGCGGACTGTTCGGCTGGTCAATCGCGCTCTATTCAATAATATACCAGTTCTGCAGCACTCAGGTAATCCAGTTCATGTACAAACGCTACCAGAAGATGACATTATTCATCATTTCTGACAAATCCGAAGAAATCTACCACGCCATAAAGAACACAACCAACCACGACGCCACGCTTTTCAAGGGAATAGGCTGCTACGAGGAAAAAGAGCGCACGCTCATATACTCCGTAATCAACTCCGAAGCGAAACGTGAGCTTATCACATTGATACGCTCAATTGACAAGCACGCGTTTATAAATGTGGTAAAAACCGAAGAGCTTGACGGCAGATTTAACGATATTCCGCATGATTAATCAGGACACAGAATATTCGCACTCGTACCATATTTTAGTCAAATCTCTCCAATAAACTATAAATAATCAATTAACATACACTAAAGAAGTGGAGAGGTGACTATGATTAAATTAAATAATATTAAAAGGAATTGCGTAGCCGCAGTTATTCTTACTATGTGTCTTATGACTGCTGGCTGTGCCAGAAATTCAACTTCAACTACTACTGCATCAGGCGGTGAGACTACCATCACTTCAGGCATTACTAAAGAAGACACAGATGTAACACACGCAGATGATGAGGACGAAGTTACTATCGTATTGAACGGAACATCTGGCACTGGCGGCTTCAGCGGCAGACGATAATAAGATAATTCATATTTACCATCCTCATTTTCTCCTTGCTAATATCTCCCCAGTATGATACAATCCATTTATATTCGCTTCATTGATTTAAAGCGTTACACTTTAAACTTATGAAGTAAGTGTTAATATATTTAATATGGGGGTTTTTATGTTAAAACTAGTTATTCTTATTATCTACTTTGCGGTGCTGATAGGCATTGGCTTATACTGCCGCAAGCATGCAACTGATGTTAATGGTTTCGTTCTCGGTGGAAGAAGCGTTGGTCCGTGGCTCACCGCATTTGCATATGGAACATCTTATTTCTCGGCTGTTGTATTCGTTGGATACGCAGGGCAGTTTGGCTGGAAATACGGAATTGCCGCAACCTGGGCTGGTATCGGCAACGCAATTATAGGTTCACTTCTTGCATGGGTCGTACTTGGCAGAAGAACAAGAATTATGAGTCAGCATCTTGATTCAGCAACCATGCCACAGTATTTTGGAAAGAGATTCGGCAGCAATCCATTAAAAATCGGTGCTTCCGTTATCATATTCATTTTCCTGATTCCATACACAGCTTCACTTTACAATGGACTTTCAAGACTTTTCGGTATGGCTTTCAACATTGATTACAGTGTCTGTATCATAATCATGGCAACACTTACTGCCATCTATGTAATTGCCGGCGGTTACATGGCTACTGCAATCAATGATTTCATTCAGGGAATTATCATGTTATTCGGTATCGTTGCAGTTATTGCTGCCGTAATCCACTCTAAGGGCGGCTTCATGTCTGCACTGCAGGGTCTTGCAAATGTGTCTGACCCGGCAGTAAGCGATACTCCCGGTATATTTGCTTCATTTTTCGGACCTGACCCATTCAACCTTTTATGCGTTGTAATCCTTACATCACTTGGAACATGGGGACTTCCTCAGATGGTTCAGAAATTCTATGCAATTGATAATGAAGCTTCTATACAGAAGGGTACTGTAATATCAACAATATTTGCGCTTATAGTTTCAGGCGGATGCTATTTTCTCGGAGGTTTCGGAAGATTATTCTCTGACCAGATAGATGTCAAGGCTAACGGCTTCGACTCAATAATTCCTACAATGCTTTCTAATTTAAGTCCTGCGCTTATTGCATTAGTTGTAATTCTCGTGTTGTCAGCTTCAATGTCTACACTTTCATCACTTGTAATAGCTTCAAGCTCAACACTTACTATTGACTTCTTAAAAGATAACTTTATCAAGAACATGAGTGAAAAGAAACAGGTATTATACATAAGAATTCTTGTTGTTGTATTCATTGCGATATCTGCAATACTTGCACTTATCCAGTACAAGAGTTCAGTAACATTTATTGCACAGCTTATGGGAATATCTTGGGGTGCACTTGCAGGTTCATTCCTTGCACCATTTATGTTCTCGCTTTACTCTAAGAAGGTTTCCAAAGCATCATGCTGGGCATGCTTTTTATTCAGCTCAGTACTTATGCTTGCCAACATCTTCTTCAGAGCAGGCTTCCCAACATGGCTCCAGTCACCTATCAACTGCGGTGCATTTGCAATGTTTGCCGGAATGATTATCGTTCCTGTAGTCAGCCTGTTTACACCGAAGCCAGATAAAGAGCTTGTCGACAGCGCATTTGCATGCTACGAAAAAGAAACAGAAGTGCCACAGAAGACAGCACTTGGAAAGTAATTAATATGTTGTGTTACCAGCCAGCCGTAGGATTATCTGGCAGCAGGCATGTCCGATTTAAGGCAAACCGTGTGGGAGTTATGCAGCTATATACTAAAGATTGCTGCGCGAAAGCTCGTTCAAGCGAAGCGCGTTTGCTTTCGCACAGCATAATAAACTCTGTATATAGCTGCATCTACTCCCACTAGGTGAAGCCGCCATGAGGACATGCCTGCTGCCAGATAATCCTACGGCGTATGGTAATTCGCAACATATCTAATATTTATATACCCTTTACAACAATTCCTCCTTGTGCTATAACAACCAAAGTTATAAAACACAAGGAGGTTATTTATGGCATCAAAGCTTCACAATGCCCTCGCTAAGAAGCTTCCGGATATACAGATGTCCGAAGCCTTCATAAACTGCGTATTCCTTGCCATGTCCGGTGGACTTCAGGATGCATATACATATTTTACAAGAAATGAAGTATTCTCCAACGCACAGACCGGTAATGTGGTTCTTATGAGTACACATTTTATGATGGGTGAATGGTATCAGGGATTAAAATATCTTCTGCCATTCTTAGCATTTGGTCTTGGCGTATTCGTAACAGAGCGAATTCAGGGCAAATACAAAAATGCCACCAGACTTCACTGGCGGCAGGCAATATTACTTATTGAAATTGTTATCTTAATTGCAGTTGGCTTCATGCCCCACTCAATGGACATGTTTGCAACAATAATCGTATCGTTCTCATGTGCTATGCAGGTACAGGCATTTAGAAAAGTCAATGGCTATTCCTATGCAAGCACCATGTGCATCGGTAACTTAAGAAGCGGTACAGACGCACTTTCAGTATTTGTGCGTACTGGCAATAAAACATCTCTTAAGAAAGCCGGATATTATTTTGGAATAATATTATTCTTTGCAATCGGCGCAGGTATTGGTGGAAACCTTTCAATGCTGTTCGGAATACACACAATCTGGATTTCAAGTGCTCTGCTTTCAATCAGCGTACTTCTTATGTTTGCGGAGAAGCTCAAAATATAATGTCCGATTTATTCAATCGTATCTTTATTCCATTTCCTTAAGGAGCTGATTTCTTCTACCGCCCTTTAAGTACATGGCACTATAAGACTTGTATCTGTCACACGGATTTACAAGAAGGAATGATGATGATTCTTTTCCCGTTGTAAGTCCTGTGACAAATATAAGCATTTCCTGATCAAGCTTTCCGATATCTTCCCTTGAAATCTCCTGTTTAGAACCTTCTAAGAAGTCAAATGCATTTTCTAACTTTGCAAGTGTCTGTTTCTCAACACTTTCCAACCTTTCAGCCTGTGCAGCAAATTCTGCTTTCTCCTTATCAATAGCAGCTGCATTCTCTCCTGCTTTAATCTTATCTTTGATAGATTTATACCAGTTGTCAGTATCCGCCTTTAAAGAAGCTGCATATTTAAAATGCTTATTCAGAGTGTCAAGCAGCAGATTTACCACAGTTAGTCTCTCATCATAATCAGCTTCTACCATTCGTCTGTATATATCCGGCGCTGCATTTCCATCAAGAATATTGTTAATTCCATAATCATCCCTATACTTATTGTATAGGTCATAATATGCTCCAAAATCCTCCGCAACATCCTCATTATGGAGAAATTCCCCAACAACCCCAGCATTAATGCTGATTCCAAGCTCCTCATACACATACATAAGACTGCTCATATCCTCCCAGCCTCGTGCCGTAATGAATTTAAGCCCGTCAACATCTGCCTCTACCCTGTAAAAATTCTGTGGTCTTATATCAAGATATGAAAGAATTGCATTGTGAATCTCGCGTTCTCTTGCATATTCACGCCATACTTCAAGGTCCGCATCAATATTAATTACTCTCAGACGGTCATATGTAACCATATCAAACTCACGTACTGAACGATTAAATTCAGGCGGATTGCCGGCTGCGACAATTATCCAGCCATCTGGCACCTTCTGATTGCCAAATGTTTTGCACTGTAAGAACTGTAGCATAGTTGGAATGAGAGTCTCAGAAACACAGTTAATCTCATCAATAAAAAGAATTCCTTCCGTGTGTCCCTGCTCCTTAACAGCCTTATACACTCCGGCAATTATCTCGCTCATCGTATACTCTGTTACAGAGTATTCCTTCCCTTCAAACTCCTCTGTCTTAATCATCGGAAGTCCGACAGCACTCTGTCTTGTGTGGTGCGTAATAGTATATGAAACAAGACCGATTCCACACTCCTCTGCAATCTGCTCCATAATCTGTGTCTTTCCAATTCCCGGAGGTCCCATAAGAAGCACAGGACGCTGACGTATCGCCGGAATCCTGTATTCTCCCTCTGCATTTTTACAAAGATATGCTTTTACTGTATTAACAATCTCCTGTTTTGCCTCTTTAATATTCATAGCCATGTCCTTTCTATCTGTCTGACTTATCCAGTCTTATTCTCATCGCCCACGCAGGCACTTTCGTCTCATCGTAATCTTTCATGAATACAAATGCGGTTCTGTAACCTGGCTTTTTCTTCGGATAAGTTCCTTCTCCATCTGTGAAATACAACATTCCACCGGGATTCTTAATCTTTCCTTCTTCAATCAGTCTGTCTATATATTTGAACGGAGGTCTGAAATCAGTATTACCGCCTCCCTTTATCTCAAATGTATTAAAAAATCCTTCAAGCTGCTCCCTGTCTTTAATTACATCATCACTCTGTATTACATCATCACACTGAATAATATGAATGCAGCTCACCTTGAAAAATGCCCTGTCGTCCATAAGTATGTCAAATGTTTCCTGTAAGAATCTTCTCACAAGCTCCCCACTCGTTGAATAGCTTGTGTCGACAACAACCACTAACTCTCTTATCTTGTCAATTTCTCTTGTCTCAAGCGGCTCAATAAGCGGCATATTTTTATATACTGACAATCCATAAGCATAATATCCAAGATCAAATTCATCATCATTAATCTTTAACTCTTCATGATACTCAGCAAACTTCTTAAGAAAATCCCTGTAGCTTCTGCGCCTTTTCTGAAGCTTCATAAGCTCATTTAACGTATTGCTGTCCTTACCACTCTCTCCATCGCTTTTCTGCTTCTCCATAGTCATCTGACGCGCCCGCTGCTCCCACTGCTGCTGCACCTTATGTGGCTGCTGTATCATGTTCTTTCTGTCATTCTTGTACTGCCATATTGTATGGTCATCTGTATAGAATTCCAGCCACAGCTTATTAAGTTCTTCCTTATTAATATCCAGCAGATATTCATATATCTGTGCTGCCGAAACACATTTATCATCATCCAGCTTCTTATATATATCCTGTCTTCTCCATGTAAGAATCCTTTTCACACACGTTTTATCAAGTCTGTCAATTATTCTCTCAACAGCAATATCGCACGCAAGATTCCACAAATTCTCATCTCTTCCATCACACAGCCATATGTGGCTGTACACACAATGAAGCACTGAATGAAGATACACCCTCACCAGAAAATTTTCATTCTTTCTGAACACATCCATCGTATGTCTTGTATTCATATACAGATATACTCCGTCTGTTGCAAATGTGGACAATCCCATGTTAGCCCTTGGCTCCAGCACATTAAGCACGGGCTCCATAAATCTCATATCAACATATATTTTCCCTGCAAGATAATCTATTATCTTGCCACACATCTCAAGTTCCCATTCGCTCTCTGTCTGAATATGTGCCATGCCACTATCTCCTTTCATGTCCGATTTTTTCAACTTTAAAATTCATATCTGCTTTTTTTTAACTTTGGTGCAAATCTGCTGCCAAGCTCAATAATTGCTGCAATTCCCATTGTCCAGTCACATTTCCCAGCAAGTTTGAGTACGGCATCAAGTCCACTCTCATCAAGTATATTATTATCAGCCATGAACTCAATAATATCAATTCTTCGCTCAGCAACTACCCATTCCAGCACTTTTGCAATATTATCCTTAATGAATTCCATATACATATCTCTTGCATTATCTGTCAGTTTAACTGGATACTGCAGTCTTCCTGCTGCCATCTTCGACAATGTATATGTACTTTCCAGAGCCTTCGCTGCTTCAAATATTGTATCATACCCAGCAGCATCTACAACCCCATTGTCAAATAGCTGCCTTGCCCTGTAGCCTTCCCCCTGCAGATCCATGTGGAATATATGCGCAGGTCCGATTTCTTCATAGCTTTCAGTATACTCTGAATAATAGAAACTTCCACATGTATTTCCATCATCAACATATTTAAGTTCAATTCCCTTATTAAGCTGTTTCAGAAAATACTGTGCCCCTGTCGGCTCTTCTGCCCTGCTTCTTACCACAAGCACAGACAGTCCCATACAATTCATAAATGCATCATTATTAACAATATCTAAACTTCTTCCAAATTCTATACATTTAAGCTTTCTGCAGTTGTAAAATGCGTAACTGCATAATTCATGCACACTGTCTGGCAATATAACCTGTTCAACATAATCTCCGCTAAGCTCATTCATTCCTCTGTCTCTGGCAAGCTTTTCCATCTTCTCCCAGTCATTATCTGATGTCCGATTCTTACAATTATTTCTGGCAGAAAAACAATATTCACCTATCACCTTAACCTCATATCCATCTATCATCTGCGGTATATACACTACAGATGTCTGACCCATGAGCCTCAATATATGTAAACCATCTTTTTTCTCTTCACATAATGCAGCATAATTAACTTCCATTCCCTGCTGCCACACACTATACTCTGCGACCATTATCAATCTCCTTGTTGTCTGTCTTGTTTCATTCTAACATAAAATGTCCTGCTCTGGCATAGATTGTATAAATGAATCCTGCGGAGTCCCCACATGCGAGACTATATAGAAGAACGTGCCATACAACTGGCATATTACATAATTGAACATAAGGCTACTGTAAGACAGACTGCTAAAGCATTTAACGTAAGCAAAAGTACAGCTCATAAAGATGTTACTGCCCGACTTATGGAAATCAATCCTGAGCTTGCCAAAGAAGCCCGCAAAATACTTGATGTCAATAAACAGGAGCGTCATATTCGCGGTGGAATGGCAACTAAAGAGAAATACCTGCACGCATGTACCAGATAAAACAGCTACTATAAAATTTATATAAAAATCTTAATTTACTCTTGACGAATGTCATTATATTGTGTACTATCTTATGCGGTAATATTAATTGAATATTTTATATCCCTTATTAAGAGTGGTGGAGATACATAGGATCTATGAAGCCCGGCAACCCCTTTTGTATTGAGGAAGGTGCCAACCTGAGCGATATTAGTCGAACAATAAGAGGATTTCGATACAGTCTATCGGGTCCCCTTGTCGGGGACCTTTTTTTGTGCGAGTAGCGATAGCAATGTAATTCTGGCGTCTAAGCTACAAGCGCGAGTAGCGATGAGAATCTAACTCGAATAACGATGAAAAATCATGGGATAGACATATTCACGATAAAATCAAAAGGAGATAACATGGAAAAAAGATTATTTACTTCAGAATCAGTAACAGAAGGACATCCTGACAAAATCTGCGACCAGATTTCAGATGCAGTACTTGACGCTCTCTACGAGCAGGATCCATACTCAAGAGTAGCATGCGAAACTCTTACTAACACAGGTTTTATTATGGTAATGGGCGAGGTTACAACTAAGGCTAACATAGATATTCCTTCTATCGTAAGAAAGACAGTTACAGATATTGGTTATGACAGCTCTGATAAGGGATTTGATGGTAACACCTGTGCTGTTATGGTTGCATTAGACAAGCAGTCAGCTGATATTGCTATGGGTGTTGATAAGGCTCTAGAAGCTAAAGATGGCGAGATTGATGATTCAGAAGGTGGTGCCGGCGATCAGGGTATGATGTTTGGTTACGCAACTAACGAAACTCCTGAATTCATGCCTTACTCTTCTGCACTTGCACAGAAGCTTTCTAAGCAGCTTACAAAGGTTCGTAAAGATGGCACTCTTTCATACTTAAGACCAGACGGAAAGACACAGGTAACAGTTGAATATGATGAAAACAAAAAGCCAATAAGACTTGATGCTATCGTTGTTTCATCACAGCATGCTCCTGAAGTATCTCAGGAACAGATTCATGATGATATTAAGAAATATGTTATTGACGCAATCGTTGATCCAGCTATGATTGACGCTGACACTAAGATATACATCAATCCAACTGGACGTTTTGTAATTGGTGGACCTAACGGAGATTCAGGTCTTACAGGACGTAAGATTATCGTTGATACTTATGGTGGTGCTGCTAGACATGGTGGTGGTGCTTTCTCTGGTAAGGACTGCACTAAGGTTGACCGTTCTGCTGCATATGCTGCAAGATATGTTGCTAAAAATATTGTTGCTGCGGGACTTGCTGACAGATGTGAGATTCAGCTTTCATATGCAATCGGTGTTGCAAGACCAACATCTATCATGGTTGATACATTTGGCACAGGAAAGCTTGATGAAGAAAAAATTGTTGAAATCATCCGTGAGAACTTTGATTTAAGACCTAACGGAATCATTAAGATGCTTGACTTAAGAAGACCTATCTACAAGCAGACAGCTGCTTATGGTCACTTTGGACGTACAGACCTTAATCTCCCTTGGGAGAAGCTTGACAAGGTAGATGCACTCGCTAAGTATCTTGGTTAATAGGATTTTTGTATGTAAAATCTGATGAATTTTTAAAGCCTGCTTTTGTTTGAAAGCAGGCTTTTTGATTAATTCAGCTTACTTATTAATTCATATATCACGTTTATATATGCTGTATTAGTAGGCTTTTAGGAATTCCACGCAAAGTCACAGCTTCTTCAGCCACTTCTTCCGCTCCATGCGTACAAGGAATATGGCACCCCTGAAGCAAAGCTCTGCCGCCATCGCTATCCACACACCAACAAGTCCGTAACTTCCAACAAGAAGGAATGAAAGAACAACTCGAACAGCCCAGAGACTGAAGAAATTCATAAGGCTTGAAACAAGAGTATCTCCTGCTCCACGAAGTACACCTGTTACTACAATTGACGCGCCATACAGTGGCTCTGCAAATGCCTCAATTCTAAGTATAGTTACGCCAAGCTCTCTTACTACCGGGTCAGGTGTAAGAATTCCAATCATGAACGGTGCAAATATAAACATCAGAAGTCCGGTGAACGCCATGATTCCCATTCCGAAAGCAACTGAAATTCTTCCAAAAGACAATGCAAGCTTTCCTCTGCCTGCACCTATACTCTGTCCAACAAGTGCCGTTGCCGCTTCCTCAATTCCGTAAGCTGGCATATAGCACAGGCTTTCTGCAGTTATTGCAAATGAATTGGCAGCCACAGCCACAACTCCTAATGGTGCAACAATTCTTGTTATCGTAATCATAGCCCCGAACATAACTACATTTTCAAATGTAACAGGAAGAGATAAAACAAATGACTTCTTTATTGTAGCAAGACCTGCCTTCTCATCAGAATCTGTTCCGTAACCCTTAGAAAGCATCGGTGTTCTGAACATCAATACATAAAACATAATAATTGTGGTGACAATCTCTGCCGCCGTTGTTCCAAGTGCTGCACCCATAACTCCAAGACCAAAGCCAAAACCATGCCAACTGAATATGAATATAAAATTGAATATAACATCAAGTAAACAATTCATGGAATTAAGAATTCCTGGTGTTCTCGTATTACCACAGCTCTGCAGCATTCTCGTACCAAGACGGTTAAAACCAAGTGCCGGCATAGACAATGATGTTATAAGAAAATACATTGTCGCATCCTTCTGTATCGGCTCTTCTCCACCGAGCCATGCTGGAAGTCCCCAGCTTATCATGGCTCCGGCAGCACCAATAATAATTGATATAAGAAGAACAATTCCAAATGACTGTAAGAACACTCTTCTTGCCCTGTTAAACTTCTTTGCCCCGACAAGCTGTGCCACCTGAATTGAAAATCCAAGTGATGGTGCAGAAGCAAGGCTTCCAAGAAGCCATGTCGTTGTCGATACAAGACCTATTGAAGCCGAACAGCCTGCCCCCAGTCTTCCGACCATAGACGCATCAATATATTGCATTATAATTGATGACACCTGTGCCAGAATCGTAGGCAGACTCAGCATAATTACAAGTCTTATCTTCTGTTCATATGTAATTTCTTTATTATCTCTTATATAGGAAAGTGTATCTTCCTTCATTTAGCATTACCCTTCTACAATATTTTTAGCATGCTCAAGAGCTGCATCAATATTGGCACAGAAATTATCTCTTCCAATCTCATCCGCAAAGCCAGCATGCTCCATAACTGACATAGGCTGTTCATTTACATGTGAAAGAATCATAACAGCACCATGTCTTTTACATACCGCATGAATATTTCTTAAAGATCTGAGGGCAGTAACATCCATTGATGGAACGCCTCTCATTCTTACAATAACTGCCTTAGAACCTGATACTGTCTGGATATCAAGGAATTTGTCTGCAGCTGCAAAGAACATAGGTCCGTTAATCTCATATACAAGTGTATCCTTAGGAACATGCTTAAGATTAATGCTGTCAGGATCATTATTCTCATCTATATTATCACCAATATATTTCCAGCTCTTAACCTCTGTAACATCAGCCATTCTCTTAAGGAAAAGAAGTGCTGTAAGCACAACACCAACTTCAATAGCAACAACAAGGTCAAATACAATAGTAAGTACTGCTGTTGTAAGAAGCACAAGAATATCGCTCTTAGGTGAAGTCTTACAAAGAGAAATCATTTCTCTCCAGCCACTCATGTTATAAGCTACCATGAAAAGAATCGCTGCAATTGCCGGCATTGGAATCCATGCTGCATATGGCATAAGCACAACAAGGATAAGAAGAAGTGTTACAGAATGAACCATACCAGCGATTGGTGTACGTCCACCATTCTTAACATTAGCTGCTGTTCTCGCAATAGCACCTGTTGCTGGAATTCCACCGAATAAAGCAGATACAAGGTTACCTGCACCCTGCGCAACGAGTTCCATATTAGGCTTATGTCTGCTTCCAATCATACCATCAGAAACAACGCATGATAAAAGTGACTCAATACCTGCAAGTACCGCAATTGTAAATGCATCTGGCAAAAGATTCTTAACCATTGTTATATTAACATGTGGTATGCTGATACCCGGCAGCTTGCTTGAAATTGTATATAAATCTCCGATAGTCTTAGCCTGCATTCCAAGTTTAACCATAATTACAGAAACTATAACAGCAATTAAAGATGCTGGAATCTTCTCTAACTTCTTGAATCTAGGCCATATTATAAGAATTGCAAGTGAAACACCACCTACAACAAGAGCCTGCCAGTTAAATGTGTTAATACATTTAAACACTGCATTTAACTTATCAAGTGTCTCAATAGTTGGTCCTGTATACGCAGAAGTATCAAGACCTAAGAAATCCTTAATCTGTCCTACAAGAATAGTAACTGCTATACCAAATGTAAATCCAGTTGTAATTGTATAAGGAATAAATCTGATAAGATTACCAAATTTAAGAAATCCCATGATAATAAGAATGATACCAGCCATAATTGTTGCAACAATAAGGCCATCCATTCCGTTCTGTGCCACAATTCCTGCAACAATAGTTGCAAATGCGGCTGTTGGTCCGGCAATCTGAACCCTGCTTCCGCCAAGGAATGAAATAACAAAACCAGCAAATATAGCTGTGTAGATACCCTGCTCAGGACCTACTCCTGATGCAAGCGCAAGTGCGATAGATAATGGTAACGCTATGATTGCAACGATAATACCTGCAATAACATCATTAACGAACTGCTTCTTTGAATAGCCCTTCATCACGTCGAAAAGCTTTGGTACGAATTGATTCATTGTTTTCCCCTTAAGTGGTTTTACCACATTTCTCATATTTTTAATAGTGCAGAACCTGCCTGCTCATATATGTAAATCCCGTTTTAATGCGGAAATAATAAGAATAAATAAGGCTGCACACCCATTAATAGCTGTGCAACCTTAGTCCTGTCAAACATTAAATATTAACTTAATAACGAATTACTCTGCTGTATCTGTTGTATCGTTAACTGTAACATTCTCACACACAAAATCAACTATCTTCTGATAAAGAACCTGATATCCAATCTCTGCATTCATAGTCTTTCCATAAGTATCAATGATATCATTATAGTCATCATAACCATAGTATGAAGCAAGCTCCTCACCTGTTGAATTAATATCATCTGCAGTAACAGTGATATTGTTATCAGCAGCTATCATAGTTACAATCATCTTCTGTAAAAGATACTGCTTTGCATAATTATCTGCATACTCGTTAAATGCATCAAGTGAATCAAAGTTATATGCACTCTTAAGATACGCCTCCTTAGAAGAGTATGATGAGCTATATGACTGATATTCTGCATCTACGTTACTGTTAAGAGTATTTAATAAATCTGTAAGTTCTTCGCTTGGATAATCTGAAACGTCAAGTCCATCAGACATCTGTGTATAAGCAGCTTCAAATATAGCACTTGAACGGCTTGATGAAGCCTGTGTCTCAAGGTAAGACCTTACATATGTTCTTAACTGCTCAACTGTTGTAACTGAACTATCCTCAATTCCTAATGAAGCATCATTAGCTGCAACCCACTCATCTGTAAGTTCTGGAACAACTGATTCGTCAATTTCTTTAACAGTTACTGTGAATACTGTTGTCTTTCCTGCAAGATCTGAATTGTAATAACTCTCTGGGAATACACATGTAATATCAGTCTCCTTACCTACTGTAAGTCCAACAAGGCCCTTATCAAGATCATCAACGAACTTTCCTGAACCTATTGTGTAAGTAACATCTGTAGCAGTTCCACCTGAAAATGCTGTTCCGTCAAGCTTACCACTGTAATCAAGCTTAATAACATCTCCTGACTTAGTTGTTCCCTCTGTTATAACATTAGTTGTAGCCTTTGATTCAAGCATGCTCTTGATATAGTCCTCAACATCCGAATCAAGAACAACATAATCTGACTCTTTAAGATCAACAGACATTCCCTTCCAGTCTGAAAGATTAACAAATGTCTTATATACTCCTGCATTAGAAGTAATTGTTCCTGCATACTCTTCTGCATTTATCTCTGTGTTAACTGTAGAAGCTTTAGCTTCTTTCTTGTCTGTTTTACCACATGCTACTAATGATGCTGCAAGTGCACCTACAAGTAACACACTAAATAACTTCTTTTTCATATACTTCCTCATTTCTACATACATAAACATTCCTGCCTAACAGCAAGCCTTATATTTATAGCACATTTATCAAAAAAATAAAAGTAATTTCACACTAATTTCACTTTTTTATACAGCGTTAAACTGTTATAATCTCAATGTGTTAATAATTTTTGGAGGATGCCGGTTTATTCCGGTGATTATTCTATGAAGAAATTTAATAAAATAAAATGCTTTTCATATGTGTTTACTGTTATTCTGGCTCTGGGCTTTGTGCTTACCGCCTGCGAAAAACCTGCAGTTACACTGACTACCCCGGAGTCTGTGAACGGCTTTAAGTTAAACACATTTGTGCAGATTGACTCATACACAAGTGTTTCTAAGAATACTCTTACGGAGGCTCTTAATCTGTGTGACTACTACGAAAACATTTTTTCAAGGACTAAGGAAGACAGCGAGTTATCAAAGGTTAATTCTAACCAGACAACAAGCATATCTAAGGAAATGTATGAATTAGTAAATGCCGGACTTGAATATGCTGCTTTGAGTAATGGAGCATTTGACATAACAATAGGAAGCGTTTCCAGACTGTGGGACTTCACTGCGGAATCACCGAAAGTTCCTGACAGCGGACGTATTGCTGAAGCTTTGACACATGTCGATTACACCAGGGTCAGTGTGTCCGATAACGGTGATGGTACTTATTCAATCAGCAAGCCTGATGATGTCATCCTTGACCTCGGAGCTGTTGCTAAAGGCTATATTGCCGACAAAATCAAAGATTTTCTTGAAGAAAATGGTGTAAAACGTGCTATAATCAATCTCGGTGGCAATGTTTTATGTATCGGTAAAAAAACTAACACAGATAACTTCGGAATCGGTGTAAGGAAGCCATTTGCAGCCAATAATGAAGTGCTTGTTGCTCTTTCTGTTGATGATTCCTCTGTTGTATCATCCGGCAACTATGAGCGTTATTTCTATGCTGATGACGGCACATTTTACCATCATATACTTAACCCGGCTACAGGCTATTCTTATGACAATGACCTGTCCGATGTTACTATTCTATCAAATGATTCACTTACCGGAGACTGCTTAAGCACTACCTGCTTCTGCCTTGGGCTTGAAGACGGTATGAAACTTATTGAAAGCCTTGATGGAATTGAAGCTGTATTTGTGACTAATGAAGGTGAAATTCACTATTCTAGTGGAGCGAAGGCCTATGTAAAGAGCTGAGATATCTCGCGCTACTAGGCTTAACTTAATATCTAAAATGAAATGGAGAACATACAATGATAAGACTCATATTAATAGTTATATTTGCAATAATAATAATCTTTGCCAGCCTTATAATGCTTCCTGTATTCTGGCTTATTGGCAAGTTCAATCAGGATGCTAAGGATCGCGGAAGTCTCCGCTTTGTGCAGGGTGTTTTTAAGGTTGTTCTTTTTCTGTCTGGTGTTACAACAACCGTAAAAGGACTTGAAAACCTCCCTAAAGACGGAGAAGCTGTACTTTTTGTAGGCAATCACCATGGTTTCTTCGACACAATTATTTCTTACACATACATGAAACCCAGAACTGGCTTTGTTGCCAAGAAGGAGATTGAAAAAGTCCCTCTTCTTAATATATGGATGAAATATCTTTACTGCCTCTTCCTTGACAGAAAGAATATGAAAGAAGGTTTAAAGACTATCCTTACTGGTATTGATTACTTGAAAGCTGGAACTTCAATTGTTATATTCCCTGAAGGAACAAGAAATAAAAGCATTGATGGTGTTCTCCCTTTCCATGCAGGAAGCTTTAAGCTTGCTGAAAAATCAGGCTGCAGCATTATTCCTATGGTACAGAACAACACAGCTGCTGCATTAGAAGACCACCTTCCATTCTTTAAAAAGACTCACACTGTCCTTGAATTTGGCAAGCCAATCGATGTCGCCAGCATGGACCGCGAGCAGAAAAAAACTCTTGCCAAGGATGTGCAGGATCTTATTGAGAAGATGTACGAGGAAAACAAGGCGCTCGTGTAGATTGGTTTGAAGTGGGCGATCATGATGGAGGTATGTTGTCCTTTCAGACACGCTCCCGCTCGTGAAAAGACGTAGCGGTACTAGGCGCACTGCCTCACTTCGTGAGGTGCGTTTGCCAAGTGCCGACGCCTTTCCAACAGTCTGAAACTACAACATACGTCCATCATGACCTTACACTTCGCTTAATCTACGGGCGCTTGTTCCTGCGGAAACTTTGCGGGAGCGTGTCTGAAAACGACATATACCCCAGCCACAGCCCTCCCTCATGGCATAAAAAAAGACCACACCAGCATAGCCGCTAATGTAGTCTCTCGTTCTTACTTATTCTTCTTAAAAAGTCCCTTCTTTTTCTTTTCAGGAACTACAATCTTTCCACCTCTTACAGACTTGATGCCTACAATATAGATACCACTTACTTCTGCCTTGACTTCTGCCTTAATTGGAATCTGGTCAAATACCTTAGGATCACACATAAGTGACATAACTCTTGGTCCAATCTTTGCCTTAACGATTGGCATCTTACGACCTCTGAAAGCCTTAGGTGTCTGATCTAAGACCATCTTAGGAAGTCCGGCATCTTTCATCTTCATCATTTTCTTATCAATGACAAGCATCGACATAACCTGCTTTGCAGCCTCTAACTGTGCGTTATTAGCTTCCTGCTTCTTCTGAAGCTTTCTACCTACAATAGTAAGTGCTACAAGTGCTACTATAAGTACAGCAATAACTATCAATAAAACAATACTCCAAACTGGCATATTTACTACTCCTTCGTTAACTTTTCATATACTAGTCAATTATATCAAAACAATCAGTAATTGCAAGTGTTTTGTGTTGGACTTGGGTCGGATTGTGTTGGTATATGTTATTTCCAGACACGCTCCCGCTCGTGAAAGTGCGTAGCGGACACTAAGTTCACTGCCTCACTTCGTGAGGTACGTTCACTAAGTGCCGACGCACTTCCAACGGTCTGAAAATAACATATACCAACACAATCCGCCCACCACCCCACAAACACTTGCTCGGTTCCTATGGAACCATCGCGCCCTCTACGAAGAACACACTTATGCCTCCCAGACGCCCCGCCTCCGCCAAAGGCGGACAGGGGAAGTGACAGTGTGAGGGGCAGGGTGTGCATATGCTGTAGCGTAAGACCGTTGGAAAGGCGTCGGCACTTGGCAAACGCACCTCACGAAGTGAGGCAGTGCGCCTAGTACCGCTACGCCTTTCCACGAGCGGGAGCGTGTCTTACGATACAACATATACACACCCTGCCCCGTCCGTCTGCCACTCCACCCTAGTCTGTCAGCTTATGAAGAAGTGACATCTTCATATCATAATATGCCGGGCTCATATCAAGATAGTGGTTATGAGGATTCTCAAATCTCTGTTCCTCTTCCCATATATTGTTAGTGAGCTGATCCTGAACATACTTCTTAATCTCATCAATAGATACTCTGTCCATTACACGCTTGCCGTTCTTTACAACAAGCTGCTGTAACTCTACTGCTGTACAGTTTTCAAAGTATCTGTTCTTCCAAGGCTTTACAGGGTCTACATAACGGTAAGGCTGTGAAAGATCTACAATCTCGTCAGCACCTGCTATAAGGTCAGCTATTGCCTTCTTATTTTCATCATATATTCTGTAAACCTTCTTTAGTCCCGGATTAGTTATCTTCTCAACATTTTCAGAAATCTTAATTCTTGGCTGGAATACTCCATCCTCTTCTACTGCTGCAATCTTGTATACAGCACCAAATACAGGGTCAGACTTGGCTGTTATAAGTCTCTCGCCAACGCCAAAGCTGTCAATACAGCCGCCCTGCTCCAAGATTGACATGATAGTCCATTCATCAAGGCTGTTTGAAACAACAATCTTGCAATCATTAAGACCTGCATCATCAAGCATTTTTCTTACCTTCTTAGATAGATAAGCAAGGTCACCACTGTCAAGACGGATACCCTTAAGACGCTTACCCATTGGCTCAAGTACTTCCTTGGCACACCTGATTGCATTAGGAATACCCGATTTAACAACATCATAAGTATCTACGAGAAGCACAGTTGCATCCGGGTAATTCTCCGCATAATGCTTAAATGCTTCAAATTCATCACGATAAAACATTACCCAGCTGTGTGCCATTGTTCCACTGATTGGAATATTAAACATCTGACCGGCAAGAACAGTAGCTGTTCCAACTGCACCACCTATATAAGCTGCCCTTGCACCATATACTGCTGCATCCATGTTATGTGCACGTCTTGCACCGAAATCTGATACAGCACGTCCCTTAGCTGAACGCACGATTCTTCTTGTCTTGGTTGCAATAAGTGACTGGTGGTTAACCTGAAGAAGAATTGCAGTCTCAACAAGCTGTGCATCAAGTAACGGTGCAACAACAGTGATTACAGGTTCATTAGGATACATAATAGTTCCTTCCGGGAATGAATAAATATCTCCTCTGAACTTAAAGTTGGCAAGGTATGTAAGGAATTCTTCCCCAAAAAGCCCCTGACCTCTTAAGTATTCAATATCATCTTCGTCAAAATGCAGATTCTCAATATATTCAATAATCTGTTCAAGTCCTGCAAATATAGCATATCCGGCATTATCAGGGTTCTTTCTGTAGAACACATCAAATGCAACCTTTCTTTCCTTGTCCTCATCCTTAAAATAACCATTAGCCATTGTAAGTTCATAAAAATCCATTACCATTGTAAGATTTCTCTCATCAAACTGTTTCTTCATAACTACTCCTTTTTCAAAGAAAAATGTACTATTCATCAATTCTAAGTTCTCTGGTTGTTATTGTTATCTGCATATCACAATCTGAAAGATGTTCACAATTTACTTCCATTCCATACACAAGATATATACTTATTGTATCCTCAGTTCGTTCAATTTCAAGACTTTTTGTGATAATCCCCAGGCTCATATTTCCATAAGGTGTCTGGTAATAAGTCATATTTTTACTACCCATTGTAAACCTCATCTTAGTAGATACAACGCCCTTCTTTGTCACCTCTACGCTGTCACCATCAATCTTTATTATGCTGCTTGACCGTTCCTGTGAATCATCATATACTTCCTCATACCGTATATATTCTTTGCCGTTAACAACTGAATACGTTCCAACATTAATAACTTCAATTTCATCGTCCTGAGTCTCAATTTCATCTATATTTTCCCCGTCACTCTGAAATCCTTCTTCCATCGTTCCGGTATATAAACCTTTTATCTTAATAAAGACCTTATCCTTATTATTCAATCGTCCTTCCTCCACTGACTGCTTATAACCCAAGCAGTTCATTTATAAATGTTAAATATTTAAATCTGACTTTACAGCCCCTGTCAGTTACTGTCTTATATTCTTCATCTGTAAGAACTCCTGCAAGCTTTTCCTTAGAATCCTCTGGAACTACGCCATACACTGCATCTACAAAACATAATGGTGGATACAGTACGCACCACCAGTTCTTTCCTTCTGCCTCTCCTATGTCAACTCTGAATGCCTCATAGTATCCTGCTGGAAATGTAACATCACCATATGATTTAACCGGAAAATAACTTTTCTCAAAATACACGCTTACATCTTCCATAAATCCATTATCTCTTAAAGTCTTAATTGCAACATTTCTTATGTTATCACTTTCTGACTCTAATATAGCTCTTGACTCTGAAAGAGAATCTGACTCTGAAAGAACCGGTCTTATGTAATCAACTACAGCTTCCTTAACCTTAAGCTTAACCTCCTGGTCTTCCTGTGAATCACTGTTGGCCCTTACATGGAATCTGATTATACTCTCTGATATTCCTTCTGTCACTGTCTCTAAATTACCTGCATAAGACACCCTGTAATAACCAATCAGTCCACTAACAGCTACTATAGCAATAAGCAGAATTCCAAGTTTCTTTTTTATGTTCATATGATATTTACCCCCTGATATATTTTCATATCTGGGATTATATCCATATATTTGCATAATAAACAGAAATTTACAAACTAACAAAGGCTGGCATATACAGCCAGCCTCCATGTAATCTAAAGATTATTTGTTAAGAAGTCTGATAATACCCTTTTCCTGATTAGTAATATGCTGTCTTATGACAATCTTAGTATTTTCTTCATCTTTCTTAGAAAGCTTATCAATGATGTCATTATGTTCGCTTATAAGAATAGAATGTGCTCTTGCATCCTTAACATATTCCAGCCTGTATCTGTACATCTGCTCTCTTAGATTGTTAATAATCTGAATAAGTCTCTGATTATCTGTCATTGCATATATAATATCATGGAAATTCACATCAGCATCTACAATTGCAACCACATCCTTAGATATAATTGTTGCTTCAAATCTCTTATTAGCCATCTTAAGCTCTTCAATTCGCTCCGGAGTAACATTGCGGCATGCAAGTGTTGCTGCAAGCTCCTCAAGTGCTGCTCTTACCTCAAGAACATCTCTCATGTCCTTCTCTGTTATATGGGCAACCTCAGCACCCTTTCTTGGAATCATAATAACAAGGCCTTCAAGTTCAAGCTTTCTGATTGCCTCTCTGATAGGAGTTCTGCTTACCCCAAGCTTCTCTGCGAGTTGAATTTCCATAAGCCTTTCACCCGGCTCCATCTCACCACGAAGAATCGCCTGTCTTAAAGTATTAAAAACCACATCTCTTAATGGGAGATAGTCATTAACATCCATCTTAAGTTCACCTTTCATATAAAACCTTGCCTTTCTCTATTACTCTGAATGTGTATTGTTTTCATATATATTATGGAGTAAATGTTTCCGTTGTATACACCTGCCTTGCTTCGCCCTTCTGTCTTAAGAACTGCTGGCACGCTATCATCGACTGTTCATCAGGGAATATTCCAAATACTGTCGGACCACTTCCGCTCATCATTGCATTAATGGCTCCATGTTCTATCATATCCCTCTTAATACTGTCAATAACCGGATACAATGGCACTGTAACCGACTCTAATACATTACCCATTCTTGAAGCAACAAGTGCAACATTCTTTAACTTAATAGCCTCAATTATTCCATCTATATCAGGATGTGACTTGATTTGTGTACTGTCAAGATTCTCATAGACAAGCTTTGTCGATACATTAACCGGTGGCTTTGCTATAAGAATATGACAGAATGGCATATCCGGAAGCCTTGTAAGCTTCTCGCCAATTCCCTCAGCTAACGCTGTGCCTCTCATAATACAATAAGGGACATCTGCTCCTATCTCAACACCTATATTCATAAGTTCCCCCATAGGAAGATTAAGCTCATAAAGTCTGTTCATTCCGAAAAGTGCACTTGCTGCGTCACTTGAACCTCCAGCCATTCCAGCAGCAACAGGAATGAATTTATTAAGATCAACCTCTATTCCTCCATCAAGCTTATACTTACTCTTCATAAGCATAATTGCCTTATAAACAAGATTATTCTCATTCACAGGTAGAAATCCTATATTAGTCTTAATTCTTATCTCTTCCTCCGAAATCCTTGTCATTATAATACGGTCATACAAACCAACAGTCTGCATTACCATTCTTACATCATGATATCCGTTCTCGCGTCTTCCAATAACATCAAGCCCAAGATTAATCTTAGCTCTTGCCTTTAATCTGATACTTTCCATATATCACCTAACCTTGTATACAAAATCCATTTTTCAAGACTATTATATTAAAGAAATTGTACAAAATCAAGTACAATCTTATAATTACAATTCTAAAATGTTTCATTCTTACGATACTTATGGGGCGAAATTCCCTTTGCCTTCCTGAATGCATCACCAAAATAATTACTGTCATTAAATCCACATTCAAATGCAATGTCAGTAATAGACCTGTTTGTCTCAAGCAGAAGTCTGCAGGCATTCTGAATTCTGACATTAATAATATATTCTTTAAATCCAAATCCAGTAGCTGTCTTAAATTTCTTAGAAAGATATGACCTGCTTAAGTTAAATTTTTCTGCAACATTTTCAAGTGACAGATTATCGGCATAGTGTTCATATATATATGTGGCAACTTCCTGAATTATTCGATTATCTACATCAATTTCTTTAATAACATTTTCCTCATAATTCTTACAGCGGATAATAAAAAGCAGCAGTTCTATAAGCCCCACCTTTATGAATGCCGGCGACAGTTCATCAGGAGAATCATTTTCAAATAACAGTTTATCAAGCAGGGCAACAACATAGTCTCTTCTTTTTTCAGGAATATTAATAACTCCCGGCTTCATACAGTTTTCCATAAGCTCTTTACCAGTCTGGTTCTGAATCCATTCAGTTGCTTCATTTCTGAAGCTTATAACAATTCTTTCGTGCATTCCTTTTCCATTATAAGTTGTCCTGTGAAGACAGCCACTTGGAACAATAACAAGATCACCCTTTCCGAACTTATAAATGTTGTGGTCAATAAAACTTGTACACTCTCCGCTCGAAAGATAGAATATCTCATTAAACGGATGCACATGTGCCCCTACTCCTGTAGAACAACTGGTATTACTTCTTTTTATTCTTTTAATATCAAAATCCTTCGACATATCCTGAAACATATATTCCACCCTCTCATTCCAGCTTTTTACGACTATTATAATAACATTTCTGTATTATTTTAATCTTTCATCGGTTTAATTGTAGAAATCACTGTTTTTTATGCTTATATTATGTATAAATGATTTTGAAATGTCAACCA
>NZ_QSEK01000031.1 GCF_003464165.1 Eubacterium sp. AM49-13BH | reverse complement strand
ATTGCCAAAAGATAAAGTCCTATTGATTTTGAATGGACGCTGGTATATAATATTTTTGTTTGTTTTTAAACCATTGCCAAAAGATAAAGTCCTATTGATTTTGAATGGACGCTGGTATATAATATTTTTGTTTGTTTTTAAACCGCATAAATACTACGGTTTGATAACTTTTTAACTAATAATTTTATTAAGAAGAAAAGGATGGATGAACTCATGGGAAAATGTGAATTACTCTATGAAGGAAAAGTAAGAGAAGTATATGATTGCGATGACAAGCTTGTTATGGTTGCTACAGACCGTATCTCAGCATTTGATCATATTTTAAAGAATAAGGTTACAGAAAAGGGAGCAATTCTTACACAGATGTCAAAGTTCTGGTTTGATTATACTAAGGATGTTGTTTCTAATCATATGGTTTCAGTTGATGTTAATGACATGCCAGAGTTCTTCCACAAGGATGAATATATTGGAAGAAGCATGCTTTGCAAGAAGCTTACAATGCTTCCTGTTGAGTGTATCGTAAGAGGATATATAACAGGTAGTGGCTGGGCAAGCTACAAGGAGAATGGAACAGTCTGTGGAATCAAGCTTCCAGAGGGACTTAAGGAATCAGAGAAGCTTCCTGAACCAATCTACACACCAAGTACTAAGGCTGAGATTGGTGACCATGATGAGAATATCTCATTTGAGAAGAGTATAGAAGTTCTTGAGAAGCAGTTCCCAGGAAAAGGTCTGGAATACGCTACTAAGATTAAGGATGCAACTATCACTCTTTACAAGAAGTGTGCAGAGTACGCTTTAAGCAAGGGTATTATTATTGCAGATACTAAGTTTGAATTTGGTCTTGATGAGAATGGTGAGGTAGTTATCGGTGATGAGATGCTTACACCAGACAGCTCAAGATTCTGGCCATTAGAAGGATATGAGGCAGGAAAGAGCCAGCCATCATATGACAAGCAGTTTGTAAGAGACTGGTTAAAGGCTAATCCAGACAGTGATTATTTACTTCCAGATGATGTAATCGAGAAGACAGTTGAAAAGTACAAGGAAGCATATAAGCTTCTTACTGGTAAGGATTTTTCCCGCAAATAATCACAGTCAATAAGGAATGGAGAATTATGAATCAGATTGATATTAATGACAGCCACTATGCTGAAGATGAACTTCATGAGGAATGCGGAGTCTTTGGTGTATATGATTTCGATGGCAATGATGTTTCATCTACAATATATTATGGCCTTTTTGCCCTTCAGCACAGAGGACAGGAAAGCTGCGGTATAGCAGTCAGTGATACAGAAGGACCTAAGGGAAAGGTTCTTTCATATAAGGATATGGGACTTGTTAATGAAGTCTTTAATCCTGAAAAGCTTGAAAAGCTTAATGGTAATATAGGTGTCGGACATGTAAGATATTCAACAGCCGGAAGCAGCAGCCGTGAGAATGCACAGCCGCTTGTTCTTAACTATGTTAAGGGAACTCTTGGTATGGCACATAACGGTAATCTTCTTAATGCGGTTGAACTGCGTGAAGAGCTTTCTTATACAGGAGCTATCTTCCAGACAACTATTGATTCAGAGGTTATTGCTTACTTAATCGCAAGAGAAAGACTTAATGTTCCTAATGTTGAGGGAGCTGTGTTAAATGCGATGAAGAAGATTAAGGGTGCTTATTCACTTATCGTAATGAGTCCTAGAAAGCTTATCGGAGCAAGGGATCCATTTGGTTTCAAGCCATTATGTATCGGTAAGAGAGATAATGCATACTTCTTATCATCAGAGACATGTGCACTCGATACTGTAGGTGCAGAGTTTGTAAGAGATGTTGAGCCGGGTGAGGTTGTTACTATCACTAAAGATGGAATCAAGTCTGATAAGTCACTCTGCCAGAAAAATACAGCAAGATGTATATTTGAATACATATATTTTGCAAGACCAGACAGCAAGATTGACGGAATGGGCGTATATGAGTCAAGAATTAATGCGGGTAGAATCTTAGCAAAGACTCACCCTGTAGATGCTGATATTGTCGTTGGTGTTCCTGAATCAGGTAATCCGGCAGCACTTGGTTTCTCAATGGAATCAGGAATTCCTTATGGTAATGCATTTATCAAGAATAACTACGTTGGACGAACATTCATCAAACCTAAGCAGGAACAGAGAGAGTCAAGCGTTAAGGTTAAGCTGAATGTACTTAAGGAAGCAGTTGCAGGCAAGAGAGTTGTCATGATTGATGACTCAATTGTACGAGGAACAACAAGTGCGAGAATTGTAAGTCTTCTTAAGGCAGCAGGTGCTAAGGAAGTTCATGTGAGAATCAGTTCACCGGCGTTCCTTCACCCATGTTATTTTGGAACAGATATTCCTTCAGAAGACCAGCTTATCGCATCAGGTCATTCTGTAGATGAAATCTGTGAAATTATTGGAGCAGATTCATTAGGCTATCTTGAGGTTGACAAGTTAAGTGAGATGATATGTGGACAGACAGGTTACTGTGACGCATGTTTTACAGGCAATTATCCAATTGAGCCGCCTAAGATTGATATCCGTGGAGAGATGGGCTGATTTGGTAGGTGTTTTTTAGCAGAATAATAGAATATATGACACAAGATGCCTACTAAAAGCATGGAATATGTTATTTAGTAGGCATTTTTAGTAAAAATGTAGCACTATTATAATAGTCACAATCGAAATTTACCTACTAAATTGCTGAATATGCGACTATTTATAGGTATCATGACAACAAGCAAAGAAAATCAGGCTAAAGCAAACAGAAATTAACAGTTTCATGTATCATGACAATAAATACAAGAAAAAGGGGAACAGGATGAGTTATTTTCCGTTTTTTAAAGAAATAGAAGGGGAGAAATGCCTTGTTATTGGTGGCGGTAAGGTGGCAGCAAGAAAGATAAGCAGGCTGAAGGGCTTTGGCGTGAAGATTAAAGTTGTTGCACCGTCTATAGTTTCTGACATAGAGGCAGTGGCGCAGGCTTGCGATAATATAAGTGTTGAAAGAAGAATATTCACACCACAAGATATTGAAAATGCGGACTTTGTTATCGCGGCGGCTGGGGAAGAAGTGGATAAAGAAGCTGTAAGATTGTGCAAAGAAAAGGGTATTCCTGTAAATGTTGTGGATAACCAGGAACTGTGCGACTTTATATTTCCTTCAATTGTGCAGAAGGGTGATATGGTTGCAGGCTTTGTTACAGGTGGGAAGAGTCCGCATGTTTCAGCTAAGTTAAGAAGAGATTTTGAAGCAAATGTATCTGATAATATAGAGAGCATATTAGATTATCTTTCAGAGGTCAGGACACTTGCCAAAGAAAAGATAGATGATGACAGAAAAAGAGCAGCATTTATAAGAGAAATTTCTGAATTCTGCATGAAAGCAGACAGAGTGTGCAGCAGCAAGGAAGAAAATGCATTTTTACAGAAATATCTTGATAACAGGAGTGAGACAGTGCTTCCGGGGGCAGCACTTGTTGGAGCAGGATGCGGCTCATATGAATTAATTACACTAAAAGGTCTGTCAGAGATAAGAAGGGCAGAGGTTATAGTGTATGATGATTTGATTGATGAGCATCTGCTGGAATTTGCACAGGAGAGCTGTGAGCTGATATACGCAGGTAAGAGAAGCGGCAGACATTCTAAGGCACAGGAAGAGATTAATGAACTGCTTGTTGCTAAAGCACTTGAGGGTAAATATATTGTGAGACTGAAAGGCGGAGACCCGTATGTGTTTGGCAGGGGCGGCGAGGAAGCACTTGCGCTCAAAGCGCATGGCATACCTGTACATGAAGTTCCGGGGGTTACATCAGGTATCGGTCTGTGCGGAATGGCAGGAATTCCGGTGACACACAGGGGTGCAAGCCGTGGATTTCATGTGATTACCGGACATACGGCAGATAATCTGCCACCGGAGATTGAAGAAATCAGGTGGAAATCATATGCGAAGCTTAATGAAACATTTGTATTTCTTATGGGATTAAAGAGCATAGACATGATTACGGAAAAGCTGATGAGATATGGAAAGCCGTCAGATACACCGGTTGCAGTAATTCACGGTGAGAATACAGATGGTACATATGTAAAGCTTGTTGGAACACTTTCGGATATTGCTGGAAAGGTGAAAGAAGTAGACTTCCCGTCACCAGCTATTATAGTTGTTGGCGAGGTTGCGTCACTGGAATTGACGGATTAGCAGAAACTTAAGATGCGCTGAAAAGCAGCGCAGGAATAGAGGTTAACATGGATAAAGACAGACTTGACAGACAGATAGAGTTTATAAGAGAGATTGATAAGGAAAAGAGCATTGGCAGACAGACGTATCTGGCAGATGCGTCAAGAAAGGAAGATGACGCTGAGCATGCATGGCATATGGCAATTATGACTGTGCTGTTGTCTGAATATGCCAACGAAAAGATTGATGTGCTCCGCACAATGACAATGCTTCTTATACATGACCTTGTAGAGATAGATGCAGGCGATACATATGCTTATGATGAAGAAGCCAAGAAAACCCAGCGTGAGCGTGAGTTAAAATGTGCTGACAGAATATTCAGTATTTTACCAGAGGATCAGGGAAAATACATGCGTGAATTGTGGGAGGAATTCGAGGCACAGGAAACACCAGAGGCAAAGTTTGCAAGAACTATGGATAATTTCCAGCCTGTAATCTTAAATGATGCATCAAAAGGAAAAAGCTGGGCAGAAAAGGGTGTGCATCTTGGACAGATATTAAAGAGAAATGCAAGAACAGGAGAAGGCTCAGAAGAACTCTGGAAATATTCATATGAGAAACTTATAATGCCTAATGTGAAAAAAGGGAATATTAAAGAGGATGCTCCAGCATAACCACAACGCGAAATTCCTGCTTTTCCTCCGAGTAAACATAATTGAGCAGACCATTATATTTATCTGCTATACGTTTTACACTTTTAAGACCATATCCGTGAAAACCAGTGCCCTGCTTTCTGGAATGGAGTTTTCCGTCATGGTCTAAAGGAGATGATTTGCATGAGTTAGCAATACTTATAAGGTCAGCGTTGCCGCCTCTGATAAGAGAAACATTACAATCTATATATGGTTCATCACATGATAGGGATGCATCAATGGCGTTATCAAGAAGATTGCAGAATATGGAAGTGAAATCCTGTGCGGGCAGATATTCAAGAGTGTTGGCGCGGATGTCTGCCTCAAAGCTTATTCCTGAATTATTACATTGTTCGGCATATCTTGAGATAATTACATTCAGTATATCAATTTTGCAATATCTTTTGGATTTTCTTAGTGCATCACTTCCCAGAATGTTATTGATATATCTGGTTATTTCGTCAATATGTTTTCCATCATTCAGCTGGCTGATAGTATTAAGGTGGTTCTTAATATCGTGAATAAGAATGTGCTGTTTCTCATTAACTTCCTGAACATAATTATAATAATGTTCAGTGTCAGTCTCTTTCTGTAATTCAATCTGCAATCTGGCATATTCAACATTTTTCTGGCTGATATCCTGCTGCAGATAGAAAGTCAGGATATTGATTGAGAGCAGCAGAACCAGACATATGAATACAATAACAGAGTCAGAGCCAGACAATTTACCGTTGAGACATATATAGCCAAGAGAAACGGTAATGATAGAGGATATAACAGGTATCAGATACAGCATAAGGGTGCTTTTGCGTATAGAAGCATTATTGACTGTATCTTTAGAGAAAATTCTGGTTACTAACTGTGAAATACATAAATAGACAGATTTGCTTAATATAACAAATGTAAATGCCGAACTATGTATGTTTCCATCACGGAATGCATATATCGTTATGTCAGGAATAGCTGCGGCAATAAGTCCTTCTGATAATGCCATAAGAATTGTCAGGGCAAGGGCATGAAACAGTGCCCAAACCGGTTTTGAATCATAATTAAGCACGATGCAGCACAGATAGACAATGAATGAGCAAAATGCATTGAGTGCCGCATTAGTGAGAATTGCTACAGGTATAAGCAGACTGAACATGCCAATAGTGATTAAAAGAGATAAAAATGTGTTCTTTCTTGAAGTAAATATACGGTTGCAGTATAGCCATAGAATAATGGCTTCTATAAGATATACAAATAAATAGTACAATATTAAATTCATGAATCCCCCTCTGATTAATAAACTAGCGCAATGTTGTAAGAAATGCTGAATAGGTATTAAAAAAATCATTATACTTGCGCAAGGCAATATCAGCGCAAAGATTGTTTTCCATATATATTCTGCTGTTATTATAAGACATAATATAATTCATATTTACTATATAACATCGATGGCTCTGATAAAAGCTCCCAGACGGAAGCATTGATTTAATGCTGGCAAGAGTCTGAGTGGTTGTATATGTATCTGAAACCGTGTGAATAGTAAGATTGCGGCGGTGAGGATTAACCTCCACCATAATGATATCCTTTGCTGATAATATATATGTTGAGCCTTTACATTTTACAATAATCCTGCCGCCAATAGAATTGAATTCAGATATGGCGTCTTCAAGGTTACGCATAAAACGTTTACTTTCAACAGGCTTTGAAATATAACGGAATACATGAAAGCGCATGGCTTCGTCAAGATATTCCGGAAACGAAGTTATAATAATTATTATTGCTGCCGGATAAGATTTAACAAGCGAATTACCAACGGAAATGCCATCTATGCCAGACATCTGGATATCTAAATATACAATATCGGGTTTGATATCTGAAGCCAGAATGTCTTCACCAGAGTGAAATATGTAAATATCAGGTCTTTTCAGTTTATGTTCAATATAATAACTTTCGCACAAAGTTTTAATCTGCTCGCATATCAAATTGTCATCATCACATATAAATATATTCATTATCCAATCTCCATAAAATTAAGCTATTGTTATTATAACCGATGAGAATATTAAAATAAATGTCATTTTAAACATGAAAAGTGTCATTTCACGCAATTGATATTGAATAAATAAAATAGATGTGGTATTAAAAGCTTATATAAAGCGTTGTACACATATGCAAACGCAACATTTACAGTTGATTCGAATGACGGTGGGTATAATAGGGTGTATGCTAATTATTTAGACTAAGATAAGGTTGAGAGAATGTAATCTCTAAACAGATTACATTCTCTTATTTGCAGAGGAAATATGAAATATATTAAATTAAGCTTTATTATTCTGATGATGAGTATGTTTACTGCATGTAGTAATGAACATTCAGAAAACACATCAACTGATACAGAGTATAACGGGGTTAATACATCAGAATATGAGTCAGATGGAATAAAATATGTAGTATGCCAAGGTAAAAAGTTAAAAATTACATACCCTGTAATTGATTATAATTATACGGATGAAGAATTAATAGGAACATATGATATTGGAATTCTGGGGGCAGGAAAATACCCAGAGGATGGAGATGAAACATATATTGTCTCAGCAGTTATAGAATGGCCTTCGATGTATGGGGATAGGGAGATTTCAAGTATTTCAGTTAATGTATATAACAGTCCATTTTGCATAGATAATTATAATATCGATGGGATGAAATATGCAAAATCGACTCTGGATATATTTTCGGCGCATAAAGATAATTTATCAGATGACAGGCAGGCAATAAAGCTGATTACATTTGCAGAGATTCCTACTACGAAAGATATTTGGAATGATTACATGCAAAGTGAATCTGAAGAAGTCAAGCGACTAGGTGATAATATAAATAATGTAGTGCTGAAGTTTCAGGTTAAAGACAATGATGGGAAAGAGACAATAGATTACTACAGGATGAAACCAGTATATGAATATAGTATTAGAAAAATAAACATATACAAAATAAAGGAGTGAATATGAAGAAAAGAGTATTAATTTCATTTACATTTGTTGTAGTAATTATTTTGATATTAGTATTTTATATTAAAATCCATAACAATAAAGAAGCAGATGTTAAGATAAATTATGATAATATAAAACATGCAGATATAGAAAATGTAGCGCAGAATTATTGGAATTCGGATGGAATATATAATATTGCAGCAGCGGAAGACGGGTATTATTATGTTACAAATGAAGACTTTTTAGTGTATTTTGATATAAATACAGGAGATACAGTTCCTGTATGTGCAAAACCAGATTGTATGCATGATAATGATGAGTGTAATGCATGTTTAAATACATGTGTTATTTATAACATATATTATTATAATGAGTATATCTATTATATGCCAGTTATAAATGGTATGGCAAATTTATGCAGAATGGATAAAAGCGGTTCCACAACAAAAATACTGGGAGAGTTATTTCCTAGTGATGGTTCGAGTTCTATACATCTTGCTTTTTTAGGTGATTATGCGTATGCATATGATTCAGGATCACATCTTGGTCTTGATACAGAATTTACAGAAAAAATAGTTGAAGTATCTTTGAAAAATGGAGAAAGAAATGAGATATATGATGTTACAGGTGTATCTCTTGCTATAAAAAATGTGAAAGGCTTTGGGGATGGACTGTATTTCAATGTCCAGCATAGTGAAAGGTCAGACGAGAATATTTCGATAAGCAGTTATGGCTTATATATGTATTCTCAAAGTGAAAAGAATGTTAGTCAGATTAGTACAGAAAACATTAATGATTATTATTTAAGTGATAATTATCTGTATTATTTTATTAATGGACAAGGATTATATAAATCGGACATAGAAAATCAAAAAACAGAATTAATATATAAGAGTAATAAAGCGGTGGATATGTGCAATATATCCTATGATGGCAGATATCTTTATATTAGCAATGGTAAATATTGTGATTATCTTAGAAAGGTTTTGGGGAACAAAGAAAAGAAGTATATAGTGATAGACACAGATGGAAAAGTGATAAATGAAATATCATGTGCAGATTCATTGGAAATGTTATTTGGAGATGATAGGTATTTGTTTTGCATGGGTATGGGAGAAGACCAGCTCATGTATATAGATAAGAGAGAAATTGAAAAAGCCGAAGAATGGAAAAATATTTTTAGTGAGCCAGTTCATTTACTAGGGAGATGATATTAAATGAAGAGAAGAGGCATTAGGTATGTGATTCCAATTATATTTATTGCAGTATTGGTGGGAGCAATGGTGACATATGTTCTACTCCATAAGAATACAGAAGCAGAGAAGGGCTTAGATTATGCAAGTCTTATCGGAGTAACAGGAGACAGTGATTTTCAGAATTACTGGGATACAGATGGATGGTATGATCTGGCTGCAGTTGAAGATGGATATTATTATATGAATTTTGAACAGAAATTGTTGTTTTTGAATCTGGAGACAAATGATATTATACCTGTGTGTGCAAAACCTGAGTGTAATCATAAATCTTCAGGGTGTAATGCTTTTTTTGGAAATGGAGTGGCATTGAGGAGCATCTATTATTATAGGGGATATATATATTATTTCGGACTTTCTAATGGCATGGCACAGTTATGCCGCATGGATAAGAGTGGAACAACAAGAGAAGTTATAGGTGAACTTATACCTAATGATGGGGTTGACTCGATTCGAGCTGTTTTTCAGGGGGAATATGCTTTTATATATGATGGGAGTGGTCTTGCTGATGAGCAGGAGACTACAAAGAGCATAATAGAAGTATCTCTGACATCAGGAGACAAGAAAATTGTATATGAAGTTACTGGAAAAGGGATATCAATAACTAATGTTAAATGCTTTGATGATAAAATATTTTTTACTGTGAGGGAAGCAGATTCCATATCAGATAAAGCCATGAGTGTGCATAGCAGAGGTTTGTTTAGCTATTCGTGCAGCAATGATGAGATAGAAGAAGTGAGTGGACAGAATATTAATGATTATTATTTTGTGGATGGAACAATGTATTACTTTGTTACGGGAGAGGGGCTTTATAAGATAGATATTGGAAATGATATATCACAAAAAATATGGGTGTCAACAGAACAATGTGATATGTGTAGTGTATCTTCAGATGGAGAATACATTTATCTTAATAATCATAAGTACTGTTATTATATGTGGGAATTATATGGCTTTTCAGAAAACAGATATATAGTTATTGATAAAGATGGAAATGTTATTAATGAGATATTGTGTCCTGATGCATTGGCGTTATATTTTGGGGATGACAGGTATTTATTTTATAAAAGTATGAACGATGCAGAAGGTCTTATGTATATGAAAAAGGATGATATAGAGACTGGTGGAGATTGGAAGCAGGTGTTTGAATGACAAAGTATATAAGGCTGTTTAAGAAAGGAATGTATATATTTTGTATGATGTTTCTTCTTATATTGATATCATCAGGATGCAATGTAAAGGAAATAGAAACACAGACACAAACAGAGACTAATAACCAATATGCAGTACAGGAACCAGAAATGACAGTTATAGATGGAATAAATTATATAACGGAGCAAGGCATTAAGTTAAAGGTGACATACCCAATAATATCTAAAGATATCGCCGATGGTAATTTGGTTGGAACATATATGGTAAATCCAGTTAAATTAGGCAATGGATTGGGAGAAAAGGATGAAATGGCGTATATTGTTGCCGGTATTATAGAGTGGCCATCATTATATAATGATGAAAATATAGAGAAATTAGAGTATACAGCATATAATGCATCCTGCATATTTGATTACAGTGATATGAGTGAGAATAAATATACAAAAAAACAGATGGATATAAAAGGCGAAACAAAAACAATATATGGAAATGATGAAAATAAGTTAAAGTTAATAATTATAAATGAACTCCCAACATCTGATAAAGCAGCTTATAGTTATATGCAGCCTGAGTATGTTGAGATAAAGAGTGTTATTGACGATATCAATAAAATGATTGTAGGAGTCCATGTTTATTATATGGATGGGAGCGAAGATTCTGATTATTATAGAGTAGAAAGTATATCTAAGAGTGATATAAGCAGGATACAAATATACAGGTTATGATTGGCATATAGGGGGAAATATGCAGGAATTAAAACGTATCATCAATTATAAACGGATTATATTGTTGTTAATTGCTGCAACAGTTAATGTTGTATTCTTTTTGTATGACAATAAGTCGGTAATGGATGAAGATATAATCAACAAAGAAAATGTTGCTCATGAGACATATATTAAGAATTATCACGAAGAAGTGAATGCAATAATTGATAATGCTGATAAACTTAAGAAATATAGTATTTTTAATAAAGCTGGAAGTTTTTCGTATGCGAATATATTGCAGACGTCAAGGGATTTTGAACGAGTAAAGAACGTTATTTTACCAGAGGATGAGTATAAAGGGGTGCAGGCATATACAACTTATTATTATCAATATTTCTTTACTATGCTTGTAATGATGTTTGTTATATACGATATGTTTGCACAGCGGGATAATGGCATGTGGAGCATAACATATAGCTGCGCTAATGGAAGAATCATGTATGCGATAAAGCAGACGGGAGTTATTGTTGTTACAGGAGCTTTTACACATACTCTGATATACTGGTCTACGTTTATTGCGGCAATGCTGCAAAGAGGAGGCGTCAGGGACTTAGTAAATCCAGTGCAGACAATTGAGACATTTGATAAATTTACATATCCGTGGAGCAAAATAAAGTATGTGACGGTGCTATATTTGATATCAATGGTGTGTATAGTTGCACTATGCATTACTATATGGGGTGTTTTTGTTATGTTCCGTAATCGTGTCTATGCACTGGTTACAATGCTTATATTTGCGGCTGTGGAGCAGTTTATATATTCTCATATAGACATACATAGCGTGTGGAATGGTCTGCATTATATTAATATTATTAATATAATTAATATAAATGCTACATTTTCATCATATAGAAACTGGGGTGTGGGAACTTATGTATTTCCTGTATTTTCAGTGGTACTGTTCGTGCATATTATATGTGCAGGTATAATAGGTTATATTGCTATAAATGTGTCTGATTCAATGAAACCATACAAAAATACAACATTTATAAAACGGTTTACAGACTGTGTATCAGCTGTCTGTCAGAAAATTCTTGCAAGGATTCCTTTGCTGGTAAAGGAAATGCACAAATTCATATTCACAACCCATTGTGGCTGGGTTATTGTGGTAATGCTTATAGTGACAGCGTATGTCTGTCAGACAGGTCAGTATTATTACACGGATGACAATAAATATATGGACAGGGAATATGCAGAGCATGGAGGAACGGAATATACATATTTTCAGAATTATCTGGATGACCTTTACAGACAGCGGGATGAGTTGCAGTCTGAGATAGACAGCTACGGTGACATTATGACAAGGGATGAGGATATAGATATCCAGACCTATATTAATCTTAAAACAAAGCAGCAGCAGTTATTAAAGCTGATTGAAAGCCGCAGGGAATATGCAGATAAGATTGAATATATCGGACATATTGATGAGACTTATGGTGTTAAGGCATGGATGATATCAGACCGGGGATATGAGGTTATATCAGGCGGAAAGGGAATGTACCGCCGGATAATGGTAAGCCTTGCGCTGATATGCGGACTGATGCTTATGGCGGCATACAGTGGTCTACTTGAAGGCACCAGTGGAATGATACTTTTTGAACGGAGTACTGCACTTGGACGAAATAAAATGAAACGCAATAAATATTTATCCTGCATAATTATAGTAGTTATAATGTCTGTTGCTATATGTGGGATGGAATTCTTATGGATGCGGCACATATATGGAATGCCATATCTTAATGCACCTCTTGTAAGTCTTACATTTATGGGAAATAAACTTGGCAAGGGATTGTACGCAGCAGATGCTGCCAGATGGCTGATGTTACATGCTACGATACGCCAGTACATGACTATGCAGTATATTGTAAAGCTGGTAATGTGTCTGGTATTAAGTGTCGGAACAATGAGAATCACGAGAGGGATGAAGAATTTAAAATAAAGATATGCAGTATTGAATTGATTAAATAAAACATTGTATGCTATAATGAAGTACAGGTATAAAAACGAGGTGCAAAAAGTAATGGGATATATGTGGTGGCTGTTATTTCGGTTGTAGAATTATGTGTTTTTCTTGGAATAATACTTACATCTATAATGCAGCTGCCAAGTGTGATTATATAAATATGGGAGGATAGTTATGAAAAAAACACTGGTGGCGATTATGATATTATCAGCATGTGCTTTATCAGCATGTGGGAAAAATTATTCTGGAGAGGAAGTTACAACTGTTACTTATGAAAATAAATTTCCGGATTTTGTATATGATAGCAATGATTTTCAGTATTACATAAAAGATAATCATAAGGTGGCGGTAGCGGAAGACGGATATTATTTTGCGAGAAATTATAGTGTTAAGAGTGATAATATGATTAATTCTAAATATTATCAGGATGATTCGAAAGACAAAACAGGCAATTCAGACGAGAATGCTTATAGGAAAATATTATATTATTATGATGTTAATTCCGAGACGGTTACGCCGTTATGCAGCAAGATAGATTGTAAACATAATAATGTTGAGTGTGAAGCATATTTTGATGCAGGAGGAGAAAATGATGGTGGATTTGTTTATTATAAGCATAGACTATATATGATTTCATATGATGATACATCTGGAACTAAGCTGATATCCTTTGATGAAAATGGACATGACAAAAAGGAATATTGTGTAATTAATGATAATCCGGAATATGTTCCATATGGGGGCGGAACAAATGATTTGTGTATATTTAAAAATGCTGTGTATAGCTGGGGGAAAAGAACAGTTTCACTAGAATCTCAGACAATTGAAATTGTGTTATACAGGACAGATCTTAAAACAAATAAGACAGAAAAGATTATGAGTTATGAAAAATCAGCAGCGCAGAACAGTTATTTAAAAGATTTTGATTGTGATATACAGGCAGTAAAAGATACATTGTATATTAAAACATGTTCATATGATGAGAACAATGATATGTTTATATATACTATATATTGTACACAGGGGGAGAATCTGACAGAACTAATGAAATCATATGCACCAAGAGATTGCAATAAAAGAATTGAAGGAAATGAGTATGCAAGTATTAAAGGCTATGCTGTAAACACAAAATATATATATTATATAGACGAACTTAGCTCAGATAAACTTGATATAGAAGCCGCGTTATTCAGATACAATATAAAAACAGGGGAAAAAGAAAAGATATATGACCTGCCAGATACAATGGCATATGATTTGCAATGCGATGATGATTATATATATATTAACAGAGCGTTATCTTCAGGACAAAGTGGAGAATTATGTATCCTTGATAATGATGCAAAGATAATATATCAAAAAGAATATAATGGATATGCTAATCTTACAGCATGTGATGAAAGGTATATAATAATGAGTACAAACGATTCTGAAACAGCATATGATGAGTTTGTGGGGAAGGGAGAAGATGTAAGAGATGTTAATGAAATTAGTCTTTTGATGGTTATGTTGAGAAAGGACGAAATACTCTCTGAAAGTAAAAACTGGGAAATAATGTATAATGGAAAATTCATGCAATAATGGGGCAATTATGTATGGTGGAATTTAAAAGACTGTTAGACAAAAGGTTTGCTATAATTATATTGATTGTTTCGGTTGTCTCTATTATTGTATTTTATCAATTTAATAATACAACAGTAATAGATAACAATACTTATTCAACTAAAACAATTTATATGTATTATAATCAAATGCTAAAAGATTATTATAATAATTGTGCAACGATGGATAAAATAACAGCAAGCTTTAAGGCAAAAGCAAAAGTATATATGATACTGAATATGGCGGAATGGAAAGTCCTTAAAGATACTGATAAAGAAGTATATGATGCGGGGAGATACGAAGAAAAAATAAATAGATATCGGGAAACAGCTCCAGAAATTTATGACTATTTTATCGAATTGAATGAGGAAAAATTACTGGACGAATATTTAGATAATTCTGATGAAATAAAGGCAGCTCTTAAGCTGTATGATCAGAATATTGAATATGTTAATGGATATTATGAAGATTTAGATAAATATATTGCGCAGGCAGATACAATGCTCCGGTCAGGCATATATTCGGATAAATCATCATTTGCACATATTAATATTTTAAAGTCGAAATATGATATAAAAAAAATTATATAATGTATCTGTTAATCCGGATAACAGTGCTGCAATAGAAGCAGTTACATCAGCAAGCTCATATATTAATATATTGATTATTATAGCTGTTATGATTAGC
This sequence comes from Eubacterium sp. AM49-13BH, assembly GCF_003464165.1. GTDB lineage: Bacteria > Bacillota > Clostridia > Lachnospirales > Lachnospiraceae > Lachnospira. The sequence goes on along the minus strand of NZ_QSEK01000031.1, from coordinate 15,084 downwards.
GCATTTCGTTTTTTTGATGACAGAAAGAACGGATTGATATATATGATATATGCATCCAGACATGGAAGAATAGCACTTTCAGTACAAAGAATTATTACACTTGCTGTTATAAGTATTTTGAGTACTCTGTTTGTATATATGTGTGTATATTCTGTTGCATTTTACATATATGGTGGACTTGGATTTTTAGGGAATTCTTTACAGAGCTGGCATGCATATTCAACAATAAGTTTTACACATACTAAAGCTGTTTTTGTTTTATATATGATTTTGCTTTCTGCGTTGGCATTTTTTTTAACAGGATTACTGGCTTGGATTATAGCTGGTATATTTAGCAATGTGTCTATAGGAATGGGGATTGTAGTAATTGGATTTTGACAGAATATATTCTGTATACAAAGATTTCAAGTAAAAGTTCATTTGTGTTCCTTAAGAATATTAACATATGGAGTATGATTTTACCGGAGCATACGCTGACTAATTATGCAAATGTTAGATTATGTGGAATTATAACAGACCGGATATATTATATAATTGTTATATGTATTATTGGCATAATTTTATTTTCTGCGATTGGTATATTGGAATCCTGCATTATTAAGGCATCAAGGAAAAGAAGTATATTTGATAATATAAGTGCCAGAATTAATACTATCTGGCAGAAATGCGTTGCACAAATGCCTCTTATTATTATGGAGTTATATAAAATACTCTGGGTAAGAAAGGGCATAGTAGTTGTATTATTTGTTATATATATTGTAAGTATCAGTGGTATAAAAAGAGGGTATATATATGACGAGAATATGATAATTGCAACAAACTATTATAATGAAGCAGAAGGAATGCAATTATCGGAAGAATTATATTGCATAGTAAATAAATATGAAGAAGAAAAAGAATACTGGGACAACAGGTTAATTGATATTTCAAATTCATTTGACATGGATTCAGGAGAGTACAGTAAAGCAGATTTTGATGAAGCAAAAAAGCAGGCAGCTTTATATAAGACTGGTCTTGATGAAATACATAGAAATATTAATAATTTGGAAGAACTTAAGAAAAAAGATATAAATGGAACAGTTGTCAAACCATATATTGTTGAAGATATGTTTGGAAAAAGACTGTATGATCATGAAAGCAAATATGCGTTAATCGGGGTTATGAGTCTGGCTTTTTTATTACATGGTATTATGTCTGATGATAAAAGGCAGAATGTGACAGCATTAATTCGTTCTGCAGCATATGGGCGTGGCAAGAGGATATTAATAAAGGCATGTTCAACATGTATTGTTGTGGCAATAGTCTGGGGAATTATATTTATACCTGATATTGTAAATGTTACTCATATGTATGGCGTTAAAGATTATACAATGTTAATACAGGATTATCCTATGTTTGGAGCTATAAAGATTCCAATGTCGTTAGGACAATATATAGCTGTAATCATGATATGGAAGTATATTATAATGGTTGCAATTTCAGCTATTATAGTTTTGATTTCAGATATTTTTGATTATATGCATTCGCTGATAATATCCTTTGCTTTAACAATTACACACATATTGTATATAATAGGATTTAGCAATTTATACTATGTATCTGTAGTAACCCCGTTGCTTGTATCAGAAAATTGGAACAGAACAGGAAATCAATTTAATGGGGTAATAGTTGCAGTAATTGGAATTACATGTGGGGGAATCTTATTTTATAGGAATATTAAAGAGAATCACAAGCGGTATAAAGAATTTAAAATAAAGTCATAAATTGCAAACACAAGCCTGCTATGATATACTTAACTTGTATGCGGTCTGGATGATTGCATACTTAGAATTGATATATGAAAGGCGGATACGAGATGAACGACAGATATCAGACACCACTTGCAGAAAGATACGCAAGCAAGGAAATGCAGTACATTTTCTCTCCTGACATGAAGTTTAAGACATGGAGAAGACTCTGGATTGCATTAGCAGAGACAGAGCATGAACTTGGACTTCCTATTACACAGGAGCAGATTGATGAGTTAAAGGCTCACAAGGATGATATTAACTATGAGGATGCCAAGAGACGAGAGAAGGAAGTAAGACATGATGTTATGTCACATGTATATGCTTACGGACTTCAGTGCCCTAAGGCTAAAGGTATCATACATCTTGGAGCAACTTCATGCTATGTTGGTGATAATACTGATATCATCATCATGACAGAAGGCTTAAAGCTTGTTCGTAAGAAGCTTGTTAATGTTATTGATGAGCTTTCTAAGTTCGCAGATAAATATAAGGCACAGCCTACACTGGCTTTCACACATTTTCAGCCAGCACAGCCAACTACAGTTGGTAAGAGAGCTACATTATGGCTCAACGAATTAGTTATGGATCTTGAAGATCTTGACTATGTACTTTCTACAATGAAGCTTTTAGGCTGTAAGGGTACAACAGGTACACAGGCTTCCTTCCTTGAACTTTTCAATGGAGATCAGGATAAGATTCGCCAGATTGACGGAAAGATTGCAGAAAAGATGGGATTTGACGCATGCGTTCCAGTTTCAGGACAGACATATTCAAGAAAAGTTGATACAAGAGTGCTTAATGTACTTGCAGGAATTGCTGCGAGCGCACACAAGTTCTCTAATGATATCAGATTATTACAGCACCTTAAGGAAGTTGAAGAGCCATTTGAAAAATCACAGATTGGTTCATCAGCTATGGCTTACAAGCGTAACCCTATGAGAAGTGAGCGTATGGCTTCACTTGCTGATTTCGTTATAAGTGATGCACTTAACCCTGCTATTGTTTCATCTACACAGTGGTTTGAGAGAACACTTGATGATTCAGCTAACAAGAGAATGTCAGTTCCTGAAGGATTCCTTGCTGTTGATGGAATTCTTGACCTCTACTTGAATGTTGTTGACGGACTTGTTGTATATGACAAGGTTATCATCAAACATATGATGGCAGAGCTTCCATTCATGGCAACTGAGAATATTATGATGGACGCTGTTAAGGCTGGTGGAGACAGACAGGAGCTTCATGAGAAGATCAGAGAGCTTTCTATGATAGCAGGAAAGAGAGTTAAGCAGGAAGGTCTTGATAATAACCTTCTTGAGCTTATTGCAGCAGAGCCAATGTTCGGTGTTACTCTTGAAGAGTTACAGTCAAAGCTTGATCCTATGAAGTATGTTGGCCGTTCTAAGGAACAGGTTGACGAGTATCTTGCTAATATTATCAAGCCTATTCTTGATTCTAATAAGGAAGAGCTTGGCATGAAGGCAGAGATTAATGTTTAATCAATAATTTGGAGGTGTTATAACATGAAGGTTGTATTAGTTAATGGCAGCAGAAGAGATGCGGGCTGTACATATACAGCGCTTTCTGTTGTTGCTAAGGAATTAGAGGCACAGGGTATTGAGACTGAGATAGTTGCAGTAGGCAGCAGAGTTGTAAAAGGCGAGCTTGATGCAGTAGTTAAGGAAGTCGGTGCAAAGGTTACAGATGCAGACGGACTTATAGTCGGTTCCCCTGTTTACTATGCTTCTCCAACAGGAGAGATAATGATGTTCCTCGACAGATTATTTGGTACATATGGCAATGAGCTTCGTTACAAATGTGGTTCTTCAATCGCATCTGCCCGCCGTGGTGGAACAACATCAACTGTTGATGTGTTGAATAAGTATTTCCAGATTAACCAGATGCCAGTTGTGTCATCCAACTACTGGAATATAGTACATGGCAATACACCAGATGAAGTTGTAAAGGACGAGGAAGGCATGCAGACAATGAGACTTTTAGGTCAGAATTTTGCATGGCTTGTTAAGTCAGTAGAGGCAGCGAAGAAGGCTGGAATTGAGCTTCCACAGGGCGAGAATAAGATAAAGACTAACTATATAAGATAATTTAAGAATAATTCATAAATATTTAATGTGATATCGAAAAGGTGTGTTGTATATATAATATATGACACATCTTTTTTGTTTACGGGAGAGCCGGGGTAATAAAAGGATAGAGATAATATTTAAGGAGAATAATCTTGAAATCTTACAACAGGAGAAAGCTTATGAAAAGAATAATTCTTGGAGCAGTGATACTGCTTGTTGCGCTAGTTGCAGCAATTGTATCATGTGCTTTAATAACTTACCACAGACAGCCAGAACTTACTGCTGACGAGATGAAGCAGCTTGATGAACAGGGCATATGGAAAGAGAGAACAAGTGCCGAGCGTGCACGCATTATCGAGGATAATGATGAGGCACTTAAGGAGAGAATAAGAATGATAAGCAACGCGAAGGAAGAAGTTATTCTCTCTACATTTGACTTCAGGTCTGATGACAGCGGAAAACTTATGCTTGGCGCACTTATAGACGCTGCAGACAGGGGAGTATCGGTTAATGTAATAGTTGATGGTGTATCTGGGTTTACTAAGATGAAAGGCAATCCTGATTTTAAGGCACTTGCGTCATCTGACAATGTCAATGTGAAGATATATAACAAAGTTAATCCATTCAAGCCATGGCAGTCAATGGGAAGGCTTCATGACAAATATGTCATAGCAGACAGGACTAATTATATACTTGGAGGAAGGAATACTTTTAATTATTTCCTGGGAGCATATCCGGGACATAAGAATTACGACAGGGATGTGCTTGTTGCCTGTGATAACCCTGATGAAAACAGTTCTGTGAATGATGTTCTTGCTTATTATGAGAGTGTATGGAACTATAAGGAGAGCAAAGCATTTTTAAAGAATAACAGATGTGCAGGCAATAAGAAGGTAAAGGCGGCGAGAAAGGAGTTGCTTGATAACTACAGCATATATTATGTGGATAACAAAGATTATCTGACTGACACTGATTATGAAGATGAGACCGTTGAGGTGAATAATATAGCGCTTCTGAGTAATCCGATAGAATGTGGCGCGAAAAAGCCGGTAGTGTGGTATCAGCTTACTAAGCTCATGGAGCAGGCGGATTCGCAGGTTAAGATACATACGCCTTATATTATCTGCAATGAGTATATGTATGACGGATTAAAGAAGGTATGCGATTCTGTTGAAAATGTGTCACTGATGACTAATTCGGTAGGCAATAATGGCAATCCATTTGGATCAGCAGATTATTATGCGCATAAGGATAAGGTGCTTGGCACAGGGCTTGAAGTGTGGGAATATGAAGGCGGATATTCATACCACGGAAAGTCGGTTCTTATAGATGATGATATATCGGTGGTTGGTTCATTTAATATTGATATGAGAAGTGTGTATCTTGATACAGAGCTTATGCTTGTTATTGACAGCAAGGAGATTAATGAACAGCTTGGCGGTGCCATGCAGACGTATGAGCATAGTGCAAGAAAGGCTAATGCTGATGGCACATACGATAATCCATATAATGTGCAGCCTGTGGAGCTTACTCCTAAGAGAGAACGCAGAATGAAGCTGATTAAGAATTTCCTGTTGTGGACGAGGTATTTGTTCTAATTAAAATTTTGTGAAAAAAGTTTTGAAAAAAGTCAAAAAAGTGCTTGACATATATCAAGTTTTAATATTATAATAGCAGAGCAGTTTGCGAGAGAAATCAAGTGAATTGTTCTGAATGTGGGGTCTTAGCTCAGCTGGGAGAGCATCTGCCTTACAAGCAGAGGGTCACAGGTTCGAGCCCTGTAGGCCCCATTTCTTTTTAAGACATTCAGTAAATATTATGGCGAGATAGCTCAGTTGGCTAGAGCACACGGTTCATACCCGTGGTGTCGTGGGTTCAAATCCCTCTCTCGCTACTATCTAAAGTGGAGGCAGTTGATGCTTCCACTTTTTTCGTGTGCCGGAACGGCACACTGGTAGCGATGAGAATAGACGGAAAAAGCTGGCAGCCGTGCTTGCACGGACTGGGAACTTTGTATGGCTTTACGAGGAGCACCGCGACAACGACAGAACGAAGTTCTGGAGTATGAGCTGCTCGCGCAACCCGCGGAGATGAGCCAGCTCACACAGGAGGGGAATAATGACACATTTGCAGGAAGAGCTGTTTAAGTTACAGGATATAGCGTACAGGGATTTTCACAGCAGCCTTATGCCGGGGGTAGATAAAGAGGCTGTTATAGGAGTAAGGATTCCGGTTTTGAGAAAATTTGCAAAGAAATTCTCTAAGACGGAGGAGGCGGAACAGTTTATGACGGAGCTGCCACATAAGTATTATGAAGAAAATAATCTTCATATGATGCTGATTGCACAGATTAAGGATTATGATAAATGTATTAGTGAAACCGAGAAGTTTCTGCCATATATTGATAACTGGGCAACCTGTGATTCACCGCTTCCAAAATGTTTTGATAAGAATAAAGAAGATGTTCTTGAGCGGGCGAAGAACTGGATTGCAACAGATACCACATATGTTAAAAGATACGGAATGGGCGTTATGATGCGCCTGTTCCTTGACGAGGATTTTAAGGAAGAATATATACAGCTTGTTGCAGGTGTTAAGTCAGAGGAGTACTATGTAAATATGATGATTGCGTGGTATATGGCGACGGCGCTTGCAAAGCAGTGGGATGCGGCGATTCCTTATATACAGGAGCGCAGGCTTTCTGAATGGGTACACAGAAAGTCAATCCAGAAGGCTGTAGAGAGTTATCGTATTACGCCGGAACAGAAGGAATATTTAAAGGGTTTAAGATAAGGTTATGAAATCAAATGAAATAGATATGACGACAGGTTCCCTGCCGAAGAAAATATTAATGTATTCAGTGCCACTTATGCTGTCAAATGTGCTGCAGGTTATGTTCAACCTGTGCGATGTGGCGGTAGTTGGTAAATTTGTGGGACCGCTGGCACTTGGTGCGGTAGGTTCAACGAGTATAATTATCACATTGACAACCGGTATCCTGCTAGGACTTGCAGGAGGTGTCAACGCAGTAGTCGCGCTGTTTGTAGGGGCTAAGAATAGTGCAAATGTAAAGAGGGCAGTCCACACTTCAATTGTAATATGCATGATTGCGGGACTGCTGCTGCTTTTGTCAGGACTGTTCCTTTCAAGATCGGTGCTGAATCTTATAGGAACTAAGAAAGAACTGATAGATGGCGCAGTTATATATCTTACAATATATCTTCTTGGTTCACCGGCTCTTGCAATGTATAACTATGGTAATGCCGTGTTAAGTGCAGTTGGAGATACTAAAAGACCGCTTATGTATCTTATTACAGCGGGGATAATTAATGTAATACTTAATCTGTTCTTTGTAATAGTGTGTAAGCTTGGGGTTGTCGGTGTTGCACTGGCAAGTATAATATCACAGTATATATCAGCATTTCTGATACTTAAATTCCTGTTTGGCTGTGGCAAGGATTATGGGCTTTATATGAGAAATATAGGAATAGATTCACATATAGCAGCGAGAGTGTTAAAGATTGGTTTGCCTGCAGCAGTACAGTATTCACTTTTTGCAGTTGCCAATCTCTATATACAGTCAGCAGTCAATTCATTTGACCATGTAGTTGTTGAGGGCAATTCGGCTGCGGCTAATGCTGATAATATTGTGTATGATATGATGGCGGCATTCTATACTGCATGTACAAGCTTTATAGCGCAGAATCTGGGAGCAAGAAAGCGTGACAGGATTAAGAAAGCATATCTTGTTACACAGATGTATTCATTTCTTATAGGAGCAGTGCTTGGTGCATTGCATGTAGTTTTCAGGACACAGTTTCTTAGCCTGTTCACAAGTGATCCGGATGTATTGCATTATGGCTCAATAAGACTTGGAATAATGGGATGCTCTTATTTTATATCCGCATTTATGGATAATGCGGCAGCGGGAGCAAGAGGACTTGGCAGAAGCGTTATACCTACAATAATAGTTATAATGGGTTCTGTTGTATTCAGAATCATATGGGTGTGTACAATATTTGCAAGTATACATACACTGATGTCACTCTATCTTGTGTATGCGAGTGCGTGGGCATTTACATCTATTATAGGAACGGCATATTTTATAATAATATTCAGAAAGACTTTAAGATAATCACATACATTTTACAAAATCTTTACGAACGTGAGATTATGCATTTTACATAACATTGATAACATACCCTCTGCAAGCAGATGCAGAGGGTTTTCTTTTTTTGAGACGACTCACATATCATTCGGTCAGGAAACTGATTCAAGCCCCTACGAAAATCTTCTGTTAATGCTTGCAAATAAAAAAAGAGGAAGGTAACGGAAGTTATGAGAAAAGGAATTAAAAAGTTACTTACAGTTGCATTAACAGCAACATTAGGTCTTGCAACATTAGCAGGCTGTGGTTCATCAAGTGCAGATGGTGGCTCAGCAAACGGAGGCACAACTAAGGAGCTTTCAGGAAAGATTCAGTTAGCAGGAAGTACATCAATGGAAAAGATGTGCGGCGCTCTCATGGAAGCATTCATGGAAGAATATCCTAATGTAACAGTAACAACAGAATATACAGGTTCAGGCGCAGGTATCGAGTCAGTAACATCTGGATCAGTTGATATCGGTAACGCTTCAAGAGCTTTATCAGACAAGGAAAAGTCAGCAGGTATTGAAGAGAACATCGTAGCTATTGATGGTATTGCAATGATTACTGACAAGAACAACAAGGTTACTAATGTAACAAAGCAGCAGCTTACAGACATCTACACAGGTAAGATTACTAACTGGAAGGACCTCGGTGGTTCAGACGAAGCTATCGTAGTAATCGGCAGAGAGGCAGCCTCTGGTACAAGAGGAGCATTTGAGGAACTTCTTGAAGTTAAGAATAAATGTGCATATGCACAGGAACTTGACAGTACAGGTGCTGTACTTGCCAAGGTTGCAGCAACTCCAGGTGCAATCGGATATGTTTCATTAGATGTAGTTGATAAGACAGTTGCAGCTTTAAAGCTTGATGGTGTAGATGCAACAGAGGATAACATTAAGGCTGGTAAGTATACACTTTCAAGACCATTTGTAATGGCTACTAAGGGTTCTGTTTCATCACAGAGTGAGCTTGTTCAGACATGGTTCAACTTCGTAAAGTCTGACGCAGGCAAGAAGGTTATCAAGGGCGTAGGCTTAATTCTCCCAGAGTAAGCCGCGGTTAATATAGATTCTGAATGGAGAGATTGACATGGATGAGGTTATAAATGTTGGTATGAATAGAATAAATAAAACGCCAGAAGCTGTTAAGGCAACAGCAAATGGTTCTTTAAAAGGTAATAAAAAGTCAAAGCATGCAAGTGAAAGCGTGGCACGGTTTATATTCCTTATATGTGCGGTAGTAGCTATCCTGGCAGTCTGCTCCATTACCATCTATATGTTTATAAAAGGAACAGAGAGTCTTAAAAGTGTCGGAATAGCAGATCTGCTCTTTAAAACAGTATGGGCACCAACGGCTACACCACCTGCATATGGAATTGTATACATAATTCTTTCATCAATTGCAGGAACAACACTTGCGATTCTTCTCGGTGTTCCAATTGGATTATTAACAGCAGTTTTTTTGACAGAGATAGCAGGAAAAAAACTTGCAGCAGTAGTTCAGCCGGCAGTTGAACTGTTAGCAGCAATTCCTTCTGTTATATACGGACTTCTCGGATTAATGCTATTAAACCCCCTCCTTTATAAATTAGAAAAGCATGTATTCGCGAATTCCACAACACATCAGTACACAGGAGGAGCCAACCTCCTGGCTGCAGTGCTGGTGCTTGCAATAATGATACTTCCAACAGTTATCAATATGAGCGCGTCAGCAATCAGGGCAGTTCCAATGAATTTAAGAGCAACATCACTTGCTCTTGGAGCAACTAAGATACAGACAATATTCAAGGTTGTAGTTCCAGCAGCCAAGTCAGGGATTATAACAGGCATCGTATTAGGTATAGGAAGAGCCTTAGGTGAGGCAATGGCTATTAATCTGGTAGCCGGTGGTTCAGTAAATCTTCCGCTTCCGTTTAACTCAGTCAGATTTCTTACAACACAGATTGTAAGTGAGATGAGTTACGCAGATGGAGTACACAGACAGGTTCTTTTCACAGTAGGACTTGTTCTTTACATTTTCATAATGATTATTAACCTGATAATTACATTTATGCAGAAGAAAGGGGAGAAAGCAAATGGATAATCTTAAAGCCAAGAAAAGACATCCGGAAGAAATAGCAGTTTATACAGCAATATATGTATGTGCAGCATTTTCAGTTCTCCTGCTTTTAGGAATTATTATATATGTGTTCGCAAAGGGCGCAAGGCGTGTAAACTGGGCATTTCTTACAGGTGTTACATCAATTCTTCACGGAACTGTGGGAATTGCTGGTAATATTCTGAACACATTGATAATAATATTACTTACTATGATAATTACAACGCCAATCGGTGTAGGTGCTGCGATTTATTTAAATGAGTACGCCAAACCGGGAAAGCTTGTTACAGTTATAATATTTGCAACAGAGACACTTGCAGGAATTCCATCAATTATATTTGGCCTGTTTGGTATGCTTTTCTTCGGACAGTTATGCCACATGGGATATTCGCTTCTGACAGGTTCTCTTACACTTACATTAATGGTGCTTCCGCTTGTTACAAGAAATACACAGGAAGCGTTAAAGACTGTACCTGACAGCTTCAGAACAGGAGCGGTAGGTTTAGGTGCAGGTAAATGGTACACAATCAGAACAATTCTTCTTCCGTCAGCAATGCCTGGAATTGTAACCGGAGTAATCCTTGCGATAGGAAGAATTATTGGTGAATCAGCAGCATTGCTTTTTACAGCGGGAAGTGCACATCTTCTTCCAAAGACCTTCAATGCATTTCTTGAGAAAATATTTCACTCGGGCGGAACACTTACAATTCAGCTTTATTTAAGCGCAAGCAAGGGTGAATTTGAGGTGGCATTCGGTATAGCGGTTGTGCTTCTTGTAATTGTACTTCTTATTAATTTTGGTACAAAGAGGCTTGCTAAGAAGCTTGAAAAGCACTAATTTGGGAGGAATATATGAGCAATAAGATTAAAGTTAAAGTTGAAAATCTGAATCTGTATTATGGTGAGAATCATGCCCTCAAGGATGTGAGCATGGATATACAGGAAAATGCAGTAACAGCATTTATCGGACCATCTGGCTGCGGTAAATCAACATTTTTAAAGACCTTAAACCGTATGAACGACTTGGTTGACGGCGTAAGAATAGATGGCAAGGTGCTTCTTGATGGTGAGGATATATATGATCCTGCGGTTGATACTACAATTCTTCGAAAGAAGGTAGGAATGGTATTCCAGCAGCCTAATCCTTTCCCGATGAGCATATACGATAACATTGCTTATGGTCCAAGAGTTCACGGAATAAGAGATAAGAAAAGACTTGACCAGATAGTTGAGGAGAGTCTTCGTGGTGCAGCTATATTTGATGAGGTTAAGGACAGATTGAAAAAATCGGCCATGGGACTTTCAGGTGGACAGCAGCAAAGAATCTGTATCGCAAGAGCACTTGCAGTCCAGCCAGAGGTACTTCTTATGGACGAGCCTACATCAGCACTTGACCCTATATCTACAGCCAAGATTGAGGAACTGATGGAAGACTTAAAGAAGAAATATACAGTAATCGTAGTAACGCATAACATGCAGCAGGCAACGAGAGTTTCGGATCAGACAGCATTTTTCCTTGTAGGAGAGATGGTAGAGTTTGGAGATACTAAACAGATATTCTCTTATCCTCAGGATAAGAGAACAGAAGATTATATCACAGGAAGGTTTGGATGATGAGAAGTAAATTTGACGAACAGCTTGACAGACTTAATAAAGAAATGATGAAGATGGGCTCTGCAATTGAGGACTCTATACGAAAGGCAGTTGATGCCCTTGTAAGACAGGATGCAGAGCTTGCTAAAAAGGTTATGATTCAGGACGAGGAGATTGACAGGGAGCAGAAGACTATTGAGAACATCTGCTTTAATCTTCTTATCCAGCAGCAGCCGGTTGCCAGGGATTTAAGAACTATAACAGCAGCCTTAAAGATGGTTACTGATATGGAAAGAATCGGTGACCAGGCAGCAGATATCGGCGAGATAACTATTAAACTTGCCAACCAGCCATACATAAAGAAGTTAGAGCACATCAACCAGATGGCTTCTGAGACAATGCTTATGTTAATCAGAAGTATTGAAGCTTATGTTGAGAAGGACATGGACAAGGCAAGAAAAGTTATAGCATATGATGATGTGGTAGATGACCTTTTTGAAAAGGTAAGAGATGACCTTATTGCAATGATACAGGCAGATTCAGCCAATGGTGAGCAGGCTGCAGATCTTCTTATGGTTGCCAAGTATTTTGAGAGAATAGGAGACCATGCAACTAACATTGCAGAATGGGTAATATTTGCTCTTGATACGAAGGGAGGTTTCGATGAAAATGCTTCTGAACATTTGTAAAAATACTCATTTAGCTGAAAAGAAATATGAATATCTGTTTCTTCTTCTTAACACACTTGCATGGTGTGCAATCGGCTTCGTAGTGTGGGCAGTTGTAAGCATATTTGCATTCAGGGGAATGGAATGGATGTTTACATTCGTAGGATACTTCGGTCTTATCCCCGGCTTTATCGGAGGGGTTGTTGAGGCATGGAGGAATGAGAGGTAATAAGTGATGGATAAAACTGTTAGATTTGATGTAGTATCAAATTTAACGGTTTTATTTAATTGTTGAAAAAAATAAAAATATACTTGACCTTTTGCAAATTGAGGATTACAATAACTACGAATAAAAAGAAGAAAGGTGAAAATGAAATATGCGAAAAAGTAAATTTTTGAACTGTGTGATAGTTGCTTGTTTGGGAATAATTGTTGCCGGCAGCACTAAATATGTAAGTCAGAAAATGTGTTATGCAGAGGCTGACATTTATGATGGGAATTATCATGACATAGCCTTTGATTATGATAATGATAATGATATATTTGAAGAGACAGATTTATATACAGAGGAAAGAGAAAAGAGAAATACAACTTCTGCATATATATATAATAATAATTCGGCTGCAAGAATACCGGCAATTAGAGTTAAAGCAGGAGATTATACAGATTGTACATATGGTTCATACCAGAGTTGTGAAGTTGGTGAAGCAAAGTACTTATTGAATACAGTATATGAAGACGGATATAGAAGTGCTAGATTGTGGCTTGATCCAGGAAATGGACACCATATTTGTGTTCATTTTTTGTGGAGTCCAGATAGTATTTAGGATAAATGTGGCAATATGAAAAAGTATATATATAAATTTTTCAAAGTGTGCATACCTTTATTATTACTAGTGTTGATCACAGTATTTTTAATTAAAAAAGTTAATGGCGGTAATGTTTTTTTAAAAAAAATAGCATCACATGAAACATACGATACTGAAGAAGATGCGTTTGATTTGAGAAAAGAACAATGGAACACAGATAATAACGAAAGCTTTAATACTATCAGTGAATTTTCAGCGGTTATCTTCATGAAAACTTATGAGGTAAAGTCATTTACTGTTATTGGTAAGAATATACCAGATGAACTTCAGAATGTTAATCAGCTTAACTGGGAAGAGTATAGAAGAAATGGCGGTGTTCTTACAGGAGATTATTCTATAGTAAAGTTAATATATACGGTTACCGATCCTATATGTGAACGCGAATTTATGGGTAATTGTATTACAATTATTAATCAGGAATTAAGCAGAACTAAAAAAGAACCGCTGGCAATGTTTCCGTATGTATATGATACGCTAAACCCAAAGCATTTTCATTACCAGTTGGAACAAAACGTTACACAGGAATTTACGAATTATTATGTAGTCCCAGATGAATGGCTTGAAGAAGCTAACAAGCAGCAAACCTGTATATTCATCAATCCTAATGGACTCTCTTATGATGAAGATACAAGAGCTCTTGGTGTGACAGATGCCATGTTTTTTAAAATTCCAATTAGTAGCTTTGAACAAGAACAGGGAGACTGATAATGTTAATATATGAGTTGAAAAAAGCATTGAAATCACCAGGCTTTAAGTTGGCTTTGATTATATCAATTATAATTGTAATGATGGATTATGTTGTCAATGTAATGCCATTATTGATATCTAATCATGAATTGCTAATGGAACGCAGCAATATATATGAGGTGCTTCCATTTAACAGTTATGAAAAATGGATTGGTGGAAGAGAAACAAGCATTTCTGTTGCTTTTTTTATATTAGTACCGTTGATTGCTTCCATGCCATATGGAGATTCATATTTTAAGGATATGAATAATGGGTTGGGGAATTATATTCTGGTGAAGTGTGATAGCAGGAAGTATGTAAATGCTAAATACATAGCAACTTTTCTATCAGGAGCTATAGCAGTTGGAATACCTATGATATGCAGTTATCTAATATGTTCGATGACTATGTCTACATATGCACCGTTTCCAGACGATGGGATGAATATGATGATGCCCAAATCAAGTATGAGTTACATATATTACAAATATCCGTTATTATATCTTATAATATCTATACTTATGGTTATGGTATATGCAGGATGTATGGCAACAGTGGCAATGTGTGTTACTATATATACCAACAGAATATATATGGTTGAGATATTTCCTATGTTATTATCGGTGGCTATTATATCGTTTGGGGAGATAATTGAAAATAATGCAATCATGCCAATTAATTTCATTAACCCATCTTATTCATATCCGAGGCTGGTATATTATTTCATAACCGTAGGGATAATAATGTTATTTACTTATATTAATGTAAGAGTATTCAGAAATGGTAAGTATGATAAATAAAAAATATATTAAATATTTAGTCATAATGTTTGGCATGCTTGTAGCAGCATTGGCTTTTTCTATATTAGAAATATTATATCTGGCAGAAAAAGATGGTAATCCTGCAAGAATAATCAGTATGCTGGATTATCTTGTTAACGCACAGAATGCAATTGTAACAGGAATTAACTTTTATATATTTGCAGTAATTATTGCATTGGGAACAATATTGCTTACAGACAATGATTATAGTTATAATACTATTATTAAATATGGAAGAAATAAATTGTATTATAGACAGATAGCTAAGATTATATTAATGGCATTA
>NZ_QSEK01000030.1 GCF_003464165.1 Eubacterium sp. AM49-13BH | reverse complement strand
TATAACTATAACCGCAATAACATATGCTGTAATTCTGTTAATCCTTTTAGCCAGTAATTCTGATACCTTTTTTAAAAATATGACACCTATTATAACAAGTATAAAATACTGCAGAATGGTTATAGAATTATATATATTTAACATGATTATAATGTACGATAATACAGTACTAACCCTTTCTCAAATATATCTTTATAATTGCGTCCAAGCCTGATAGTCTCACCTGTAACAAGTAACACCTCACCTGTAGAACTATTAATCTTTTTTACAAAACGATAATTAACAAGATACTTTTTATGTGCGCGGTTAATGAAATAATTCTTTAATTCATTTTCCAGTTCTGTCATACTTTTTCTTATAACATAATTATCATCAGTTGTGAATATTGTAATATAATGATCCTGACTTACAGCATATATTATATTAGCTGTATCTATAGCCACCAAACCATCCTTACTCTCAACCATTATTTTCTTTTCATGATTTTCCCTGTCAATAATTTTATTAACAACTCTTTTTACAGATATCTCATATCGTGACTTTCTGATAAAATAAAAAGGCATATAATCAAAAGAATCATATACTGTTTCTTCATGTGAAGTCACAAAAACTATAAGAATTTTCGAATTACTTTTTGCTATCTGCTCTGCAATCTGAAATCCGTCCATAGGCTCCATATTGATATCCAATAAAACCACCCTGTATGAATTATCCGCTTCAATGCTTGATAACAACCTGACACCATCTTCATAATAATCAATAGTAACATCCTGCCATCCTTTGTTACTAAATTCATGTAACATTGAATTTTTAATATTCTGAGCCATTAAATTATCATCATCACATATTGCTATATTATATCCCATATTATATAAAACTCTCTTCTACATATTACATTAAGAGACATGAATTATTTGCTCATATTCTTAACTTCTTCAAACTTATCCATAACTTCCTTAGATGGCTTTCCTGTAGCAAGACTTACAACAATAATAACTAATGTTGCGAAGATAAATGCTGGTAAAAGCTCATATACAGCAAATATTCCTCCAAGCTTTGCAATTCCGAATTTCCATATAAATATCATTGCTCCACCTGCAATCATGCCCGATATAATTCCATACTTATTGGCTCTCTTCCAGAAAAGTGAGCATAGAACTACAGGACCGAATGCTGCACCGAAACCTGCCCATGCAAATGAAACAATCTTAAATACTGAGCTTGTAGGATCAAGTGCAAAGAATATTGATATAACTGATATAACAACAACTGTAAGTCTTGCAACAAGCATTGATGTCTTCTTAGACATATTAATATGTAACACCTCAACCGCAAGGTTCTGTGATATAGCAGATGAAGCTGCAAGAAGCTGTGAATCTGCTGTTGACATGGTTGCTGCAAGAATACCTGCAAGGATAATTCCTGCTATGAATGCTGCTACAGGGTTAAATGTTGAAAGATAATGTGATATCTTAACAATAATTGTCTCTGATTCTGAACCTGTAAGGGTATCAATAATACCATTCTTTGAAAGTGTAAGTCCTATTACACCGATTCCAGTTGCAACAATAAGTGATATGAATACCCATACAGTAGCAATTCTTCTTGAAATCTTTAACTTGTTCTCATCTTCAATAGCCATGAATCTTAAAAGGATATGTGGCATACCGAAGTATCCGAGTCCCCATGCAAGTGTTGAAACAATCTTAAAGAATCCATAGTCTCCTGAACTGTTAGTTTCTGCAATATGTGTATGGAACATATCAAGATATCCTGGAAGTGCCTTGGCATTATCAAGTACAACTCCCATTCCTCCTGCCTGTACAATTCCAAATATAACTACTACAGCAAGTGCAAATGTCATGATAATACTCTGCACAAGATCTGATGTACTTGCTGCAAGGAATCCACCCATTGTGCAGTAAAGTACAATAACAACAGCACTGACAATCATTGCTGCATGATAATCAAAACCTAAAAGACTGTTAAACAGCTTTCCGCAGGCAGCAAAGCCTGATGCTGTGTATGGTATAAAGAATATTACAATAAGTGCTGCTGATATTAATGTAATTACATGCTTGTCATCCCCGAATCTCTTAGAAAAATAATCAGGAAGTGTTATTGCCTGATAACCATGTGAATATAATCTTATCTTCTTGGCAACAATAAGCCAGTTAAGGTATGTACCAAGTGCAAGACCAATTGCTGTCCATGTTGCGTCAGCAAGACCTGTAAGGTATGCCAGTCCCGGAACACCCATAAGCAGGTAACTGCTCATGTCTGACGCTTCTGCACTCATTGCAGTAACAACAGGTCCTAACTTTCTTCCACCAAGATAGAAGTCTCCTACATCACTGTTCTTCTTAGAACAGATTACTCCTATCCATACCACCATTCCGAGGTAAAGTATAATTGCTGCTAAAATAATAATGTTTGACATAAAAAATCCCTTTTCCTTTCATAAATACGCGAATGTACCTATTATAGCATACATTCGGCTTTATAAAAAGCGAAAAGGGATTAATTATTATTATAAATATGTTGTTAAATTACTCTGACACGGTCTTGTCATACGGCTTCTGTGCCTCTGATGACTGGGTATGCTGAGCATTAGTCTCCTGCTGACTGACAGTTGTCGGCTGTGTCTCTCCAGAATCATTCTTCTGTGTCTGTGCCTCAGTCTCCTGAGGTCTGTCATCATTCGTGACAGCTTCTGTGTCAGCCTGTGTCTGATTGTATTGTGAAACGTTATTATTCTGTATATTACTGCTTCCATTCACATTATCAGTCGGGTCTCTATATGCATCATCAGCTATCCAGCTTATGCCTTCAACTTTAATGTCCGAACTGATATCAAAATCTTCAACTATCTCTACAGTTGTCTTCGCACCGCAATTCTCATATATCCACTTGGCATTGACACATGTCATAAGGATTGAACCTTCCGACACATTCTGACCTATGGCATTGTATGACTTTGGATTAAGATTGTTATCACTCTGGCTGTAATATGTTGCGGTACTTAGATACTCAGCATTATCAAGTCTTGAAGAGTATCTGACATAATATATATCTGTAATCTTACGCCATAAAGATTTCTCTGATATAGCCGTCTTGGCAGGAACAACTTTAGGTCCTAGAGCCACTTTAAAAGCCTTAACAGGAATAGAGAATTCTTTATTATCATCAAGCTGATAAACAACCAGCGTATGCTTCGCAATGCTTATTCTGATATAATACGACTGGTTCTTTGCAATTGTCTGTGTCTGTGTATCCATCTCTGATGAATCAGTTTCACCTGTGGTCTCTTCCTGTGAAACATTATCAGCATTCTTATTGCTGTTATGCATACTGATAACAGTTCTTAACACAAACAGCAGTCCAAGAACCATTACAACAAGTATAACAAGGTATACGATTGAATTAGTTCCCTTAAACCATCTCTTAATATCAAACTTCTTCGTTCTCTTATAGCCATTAAAATCCATAACTTACCAACCGTGTATATATTAAAAGTGAATTAAATATCTTTGCCCATGTTCTTCTCTTTTAATTCAATAAACTTAAGTATCATATCAATTGCACCATCTATTCCTACAAGTCCACTGTCTATACAGAGATTGTAGCTCTTAGCTTCTCCCCACTTCTTGCTTGAGTAGTAATTGTAATAGCTTGCTCTTCTCTTATCCGTCTTCTGGATAAGATCTGCAGCCTTAGAATCATTAAGTTCATAGATTCTCTTAATTCTCTGTACTCTCTCATCAAGACTTGCCTTGATAAATACACTTACTGCATATGGATTATCTTCCAATGCATAATCCGCACATCTTCCTACAATAACACATGATTCTCTCTCTGCAAGTTTCTTGATAGCATCAAACTGTGCAAGGAAAACCTTGTGATTAATAGGCATATCCACATATGAATTAGTATATCCCAGTGAATATGTATCCATTACAAGAGAATAAAGGAAACTGTTAGTAGGCTTCTCGTCCTGAGATGCGAAAAGTTCTTCACAAAGTCCACTCTCCTTAGCTGCAAGTTCTAGCAGTTCCTTGTCGTAGCACTTTATCCCCAGCTTCTCTGCCAGTTTCATGCCTATCTCATGTCCACCGCTTCCAAATTCTCGTCCGATAGTAATAACTGTTCTCTCATCCATAGTTCCTACCTCCTAGTTTCAATTGTATACGAAATACTTTAGATATATTATACATTATTTCTGTAGTAAAATCTACATATTAAGCATAATTAAATTAATCTTTAATAATTATTATTTATTCTTCATAATGGTCTATATGCAAGAGTATCTCTGTAAGAAATTCTGCTATCTTAGTTCCAGCCTTATTAGATATCACACTGTATCTGCTCGGGGTAACACAAGCCAGTCTGATATTAGAAAAGCCTCTTGCACCAAACATATAATTCTTGCTAAAATTCTTAGATTGAAGTGCTTTCTCGACATCAGGAAGCACCTGATTTCTTGTAATTATTATAAATGATATGTGTGTATACATATGATTCTTAGCAGGCAGCTTTCCGTCACCTCGTACAAAATGCGGTTCAATCTTATTGACAGCAAAATCATATAAATCATCAAGCTCTTTCATACCAAGCGTATCACAATTAATGAAAAACAGATGCTCATAGCATTTTGAGTCCCATAACTTGGCATCATCTGTTGTAGAAAATCTGTCTTTCTTATTATAGCTGTAAGCATATATAACAAACTTTCTACCTTCAAACCAGTAATTATGGTATATATCAAATGTATCTGAAATACTGTTCAATATTATATCTATAAATTCCCTGCGTCTCAATTGCTACCTCCATTTCTTAAATCCTTAAGCAGCTTCTCAAAATATTCGGGCAATGGTGCTTTGAACTCCATATATTCACCTGTTGACGGATGTATAAATCCAAGAACACCTGCATGTAGTGTCTGTCCCTGCAGTTTATATCCACTCTTGGCATGACTATACACATCATCTCCAAGTATCGGATGCCCTATACTTGCCATATGTACTCTTATCTGATGAGTTCTGCCTGTCTCTAACTGACATTCTATAAAACTGTATTTGTCAAAATTCTCAAGTACACGGTAATGTGTAACAGCACGTTTTCCATTCTTTCTGTCAACCGCCATCATCTTACGGTCCTTTAGATTACGCCCTATAGGTGCATCCACTGTGCCTTCTTCCTCTTTAAAGCGGTTATGGACAATGCAATAATACTTTCTTGTTATTGAATGGACAGCAAGCTGTGCAGCAATATCATTATGTGCCTTGTCATTCTTACATGCAACAATAACACCCGTGGTATTCATATCTATTCTGTGTACTATTCCAGGACGCATAACGCCATTAATTCCTGACAGATTATCCCTGCAATGATACATAAGTGCATTGACAACTGTTCCTGTATAATGTCCTACAGCCGGATGTACAACCATTCCCTTCGGTTTATCTATCAGTATCACATCATCATCTTCATATATTATATTCAGAGGTATGTTTTCCGGAAGTATCTGTGGCACAATAAGTTCAGGAATTGTTATTGTGATATGTTCCGTTCCATTAAGCTTATAGTTAGACTTGACACATTTGTCATCAACCGTAATATCTCCATCATCTAACAGCTTCTGTATGCGTGACCTTGACACATCTTCTAACTCCTGCGACAGATATTTATCTATTCTTGTCCCCTTATCCTCTGGTTCAGCAATTAAATTCTGTACTGAATCACTCATTATTATCACCCTTCTTCGATAACTTTAAGAATCCGAAATCATCTTCTTTGTAGACAAAAAGAATAAGAATTATAAGCAGCGCAACTGAAACAGTAACATAGCAGTCTGCCACATTGAATACCGGAAAATTAATAAGCTTGAAATATATAAAATCCCTTACGTATCCGAATCTTACCCTGTCAATAAAGTTTCCTACTGCACCAGATACAAGTAATGTACATGTTATAAGAAGTGGCATATACTTTCTTGTTGCAGGAAGATTAATAATTACATAAGTTACTATAAGCATAACTATAACTGTAAACACAAGAAACAGATTAATCTTACCGCTTAGCATTCCCCATGCTGCACCTGAATTTCTAAGATAAGAAAAAACAAATGCATCGCCTATTATCTTAAAATCCGGTTTCCCTAAAAGCCTCGCTTCTGCAACTGCTTTGGTAATCTGGTCTAATTCAGTCAGAACAACAATTCCTATAATATAAAATAACAAATTGAATATTTTCTTTTTATTATTCACTTTCGACCTCCGTTATTAAACATTTATCTTATAACACCTTCAAGTGCTCTTCTCATCTGGTCATCAGTTATATCTCTGTCAATATAAGCATCTCCGACTGACTTAAGAAGAATGAACTTAACCTTGCCGGCATCCATCTTCTTGTCATTCTTGGATACCGCAACAACATCATCAATCTTAATTCCTGTGACATGGTCAGGGAATTCATATAATGCAAATGTTTTAAGAGCATCATCTCTTTCCTTTTCAGTTATAGTTCCAAGCTCGACACATATATTGAGTGCTGCTATCATTCCAAGCACAACACACTCTCCATGATAAAGTGAGAAGTTCATCTCTTTCTCAATGGCATGTCCTAATGTATGTCCGAAATTAAGCAGCGCTCTTTCACCTTTCTCCTTAGGGTCATTCTCAACAACCTCTCTCTTGATATTACAGCTCACATATATCATATGTTCAAGTGCATCTGGATCTAGTGCCTTAATTCTGTCTGCATTGTCCTTAAGCCAGTTGTAATATTCCTTATCTTTAATAAGACCATGCTTAATAATCTCACCAAATCCAGAATTAAAAAGTCTCTTACTGAGTGACTTAAGCACTGACATATTCATATATACAAGCTTTGGCTGATGGAATGCTCCAACCATATTCTTATATGCCCTGAAATCAACGCCTGTCTTGCCGCCAATACTTGAATCAACCTGTGCAAGAAGTGACGTAGGAACCTGTATGAATTTTATTCCTCTAAGATATGTTGCCGCAGAAAATCCGGTAAGGTCGCCAACAACTCCTCCGCCAAGTGCTACAAGGCAGTCATTCCTGTCAAAATGATTCTCTATAAGATATTCATATACATCCTGTACAGTGTCAAGAGTCTTATTCTCTTCTCCTGCTGCAAATGTATACACATATACTGTATTGCCTGTTTTTTCAAGCTCATTCTTTACCTGTTCTGCATATAAAGGACCTACATTGCTGTCTGTCACAATACATAACTTTCTCCCTGTTATTTCAAGCTTATTAAAGGCTTCTGAAAGTCCCCCGAATCCACTTTCAATCACAATATCGTATGCTGGTTTACCTTCGCACTTTACATTAATACACTTCATAACATTCTCCCTTATCCTTATACTTAAACAGCCACCCATTATATGTGGGTGGCTGTGAAGATCAATTAAAATCTGTTTTCATTCTTGTTAAATGATGAAAGATCAATTCCTCCTGTTACTATCTCAGGAATATCACCCGAAATATCTACATTAGGTGGAGTCACCAGGAAAATATAATTAGTTATCTTCTGAAGGTTACCCCTTATTGCATATGTAGAACCAGCAGAATAATCTATTATTCTCTGTGCTATCTCAACATGGATTCCTTCAAGGTTAAGCACAACTGCCTTACCTGTAAGAAGTGTATCAGTTATCTCCTTAGCATCTTCCATAGATTCTGGTCTTATTACAACAACTTCAAGTCCTCTTGTAGACTGTGTCTTCATAGGAACAACCTTAGACTTGGAAGCAAATCTTGGCTTCTCTGCTGTATATGAAACATCTTCGTCTGCTACTGTATCTTTCTTGGTATTTCTTCCAAAAAGATTCTTTCTTGCTGATGGTTTCTCATCATCGTAGTCATCACCGAAATCATCATCGTAATCTTCGTAATCGTCATCAAAATCATCATCGTCATGCATCTTAAACATATTAGTTAAACCGTCTAACATTCCCATTATAAACACTCTCCTATATCTAATAATCTGACTTTCTTTAGTATCCCCAAAACATATTAATGTGAATAGTCCCTGGCTCCAAATATCGCTGTTCCAACCCTTACATGAGTTGCCCCTTCTTCTACAGCAACAGTATAATCGTTAGTCATACCCATGGACAAAACATTCATGTATACATTATCTATGTTTTTGTTATTGATGTCAACCAGTAATTGCTTTAATTCTCTAAAATACTTTCTGTTATCTTCAGGATTTTCAACAAATGGTGCACTTGTCATGAATCCTCTTATCTTAATTCCCGGAAGTACTCCTATTTTCTTCACAAATTCTTCTGCTTCATCACATGTTACACCGAACTTATTCTCTTCTCCTGCAACATTAACTTCAATAAGAATATCCTGTACAAGGCCTTTCTTTACTGCTTCATCACTTATTGCAACGGCAAGTCTTTCCGAATCAACTGAATGAATCAATGCAGCTCGTCCTACAACATATTTTACCTTGTTTCTCTGCAGATGTCCTATCATATGCCATGTTATATCCTTAGGAAGTGTATCTGCCTTATCCACCATCTCCTGAACATAATTCTCTCCAAACTGTCTTATTCCACAGTCATATACTTCCATAAGCATATCCTTGGGCTTGGTCTTGCTTACTGCAACAAGACACACATCTTCTGGATTTCTTCCTGATTTCTCACATGCTTTCTTAATATGCTCTTCTACTTCAATAAGATTATCCTTTAACATAATGCCTCCTGAATGTCATTAATCTGATATACCAAAGCTTTAATATATCATCTCATTCTCTGAATACTTGTCTGCATCTAGAATTATTCTGTCATATATTGACACACCATGACTAAGCGACTGTTTTAATATGTAGTATTCATTATTGCCATCTATTACTTCTACAAGCTTAAATACTGTATATCCTGTATTAACACAATACACACCTCTAAGCTTTTCAACCGGTCCTACAACGAACCTGTCACTTGAATCCATCCTGATTATTCCAGTGCCGGCTGCCAGTTCTGTCTTCTTAATATACACAGCCTCATCATTTGACTTATATATATCAACAGCCTTAAATACCTGATTCAGCTTACCATCTGAATCGCTCTGTTCTACAAGGAATCCATAATCACCCTTTTCACCATTAGTTATGAGGTATTCTTTAGGTATCTTATAGAATTCATTCTCAGTTACCGCCGATACCGGAACCTTGATTCCTGACTTTCCTGACACAATTATCTCAATATCAAGGAATCTCTCTGTAGAATATCTTATCATATATTTTGATAATGTTATCTCACCATATGAGTTCTTACCATCATTAACTATCTTGAATGGAAATGTGCCTGTAATATTATCCTTGGTAAACTTAATTGATAATGTATCCTTAGATGAAAGAGAATACTTATCTATATCTGACTGTGTAATTGGAAACATCAGTGTCCAGTTCTCACTTGTAATAAGCTTATATGCAGGATCTGAGGCTGTAATAAGCTTTTCTGACTTAAGACTCTGCTTATCATATGATTTTTTCTTAAAGTCAACACTGCCAATTGTTTCCTCGGTAACTCCTTCATAACCATCAACCGAATAAACAACTATACCCGGTTTATCTGACTTTGCAGTCTTGAAAAGGTCCTGACTTCCTGTGCTTGATACAATTGAATCAAGATTGGCCATAATATTCTCATTAATAGACTGTAGTACAGTTGCATTAAGATCTGACTTGAGATCATAAACTGCACTGAATCCACTGTCTGCATACTCAGTCTTGTAATTAGTAAGTGTATTCTTAATGACTGTAAGATTCTCATCTGAAAGTGCATTGCCATCTCCTGATGTATACTGTGCAAGTATATCTGAAACTCTTCCTGTCTCATCAACCGTATACACTGTATCACCGGTCATAACTCTTGTTCCCTCTCGCTGATAATAGTTAATATCACCAGAATATGAGGAATTATAGACTTCTTCCTGTCTTAAGGCAACTGCTGTAAATGAAGCATTATTCATTAGTGAACCCACTTCAACTTCATATGTCTGTACCTTTGCTTTTGAAACATATATAACTATAAAGCACACAATATATACCAGCACTATTCCAAATATAATTGCTGCTGCTTTCGGCTTTCTTCTGTATCTGACTACTTTCTTTCCCGCCATGATAAACCTCATTATTTCCGCACTTTATCTGTGCTGATTCACAAACACTGTAATTGTAGCATTTTAGACAGTATGATACAAGGTTTAAAGTCGTCAAGTTTACACTTTTTCTCAACAAAATCCATATTTTACCAGTATGATTTATCTTACATTTTCCATACTAATTTCAAAACCAAATCCGCTATTTTAAGGAGGCATTTTATGAATTCTAAACCTATAGACTACATTGCTCTTACAATTGCCATTGTAGGAACGCTTAACTGGGGACTTATCGGTTTCCTCAACTTTAATCTTGTGCATTTTATATTCAGATCAGTTATGGTTGACCGTATAATCTACGCACTTGTAGGTCTTTCTGGCTTATATCTTTTAAGTACTTACGGAAGAATCAAGGCACTTGGCGAAGATATGTAGCAAAACAGGCTGCCTGTTATCACAACCGGCAGCCTGTTTTTATTATTTACTATTATTGTCTTGCTTTCATTATTCTGTCAAGAAGTGCGTCAGCAACCTCTTCCTTACTCATCATAGGAAGCTCCTCGACTGCGTCTTTAGTAATAACAGTAACCACATTGGTATCTGTTCCAAATCCGGCTCCTGCCACCTTGACATTATTAGCCACTATCATATCAAGATTCTTCTTTGTAAGCTTCACCTTGGAATTGTCAAGCATATGCTCTGTTTCCATTGAGAATCCGCACAGGAACAATCCATCTCTTTTACTGCTTCCAAGTGTGCCTATTATGTCTTTAGTCCGTTCAAGAGGAATTGACATATCACCATCTTTTTTCTTAATCTTTTCATCGCTCACATCAGATGGTCTGTAATCTGCAACTGCTGCTGCCTTTATTATGATATCTGCATCTTTAGCACTCTTAATTACTGCATTATACATATCCTCTGCTGAAACAATATCCACCATCTTAACAAATGGCACCGGCTCAAGGCTTACTTTTCCTGATATAAGTGTTACATCCGCTCCACGAAGCATTGCCATTTTAGCAATTGCATATCCCATTTTTCCAGTGGAATTATTAGATAAGAATCTTACAGGGTCTAACTTCTCTCTTGTAGGTCCTGCAGTAACTGTAAGCTTAATTCCGACCATATCTTTATCTTTAGCTATTGTCCTTAAGATGTAATTAAGAAGAACCTGCTCCGATGGCATCTTTCCCGCACCTGTATCTCCACATGCAAGATAACCGCTGTCAGGCTGGATAATTTCATATCCATAATGCTCTAATTTCTTAAGATTATCCTGTACTATAGGATTAGTAAACATATTAGTGTTCATTGCAGGTGATATAAGCTTAGGACATTTGCATGCCATAATTGTTGTAGTCAGCATATCGTCTGCTATCCCATTTGCAATCTTTCCTATTACATCTGCCGAAGCAGGTGCTACAAGGAATATATCAGCCAGCTTTGCAAGGCTGATATGCTCAACATTAAACTGGAAGTTTCTGTCAAATGTATCAACTAAGCACTTATTTCCTGTAAGTGTCTCAAATGTTATCGGATTAATAAAATTGCATGCATTCTCAGTCATTATAACATGCACATTGGCATGCTTCTTTACAAGCATACTTGCAAGATTAGCAATCTTATATGCTGCTATACTGCCTGTTACACCAAGAACAACTGTCTTTCCCTTAAGCATATTATCTCCTCCCGCCTATTCAACCACTTTCTAGACATTTTTATCATAAATGTATTTGAGACCTCTTATAAGAAGTGCAGGGTCAGTCTCAATTCTATTTCTGCAGAATGGGATTATAACCTTACTAAGCCCCCCTGTTGCCACAAGCTTTGCAGCAGGCTTTCCGTTCTTTCCGAATCCGCAGCAATCTATTATTCTGTCTATAATTCCATCTATACTTCCTGCATGTCCGTATATAAGACCGCTCTTCATACAGTCAACCGTATTCTTTCCAACCGGTCCTTTTGGTGCATCAAAGCTGATTCTTGGAAGCTGCGCAGTTCTTGATGAAAGTGAATTCATTGAAACACCTGCTCCCGGAAGAATTGCACCACCTATATAATTACCATTCTCATCAACTGCGCTTATAGTAGTTGCAGTGCCTATATCAACTATAATAACAGGTGCACCATAATCATGTGTCGCTGCAACTGCATCAACTATTAAGTCACTTCCCACCTGCTTCGGCTGGTCCATAAGAATGTTAAGTCCCGTCTTTACTCCGGGTCCTACAACCAGAGGCTCTATATCTACAACCTTTTCAACAGCAGCTTTAATAACATTAACAAGCTGTGGAACAACTGACGATATAATTGCACCATTGATATCCTCTGATTTTATATTATAGATTTCAAGAACATTCTTAAAACTGATGGCATACTCCAGCTCTGTCTTTGAAAGGTCTGTACTCAGCCTTTCCTCAAATATTACTTTATCATCATCAACACAGCCAATAACTATATTAGTATTGCCCATATCTATAGCTAATATTGTTCCTTTAGTATTCTTTCTTGACATTAATTACACCTCGCTAATATAGTAACCCCGTCACAGATAAGCTTATCAGCCATACATTCATATATATCATTAACAGGATTATTCTTAAACTCATCAGCAGCTATTGCCACTCTTATATAGTTCTTTGTATATCCTGTATAATATGACCTGCCATCTATTTCTGTCAATTCTTCTATAAGAACTTCGAGCCTTTTTTCGATATACATCTTTCTGTATTCAAGTGACTGTGCCTTCTCTAACGCAAGCAGAACTGCACTTCTTTCTGACTTAACAGTGTCTGCTACCTGCTCCTTCATCTTGTCAGCAACAGTTCCCTTTCTTCTTGAATATTTGAATATATGCATTTCGTAAAAATGTACTTTCTCAAGGAACTTGCGTGTCTCAAGGAAATCTTCCTCTGTCTCGCCCGGAAATCCCACGATTACATCAGTAGTTATTGCCGGATTATCAAACACTTCTCTTAACTTTACGCAGCCCTCATAATACTCTTCTGTATTATATTTTCTGTTCATTGCCTTTAATGTCTTGTCGCATCCACTCTGTAATGATAAGTGAAAATGTGGACATATCTTTTCTAAGCCGGCAATCCTTTTTGCAAATTCTTCTGTAATAATTCTTGGTTCAAGCGAACCTAAACGTATTCTTTTAATTCCTTCAATCTCATGGATCGCCTCTATAAGTTCTATAAGGCTTATATTCTCAAGGTCTGTTCCATAAGATGATATATGGATTCCTGTAAGAACAACCTCCTTAACACCTGTAGTTGCAAGCGTCTTAACCTCATTTACTATATCTTCAGGCTTACGGCTTCTTACCCTGCCTCTTACGTATGGTATTATGCAGTAAGAACAGAACTGGTTGCATCCGTCCTGAATCTTGATATACGCTCTTGTGTGTTCCCCTGTCTGGTTAATCTTAAGCGATTCATACTCCTGATACTTGTCATTAATATCAACAAGATAGCTTGTTTTATCCGAACCGCCAAAATAATCATTTAATGCTTCAACAATACTTATCTTCATATTATTGCCAAGAATGATATCAACACATTCATCCTTTTTAACTCCGTCAGGGTCTGCCTGCACATAACAGCCAGCAGCAACAACAACCGCCTCCGGATTCATCTTCTTTGCCTTATGCAGCATCTGTCTTGATTTTCTGTCAGCAATATTAGTCACTGAACATGTATTAATTATATATATATCAGCCTGAACATCTTCACTGAAAGGCACTATCTCATACCCCTCATCCCTAAGCATTATCTCCATTGATTCTGCCTCATAGGAATTAACCTTACAGCCCAGACTGTGTATAGCAACTTTTTTCAATTTAATCCTCATTTCCTGTTAATTTTTGTTACATTTCTTTATTGACATAGGTTTAACAAATAGATATTATAGTTTATAGAAAAACATTTAAGGAGGTATTCTAATGAAAACTGTAAAGATTTCATTAAATTCAATCGACAAAGTAAAATCTTTTGTCAACGATATCACTAAATTCGATGTTGACTTTGATCTTGTTTCTGGCAGATATGTAATTGATGCCAAGTCTATAATGGGTATATTCAGTCTTGATCTTTCTAAGCCAATTGACCTGAACATTCATGCAGACAATGATATTGATACAATCCTTGCCGTATTAAAGCCATACATCGTTGAGTAATGATGTGTAAGAACATATAAACCGCTTTATCTGTAACAGATAAAGCGGTTTTATTTTATTCAATTACGATTTTTTCTGTTGTCTCAATTGCTGTCTTGTAAAGCTCCTCAATAACTCCGTCAAGGTTAGTCTCATGCTGCTTGATAACATTAAGATTAGGCTTGGTTACAGGGTGCTTTGCAACGAATATTGTACAGCAGTCCTCAAATGGCTGTATCGATGTCTCATATGAGCCAATCTTTTCTGATATATCAATAATCTCCTGCTTATCAAAACCGATAACCGGTCTGAATACAGGCATTGTACACACTTCGTTAGTACAGTAAAGACTTGCCATTGTCTGGCTTGCAACCTGTCCGATACTCTCTCCTGTAACAAGTCCCTGACATCCGCTCATTTTTCCTAAATCTTCAGCAATCTTCATCATATATCTTCTCATAATGATTGTAAGCTCATCATGTGGACATTTCTCATATATAGCCATCTGGATATCTGTGAAATTAACAACATTAAGTGTAATAGGGCCTGAATACTTAGATACAATCTTTGCAAGGTCAATTACCTTCTGCTTTGCTCTTTCACTTGTATATGGAGGAGCATGGAAGTATGTTGCTTCAATCTGTACACCTCTTTTGGCAACCATATATCCTGCAACAGGGCTGTCAATACCGCCTGATAATAAAAGCATAGCCTTTCCTGCTGTTCCGATTGGCATTCCGCCAGGACCCGGAACCTCGATAGAGTAAATATTGATTACATCTCCTCTGATTTCTACCTGTAAAAGAACCTCAGGCTTATGCACGTCAACCTTCATCTCTGGGAATGCATCAAGAATTCTTCCACCAAGCTCCATATTAATCTCCATTGAGTTCATTGGATAATTTTTTCTTGTTCTTCTTGCATTAACCTTGAATGTAAGATTCTTATTCTTATATGCCTTATCAAGATAATTGATAACCTGATTAGCAAGGTCATCAAAACCGTTATCTTCAATCTGAACTACAGGACAGATTCCAACTATACCAAATACTCTTGTAAGGCTTTCAATTACCTCATCATAATCATAGTCCGAAAGTGCATTAACATAGATTCTTCCATCTGCTCTTCTTACATCAAATTCTCCCTCAACATCTTTAAGTGAGAACTTAATCTGTCTTACAAGGGCATCCTCAAAGATGAATCTGTTCTTTCCTTTAACGCCTATTTCTCCATACTTTATCAAAAATGCTTTATACATTACTCTCTCCTTATCGTCTTGTGTACTTCCTAAGCATTGGAAGCAGCTGTTTAAGTGTTTCTATTGTGTATTCAAGTTCTTCCTTTGTTGTCTCATAGCAGAAGCTGAACCGAAGTGTAGAATCAAGCAGCTCCTTATCAAGTCCGATTGCAACAAGTGTATTGCTCAGTCCCGGCTTGTTAGATGAGCATGCTGAACCTGATGATACATAGATTTCTTTATCTTCAAGTGAATGAAGAAGCACTTCTGCCCTTACTCCCTTAAAACTTGCACTTACAATCTGTGGTGCCGAATCCGTACCCTTCTTGCTGTTTACCTGCACATCAGGAAGCTTTTCAAGCTCATCTATGAAGTAATCCTTTAACTCATACAAATGTGCTATCTTGCTTTCAAAGTCATTATTATATATAAGCTTTACGGCAGTTGCAAGTCCTGCTATAGCCGGAACATTTTCAGTTCCTGAACGCATGCCCTTCTGCTGTCCTCCACCATATATAATAGGCTTGATTCTTGTCTTATCATTAATGAATAAGAATCCGCTCCCCTTAGGTCCGTGAATCTTATGTCCACTGACTGATAACAGATCAATTCCAAGCTTCTTAGGATATATCTTATATTTACCATAAGCCTGAATCGCATCAACATGATATACAATATCAGGATTATAATCTTTAATTATATGTCCGATTTCTTCAATCGGTTCAACTGCACCAATTTCATTATTAACATACATTACTGAAACAAGTATTGTCTCATCATCAAGTGCATCCTTTAGAGCCTCTATATCAACTATTCCATCTTTATCAACTGGAAGATATGTTATTCTGAAGCCTTCTTTTTCAAGGAAATTGAATGGCTCTTTAACTGATGAATGTTCTACAGATGATACTATGCAGTGCATTCCTTTTCTTTTATTAGCCATTGCTGTTCCGATTATTGCCATGTTATTAGATTCTGTTCCACCAGAAGTAAAGAGTATCTCCTTATCCTGACACTTAAGAGTCTTTGCTATTACCTCTTTAGCTTCACGGATATATTTCTCTGCATCAACGCCCTTCATATGCTTTGATGATGGATTACCATAATCTTCTGACATAACCTTTACTGCTGTTTCTACTACCTCTGCTGCACATTTCGTTGTAGCAGAATTATCAAGATATGCTTCCATATTGCCTCTTTTCCGCTTATTCTTCCATATTATACATAAGCACTGACAACAGCATCATTCCCGCTGTCTCAGTTCTTAATATTCTCTTACCTAGTGTGATTATCTCACAGCCTGCATTTACAGCTTCGTCAAGCTCTGACCTGTCGAATCCGCCCTCAGGGCCTATGAATATACCAACAGATTCTCCATGTCCGATTTCTTCAATCACTTTTCTGGTCTTTTCCATGCCTTCTGCGCACTCATATGGCAGTAAAAGCTTATCTAGCTTTCCTGCATATTCAAGTGCCTGCTTAAATGTCATAACTTCTGTCACTTCAGGCTGGATACTTCTCTTGCTTTGCTTGGCTGCACTTAATGCAATACCATTCCAGCGTTCAACCTTAGCTTTAGCTTTCTTCGCATCTAGTTTTACAACGCTTCTTTTCATTGCTACAGGAACAACTCTGTATGCTCCGAGTTCTACAGCCTTCTGTATTATAAGTTCCATTTTGTCAGCCTTAGGCAGTCCCTGAAACAGAATTATTCTTGAAGGCAGTTCTTTCCCCTGCTCATCCTTGCTTAGTATATCTGCCCTTATATATTCATCCGACATAGAAGCAATGCTGCATTCATAATCAACATTATCTCCGCTGCTTATAAGAAGCTTGTCGCCTTCTTTGAATCTTAATACATTCTTAATGTGATTAACATCACTTCCAACTATATCTATATATGAATCATGGATATTCTCATGCTCTGCAAAAAAATGATACATACACTACTTCCTTCTTGCTGTGATATTAACCCACTCGCCATCATGGTTAATCTCAACTATCTCTAACTCAGGATTCTTCTTAAATGCCTCTGCTACCTCATTTTCCTTAGTATCTATAATACCAGAAGTAATAAAGTAAGCGCCGTGCTTCATATGCTCATGTATGCATGTTGAAAGTGGCTCTAATACGTCTGCAAGGATATTGGCACAAACAATGTCGTAGCACTCATAGCCACAGGCATCTTTAACAGCCTTGTCATCAATGATATTACCCTCAATAACCTCAAGCTGCTTCTTATCTATATTGTTCTGCTCTGCATTTTCCTCTGATGCAATAATTGCATTAGGGTCAAGGTCTGTACCAAATGCATGCTTTGCACCATATTTTAATGCAACTACTGAAAGTATACCGCTTCCACAGCCGACATCTAACACCTCATCACCATCTTTAACATACTTCTGAAGCTGCTTTATAACCATTCTTGTAGTCTCATGTGAACCTGTTCCGAAAGCTGTTCCCGGGTCAATGCTAAGTACAGCATGCCCCTTCATCTCCTCTGTCTCCGGCTCCCATGTAGGCTTAATGAATAAGTCTCCTATTGTAAATGTATGCCAGTACTGCTTCCAGTTATTAATCCAGTCCTTATCCTCTGTCTCTGATTCTGTGATTGTACCCTCACCAATATCAATAAACATTCTTAAATCTTCAAGTTCTGCCTTAACCTTTTCAAGCATTGAGCCATCATCTTCTTCACTGTCAATGTAGAAATTAACCTTAGCGCTGCCATCATCAGGTGGAAGGTCAGGAATGAAATCTACAAACATTGACTTAGCCTCTTCCTTAGTAAGCTGTACATTATCCTCAATTTCGATACCTTCAATTCCTATATCATTAAGCGCGCTGCTTATCATATCAACTGCATCTGTAGTTGTCTGGATTGAATATTTATTCCACTTCATATTATTGTCCTTTCGTTAACACAAACATTTTACATCTGTAAAAATGCTTCATATCCCTTTAATGTCTCATATAGGTCAGCCTTGCTTATTACCTCGTATGGTGCATGCATATTCTGTACAGCAATTCCACTGTCGATTACGTTCATATCAAGATTAGCCAAGATATATGCGATTGTTCCGCCACCGCCTGCATCTACCTTTCCAAGCTCTGCCATCTGGAAGTACACAGCTGCATCATCCATAACTTTTCTTAACTTTCCAATGAACTCAGCAGAAGCATCATTAGAACCGCTCTTACCTCTTGAACCTGTGTACTTGTTAAATACCATACCTTTTCCAAAGAATGCTGAATTCTTCTTTTCAAACACTGATGCATAATTAGGGTCATATGCTGCACTTACATCTGATGATAACATATAAGAATTAGCAAGTGCTCTTCTTAATTTAAGCTCTGAATAATCACCGCATCTGTCCATAACCTCTGCGACCATATTTTCAAAGAATCTTGAATGCATACCTGTTGCGCCGACGCTTCCTATCTCCTCTTTATCTACAAGAATACATACGCCAGTTCTTGTAACATGTGGTGTATTAAGA
This sequence comes from Eubacterium sp. AM49-13BH, assembly GCF_003464165.1. Taxonomy (GTDB): domain Bacteria; phylum Bacillota; class Clostridia; order Lachnospirales; family Lachnospiraceae; genus Lachnospira. The sequence continues at coordinate 14,258 of NZ_QSEK01000030.1, read as the reverse complement.
AGTGCAATAAGCGACGGATAAGCACACACTCTGTCATCATGGCCATATCCCATAATCATGCTTCTGTCCAGACCATAATCTCTTGCAGGTCCTGCCGGAACAGCCTCAAGCTCTGCTGATAAGAAATCTTCCTCTTCAATCCCATATTTTTCTTTAAGAATTGCAAGAATATTCTTCTTAACTGCTTCCTTTTCTTCCTTATCCTCATCTGTATTATCACTGTCTGATGCTGCCGGCATGCTTCCTATAAGGATATCAAGGTCCTCGCCCTCAACCACCGAGCTTCCTTTCTTTTCCATCTGTTTAGCAGCCAGGTGTATAAGAAGGTCTGATACTCCGACAACCGCATCGTCAGCGTCTTCTCCGATTACAACTTCAACACATTCGCCATTCTTTAATGCAACAACACCATGAAGTGCAAGAGGAATTGCTACCCACTGGTATTTCTTGATTCCTCCATAATAATGTGTATCAAGAAGAACCAGGTCTGAATCTTCATACATAGGATTCTGCTTGATATCAAGTCTTGGTGAATCAATATGTGCCCCAAGTATATTCATACCAGTGCTTATCGGTTCACTTCCAATATTAAAAAGCACTATTGCCTTCTTCATATTAACAGCATATACCTTATCACCTGCTTTAAGTGTCTCATTAGCTGCTATTATCTCCTGTAAATCTCTGTATCCGGCTTTCTTTGCCAGTTCTACAGCCTTTTTTACACATTCTCTTTCTGTCTTACACTCAGATATAAAAGTCTTATATTCATCTGCAAATGTGAATACATTGTTCTTATCTTCGTCTGAATATTTCTTCCATGCATTCTTTCTTTCCATAATGTCAACTTCCTTTCTATATTCCTAATGTTATCTGACCATCAGAATCTTCCTGATTATCTGCATCAAAGCTTTCGTTTGCAAGCTCTAACTCTGCCTCTTCCTTATATTGTTCAACCATATCTTCACTGATTGTTGGAAGCTCGTCTATCGACTGTACTCCAAATGACCTTAAGAAATCCTCTGTTGTTCCAAAAAGCATTGGTCTTCCCGGCGCATCAAGTCTTCCAACTTCCTTCACAAGACCGAGCTCAACAAGCTTGCTTACTGCTCTGTCTGAATTAACACCTCTGATATTCTCTATCTCTATCTTAGTTACAGGCTGCTTATATGCTATTATCGACAATGTCTCTAATGCCGCGTCTGTCAGTGTATATCTTCTTGGCTGGCTGCACACTCTTATTAGTGCATCATAATATTCCTGCTTGGTACACAGCTGGAAGCTGTTCTCAAGCTCAATGATTCTTATTCCCCTGTTATCTGATTCATATTTATCCATAAGATTGTGTACTATCTTAACAGTTGTATCCACATCCTGTTCTATGGCATCTGCAAGCTTACCTGCTTCCACAGAATCACCCATAGTAAAAAGCACAGCCTCAATTATGCCTTCCATCTGTTCTAAACTCATCATTCTACTCCTCTGTTATATCTTCAATAAGCTCAGGATCCCTGACCACCCTTATGAATATATCATCCTCCGGGCATTCCTGCTTAACCTCAACAAATCCAGTCTTAATAAGCTCTAACACAACTAAAAATGTTACTATAACAGCAACCTTTGACGGATTATTCCATAAAAGCTCCCTGAAACTAAAATCTTCATGCTCCATCATAAATGCTTTAATATCCACAAGCTTTTCACTCATGGTAACTTCTTCTTTCTCAATCTTTCCAAACTTGCTTCGTACAGGATCTATCTTATCTTCCTTACGTTTACAAACATCAGCAAATATTCTGTTAAGACGCATAAGTGTTGTATCACCAATAACCTCTGTAAGATCAACCGGCGGTGTATATGCTGCAACCGCCTCCGGAATATTCTGCTTCTTATAATAAGTTCTCTCTGCATCTGTATGCTTGTCCTTTAATTCCTGTGCCATAGCCTTATACAGCTTGTACTCTAACAGCTTTTCAACAAGCTCTGCCCTTGGATCTTCCTCATTGCCTTCCTCATCCACTTCCTTAGGAAGTAACATTCTTGACTTAATATCAAGAAGAGTTGCCGCCATTACAAGAAACTCACTTACCACATTAAGATCTTCCTTCTTTAGCTGCTCAACATATTCCATATACTGTTCTGTAATCATTGCAATCGGAATATCATATATATTAACTTTATTCTTATCTATCAAATGTAAAAGAAGATCTAAAGGTCCTTCAAACACCTGAAGCTTAACACTTATTCCCATATCTGCCTCGCTATATTTACTGTGCATAATTACACGTATCACATTTTACATAAAATAACTGCTGTTTGCAAGTAATTGCTAAATTCTATAAAATAACATATAATATCTTGAAAACATTCAATTAAGGATTAAGGTATAAGAATGCTCAATTTAATATTATTAATCAAAAGAATTGTCACTAAAATATCTGAAGACCGCATCGGCGACTACGCATCCTCAGCATGTTACTATCTCATGCTGAGTTTTTTCCCGTTTTTTATTGGTCTTTTAAGTCTTATAAAGTTCCTGCCAGTTTCCAAGGCAGACATTTTAAAAATCATATACGGCGTTCTTCCAACTCAGCTGCAGCCTATTGTCCGGGCAATGCTCACTGATATATATGACAATTCAACAACTGCATTAACCCTCATTACTGCAATTGCTATCATATGGGCTGCCGGTAAAGGTTTCATGGCTATTGTCCGTGGATTAAAACAGATATACAGAAAAGATAACCAGAAGAACTGGCTTTTCCAGAGAATAAGAGCAAGTATCTATGCCCTTATATTTATGATTCTTATTATTGCCAGCCTTATACTTATGGTATTTGGTAACAATATTATGAGCTTCACTATGAAATATATACCACAGCTTACTAATGTAGTCGTGATATTCAGAGGAATATTTAACAGTAAACATTTTCTCTTTCCAAGTATATTCACACTCTTCTTTACTATAGCATTCTCACTTGTATCAAGAAGAGGAAAAAAGTTCTATAAAGAGATTCCAGGAGCTTCCTTTTCTGCTTTAGGATGGTATCTTTTTACAGCACTGTATTCTCTTTATGTTGGCCACTCACCGAACTTTTCATACATGTACGGAAGTCTTGCTACTATTATCATAGCACTTATATGGATGTATGCCTGTATGATTATAATATTCATCGGTGCAGAGATTAACTACTTCATCAATGATGAAAAAATATTCAGGCATTATCTTGGGAAGAAATCAGAGTAAGCGTAGTACCTCTGTAGAAGAATTCCAAAATCTGCGCGTAAGTCATGGATTCTGCCATTTTATTGGCAGCATTCTGACTCATGCCGATTCCATGTCCGTAGCCACCTCCTGTTATCTTAAAGCCTGTAAGCTTCTTTCCCTCCGTCACCTTCTCAAACACACAGAATGTACTTGGCAGATTAGCATATCTTGTCGTTCCTGACTTAGTATTCATATCCACATTTGCATTGCCAAATGCTGCCCTAATCGCTGATTCACTGTCTATCACTGTCTCGCCTTTATCACCTGTAACCTTAACTTTTACTGCCGCTCCTCCATTAACACGCTCAAGTACTTCAATATCTGTTATGTTTCCTACATTCTTCCCTGTAGAACGTGCAAATCCTTCACTTATCTCTTTAACAGATTCCTCCATGCTCCATCTGTACAAGGTGCAGTCGTAATCATAATCAGCCTCATTTTCACCTTTTATAAATGTATTGAACTCCGATTCTACTGTCAGTGTAAGTCCTCTGTCCACTCCACCCACACACTCCGCAACAAAATACGGATAATTTTCTGTTGTATTGCCCCAGAGTGTAACGTCTGTTGTGCTTCCACATGAGGTTGAATAGTAATATGTCTTAACAACTTCTCCGTTATATGATAGCACCTGTCCCGCTGTCTCATCTACTGCAGTATCTGTTGATTCTGCCCGCGGTGAGTTATTATATACCTGAAACTGTATTGAGTCATCAATATGCGCTCCATAAGCACTATAATAGTTATTAGAAAGTTCCGTATAAGCATAGCTTCTTGCACATACAGCCTGACATTTCAGTGCTTCAAGATTAAACCCTGATGGCATCTCGCTAGGAACAACTTTTTTAAGATAATCTTCTATCCCCACTTCATTTACAACAACAATTCCCTCATCATACAGTGAAACTTCAATAGTTCCGCCATATGAAGGTGTTCCTATGCCTCTGTTTACTGACTGGAACTGTATCTCACCTGATTTAGGAATTAGTTTTATTCTGCCCTCATTAAAGTCTTCTGTATCCGGATTAAACACAACCGTCTCCCCGGGTGCCGTCTCATAAGATTCTTCACCAGTCTCAACTATCATTCCTGAATCAGCACAAAAAACTGCTTCATTAAAAAATATATCTCTGAATCCGCTTGTCTTGATAATTACTCTTATATTGTCAGCCTGCAAAGGTTTATTCTTAATAGCACCACAGACTTCTCCATCCGCCACAATAAAATCCTGTAATGCATAACCGACAATTATACTGCTGTAATTACTTATCAATGAGTTTTCTTTTTCATACATAATAAAGTCCTCATCCAGCTTAACAGAACCATAACCTCAATTTCAACGCTGTCTTGTGAAACTGACAGCACCTTTCCACTTACAACATCCGTCTTGGTATTAACTCCAACAATCTTTCCATCCTCAACGGTAATATCACATAAACACCCGGTTACATCTTCTGCTATCTTTCCACTATTGAATTTCTTTATATTACCATACATATTGGCAGTTATCGTGTTGTCTTCTATATTAGTTACATATACATTTTTATAAATATTGATTTCTGACGATGTGTCCTGATATCTTGATTTAATCATATGTGACATATATATACATGCTGATGACATAAAAATCACCAGTGCAGAATAAGCTAAGAATATTATTTTTGTTCTCTGTTTCATATACTATTCTCCATACTAAATTAAGTGTCCTTGTTCAGACAAGCTCTTGATAGTATATGCTGAGAATTGAAGTTTTAGAACTAGGTATGCTCATCACTTTTCGCGCAAAAAGCTTATATGCCAGAACTAAGTTCTGGCATTGTCGCGTTGCTCCTCGAATATAAAATCATAAAAAGCGACACATGCAAGCATGGCCGCTTTTATAATTTTATATTCTCATCGCTTTTCGCGCAAAAAACAGGCTGTCACTTATGTGACAGCCTGTTAATAATATCCCAAAACGCCGCTCCCCACGCTTTCGACTCCTAGCGAAGCTAGGTGGGCAACCGCATCCAGACCGCTGCCTTCCACTGACTAAGGAGGCTTGACATTGGAATGGAGATATAGGAATCCCGTCGATGAAATGTAGGATCAAAATAATGTGGTTTTGCGAACGTCCCAGGAAATATTCAATTGATACGTAATCTGTACCGATGTATTGATTATACATCTTCTTTACTGATTACACAATATTATATGTCAAAAAAATTCAAATATACCTGCGAATGAATTCAATTCAGACGCAGGTATATAATCATAATTCAAACTCTGTAATGATTGAAAATTAAAGCTGTGGACCAGCAGCAACTAAAGCCTTACCAGCTTCGTTACCTGTGTACTTAACAAAGTTCTTATTGAATCTTGCAGCAAGATCCTTAGCCTTAGTCTCCCACTCAGAAGCATCAGCATATGTATCTCTTGGATCAAGGATTGCTGGATCTACTCCTGGAAGCTCTGTAGGAACTTCAAAGTTGAACATAGGAATCTTCTTTGTTGGAGCTGTATTAATAGCACCTGAAAGGATAGCATCAATGATACCACGAGTATCCTTAATAGAGATTCTCTTACCTGTTCCATTCCATCCTGTGTTAACTAAGTAAGCCTTAGCTCCACTCTTTTCCATCTTCTTAACAAGCTCTGCTGCATACTTTGTAGGATGAAGCTCAAGGAATGCCTGTCCGAAGCAAGCTGAGAATGTAGGTGTAGGCTCTGTGATTCCTCTCTCTGTACCAGCAAGCTTAGCAGTAAATCCTGAAAGGAAGTAGTACTGTGTCTGCTCTGGTGTAAGAATAGATACTGGAGGAAGTACTCCGAAAGCATCTGCTGAAAGGAAGATTACATTCTTAGCTGCTGGAGCTGAAGAAATTGGTCTTACTATATTCTCAATATGATTGATTGGGTAAGATACACGAGTATTCTCTGTTACGCTCTTATCTGCGAAATCAATCTTTCCATTCTCATCAAGTGTAACGTTCTCAAGAAGAGCGTTTCTCTTAATTGCATTGTAGATATCTGGCTCTGAGTCCTTATCAAGGTTGATAACCTTAGCGTAGCATCCACCTTCGAAGTTGAATACGCCATTGTCATCCCAACCATGCTCATCATCACCGATAAGGAGTCTCTTAGGATCTGTTGAAAGTGTTGTCTTACCTGTTCCTGAAAGACCAAAGAAGATTGCTGTATTCTCTCCGTTCTTATCTGTGTTAGCTGAGCAGTGCATTGAAGCAATACCCTTTAATGGAAGGTAGTAGTTCATCATAGAGAACATACCCTTCTTCATCTCTCCACCATACCATGTATTAATGATTACCTGCTCATGGCTTGTAATGTTGAATGCAACACATGTCTCTGAGTTAAGACCTAATTCAGCATAGTTCTCAACCTTAGCCTTAGAAGCATTATATACAACGAAATCTGGCTCGAAGTTCTCAAGTTCTTCTGCTGTTGGCTTAATGAACATATTAGTTACAAAATGTGCCTGCCAAGCAACTTCAACGATGAAACGAACTGCCATTCTTGTGTCCTTGTTAGCTCCACAAAATGCATCAACTACGAAAAGTTTCTTATTAGAAAGCTCTGCCTTAGCGATGTCCTTAACCTTAGCCCATACATCTTCTGACATTGGGTGGTTATCGTTCTTATACTCATCTGATGTCCACCATACAGTGTCCTTAGAGTTCTCATCAACAACAATGTACTTGTCTTTAGGAGAACGACCTGTATAGATACCTGTCATAACATCGACAGCTCCAAGTTCGCTTTCCTTACCAACTTCATAACCTTCGTTAGTAGACTTAGTCTCTTCCTCGAATAATAATTCATAAGAAGGATTGTAGACGATCTCTGTAGCACCTGTGATGCCATACTTGCTTAAATCGATTTTTGCCATCTTACATAAACCTCTTTTCTTATAATTTCTTGTAAATTATTACAAAATTCTTTTTAATTCTATACCATGCCCTAATTAAAATCAATAAAAAATTGTTAAATTTTTCTCGAAATCGTGTATATATTAATTTTATTAATCAGTTATTCTTTAGGAACCGTCTTTTCGTACTTGATATCTTCAATTGTTTCACTTGAAAGCCTGATAGCCTCAAGTACCACATTTTCTGCAACTCCCATGTTCTTTGCTACTTCTTCCACCGTAGGTTTTCTTCCTAATTCTTCTTTAAGTCTTGTTCCCCAGTCATTTACAAGATTGACTTTATTGAGAATTTTTCCCGAAACCATATTAACATCCGTCTGTTCATCTATAAGCATATTAAGACTGCCTTCAATAAGCTCCTTAACTGCTTCGTCAATTCCTTTAAGCACATTAAGAAGGTCTTCCTGTCCACCTTCTTTAATCTTATCCTTCCACTCATAATTATTAAGCCATTCCTGCTGTCCTATATATGCTGTCATAGCCAGATTGGCCTCCTGTACAAGGTCACATGCAAGAACTCCCTTTCCTCTGAATGGTTCTATCCATGACACAATCTTTTCAAGATAACTTTCTGTAAGCAGTTTTAGTGATTCTTTATCATTATCCTCAACTATGTTCATAAGAAGATATGATCTTGTAACATCTGTCATAGGCTGTATTCCTGATATATCCTGAAGATATATTTTCAGATACTTCTCATCCTCTTCATAATCAAGATGACTTACAATATCATCCGCAACCTTCTTATCTTCCTGTTCTTCCTTAGAAATATGTTGTCCTGACTCATCAATATTATCATCTGAGGCACTTTCCATCAGCTTCAGGAATTCATTATCTACGCTGTCTTCGCCCTGTATCTTAATTCCATTAGCCATCAGATATCCGGAAATCATCTGGAATTTGGCATCATCTAATGCCATATCTTTAAAAAAGCTGTGTACATCCTCTCTTGTAACAATATTGCCATTAACCTTAGCGTATTCTTTAATGCTTCCGACAGCCTCCATAAATGCTGCCTGGGAATCTTTATTTTCAGCCATATTATCTAACCTCTTTCAACTTAATTCGTTCTGTATAATATAACACATAAGTAAGCATTTGGTAAATGTATTATTTCAGTATACACATTTGACAAAAGCAGACCCACAGCTTATAGTTTATATAGAATATAAGAAAAGAGGAGATTTCATAATGAGAATCGCATTAATTAATGAAAACAGCCAGGCTGCAAAGAACGAAATGATTTATGCATCACTTAAGAAGGTTGCAGAAAGCAAGGGACATACAGTTGATAATTATGGTATGTACTCAGCTGATGATAAAGCACAGCTTACATACGTACAGAACGGTATCCTTGCTGCTATTCTTTTAAACAGCGGTGCTGCCGACTTTGTGGTAACAGGCTGCGGTACTGGTGAAGGTGCTATGTTAGCACTTAACTCTTTCCCTGGAGTTCTCTGTGGACATGTTGTTGATCCTTCAGACGCTTATATGTTCATGCAGATTAACGATGGTAACGCTATCGCTCTTCCATTTGCAAAGGGCTTCGGATGGGGTGCAGAACTTAACCTCACATACATCTTTGAAAAGCTTTTCGAGGGTGAACCAGGTGGCGGATATCCTAAAGAAAGAGTTGTTCCTGAACAGAGAAACAAGAAGATTCTTGATGGCGTAAGAGCTGTTACTCTTAAGCAGGATCTCGTAGAAGTTCTTAAGGAGCTTGATCAGGATCTCGTTAAGGGTGCTGTTGCAGGTGAGAAATTTGAAGAGCTTTTCTTTGCTAACTGCAAGGATGAGAAGATTGCTGAATATGTTAAGACTCTCAGATAATTAATTCTGCATTGTACTTAAAAAGGTGTCTCCGTTAATCAAATATAAGGTAAATAGTGTAATAAATCTATTGTAAGCCTTATATTTAGCGGACTCTAGTTTGATTACATATAATCAAACTTTATAATCAAACTAAAATAGCTGACAAAGTAGAGTATTCTACTGTCAGCTATTTTGTTATTGTTCATTTAACATTTCTTTGCAAACCATAGAAATAAATATACCTCGTTGAATCATTTCATTTAAATGTTTATGCGATAAATCTGCACCATTACGCATAAGTTCGGATATTTCGGCTGATAAAGCATCTGCTTGCTCTTGTATGTAAAGTATTTGATTTTTTTCTTTACTGGTCATAGATTCATTCCTCTTTATATCTCATCAAGTATCTTTTTTATTGCAGTGACATACCCAGCTTTATATACTGGATATCCTTTTTCTTTAACCCTGCCTTGCTCATCAGTAGTCCAACCTCGTTCTTTGAAAAACTTGTCTGAAACAGCATCCTTTAATGCCTCAATTTCCGTTTCTGTCAAGTCATCTATAGCCGAAACAACAACTACATCATTATTAGCTAACGAATTGCTCTTCTGATTTCGCATATCTACGGTAATGCAAGTTTGATTTTTAAGTAGATTATTCTCGTTTTTAAGCTTTCTATTTTCTGCCATAATCATACCAACCAAAGCTTTTACGGTTGGCTCGGAAATCTGTGAAAGTATTTCGTCGTTTATGGTGGTTGTAGTTTGTTTTTTAGGCTTTTTTGTCGTTGTATTGGAATACTCAGCCCAATTGTTGATAAGGAGTCTGTACGGCTCTGCATTCTTGTTTCGTAAAGCCTGTTCGCTTAATCCACCTTTATCAGACATAAGAGCAGCAATAGTGCCTAATGAGAAGTCTTTCACTTCTGCCTCCGATTGCTTTTTGCATACTTCATGAACAAGCGCAAGTGTTTTCTTCTTCCTAGTTGAAGCATTTTCGCATAACTGATTATATAAATCGTCTGGTTGAATATTACTCATTTTGTCACCTCTTTAAACTTAACTTACAGAATTATCGGTAAGGAGTGCGTTGTGAGAAGCACATTCTATTCCTTTTAATTCTTCTGTAAATTCATTGTAGATTCCTATTTCTTCAAGTTTCTTTCTGCCGATTGCATAAGGAATAGCCTTCTTAAGACTTCCGGCTCTTTGAATAAGTAGTCTCATAAACTGATTTCCTGCAAGTAGCTGTTCGTCCTCAGATAACGAAAACATTACAGGTTGTTTTTGATTGAACATTAGGGTGAGGTCGATTATCTGTGATCTTTTAAGCAATGCCTTGCTTGCGTCTGTTTCAGGGAACAATTCAACTCCGTTACATATTGATTGAAGCTGATACATTTCATCTGCTTCGGATTCAAGTAAAAACCCTACGTCTTGAACAGTTCCAACAGGTACAAGCTGTGCTTTGTTAGAAGTATCATTATCAACGTTCTTTGAAATCTTTTGACATTTATCAATAAGTCTTAAGGTAGCATTCATATTGTTGGCTATATCATCACCCTTTTGAAGTTCTGCTTGCAAAAGCTGTTCATACTTTAACAATTCTTCATACTGTTCAAATATTCCACCACATTGTTCAGCATCATATTTTCTGTTTTCAAGTAATTCTGTCTCTGATTGAAATTTAGTTATTCTTTTAGCCGTTTCAGCCATATCATAGCTTAATACATTAAAGTGATTGACTAATCCTGGTAAGAAAGCAGGTCCAGTAATAAACCACCTGCAACGAACGCAGTTATGAGCAGGATAGCCCTGAACAACACCATAAGTTACTTTATCAGTATCATCATTAACGTATGTACCGCCTGTATCACATCCAAAACAACCTTTAGGACAGATTCCCTTATCAGACATGACAATGCTTGCTTTTGACTTCTGAGCATTTAATACGGCATCATAAGCCGCCATATCATTAACAGCAGTACCACTTTCTAACTGTTTATACTTTGCATCTTTAATAAACCGGTCAAATGATTTCTGTTCTTGTTTCAAAATCTCAGTATCTGCTTTTTTCATGGTATCAGTTACATATGATATTCCCATTTTTGTGTAGTAAAGTGTCATAACAAGTCTAGCATGACCTGCAATACACTTTGAAAGTACAGGCATAGGCACACCACCTTCGAGGGCGAATGCTGTGATGAGCGATACTCTAAGAGAGTGCAAAGGATAGTATGTAGTTTTATCTAAATCTTCATGAACAAATTTTAGATTCTTTTCAGCATCATTAGTGGCTGTATGATTTACTTTTTGTTCCAGACAGCGAAGGAGTTTGTACCATAATGGTTCTATTGAGTGTCTACCTAATGGAAGATGATTGTCTATTTCGGTTGCATTTCTAAAAAGAAATGTTGCATTTCCCATAGCCTTTAGGATCTTTATATCTTTTGCACAACCAAGCTGTGCAACTGTTAATTCAGTCCATTTAGTAGGTTGAGAGATAGGATTGTATTTTTGCTGCCAGTCTCTAAGTTTTGCAAGCCAATACTGTATTTCTTCATACTGCCAAGGCATATTGTAACCCTTATCAGTTTCATTCTTATTGATATCTGCGGTCTTATTGGTGTTAATAAAAAAGCCCGTCATTTCAAGGTTTGTAGTCGGATCAATAAACTTTCTTAAAACACCTTTTTCACAAGGCTTTCTATCTGTTCCTTGCGACAAAGGAGAGTCATTTTTAATCCACTCGCCATAATTATGCTTATCAGTCTGAATGTATTTATAAGTATCCATTTCGCCACTATCGAGCATTCTTGCCTGATATGTTCGGATAGGTAACATTAACTTTGTCAAAAGACAGATTGTTCTTGCAGGGCACCACATTTCATATACATATTCGCTACAGCCTTTATTTTTGATTTTGTATTGCGATGCTTTTCTTTTCCTATAAACACAGTCTGGATCATTTTCATCTATAATACTTTTATCAACGATATACCAGTCTCCATTACTTCTTGATGAATCTGTTAATTCCTGTGCGAGTGTTAAATCTCTAAAACAAGTAGCATCAGACGGAACAAACATATTACGGAGTTCTTTAATGTAACGGTATGGAAGTACATTTTTATCTGATTCACTTTTATTATACGTATCTACATGGTCTGGTAGATATTGAGTTAATGGGTTGTGGAATTCAGCAGGAATAAGTTTCCTACCATAATCATCTTCGACTGAAAACTTTTCTTCAAGAATCCAATCAATAAAAGCTACGAGTTTTTTTGCATCATTTAATACATCTCTTTCTGAGGTTCTTTCAGAATAGATAATTTCATAAAAGTCTGGTGTTTCATAAGTAACGGAAACAAATTCTTGAACAGTGCGTGTTAAATCTTGCCCGATGATGTATTTCTTGAAGAAGTTTGATAATGAATTTAACGCAGCAGATTTTCCTCGCACAACAGTCTTTATCCACTTCTCTGCATATTCTTTCCATTCTACGAGGTTTGGATCATATGCTAAAAGCCATTCATAACTTTCACTAGTAGTAGTTCCATGCGGGCGCATTTCAAGTTCTCGTTTTCGTGCTACTTCCCGTAGTTTTTCAAATTTAGCTGTTTCCTTTGGTGCAAGTTCTTTATCATCAAATGGACCATTTTCAACAAAGGAACGGAGCCAATTCATTGCTGTAGTTGGACGAATATTATATTCTCGTCCGATATCCATAGCAGATTTCCCATTACAGATTTCTTCAATAACGTTATATTTTGTTTTATTATCGTATGCCATATTACTTCTTCCTCATCATATATTTCTTTGCGAGTTTCTTTTCTTCTTCATACCATGAACTTATTTCTGATTTCATAGGTAATGCAATTCCTTTATTTAATGAGTATGTTGCCAAACTTAATGCATTTGTAACCTCTGTGACAGTTGGTTCTGTATATACATTTTGTGACTCTTCTGATTTATGGTGCATAGCTACTTGTCTGACTTTCTTATCAATGCCTGCATTCTTCATTCTTTGTCCATAAGCATGTCTGTGACCATGATTAGTAGTGCCGTTAAACTTTGATACTTCTAAACCGACTGACTCACAGGCTTTATTATGAGCTTCTGTTTGAGTCCTTGCTGGCATCATTTCCCCAAGGTATCTTGTATCAAATGAAACAAAAGCAAATGGGTGAGTATCTTTCACACCATATCTAATTCGCTGTTGTAGGTATTTTTTCCAAACATACATAAACACATATCCTGCTTCTTTAGGAAACCAGTATACATTCATATACATATTATCTTCATCATCAAGTCTTGGATTTTTCCATCCTGCAAATCTCTTATTGGAGGCAGAGTATTGATTTCGTGGAAGTAATCCATATTTTAGTTTTAGATAAGAAGCCCTGTCAGTTATGTACTTTCCAGTATTAGGATTTTTGAAATCATGTGGAGCTTTGCCCTCTGATGGGTGATATATTCTTACGACTGCCATATCTGGATCATCTGGATCAGGAATAACATCTTGTATCCATAAATGGAATGGTTCACTATGTCGAAGTCCTCCATAATGCATAAGTAAAGTGATTGCGATATCTCTCCAGTTGTAGCTATCAATGATATCTAATTCACAGCCTTTGCGTACCTTCTTGAATCCTTCTCTCAACAACTTTTCTATCTGATCCTCTGGAAATGCCTTTGTACCATTTCTTATCACATAAGGATTTCTGCGACTTATTACATTTCTTACAGTTTTTGCTGTTTCGGAGATATCATAAATGTCATTCAAATGTCCTAAGAAAGAACGCTCATTTTTGTTTATTAAAGCCATCCATTTAAGACGTTCTTCATATCTTGTAGCTTCTCTCCAAGGGTTAAGCTGTTCGGTTCCGCAGTTAATATATAACCAATCTGAAAAGTCACTTAATGTAGAAAGAAGTGCATTGGCTGTCTGCGACTTCTTCGGTAACCAAAATAGACCAGAAGGATCATTTCCTTCTTCGTCAATAGTTCCAGAATACATAGCCTCTGCAAATAGTTCAAAGAAGTCCTTTGCAGAAGTATAGTTGTTAGGATTTGCATTCATATAATCAAATAACAAACTTACTGATTGGATTAGTTTGTTATGCCAAGTCTTACTCTTATAACTATATTTGATTTGATATTTAAGTAATTGTTCAAATATCTTTGATTCACCATCTTGCTCAATCAAAAGAGAAGGCAGTTCTATATATCTGGCTGAGTTATCTCTGTATGTCTTTGT
>NZ_QSEK01000003.1 GCF_003464165.1 Eubacterium sp. AM49-13BH | reverse complement strand
TAAAAGATGGAATTATATGCATTCCCCCATATATGACTATGAATATATAAAAATCTGACATACACACTTGATTTTAAAATAATTGTTATTATGATATTATAAAGAAATGCCAAAAACAAAGGAGAGATGTATGTACCACAAGAAATTAGAATCAGATATCAGATGTCCATTGGAATACGGCCTGGAAGTCTTTGGAGGCAAATGGAAATCAAGAGTTATATGTGTTCTGGCGGATAAGAAGACATTAAGATATAGTGAGTTAAGGACAGAACTGGTGAATATTACAGATGCAGTTCTTTCAACAACATTAAAAGCACTGATTGCGGATGATATTGTATCAAGAAAATCATATGATGAGATTCCGCCAAGAGTTGAATATTCACTTACGGAAAAGGGTTTATCTGTAATGCCGATATTGCAAAGTATATGTGACTGGTCATGCGCATTTTACAAGAAAGAAACTGACAAAGAATCGAGCCAGTGCATGAAGTGCGACCATAAGTAATGGATGAAGGGAAGGTTATTGTGTGAAAAAAATAACCTTCCTTTTCAAATTAACATATATTGTGTAAAATGTTACATGGAACTGCCTAGCGGTATACTGGCAAGCAGCAATACGACATACGCAATATGCAGAAATGGAGCGGGAATTGAGCAGATTAACAATTATTACTAAGGATAAGGCTCAGGTTACAATGGAGTCTTTATATCAGGATTTAGAGAGAAGAATAGTAGCAAGTCCACCGGGATTGTGTACTATCGACCTTACGAGGTCATTTATAAAAATGTGTCTTGCACAGTCATGTGGTAAATGTGTCCCATGTCGTGTGGGACTTAGACAGCTTGCGAGACTTTTTGATGATGTGCTTGATGGTAACGCAACAGAGGAAACTCTTGATGTTATCAGGCTTACAGCAGAGGGAATCTATTATTCCGCTGACTGCGCAATCGGATATGAGGCAGCAAAGCTTGTACTAAAATGTATTGATGGCTGCGAGGATGATTTCAGGTCACATATTGAGAGAGGATTTTGTTCATGTAACAGTAATCAGCCGGTTGCATGTGTGAAGTCATGTCCGGCAGGAGTAGATATACCGGGATACATAGCACTTGTGCATGAAGGCAGATATGCAGATGCGGTTCGTCTTATAAGAAGAGACAATCCAATGCCTACAACATGCGCATACATTTGTGAGCATCCATGTGAAAACAGATGTAAGAGAACACTTATTGACGCGCCAGTCAATATCAGGGGACTTAAGAAAATGGCAGTTGATAATGCCGGTGATGTTCCGGTTCCGGCATGTAATGAGCCAACAGGTAAGAAGGTTGCAATAATCGGTGGTGGTCCGGGAGGACTCAGTGCCGCATATTATCTGGCTCTTATGGGACATAAGGTTACTATATTTGAGCAGAGAAAGCAGCTTGGTGGAATGTTAAGATATGGAATTCCTAACTACAGACTTCCTAGAAAAAAGCTGGATGCGGAGATTAACGCTATATTGTCTACAGGAATAGAAGTCAAGAAAAATATAAGCGTAGGAACAGACATTACGCTTGAGGATATTAACAAAGAATATAATGCAGTATACATTTCTATCGGAGCACATGCAGACAAGAAGATTGGAATTGATGGTGAGGATGCTAAAACAGGCGTAACATCAGCAGTAGAAATGCTTCGTGCAATTGGTGATGATGAGATGCCTGATTATACCGGCAAGCGAGTGGTTGTTATTGGCGGTGGAAATGTAGCAATGGATGTTGCCCGTTCTTCTGTAAGATTAGGTGCTGAGAAAGTAAGCATTGTATATAGAAGAAGAAAAGCCGACATGACGGCACTTCCGGAAGAGGTTGAAGGTGCAGAGGCAGAGGGCTGCGATGTTCTTGAACTTATGTCACCAGTTAGAATAGAGAAAGATGAAAATGACGCAGCAGTTGGTTTATGGGTTCAGCCACAGATGATAAGCAGGATAAAAGGTGGCAGACCATCACCTAAGACTGCAGCTAAGGACGAGGTTCTTATTCCTTGCGACCTTATTGTAGTTGCCATCGGACAGGGTATCGAAACAAGATATTTTGAGGAGCATGGCGTTACAGTCAAGAGAGGAACAATTGAGGCACTTGATACAAGTGAGATTAAAGAACGTAAAGGAATATTTGCAGGAGGAGACTGCGTAACAGGACCTGCAACAGTAATCAGGGCTATAGCAGCCGGAAAGGTTGCGGCAGCCAACATTGATGAATATCTTGGCTACCATCACGAGATAACTTCAGATGTAGAGATACCTTATGCCGGATATGAGGACAAGGTACCTTGCGGACGAGTTGAGGTTGCACTGCGTGATGCCGCAGACAGAAAGAAAGACTTTGAACCTATTGAATATGGATTTTCATGCGAGGAAGCATGTCAGGAATCTGGACGCTGCTTAAGATGTGATCATTTTGGATTTGGTTCATTCAGAGGAGGCAGAGAGAAACAATGGTAAATTTAACAATTAATGGTAAAGCTGTATCAGTAAAAGAAGGAACTACCATTCTTGAAGCTGCCAAAACAATAGGAGAGACAATACCTACACTCTGCTATCTCAAAGAAGTCAACGCAATTGGTGCATGTCGTGTATGTGTTGTTGAAGTAGAAGGTACTGACAGATGTGTTACAGCATGTAATAACTTCGTAGAAGAAGGCATGGTTGTCTACACTAATTCAAGAAAAGTGCGTACAACAAGAAAGACTAATGTAAAGCTCATACTTTCACAGCATGATTACAAGTGTGGTACATGTATAAGAAGTGGTAACTGTGCGTTACAGTCAATTGCAAATGAACTTAATATATCAGAGATGCCATATGATTCAATATTAGAAAAAGATAATTGGGATAAAACATTTCCACTTATCAGAGATGCCCAGAAATGTATCAAATGTATGCGTTGTGTGCAGGTGTGTGATAATATTCAGGGAATGCACATATGGGATGTTGTAAATACAGGTTCGCGTACAACTGTAAATGTGCGTGCAAACAAGAACATTGCGGAGACTGCATGTACACTTTGTGGTCAGTGTGTAAGCAACTGCCCTGTAGGTGCACTTACAGAAAGAGACGATGTCGGAATCGTGCTTGATGCAATTGAAAATGAGGATATCATTACAGTAGTACAGATTGCACCAGCAGTAAGAACAGCATGGGGCGAAGATTTTGGTATGTCTAAGGAATATGCGACAGCACAAAGACTTGTTGCAGGTCTTAGAAGAATAGGATTTGATTATATATTTGACACAACATTTGCAGCAGACATGACAATCATGGAGGAGGGGAGCGAGTTCCTTGAAAGACTTCCGGAAATCAAAGAGTCAGGACTTCCAATGTTCACATCATGCTGTCCAGGATGGGTGAAATTCGTAAAGAGCGAGTTCCCTGAGATGGCAGGCAGACTTTCAACAGCAAAGTCACCACAGCAGATGTTTGGTGCAATAACAAAGTCGTATTATGCAGAAAAGCTTGGGGTTGACCCGGAGAAGATATTCTGTGTGTCAATCATGCCTTGTCTTGCAAAAAAGGACGAGTGTACATGGGACGGCGGCAAAGATGTTGACGCAGTTCTTACAACAAGAGAAGTTGAAAGAATGTTCAAAGCATTTTTCATAAAGCCGGAAGAACTTGATGAGGATGAGTTTGATAATCCTTTAGGTGAAGGAACAGGTGCTGGCGTTATATTCGGTGCAACAGGCGGTGTTATGGAGGCGGCACTCAGAAGTGCTTACTATCTTGTGACAGGAAATAATCCTGATGCGGATGCGTTCCAGTCAGTGAGAGGTCTTGAGGGCTGGAAGGAAGCTTCATTTGACCTTAATGGGACAACTGTAAATGTGGCTGTTGCCAGCGGACTTGGCAATACAAGACACCTTATGAATGCAATAAAGAAGGGCGAGGTTCACTATGATTTCGTTGAAATCATGTCCTGTCCGGGAGGCTGTATCAACGGTGGCGGACAGCCTTACAAGGAAGACGCTGTGATGGTTGAGGAGCGCCGTCATGTGCTGTACGGGCTTGATAAGCACGATAATCTTAGATTCTCACATGAGAATCCGTCGGTTAAGCAGTGCTATGAGGAGTATTTTGAGAAACCGTTGTCACATAGGGCGCATGAAATATTGCATGTGTAATAGAATCATTTTTCGATAAGGTATATGTAGACCGGTCTGCGGCTGGGGCAGAGCAGGGTGTACACCTTCGGGCTGTCTTCGCTTAGCAGTAGTAAATGCCGCCATCTGCAGAGTTTTTTACAGGGTGCGAAAGCAAACGCGCTTCGCTTGAACGAGCTTTCGCACCCTGAACTTTTGCAGATGGCGGCATTAACTCCTGCACAGCTTGTCAGACTCAGGCGTACACCCTGCACTGTCCCAGCCGCAGCGGCTATATATGCCGGATTGGAAATATGATTTCATTTACGGTGTGTGTCAGGGGATGGAGTGTGATGTGGGGCTTTGTTCATTTGGGATAGTATCAAATAGCACATGAAATCAGCGCATAAGTGGGGAAAAGCCTACTAATGTTGCTAAATGTGATGAATTAGTAGGTTTATTTAGAAGAAATTATGATGAAAATAGTGGAGAAAAAAGAAAATTGCCTACTAAATTTATGATTTATGCGAGAATAGTAGGTTTTTTGACTGACAAGAGATGTCTAATATTGTAAACATATAAGGAAAAAACCTACTAATGTTGCTAAATATGATGAATTAGTAGGCATTTAAGGGGGAAAGAAGCATAATAAACCAACTAACAATATAAAAAAGACCTATCAGATTGTGAAAATTGATCAAAAAGTAGGTTTAGGAGGCTTTTTATGAAGTTAAATGAATTGTCACCTGGTGAGGTGTTTTCTTATTTTGAAAAAATATGCTCGATTCCGCATGGTTCTGGGAATACCGGGATGATTGCGGATTATTGTCTGGAGTTTGCTAAGTTGCATGGGCTTAAGGCAAGGAAGGATGCGGCTGATAATGTTGTTATATTTAAGGCGGGGACTTCTGGATATGAGGACTGTGAGCCTGTGATTTTGCAGGGACATCTTGATATGGTGTGTGAGAAAGAACCGGACTGTGATATTGACATGAGTGTGCAGAGCATTAAGGCCTGCACCGATGGTAAGATGGTATGGGCTGACGGCACTACGCTTGGCGCTGATGATGGAATTGCTGTTGCATTTATACTGGCAGTGCTTGCTTCAGATACAATTGCACACCCTCCGATACAGGCAGTGCTTACAAGTGATGAGGAGATTGGAATGCTTGGCGCAAGAGATCTCGACACTTCTGAACTTACAGCAAAGAGGCTTATCAATATTGATTCTGAAAGTGAGGGAATATTGTATGTAGCTGTGCTGGTGGTGTAAGGGCTGAGTGTGACATTCCGGTTGTGTATGAGGACGCAGTGGGCTGGGTGTCAGGTGGAGAGCAGGATGACAATGCATCAGATGCTGCAGGAAATGGCCAGGTCTGCTTTGAGGTTAAGATAAGCGGGCTTGCCGGTGGTCATTCCGGTGTTGAGATTCACAAACAGCACACTAATGCTATAAGATTGCTTTCTTCATTACTTTCACATGCCAACGGGGCAGCAGATTTCCGTCTTGTGTCGCTTTCAGGTGGCGGCAAGGAAAATGCAATTCCAAAAGAAGCAAAGGCAGTTGTAAGTGTCAGAAGCTGCGATGCCACAACATTTGAACAAAGCATCAAAGAGAGTGCAGATGTGTGGATGCAGGAAATCAGTGCGACAGAGCCACATGTTAAGATTGAGGTTGAAAAGACAGACGCTGCAGCAGACAAAGTTCTTGATTTCCATAGCACTGAAAATGTAATATATGCCCTCTGGTTAAGTCCTGATGGCGTGTACAAAATGAGTCAGGAGATTAAGGGCATGGTGCAGACCTCTCTCAATCTGGGAACTGCTTATCTCGGCGCAGACAAGCTTGTGTACAAATATCTTATAAGAAGCAATACAGCGGCTGGAAAGAAATTATTGCTTGAGAGAGTTAATGCATTTGTAAAACATTTGTCAGGAAATGTAGTCACAATGTCGGACTATCCTGCGTGGGAATACAAGAGTGATTCGCAGTTAAGAAAGATATGCGTTGAGAGCTTTACAAATGTGTACGGCCATGAACCGGAAGTGACCTCAATTCACGCCGGACTCGAATGCGGCATACTTGCCGGTAAAATGCCGGGAGTAGATATGATATCATTTGGACCGACACTTGAAAGTGTGCATACGCCTGATGAGTGTATGGATGCGGCTTCAGTGGAGCGGACTTGGGAATATCTGATGGAGATACTTAAAAGTTTATAACTAAATTTGCGGGAGTAAGTGTGTGACGACAGATTGCATCACATTTACTTCCGCAAATTTAGTTATATACTACAGAAAAATGGGTAGAATATGCTATATATTAACCATAAGGAGAATTAATACATGATAAAAGATGGATTTTTATACCTTGCGGCACTTATATTTGCAGCCGCAGTATTAGTAAATCTGCCTAAGATTTTTAAAGGAAAAAAGGCACAGGTGTTCTTTAATTTTGCGCCGCCAATTGTACTTATATACCTGGGGCTTATGTTGCTTTGCACAATGAAAGTGTGGGACCTTAGTGCAACAAGCGCTGTGTACAAATCAGTCAAGAACCCGATATTATATGCGATGCTTTTCATAATGCTGCTTCGCTGTGATTTGAAGAAAATCATCAAGCTTGGACCTAAAATGCTTATCGGTTTCTTCGCAGCAACTTTGTCAATCGGACTTGGATTCTTTGTTTCATATGCAATATTCCACCAGCTCTTAGGCGCAGGTTCATGGAAAGCACTCGGCGCGCTGTGCGGAAGCTGGATGGGTGGCGGCGGCAATATGCTTGCGATTCAGGCAGCACTTGATGTTGACGAAGCAACAATGGCTTACGCCCTTGTTATGGATTCAATCTGCGCGACACTTTATGTAATGTTCCTTCTGTGGGCAATCGGAAATCACGAGAAGTTCAACAAATGGACAAAGGCAGACACAAGCATAATCGACGGCGTTGGAGCTGCACTCGAAGAGGAAGCAAAAGCCAACACAAAGCCGCTCGTATGGCAGAACATCATTCTTCTGCTTGGCGCAGGTCTTTTAGTGTCAGCAGTTTCAATGGAACTTGGCAGCATGATTAATGCACATTTATCATTCTTTGACAGCACAACATGGACAGTCCTTATCGTATCAGTGCTTGGTATCGTATTTGCCCTGACACCATTTGGCAAGATAAAGGGAACTGAGGAGATTTCAAATGTAATGCTTTATATAGTCATTGCCTTAATCGCCTCAAGAGCAGACCTCGGAGCAGTCGGCAATGCCCCAATATGGCTTCTCGCAGGATTCGTAATCCTCCTTATTCATGTGGCAATCATGATTGCACTTGCGAAGATATTGAACTCGACATCTTCACATGCTGCGTTGCTTCCCTTGCAAACATCGGTGGAACAGCGACAGCACCGGTCCTCGCCGGCGCATACTCTAATGCCCTTGTACCGGTCGGTATAATGATGGCGCTGCTCGGCTATGTCATCGGAACCGGTGGCGGTCTGGTTGTGGCTAATCTGATGAGTATATTTGGGTAAGGGTGGAAAGAAAAGGATAATTGAGATAATTGAATATTGAATGATTTTGAAGATGGCACTCTGGCGGAATTTCCTGTTGGGGTGCTTTTTTAGTGGGGTGGGAGGCTGAAATGAGAGGTGAGGCGTGGCGGATTGGACGTTAGAGCGCCCTGGCCTCTCAAAACAAGAGTTGATAAATTTTTTTAGACAATTCTAACATATCTGCATATAATATTATAAATAGACATAAATATTCACTAAACTGATATAAAAATGATACCATATATATGGAGGTGAGGCCATGTTGAAATCTTACTTGTTAGAGAATTATGGATATAACGAACCAATTTTTTTGAATGATCTAAAAATAGAAGAATTATCTGAAAATGCAGTGCGTCAGTCTGTAAAGAGACTTGTGGCAAATGGATTTCTGGAAAGATATGATAATGGAATCTATTATATACCGAAACAAGGTGGATTATTAGGGAAAAGTTATTTGGATCCATTTCTTGTTATTATGCGCAAATATGTGAGAAGTAAAACTGAAACATATGGATATGTAACAGGAATATCATTTGTTAATCAACTTGGCTTAACAACGCAGATGCCGGCAATAATTGAGATTGTTACAAACAGAGAAGCAACTAATGGCAGAACGGTTACAGTGGGTAATCAGAAGGTTAGAATTAAAAAAGCAACAGTAGAAGTATCGGATAACAATGCGGAACTTTTACAGCTTTTGGACGGTATTGGGCAGTCTGAGAAATATACGGAGCTTACGATGGAAGATACGATAGATACAATGCGCTCCTATGTGAAGAAGAAGCGTTTTACTAAAGAACAGTTATCCGAAGTCACATCTGTTATAACAGGCGCAACAGCAAAAAAATTAATCGAATGGGGGATGATATATGAATTTGCATGATGACAAAGAAGCGTTTGCAGAGCTGATTTCTGGTGCGGCAAATGAATTGGCTATTCCAACGAATGTAATCGAAAAAGATTATTATGTTACTATTATACTGAAAGCCTTGGCGGAAAAGACAAAAGATCTGGTGTTTAAAGGTGGTACATCGCTTACTAAGTGTTATCAACTGTTGAATTGATTTTCTGAAGATATTGATTTGTCATATACGGCAGAATCTGGTATGCCGGGAGAAAGTAGAAAGAAACAATTAAAAAAGAATATTGTTTCTACAATGGAGGAGTTTGGGTTCACGATTAATAATCTTGAGGCAACAAGAAGCCGAAGAAATTATAACTGTTACAGGGCCGGTTATCCATCAGTTTATGAGCAGAATGGTATATTGAATCCGGAACTTGTAATTGAAACTTATGTGGCGATGTTACCATTTCCAACTACAAAACGAATGGTAGATAATTATATTTATCGTTTCCTAAACAAAATTGGTCGATTGGATTTAGCAGAAATCTATGATTTGATGCCTTTCGAAATTACAACACAAACCATAGAGAGAACTTTGGTAGATAAGGTGTTTGCACTGTGTGACTACTATATACAGAAAAAGCCCAAGCGACATTAGAGACATTTATATGATATTCATAAGATTGTAGAAAACATGGGCATTTCAGATGAGCTACAAAAGCTTATACCGGAAGTCCGTGCTGTGCGTTCGGAAATGATTGTCTGCCCTTCGACAAAAGAAGGTGTATGTGTGGCGGATGTATTGCGGGAGATAATTGAAAGCCAGGTATATAAAAGCGATTACGAAGATATTACTATGGGATTGCTTTTTGTACCGGTAGGTTATGAGACGGTAATTCAGAGTTTACAGAAGGTTTTGGATAGCGGGATGTGGGAGTGAGATTGGAAAGCTTGGAAATCCGAGAATAAGAATAAAAAGAGAATAAGAGGTGTTTATTGGACAAGGTATGAGTATAATTAGTACTAAGTGGGTCAAGAAGTGGTTGTGAGAGATCACTCTTGGCTCTTTTAGAAAGAGGTTATATAATTTAAAAATTAAAAAAATCACTTTACGGTTATATAATGCAAAAACATGCTTTTATTGCTCCTTTTGCATAACCTCGAAATCTGTAAGCTTCAAGAATAAGTTCAAAATCCATCCTGTCTTTAATTTCACGTTGTTTTCTAATAGCTTTTCTTCGCAGCCAGTTATAATGACCAGAGCGGGAAACTTCTGTCAATTCGCATAATCCCTTTAACTCAAGACAATTCATTTCTGCATTTATCTGGCGCTCTATCAAAGAGAAAATGATATCAGGTGTTACTTTGACGGGAATTGAATTTTAAAAAAAAACTCAATCATCTGTTCAAGGTGAGCCATCTTATTCTGAAGTTCTTTTATGGCTGCTTTTGTCTCTTTTTTTTATAAATCTTCCTTTGCAAAAGCTGATATTTTGTGTTCTTTGGATTTTCCTCGTGGCTCACGCAATCCGTAAGGCGAATTTGCTTCACGCTTAAATGTCTTCATTGCATCACGGTGGTATCTGGTGATTTTTCCGGGAAGATAGGAAAATCAAGAGCTGTAGAACTTTGAAATTTGAAAATATACCTTTCGATTTTTGTTAGTATATAAAGTTATACTTAAGTATGTTAGTATGTTATGTATGATGAAAAAGGGTGTGACCTGGCAGTAAAACGGAGCGTTCGATGAACTTGGAAGAGGGAAGTCTGGGGCTCCGTTTTTGATGTGAGATTTTGTTAAGTACAATTTGGTCAATCGTAGTTGACTAAAACATATCTGATTAAAAAAGTTTGCCTTAACACTTAAAAAACAATAATTAAAAACATAAGAAAGTGTGGTGGAACACGCTTATTCATAAGCGGTTGATTACTATACCACAAATTCGCGTGGGAATGTCAAGAGAGTCAAGATTAAAGACTGAGACTAAGACTTGATATTCTCAGGCGGGATTTGTTATGTGCAAATCCCTTTATTTGGACACGCAATATGCATAATAGATGGTAGGAGTGTACATTTATTCCTCTTTCTCATTTTTTTAATAATACAGTGAAATGCATATTTCGAGATATTGAAAATTTCGAGATAAGGAACTATACTATAGTTAGTCGAAGTAGACTGTTTTATAGGAGGCCAAAGATGGAGTATTTAACAGTTAAAGAAATGGGTGACAAGTGGGGAATTACCAGCAGAATGGTTAATGTTTATTGTTCTAGGGGGAGAATTCCAGGAGCTATCAAGAAGGGAAATTTATGGTTAGTTCCCTTCGACGCAGTGAAGCCAGAAGATTTAAGACGAAAGGAAAAATAGTATGGCTAAGAAGATACATGAGAAAATACCGCACGCGAAAATGCTATTGGTTGCATTGCGTTCAGTAGGATATACTAACGAAACAGCAATTGCTGACATTGTGGATAATAGTGTCTCAGGCGCGGCAACAGAGATTGAACTGTATTTTGATTGGGATAATAGAAGAATAATAATTGCTGATAATGGATATGGTATGGATTATGAGGAATTGATGGATGCGATGGAAATTGGCTCTGCAGATCCGAATGAAATGAGACCATCAGAGGATCTTGGTAGATTTGGTCTGGGCATGAAAACGGCAACCTTTTCAATGGCAAAGAATTTACTTGTGATTTCAAAAAAAAATTTAATAGCCTCAAATGCTGAGTGGAATTTGGATACTGTTGCATCCGAAGATAAGTGGGAAATAACAGAATATGATGAATCAGAGATGTCGGTGATTCTTGAATCTGTAAATAAATATACACAATACAATAATTGGAAACAAGGAACCCTTATTATCATTTCGGAGTTGGATAGGTTAGTTGATGAGGCAAATATTGAGAAGTCAAAGAAAAATTTTTATAAGATGATACGCAATATTAAGTCTCACATTGCAATAACATTCCATCGCTTTATGGAGGAAGATGAACTAAAAATCTCAGTAAATGGCAATAGAATTGAACCATGGAATCCATTTTGGATAAAAAGTCCATCAACTATGGAGTTGGCTAGAGAAGAATTATTTGATGGGAAAAATGAAGTAATTGTTGAACCATATATTCTTCCACATAAAAATAAATTTAATTCAGAAGATGATTACAAAGATGCTGCTGGTGCGAAGGATTGGCGAGGACATCAAGGATTCTATGTTTATAGAAATAGAAGATTATTGGTATATGGCACTTGGTTTGGTAAGTTTAAGAAAGAACCAGCGTATAATCTAGCTCGTATAAAACTTGATATGAGTGCTGATAGTGATTTAGAGTGGGATATTGATATTAAGAAATCAAAGGCCACGTTACCAGTAGCAATTGAGGAACAAATTACGCAAATAGCATATTTGGCAATTGAGAAATCTGTTGCGGTATACAATTCTCGAGGAGTTTATAACAGGAAAAATACTGCAAATAATACTAGCTTGAAGTATGTATGGGAGCAGAGAAAAAATATATCAGGCAACTATATGTTCTACCTGAATAAAAAACATCCGATGCTTTTGAAAATCCTAAGTGAAATGAATGAGGATGCTCAAAAAGAGTTAAAGACTTATTTGTCTCTTATTGAAAGCTATTCGCCAACAATGTTAAGTGGTGTAATGGAAAAAGAGACAGATTATGTTATTTCAGATGAAGATAAACAGAAAGAGATATTGAATATCCAGGAGAAAATCAGAATATATCGAATGCTTCAATATGATGATGAAGAGATATTTGATACTCTACATAATTCACCTGAATATTTGTACCTAAAAGACGATTTGAAGAAAATCATTGAGGAGACCGAGTAATGGGAATAAACATTAATGAAAAATACGAAATAGCATATGACTTTTATGGAAAAATATTGGAGGAAATTGATGCTGATAGTCTCAATGAACGTATCTCATTAGCAATAGAAAAAACTATTGAAAGTATGAGTGCTTTGATTGAAGATGCTGATGCATTAAGAGATTACTTATTAAGTAGAATTAGTCGTGAAAAAGAGGAGGAAACAGTTTCTGTAATGCTTGGAGAAGAAGCAGAAAACTCTACTTGGTGGGACGAGTATCGTGCGGAAAATGCTAAAGATTTAAAGTTTTGGAATAGATATAGTAAGTATTTATTTGAAAGAAAACATTGGGAAAAGAGCGCAATTACAAAAAGTATCGGTAATCCAACCGATATGCTTTTGAATGCTATTGCAGACCCAAATAGAACTGTTGCTCAGGAGAAGCGAGCGATGGTAGTAGGATATGTTCAATCAGGAAAAACAGCGAACTATATTGGATTGATTAATAAAGCATTAGATGCAGGATACAAATACATTATTGTATTGGCTGGTATTCATAACAATCTTAGAAGTCAGACGCAATCACGAATAGATGAAGAGGTACTTGGCTATGAAACATCATCAGAGGCAAGACAAAAGCAACGAGAACGAGCTGAAAAAAACAGAATAGGTGTTGGTACACTGTATAATGCTGGATTTGTTCAGACACTCACATTTAGAGATGAAAGCGGTGATTTTTCAAAGAAGAATTCGAGCTGGGATACTCATCCAGATGTTCCAACTATCATTGTAACAAAAAAGATTAAGTCAACTTTGACAAATTTAATTGAAAATATTGAAAGCAAACAAGTTGTAAAACAGGATGAAAATGGACACTTTGTTATGCCTGCAAAATATCCGTTATTACTGATTGACGATGAGGCAGATCAGGCGTCTGTTAATACTGGTTACGATTATGATGATGATGGAAATATTATAGATGAATATGATGTAAAAACAATTAATAGATTGATTCGTAATTTACTTAATCATTTTGAATGCAAATCGTATGTTGGGTATACAGCAACACCGTATGCAAATATTTTTATTCCTAATGATTTAGCAGTTGCAGGTGAAGATTTAGGAAATGATTTATTTCCAGCAGACTGTATTATTAGTTTACCAAAACCGTACAGATATATTGGAGCAAACGAATTTTTTGGCTATGGGATTGAAGATGAAGAACCAAAGCCTATGCCCCTTGTAAGAAAAATCAAGGATGAGGATTTTATTGATGTAAAGAAGAAGGGTGTTCGTGAGTTGCCCAATAGCTTAAAGAAAGCAATGAAGTGCTTCTTGATTTCTATAGCAATTAGAAATTGTCGAGGTGAATTATATAAACCGAATACAATGCTAATCCATGTTGCTCGTATTAAAAACATGCATAAGCAACTGGAAAGAAAGGTTTCAGAGTATTTCTATGATGAGTTGCAGTCAATGATTATCGATGGTGACAGCGAAACTAAAGCAGAGATCTATGATTTGATTCGAGAAGAATATTTGCCAATATCTGAGAAAATGAGAAAAGATTTTCCTAGATATATGGAAAATGCATATGACGTAGATGAAGACGAAATATATGAGGAAATTGTTCGTTTAATGAACGAGGATAGGGTAAAGATTAATGTAATAAATGGCGATAGCAAGGATGTGTTGTGTTACAAAGATCATGAAGGAGAAGAATACAACGTAATTGCAATTGGTGGAGATAAATTCTCACGTGGATTAACGTTGGAAGGCTTATCAATCAGTTATTTTACTCGTGAATCTAAGTACTATGATACGCTTATGCAAATGGGACGATGGTTTGGGTTTAGACCCAAATACGCAGATTTGTGTAGGGTATTTATAACAGACATTATTTATCGTTGGTTTGCGAGAATTGCTTTTGCTACTGATAATCTGAGAAATCAGATTACATACATGTGTGACGAGAAAGCAAAGCCTCGTGATTTTGGATTGCGTGTTGCAACACATCCAGAACTAAAAATTTCAAGTCCAAAGAAAGTAAAATCTGGTACAATTCAGCAACTTGATTTTAGTGCAACATTGACGGTTACAAGAGATATTGATGTCAATATTGAAATGTATGATTCAAATTATAAGGCTGTAAATCATTTGTTCTCGTATGCAGAAAAAATACTTACGGCAGAGGAACACTTTGCAAAACTGGGGCGCGAAACAAATACGGAGCATTATTTTATAGAAAATGTTAATAGTACCCGTATTATTGAGTTCTTTAGAAATTATCAAACTTCAAAACGTGCAAGAAAAGTCAATGGAAATAATATTGCAACGTATATTGAAGAACAGAATAAAGATGGATTATTAGTTAATTGGACGGTCTGCCTAATTAATACGGGAGAGGATGTGCCAGGTTTTGAAATTGCTGGAAAACATATCAAGAACGGTATAACTAGAAAAAGTGAAAACAGTATTGTTCCTCAAGAGGATACATGTTCTGTACATATGCTCAAATCAAAAGATCAAGAGTATTACGATATGTCACTCAGTGAATACGAGGAGATAAAACAAATCGAAGATAAAGGTGATGAAAAAACAGTTGCTGAGCACATAAGAGCAACAAAGATGGATCCTAAGAAAGGCCTTTTACTTATTTATCCGATTGACCATAGAGATGGAGGAAAGACTAGTCTGTTTAAAATTGGTGATGGTAATCATATGCCACCATTTGGTTTGGTAGTTGTATTTCCGAAGGGAAATGGTAAGTCAATTTCATATCAGGTAAATCAAGTAGGAATGAAGGGGGATTTATATGATTTCTTTGATTAATGTACTTGAGGATATTAGAAATGATTTTTTGCAAGAACAGTATAAAAATTCGATTGTTCTAACAAGAAGATTTGCTATGGCAAAAGAAAATATCGTCTCTATTTCATTGAATAAAAACACTGAACTTTGTGAAATTGGAATAGTAATTCCAGAAGAAACTACTGTTGAAGAGTTAAAGTCTCTTCCCAAATGGAAAGGAATGGAGGGGAAAAGTAACCTGATTCCTGATAAAAATGGAACAATGAGAAACTTATCATTTGAGCAGTTAGATGGATATGATCAAGCAATATTTGTTAATGTAATGCAAGATGTTTGCGATGATTTGGAGTATGTTGACAAGAAAAGTTGCGTGCCGACTGTAAAAAGAACATTACAAAAATGGAGCGTATTCTTTCAATTTGAAAAGGAATATGTATTATCGGCAAATGCTCAGCAGGGATTATATAGTGAACTTTGGGCCCTGGAAAAAATGATTAACCAGAATGGCTCTAAAGCATTGGGCTACTGGGCTGGATATAATTTTGAGTCTCATGATTTTTACATTGGAAAGGATGCAGTTGAGATAAAAAGTTCATCATCAAAAGGACCAGAGAAAGTAAAAATAAGCAATGAGTATCAACTAGATGAAACTGGTGTAATAGGTTTACTTTATTTACTTTATTTAAACATGAAAAAGAGTGAAGCAGACGGAGAAAAACTTCCGGACATTGTGGAGAGAATAATGCGGAAACTTGATTTCTCTCAAAGAGAGATGTTTAAAGAAAAGCTTTTAAAAGTCGGATATGTTTATTCAATGCCGGAGTTATATACATATCATTTTCGAGTAAGAGAAGAAAGTTGTTTCGTGGTAAAAGACAATTTCCCTCGAATAACGCCTAAGAATGTAAGTAAGGGTATTGGAGCAGTCGAGTATGTAGTTAGTTTAGATGCGTGCCGATCATATATGATTGAAATAGAGTCATTTTACAAAGGAGTTGATTATCAATGATTACAGATCAGATGAGACAATTCAATGAGGAACTCATTGAGGAAGTACGAGAATATAGAGAGAACGAGAAGTGTAGCACTGAGGATGCATTTACAAGTGTGTTTTCATCATATGTAATTGATGCAGGAGAGTCTTTTCTGAATAACTGTAATGTACTTAGCTATAGAAAAGAGTATGAAAAGGCAAAAATAAATGCGTATGTTTACGATGAGTATTTTCAGACATTAACATTGGTCGTAAGTGTATTTGAAAATAGAATAGATATCTCTAAGATGGGAAAAGTTGATATTAACAAGAACATTAAGCAGGCTACAAAATTTTATAGAATGTGTAAATCAGGATATTTTAATGATGTGGAAGAAACTGATCCTGGTTACATAATTGCGGAGTATATTAATGACTACGAAAGAGAGATTGAAAATATCAAGGTTGTTTTATTAACAAATAAGGAGACTGTTCCGGAGATACCTGAGAGCATTAAAATTGATAAAATATCGGTAAAGTTTGATGTATGGGATTTGGAACGAATATGTCAGTCATTATACCAGAATAAGTCACACGAAGACTTAGTCATTAGATTCCAGAATAAATATAATAATCCGTTGAAAATGATTAAGGTTAAGCAAGATACGGATGTTTATGATTGCTATATTGGTGTGATTTCAGGACAATGTTTGGCAGAAATTTATAGAGATGAGGGACAAAAATTAATAGAAAAAAATGTTCGTTCATTTCTTCAGGCAACGGGAAAAATCAATCAGGGAATAAAAAAGACATTGATTGAAGAACCGGAAATGTTTATGACATATAATAATGGTATTTCAACAACTGCCAAGAGTATTGTGATTGATGAAGAGAAAAGTGATGAAGACTTTGTTGTTATAAAAGAAATTGTTGATTGGCAGATTGTAAATGGTGGACAAACAACTGCGTCAATTCATAATGCTTTGCAAACTGGAGTTGATATTTCTCAGGTAAATGTTCAAATTAAACTAACTGTTATTAGAGAACAATCCAAAACAGAGGAAATGGTTGGATTCATTTCTAAGTATGCAAATAGTCAGAATAAAATTAATATGTCAGATTTTAGTGCAAATGATCCATATCATATTGAAATGGCAAGATTGTCTGAAAAGATATATGTGCCGTCAGAAAATGGTAAATCGACACTTAGATGGTATTATGAAAGGGCTAGAGGACAATATATGGTGGATGTAAATCGTCAGCCTACTTCAGCAGCAAAGAGAAGGTTTAAGGAAGTTAGTCCTAAATCTATGTGCATTTCTAAAACCGTTGCGGCGAAATGTATGATGGCATGGATGCGATATCCTAATGTTGTAAGTAAAGGATTAGAAACAAATTTTATTGAGTTTTCAGCAATGATAAAAAATGGCGACATGCCAGAACCTTCACAAGATTCTTATATTAGTATGATTAGTAAAGTTATTCTATTTAAAGAATGTGATAAGTTAGTTGCAAAGCAAAATTTTGGTGGATATAAAGCTCAGATAAATTATTATGTTATTGCTTTGCTTGCAGAATTTCATAGTGATGAAGTTGACGATATGGATATTTGGAAACGTCAGAGTGTTTCTCCAGAATTATCAATCAGATTAGAAGAATTGATTTTGAAAGTATGGAATCATTTCATGAATCCAGAGGTAGTTGGAATTAACATTACGCAGTGGTGCAAAAAGGAAGATTGCTGGAAATTATTAAAGACGAGATACAAAAATAAATTAATCTAGGAGTAAGAGATGCTAAAAATTTTAGATCTTTTTGCAGGAGCTGGTGGATTAAGTCTTGGATTTGAAAAGACTGGTCAATTTGAGGTTGCTGCAATTGTAGAGAATAATAAGAATGCTGCAAAAACATATCTTAGAAATCATCCTGGTTTAAAAAACTATGAGGATATATTAACTGTAGATTTTCAGCAAATAAAAAAAGAATGTGGAGATATTGATGTTATTATTGGAGGACCTCCTTGCCAGGGATTTTCCAATGCGAACAGACAGAGACGACAGTTAATTAATGGCAGTAATGAACTGGTAAAGAAATATGTTGAAGCAATTAAACAGATTCAACCAAAGGCATTTGTAATGGAGAATGTTAAAACAATTGCTTCGAATAAGCATTCTTTTTGTGTTACGCATGCAGATGAGAATTATATTAAGAAAAAATTAAAACTAAATATTTATCCAAGGGAAGTGACACTTTTTGATGGAGAGTGTGTTGAGCGTGTTTTTGAATTAGCACGTCGATATGATAAAAATGTGGATGAATTACTGCTGATTAGTGAAGATGATTTATATTTCCTTCACAACATGTGTAAAAAGAAAAAACAAATTAAGAAACTTCTTTCAAAGCAGGTAAATATTAAGCTTTTGAAGAGCATTGCGGATAAACTTGTAGAACAAGAAGAGCTTCCAGAGTGGTATAACGCTTATACACATAAGGCAAAGAAAATTATTGATTCTTTATTGGAAAACAAAGAATCGGAGAATCTTTCTTGGGCTGATGAGTTAATGAAATTCTGGGACATTCACAGATTTTATCATGGCGTTGCTGAACTTGAGAAAAAAGATGCTATTTTTACATATTCAATTGTAGGACATACAATTCGTGTAAAGATGGAGACATACATTGTAATTGATTTTATAAAGGAATCGTTCAGGTATCTTGAATATGACTTCAAGGGTGATGTGTTGAATGCGGCTTCATATGGGGTTCCGCAGACTAGAGAAAGATATATTCTCATAGGAATCAAACGTGAATTGAGTGCAGGAGAAATTGAACTTCCAAAACCAATCATTGATGATCCAATGAATTACATAACGGTTAAAGACGCTATTAAAGATTTGGAGAAGATTGAGCCTACAGTGGAGGGAATGGATGAAACGCAGAAAAGGAAAAAATGTCCTGCAATAAATTCTTATTTTCGAAAACTGGTGATGATTGAAAATTATAGAGATGTTCATAATCATGTATGTACTGCAACAAGAAAAACTGCATTACAGCGTTTTGAAAAAATTGCTCCGGGGAAGAATTTTCATTCTTTACCAGAGGAATTGAAGAGCTCATATGAGAACCCAGGGAGAACGCAGAATACTGTGTACAAAAGATTGGATCCCAATTTACCATCAGATACAGTGGTAAATGTAAGAAAATCAATGTGGATTCATCCAGTATTTAATAGAGCTGTAAGTGCACGTGAGGCAGCAAGATTGCAGAGTTTTCCAGATGATTACATTTTTTATGGAACAAAGGATTCTGTATATCAGCAGATTGGAAATGCTGTGCCCCCAGTTTTAGGAAGAGCAGTTGCAGAGGAGGTACTTGGACTTTTTGAAAAAGAACTGAGCCCCGAAGAAACGTTAGAGGGAATATATGCAGAATATCTAGTTTGATAGGAAGGAGTTTTTTATGAATTCAGAACAAGAATATTATATAAGCTAAATTGACAGACTCCGTCAATTGCCGGTGGAAACCGAGTGGTTGGAATACAAAATGAATAATTATGAACCGGAATTGATTGGTGAGTATATATCTGCGTTAAGCAATTCGGCTACAATTTGTAATAAAGAAAAGGCTTATATTTTGTGGGGAATTAATGATAAAACTCACGAGATTGAAGGAACGTCGTTTTCGCCGAAAAAAGCAAAAAAAGGTAATGAAGAAATCGAGAATTGGCTGGCGGGTGGATTAAAACCAAGGGTGGATTTTAGATTTATTGAAGTGAATACGGATAAAGGAAAAGTTGTTGTTATGGGGATACCGGCAGCAGTGAATACTCCTACCAGCTTTAAGGGGACTGAATTTATCCGTGTTGGTTCATATAAGAAAAAGCTTAAAGAATATCCGGAGAAAGAACGAAAACTTTGGCTGTCCTTCGAACAGAAACCCTTTGAATTGAGAGTGGCGATGGAGAATGTTACGGCATCTAAAGTAACGGAACTCTTAGACTGTGCAGCATATTATACACTTATGAAATTACCTTTACCGAGTAATCGTGATGCCATTATTCATAACATGATCGATGAAGAATTTATTCGCGAGATGGATAACGGGAATTATGCGATTACTAATATGGGAGCATTACTTCTGGCAAAGGATTTAACTGCCTTTGCACATTTGAAAAGAAAGGCGGTTCGTGTAATTAAATACAAGGGCAATGGTAAAACTAATGCTATAAGAGAGCAGGTTTTTACAAAAGGATATGCAATACAATTTGACGATATTACAGACTATATTATGACGCTGATTCCACAAGAGGAAGAAATCGATGGTGGAAGAAGATTGGAACATATCATGTTTCCGTGCAAAGCAATCAGAGAAATGCTTGGAAATACGATCATTCATCAGGATTTAACTGCTCATGGAAGTGGTCCTGTTATGGAGATTTTTGACACGAAAGTGGAAGCATCGAATCCGGGAAGCCTTTTAGTGGAAGTTAATCGTATTATTGATACAGTACCTCACTCTCGCAATGAGGCTATGGCATCATTCCTTAGAATTGTTCGGATTTGTGAGGAACGAGGAAGCGGATTTGATCGTATGGAAGAAGGAATGCGCGATTTGACTATTCCAGCACCAAAGGTTGAAACAGGAGATGATTTTACCAGAACGAAACTATATTGGTATGATAATCTGAATGATTGGAAGAAAGAGGATAAAATCAGAACCTGTTATTTGTATACATGTTATTGTTACGTGAATGAAATAGAGGTCGCGAATTCAGTATTAAGAGAGCGTTTCGGTATTGATGCAAAGAATATGGCTATTGTATCAAGAATTATTAAAGCTACACTGGATGCAAAGCTTATTAAGTTGTCTGATGAAAATGTAGCACTGAAAAATAGAAGATATATACCATACTGGGCATAAATTTTATTTGATGGGTATTTGATAGAATGTTCATTTTGAAGAAACTATATTAACGAAAACCTTTATTTTACGCGCTTTGTGAGACATTGGTTTATTTGATGGGTATTTGATTGGAGCGTTAAAAGCATATGATTAGGTGTTGGTATAGATTATGAGAAAGATGCCATAGAGCACCAATTCCTGGTGCAAATCCATTAAAATATACCATCCTTGTCTATCTTCAGTTCAGGCAATGAAAATGTCAATATAAAAATGTATCTTTTTTATCATATAAGAATGTAGGAAAACCTACACGCTTATATGATATTTTTTGTATTTTAATTTTCCTCAATCATGTATTGCATCTGATCCTTTAGTCTGTAGGATGGTCCATTTATGTTTATCACAGAACAGTGATGCAACAGTCTGTCAAGCAAAGCGTTAGTCAGTACTGGCTCCTGAAATATATCAGACCACTTTGAAAATGGCCTGTTAGTTGTTATTACTGTTGAAAGCTTTTTGTATCGTTTTGCTATGAGATTAAAGAACAGATTGGCTGAATCAACATCCATCTTCTGATAACCAAGTTCATCTATTATCAGTAGCTTGTATCTGTAGAACCACTTGATTCTTGTCTCAAGTCTGTTTTCTGAAGCTGCTTTTTTCAGTTGTGATATTAAATCCTGAAATGTTATAAAATATACACAGTATCTGTGCTTTGCAGCTTCTATTCCGATGGATACCGCAAGATTGGTTTTGCCTACTCCTGGAGTTCCGCAGAATATGATATTCTCAGCATTTTCTATAAATCGCAGTGTCATAAGATCCATGATTTTGGACTTATCCAGTGATGGCTGGAAACTGAAATCAAATTCACTAATCTCCTTTAAAAATGGGAAATTAGCTACCTTTACACAGCCTGTTATTGCTTGCTGTTTTCTAAAATCAATTTCACTGTCTGTAAGCTCACATAAAGCATCCAGAGCTGTTTTTTCTCCATCTGCAATATATCCAGATATGTGTCTATATTTTCCTTGAATCTTAATAATTCCAGTTCCTCAAGATTATTTATTAAATGAGTTCTTATCCGGTAAGTCTATGTATAAGATTGTTGAGGCACTGAATCTGGAAGGAATTGAGACACCAGGCGTGTATATTGCCACTAGGGAGAACAATGAAAATCAGCTGGCAAAATATCGTGAGAAAAAGCCTCTCTGGAGTAATGTTGCAGTGGGCAGAATCCTTGAGAATGAGCAGTATACCGGTACCATGGTTTACGCCGATTTAAAAGTGAAAATGTAGGTGATAAACACGCCAAAGCCCTTCCAAAAGAGGAATGGAAACGCGTGGAGAACTGCCATGTTGCCATTATCAGTAAAGAGGATTTTGAAAAGGTGGCCGCAAAGAGATCTGGAAATACCTGCGCCGGTGTAGAGAGAAAGCATGAGACACATTGTCTGACCGGTAAAATGATATGCGGTAACTGTGGACACCATTTGTCCCATTCTTATGCTGGTCGTCCGAAGTATTACTGCGCCAAGCATTATCTGGATAAGGCAGATGGCAAGTGCAATATCAGCGTTCTCGATTCGACTATGGAAGAGGTGGTGATGAAGTCACTGTAGCTGTTCATTGATATGTGGGTGGATTCCAGAAAGATTGTGGACATGCAACGTGAGAAACAGGCAAAGAGTCTGGCACTTGCAGAAAGGCACCTGCTTGATATGGAGAAAAGCTATGAGCGCATCAATAAGGATTTGTGTGATGCCTATGAAAGCTACAAACTAGGCATGACTGACAGAGAGACCTATCTGGAGCAGAGAAAGACCTACGAGCAGTTGTTTGTGCGCATGCAGGGCAATATCGAAAAGCAGAAGGCAGCAGTCAGCAAGATGGCAACTGTGGATCTGCCGGAAGTGGTCGGTTTTGAAATGCTGGAAGGGCAGATGAAACTGAAGAAATTGAATAAGGAAATCGTGGATGCTTTCGTGGCGGAGATTGTTGTACATGCTAAGGATAGAGTGGAGATAAAGTGGAAGTTTAGGGATGAGTTTCAGGAGGCAGAGATTGTCGAAAATGATAGAGATATAGGTGGAGAATAAAGCGGGGAAGTGGTATAATAATTTTAATTCAAAAGAGATTAGTGCACAGGAGGATTAATGATGGATATTGTTACAGAGGGCTATTTAGAAGAATTTGTTCAAAATTTCAGCATAGGTACAAAAGATAAAACAAGGCAATTTGAGTATTTTGCTAATTTCATTGTTGTCAGCAATCATTTTGATGCAAACAGATTTCAATTGAATGATATAAGTACTGGAGAAAATGCACCAGGAATAGATGGTATTGCTATTATTGTAAATAATAGATTGTGTACAAGTGTTGAGGAAGTAAAAGATTCTATTAAGTATAATAACAAGTTGGATGTTGAATTCATTTTTGTACAATCTAAAGTTTCGAATCATTTTGAAGGTACCGAAATAGAAGGCTTTTTTAGATGGACAAAGGTGTTCTTCGAGTTTGAAACTAAAAGTACATTTACAAGGGAATTTAATGAATTTATTCGAATTGCAAAAGAGATATATAAAAATTCAAAGTATTTTAGTAAATATCAGCCTAAATTAAAGCTGTTTTACGTATGTAATGGAAAATGGACTGATGATGTGAATTTGAATGTGATTGTAGAAGGAAACAAGGAAGAATTAGAAAATAGCAATTTGTTTGAAAGTGTAGATTTCATTCCGTGTGATGTAAAAAAAGTACAAAAAATGTATATG
Source organism: Eubacterium sp. AM49-13BH (assembly GCF_003464165.1). Taxonomy (GTDB): domain Bacteria; phylum Bacillota; class Clostridia; order Lachnospirales; family Lachnospiraceae; genus Lachnospira. The sequence goes on along the minus strand of NZ_QSEK01000003.1, from coordinate 94,350 downwards.
AAAACAAAACTTCCTGTTGAGGCATCTATAACGATGGAGAATACAATTCCTTTACCTAAAATAAACGATGTCAAATCTGCAATGTTTACCATATTACCTTTTAGGGAATTTGAAAAGCTTATAGTAGATGATAACGATAAAATTAAGTCTGTATTTGAAGATAATATAAGAGGTTTTCTTGGACTAAAGGATAATACTGTAAATCAAGATATTCAGAAAACTATTACAGAAGGAAGAACAGGAGAGTTTTGTTTATTAAATAATGGAGTTACTATTGTTGCGGAAGAAATAACAGGTGCGGGTATGGATATTACTTTGACGAATTACCAAATTGTTAATGGATGTCAAACTAGCAATGTCTTATATGAATGTAGAAATGAAGAAGGTATCGAAAAAGTATATATTCCAGTGAAAATAATAGAGACAGATAACAATAAAATACAGGTTGAAGTCACACGTGCTACGAATAATCAAACAGAAGTTGAGACTGAACAATTAGAGGCGTTGACAGAATATCAAAAAGAGTTAGAGCAGTATTATAGTGCGATTGCGAAGAAAAAAGAAGATGCATTGTATTATGAAAGAAGAGCTAATCAATACAAAAAGGATAGAATTAATCCATCGAATATTATAAGTATAGAAAATCAAATTAAAGATTTTGCGAGTATGTTTAATGAAAAACCACATATCGTATCTGGTTATTATAGTAAGTTACTCAAAGGTTTGGGAAGTGAAATATTTGATCACAGCATAAACCAATAATGTACTATACCTCTGCTTTAGCATATAGTAGATTAATGAAGCTTTATAATGAACAAATAATTGATAATAAGTTATGGAGATTTAGATATCATATTATTATGATTGTAAAGTATGCAATAAATAAAAAAACAGTACCTCAAACAAATGGAAAAGACATTGAAAAGTACTGTAGGTCAATAATTGATGTACTTGAAGATGATGAGAAAAGTAAAAATATTTTTTTGGAATGTCAAGATTTTTTGTTTTCGTTGGATGAAGAGATTAAGATATCAAATCGAAAATCATCGGAAAAGAGAGCTACAACTGAAGTGATCTTAAGGGAAATAGGATTTCGATATCTAGGAATGCCGAAACAGAATTCATTTTTCAAATAGTATGGAATATTTTTATCTATAGCGGTGTTCATGTAATTGCAAATCGGGTCTCCCAACCCGCCACCGCTTTATGCGAGGATGGCACAGCGGAGAGGCGCAGTACCGGTAACGGTAAAGGACGCAGGTTCGACTCCTGCACCTCGTATTTGAACTTTTAAAACTGAATAACCCTATCCGTAAAACCCATAAAAAACTTCTCCTCACACTCTTGACACGCTCGGGAACAGGTAAAACGTACGCTTCCGCATTTGCGATGAGAGAACTGGGATTTAAGAGAGTATTATTTTTAGTTCATAGGGGACAGCTTGCAAGACAGACTAAGAAATCTTACGAAAAGGTATTTGCTACGGTTCAGACATTAAATCGTGATGAACATTTGCTTCAATATGATAAGGATGCATTTGATTGTATTGTGTTGGATGAAGCACATCATGTAACTGCTGATACATATCAGAAGATTATGAAACATTTTTCGCCTAAGCTTTGGCTTGGAATGACAGCAACTCCTGATAAGCGGGATGACAATGTTGCAGGTAGAAATGTTTATGAGTTATTTAATCATCAGATTGCTTATGAGATACGTTTGAAGCAGGCCATGGAAGAAAATCTGTTATGTCCGTTCCATTATTTTGGAATTACTGATTTGTCTATAGTTGGAGATGATAAAGATAATCGTAATTTCAGTATGCTTATAAGCGATGAACGTGTGAAACATATAATCCAGCAGGCAAATTACTATGGATATAGTGGAGAAAAGGTTAAAGGACTTATATTCTGTAGCAGTATCAAAGAGACACAGGAATTATCATATAAGTTTAACAATATAGTTAATCCCGATACAGGGGGATTTTATAGGACAATAGCATTGAATGGTGATGCTAACGAACAGGAAAGACAGGATGCATTTGAAAGACTTGCAATGAATGAGAGTGAGGCAAATGTCCATAAGCAGCCATTAGATTATATATTTTCTGTGGAGATACTGAATGATGGCTGGGAATTTCCAGGCGGAAAAATAGAAGCAGGAGAAACACCACAGGAAGCGTTAAAACGTGAGATTATGGAAGAATTAGATACAGAAGTTAAAGTTGGAGCTTTAATCGACACAATTGAATATGATTATCCTAATTTTCATCTTTCAATGGATTGCTTCTGGTGTGAGATATTAAGCGGAGATCTGGTGTTAAAAGAGCATGAGAACGCAAAATGGCTGACGAAACAACATCTTGGAGAGGTTGAATGGCTGCCAGCGGATGTTACTTTGATAGAGAAGATAAGAGAGGATATGTAGAAATATTTATACGAAAGAAGGCGTGTTATGCAGTTACCATATTCAGATGAACTCAATATAGGCTATTTAAGTAAGTTGTTCGAGAACACATCAAATTGTTATAAGTTTTTCTGGTTTCAGGCAATTCTTGAGAAGGTAGATAGTGCTAAGTGTAGATTTACATTTGATGAATTGATTAATGAAATGATTGCTGATGCGTGGTATATGGTAACCGAATATCACCTTAGACTAGGTCCGTTAGGAGTTACAGATAATCTTGAAGAAGTAGTTAAATATATTCATAAAAATTATGGATTAATATCAAATACGAAGCGAGAGAATATTATAAAATTTCTTGAAGATTCAGAGGATAAAAGAATAGCAAAATATAAATCAGATTTGACATTAAATGTTCCATATAGATTGCAAGTACCATTTTATGATGAAATTAATATTAAGCAAAGTATGTGGAATGGCTCAAAAAAGATTTTGACAGATGAAATTAACAGACAGAAAAGACTTATATATTATTTTGCTTTGATAGCGGGTCTTAAGACAGAGATTGAAATTGACAGTCTATGGTCGGATTATCTTGTAAGAAATAAGGATATTCTTAAAGGTTGGGCACAGCTTAAGTTGATTCAGTATCTGCAGAATAAGAATCCGAGCGTACCGGGAATTGCAGATAAGATTGAAGCACCTTCTTCAAGAAACATAGAGCGAGTTAGAAAATACTGGAATTTGATAATTCAAATTGATCCTTCTCTTAGGGATATATATGGTGATGTTGATTTGGCAGATGAAAACATTTCTGTAGATCATTTTGTACCATGGCAGTATGTAGCACATGATGAATTATGGAATTTACACCCTACAACTAAATCTATAAACAGTAGTAAAAGCAATTTGCTTCCATCATGGGAATTATATTTCAATTCTTTAGGCAGTTTGGAATATAGAGCATACGAACTTAAGAATGAGAATGAAGCAGTTGCACACGAATTTCTGAAAATTGCGCCATATCATCTTAATAATCAGGAGATTCGGAATCAATTGTATGCAGATGGTTTGGACAAGAATACATTTATTGAAAGATTGGAACATGTGATTAAACCAGTTTATGAATCAGCCCATATGTCGGGATTTAAGGAGTGGAGTTACAATGGCGGTAAAAATATACAATAAACTTGTAAGAGATAAAATTCCAGAGATTATTGAAGCAGATGGAAAAACATGCAAAACAGAGATACTTTCTGATGAAGAATATTTAAAAATGATGGATGCCAAGCTTGACGAAGAACTGGCAGAGTATCATAAGGACCAGAACATCGAGGAACTTGCTGACTTGATGGAAGTTATATATGCGGCGGCAAAGGCAAGAGGGTATTCAGTTGATGAACTGGAGAAAGTAAGAGTGAAGAAGGCTGAGAAAAGAGGTGGATTTGGGGAGAAGGTGCTTTTGAGGGAAGTGGAGAGCGAGTAATTATATAAATGTAAATTCCTATATAGAATCTAGATAAAAAAACTTTGTTTTTATAATGAAGAGAAATGGGGGATAAACTATGAAATTAATAGTGTACAAAGGGTTTAATGAAGAATTTTTATCAAAGGTTAATGAAGAACCTTTAGTGGATAGTGATATTGCGGTTAAACTTGATGTTCTGAAATTTGACAAGAAAACAAGGAAACAATTGGATATGGCGTTACTTTCTATGGAGGAAAGTGATGAGGCGTGGGTTACTTATTCAGAATTTACTTTGATAAAAAATAGAATTTATGATGCAATTCAAGAAGATGGATTAGAAGTTGTGATTTTTACAAACAATTTATATCCAGATTATTATCCGTTGCCATTTACTTTATCAGGTGAGCTTGTTACAGAAATTGAAAAGAATCTTAATTCAAATATTATTGAAGATTGTAGTGAAGAATGCAAAAAGGTACTTCGCTATATATAATATCTTGTTGATGTGGGTGGAATATATTATGCAAGCTTTTATAATTATGAGTATGATGAAGTTAATGATATAGATATAATTCCATATTATATGAACCAGACTGTAATTGAAGATGTTCAAATAAAACCAGATATTGATATTTTTGTCAATGAAGATGTGAATACCTATCTTAAGGATTTGACTCGTATTATTGCAGTAAAACCATCTGTAATTGGTTTGAAAACGACAAACGGATTGGTTTCAAAAAGGATAGTCTTGTCACTTAAGGCATATTGTGTAGCAAATGGTATTAGACTAGTTAAGTTTCATGAACAACTTGAAGATAATTTACAGATGGAACAGGAACTTATTAATATAGCAAAGAATGACGTTCATATAGTCAATTTTACAGGATTTAGAACAATAAAGTTTTATAAAAATCCGGATATAGATAAAGAAATAGTTGAAATATCACAATCTACTTTAATACAAGAAATTATTTATCAGGCTGAGAATTCATATAATAAGAAAAACGGACGTTCGTTTAGAGATATTTTTATTACGGCTTCTACTGGTGCAGGTAAATCTATTATGTTTCAAATACCGGCTATTTATTTGGCTAGACATTATAATAAGTTGACAATCATAATAGAACCAGTAAAGGCTCTTATGCAGGATCAGAAAGAAAAATTAGTTAATAACGGGTATACAAGAGTAGCAACTTTTAATTCGGATTTAATTTCACAGGTTGAAAAGGAAGCAGTACTTAATCGTATAAAAGCGGGGGAGGTTGATCTTCTTTATTTGAGTCCAGAAACACTGCTTTCTTATTCAATTGATACTATTATAGGTGATAGAGAAATTGGTCTGTTAATTATAGATGAGGCTCACATCGTAACTACATGGGGAATGGGATTCAGACCAGATTATTGGTATCTTGGAGAATATATAAACAGATTAAGAAATCAAATTCAGACTACATCGGGAAAAACAAGGAAAACATATAATTTTCCGATTTGCGCATTTACAGCAACTGCTATTAATGGAGGAACTGATGATTCTGTTAGTGATACAATAATTAGCTTGAATATGCAAAATCCTGTTAAGTTCATAGGATATGCAAGAAGAGATGACATTGAATTTGATATAAGAATTTGTGAAATTGGTAAACTTCCAAATTCGGATTATGAATTAAAAAAGACTCAGGTAATGTCATCTCGAATTATAAAATGGTTAGAAGGAAAAGAAAAAACCATTGTGTATTTTCCGTATGCTCAAAATGCCTTTGATGCATCAAGGGGGGTAAAAGGATTTGTGGGAATTAAAATTGATCCGAGAATTGGTGTATTTACTGGCAAAAATGTTGATGAGCTAAGTACTGAGATGTTTAATGAAAAAAAGAGAGAAACATTTGATAAATTCCGAAAGGGTGAGCAGTTAATAATATACGCTACAAAAGCATTTGGTATGGGGGTCGATATTGACGATGTGCAGAATGTATATCATTATGCTGTTTCTGGTAATTTATGTGATTATATTCAGGAAATTGGTAGAGCAGCAAGAAAACCAGGAATGACAGGTATTGCTGAAACAGATTTCTTTTTTAATGATATGATTTATATGAATAAATTATTTGGGATGTCTCAAATAAAACAATATCAGATAAAGAAGGTCCTTGAGGGAATATATGACGTTTATAAAAGCAAAAAGGGATCAAGAAACTTCTTGATTTCTCCACAATCATTTACCTATATTTTTAATGGGAAGGGGTTAAAAGACGAAGAACAGTGTATTAATAAACTTAAGACTTGTTTGTTAATGTTAGAGAGGACTTATATGATAAGTATACATTTAAGGTTATAATTTCAAGACCTCAGAGCGTCTTTACGAAAGCATATGTTGTAATTAACAAAGAATATGAATCTTTGGTATTAAATTCAGAATATGGTAAGTGTTTTAAATTTTTAGCTAATGGAAAACACAATGAAATACAACCAGATGGATCTTTATTAAGTGATACAGGTGATGTGTATACATTAGACTTAAAGCAGGTGTGGGAGAATTTTTATAGTAATATTTCATTTCCGCAATTTAAGTATTGGTATTTTAATGGCGCATCAACAGCAAAAGATAAAGTTGCAATTATGCCTTTAATTAGAGAGTTCTTTGCACCACGACAGAAAGTTAATATTGAGACTCACGGAGATCTGCTTTTAAATGAGATTAGAGAGAAGATTCTTGACGATTTTGAATATATAGCAAATACTTTATATGCAGAATTTGGAAAACATTATTTTACAACGGATGATTTTATAAGAGTTATAAGAGAAAAATACGGCATGACACAAGCTAGAATCATATCAAATTCATTATTTGATTTAGTAGATCCTAATATGAAATGTGTTAAGAGAAGGAATAGTGATAATTCTTCAAAGAATTTTTATACACTTTCTAATGGTAATTTTAAGGAATTTATGCGAAGGAATAGTGATAATTCTTCAAAGAATTTTTATACACTTTCTAATGGTAATTTTAAGGAATTTATGCGAAAGGCAATTATTAAATCAGAAATTGTAAATAAAATAACTATGTTATCTTTAGTAGTTAATGTATAGAATGTAAGATAATAGATATACCCTAATAAACAGAAGTGTATTGGAGGTATCAGATACATGGAATTACACGTTACAAAACGTAAAGGAAGGGAGATAGTTGTTCTACTGGATAATGATATGAGAATTGTAAAGCCAGTTTATGACTATCTAAAATACCAAGACCAAAGAGACAGAGCAATCAATACTCTCATAGCATACGGAAATGATTTGAAAGCCTTTTGGGAGTTCTTATCAGAATTCGGTTATACCTATGATGAAGTAAGTCCAAAGATGATAGGCGAATACAAGGAATATCTTATGTCAGAGGATGATAACATTATAGCTATTAACAAAGAGGGTGCAAGAACAGCAAAGACAATCAATCGTATGCTCAGCACCTTGCATGGTTTTTATCAGTATCAGGCAGATATGCAGGAAATTGACAATCCATTGCTAATGCATGAAGTAAACAGACCATTCAATGCCTTTAAGGGTATCTTGGAACACGCAAGAAGTGATAACAAAACCAAACAGTCTATTTTCAAGGTCAAGGAAAGTGATTATAAAATCAACCTTGTATCAGATGATGAAATGGAACTGTTTCTGAGTCGTTTAGACAAGCATAGAGACATTCTTTTATACAAGATGCTTTATCTTACAGGGGCAAGAATACAAGAGGTTTTAGACCTTGAAATAGAGTCTGTACCAGTACCAGATATGTCACAGGCAGTCGGCTGTTTTCAGCAGATTAAGTCAAAAGGTAAAACAAGGGATTTGTATGTACCTATGTCACTTATACAGGAGCTTGATGATTTCATCTTTGAAGAAAGAAATCTTATTGATACAGACCATAGTTACATCTTTGTATCAGAGCAGGCAAGACAGCTTGGGAAACAGCTTACCTATAGTGCTGCTTATGATAAGTTAAAAAAGGTACAGAAAGAAGTTGGTATTGACTTTAATTTCCATGATTTAAGACATACCTTCTGTTCCAACCTTGTACAGTCTGGAATGGATGTAAGTGTTGTAAGAATGATTATGGGGCATGAACATCTTTCTACTACACAGAAATATACACATATTTCTAATCCGTACATTGAGGACAGCCTTTCAAGGTATTGGAATCAGAGTACACTGATTGGAGGTGACTCTGATGGCAAGTAAAAGACCAGATGATGATGTATGGAACATTGTTGATAATGATGAAATGTCACAGTACTATGGAAAAAACTTCAAGTTTGATTTTTCGTATATTTCAAGTGACGAGATAAAGGAACTGTTTAAGGACTATGTATGGCAGAATTACAGAGTGGGCAATAAAACATTGAGTAGTCTTTACCCTGAGGTACATTCATTTTTTTACCGATTCATTCAGTTTGCAGAATCAAGGAACATCACATCATTAAAGAGATTAACAAATGTAGATGTTGAGAATTATATCTCCTATCTGCATACAACAATCTCTGAAAAGACAGGAAAACCAATTGGTTATCAGCATCAGAAGAGATGTTTAGATTCCTTTAAATCAGTTATCCGTTGGTGTCAGTTACATAGACCTGATGATGTGCCTGTAACCGAGATTTTTACAGGAAGTGAGTACACTGGAGTCAATCGTAAGTTAAAGATAGACTTCATTCCAGATGATGTTGTAGTACAGATAAATGAGGCTCTTAAAACAGAAGAAAATCCATATCTAAAGTATGGCATTATTATCTTGCAGTCCACAGGGATGCGTATTGGAGACCTCTTAAAACTTCGTATTGACTGCATTAAGCCACATCTTATTAGTGGATATACAATCGAGTGGGTGCAGCACAAAGGACGTAAGAATAAGTCTCCTATGCCTGTTAGAAGTGAATGTGTTGCTGCTATCGAAAAGCTGATAGAGATTACCAAAGAATTGCGTGATGAAGCTGATGAAAAAGATAAAGATACTCTGATGATACGGCGAACACCGAAAGGCAAGAAAGCTGGTAAAGTGCATGTTCCAACAGAGAGAGCATTTATGTATTGGTTAGACGATTTTACAAAGGAACATAACATCAAAGATACCAATGGTGATTACTACAACCTTACAAGCCACCAGTTCAGACGTACTCTTGGAACAGATATGCTTTCTAAAGGTACAAACATCAATGTAATTCAGCAGGTGTTAGGACATACAGATGCATCTGTTACAAAGCGTTTCTATGCGGATGTAAAGGATAAGGAACGAGCAGAGGTATTCAAGAGTGTTGGTGTGATTGGAAACATCAATCAGATACAAAGTAGTGCATTTAACAATATATCAGAGTTTGAATGGTTCAAGGAAAACAAGGACAAATGCGTTGCAGGATTATGTGATGGCTATTGTACCAAGCCTGTTACCGAAGGAAATATCTGTCCTAGACTACTTAAAAGGCAGAAATGCTATACCTGTAGCAGATACATCACTACACCAGAATACTTAGATGCTCATAAACGGCACTTGGCAAACCTTGAAAAACAACTTGAAGAAGGTGTTATCTACGGAGAGCATTACGCAGAACACTTTATACCGACAATAGAGGTATTAAAGGTCATCATTGAAAGATTGGAGGGATTACAGAATGGCAACTAACTTGGCATTACAGTTACAGGTCATTGAGCCTGATACAGATTTAAACAGCATAATGATAGGCAATTCCAACTACAATGATGATGTGTGGGATTTAAGACCTTTTATTACTGCTAAATCAACAGCGGAATCGAAAAAATACATTAGATTTGAATTTATAGCTTATGCAGATATGAAGGAAACTGTTAAGCAGTACGCCTACTACAAACTCGGTAAAACGAAGCCACAGACAGTAGAACAATATATCAATGGCAGTCTTCCAATGTTTATCGAATACTGCTCCTTAAATGGTATTCACAGTTTCTCAGATGTAACTTTAGAGGATTACCTAAACTTCAACCTGTGGATGAAAAATGACAAGAAGGTGGCAGTTGGTACAGGGAATAATTCTTGCCATGTAGTAGAAGAAATCATCCGTATCGGTCAGATAAAAGGTTGGGATGTACCTACATTTCATCTTCCGAAGGCAGAAACAGCAAATCAGCTTTGGAATACTAAAAAGTCTATGAAAACCAATAAGACAAAGCCTATTCCAGAGGATGTGTTCGATAAGATTTTGTACCACGCAGTACACGATGAAAAGGATGTACTTACAAAGGCAGATATTGTCATTCAGAGTCAGACAGGACTTCGTATCAATGAGGTTTTATCTATACAGGAAGGCTGTGTTAAGCGAACTTCCGATGGTTATGACTACATGGAAGTAACTCTTGGTAAGACTGAAAAGGGTGAGCCTATCATTCATAAGGTATTCATCAATGAACTTGTGAAGAATGCTATTAAAGAGTTGACTGACTTCACAGAACCACTTCGTAAAGAAAGTGGATTAAAGGAACTGTTTCTTTGCAAGTCAACAAAAAAGAAAAATGCTATCAATGTTTATTCATTGGATAATTGGAATGGTCAAAAACTAATGCCCTTTATCAAACGATGGGACATCCGAGGCAATAAAGGTGAGTTATATCCACTTACTTCACATCAGTTCAGAGCAACTTTTGTAAGGGAACTTGTCAAAAGAAAAGTGCCTATCGCAATGATTATGAAACAGTATTCACATGTTTCTATTGAAATGACAGCACACTATCTTACCTTGCAGGAAGAAGAAGTCAAAGAAATTTATTCTGATATGATTTTAAGTCCAGAGTCAAAGATTGCAGGGCTTAGAGCAAAAGAAATCAAAGGTAAATTAGATGACTTATTTCATGGTAAAACTGAGGATGAGATTGATGATGTAATCACAGATTTGGCTAAAACAATGAGTTTTAATCCACTTCCTACAGGAGTTTGCCTGTATGATTTTAGACGTGGTAACTGTACAGATGGTGATGGCTGTTTCTTCTATAACTGCCCTAACTACATCACAGAGGTTCAGTTCTATCCAATCCTAAAGGATGAACTGGATTTACTTGAAAAGGAAATGGCAAGATTAAAGGAACTTGGTCAAGAGCCAGCTTATCAAGTGCAGGCTGTTAAGTACAAGTATCTGAAACCATTAGTAGAAAGTCTGGAGGTGCAGTTAAATGGCAAAGAAAGTGTCGGATAGCCAGATTGCAGGCATCAAGGCTCATGCAGAGGCTAAGAATAAGGCAACCATTGATAAAGTTAATAAGGCAATAGATAAACTCAAAAGAAAAGGAAAGCCTATAAACTTTGAAACAGTCTGTAAAGAGGCAGGAGTATCGAGAGCAACACTTTATAACAATCCACAACTTAAAGAGCGTATTTTAAGCCTTAGAGCAATCTCAAAGGCAAGTCCATTAGATGATGTGGTTGCTGTTAAAAAAGATAAGTTGCAGCTTAAAGATGATAAGATTTCGGCTCTCCGGGAACAAATCAAAAAGTTAGAGAATGATAAAAAGAAACTTATTGAACAGTTAGTCGATTATGAAGAACTCAAAGCAGAAAATGAACGACTAAAGAAACAGTTAGCAAAACAGGCATAGAGGTACATTTATGAATGACGAACATAAAGAAAAGATTTATTACATACAACAACAGGCAGACGAATTGAGTGCGGAAATATCAAAACTTATGAAGAAAGATGCTGACCTTTCAGAAAAGCATCTAAACGATTTGATTAAGTTAGGTGTTTTCATTTCGATGACGTGTCAAGAGTTGTTGGATGAAGAATAACTAAAAGAAAGGAGAACGTAGTGGACAGTATTTCGTGTAAAGAATGTAAGAAATGCTTATTTATCAACACTTTACAACTTATAATACAGTCCTCTACTAAAGATAACATATGAGTAGTGAAACAAGTTATTCAAGTTACATGAGTATTTCAAATGATGAGTGTTCAAATATAGCACTTAAATTGCTTTCGATCTTTGATTATATATCTTATGAGATTCTTGGTGGTGAGGAACCTGAAATATTTATTCGATTGAATGACCCTCAGAAGGTAAAAAATATTGCACTTGGTAATGTTTATTATTCAAATGATTACATTACAAAAGCAAAAAAGAAACATGATAGAGATGTAAAAGTTCTTATAGAATTCTTTACTAAGTTGAATACGAATAAGGAAAGATGGGATTATATTGAAAATTATTTTTTAGGGAAAGATGTTCTTTGTAAATCAGATGAAGTAATAGAACAAGTTGGTACTGTAGAGATGACAAAATCGATAGATAAAGAAAAATCACATCCAACACATCAGTATAAAAAGTGGGATGATTTGGATATGTTCTTTGATCAGAACGATCATGTGATTATTGATAAAATTGCTGAATTAGGGGTAATTATACCTGAGTATCTGAGTACTGTTCTGAAGAAGTCTGATTTTGGGGATAGCATATTGATGTCTTGGCCGTCTAAAAATGTATTGATTTGTCAGCAGGATACAGAAGATTATATTCTGTCAGACTTTAAGAAAAAGGGCTGGACAGCATATAGAATTTATGAAGTGGATTTGAATGAGATAAAGGCGTTGCTTAAATAATTGTTAATATAAGTATAAAGTGTCAGACACTATAAAACATACAAAGACAAGAAAATTAAGAATATTTGTATGGATGCTAAAGCTGCCGATAGAACCTATGGAAATAGTGGATTATCATTAGTTGGAATATGAATAGGAGGTAGCAAAATGGTGAGAAGTCGCAGTATAATTGCAACGCCACCAGGAGCGACAATAAAAGAACAGCTTAACGACAGGGGGATGAGTCAGAAGGAGTTTGCTGTAAGAATTGATATGTCAGAGAAACATGTCAGCAAACTCATTAATGGAGAGGTTCAGTTGACACCTGAGGTGGCTGTTAGATTGGAAATAGTGCTTGGCGTGCCAGCAAGGTTTTGGAACAATTTGGAGGCAATATATAGAGAAAAACTTATAAAGATTGCAGCGGAAAAAGCTATGGATGAGAATTTGGCTAGACAATTTCCATATAGTGAGATGGCTAAGTTGGGCTGGATACCACAAACAAGGAATTCTAAGGAAAAAGTTATTAATCTTAGAAAGTATTTTGAAGTGGTTAGTTTATCTCTGTTAGAGAATACACAGATTACAAGAATTGCATGCAGAAGGCTTGCAGTGACAGATAAGAGTGATTTGGCTTTGCTAGCATGGACACAGGAAGCTAAAATTCAGGCACGTGGCATAGAAACGAAACCAATTAATATTAAGGGTCTTATAAGTGTTATGCCAGATATAAGAAAGATGACTTTAAAAAAACCAAAAGATTTTTGCTTTGAGCTTAAATCATTGCTTGCAGAAAATGGAGTTGCATTGGTATTTTTACCACATTTGAAAGGTTCATTTTTACAAGGCGCTACATTTATAGATGGGAATAAGATTGTTGTTGGATTAACAGCAAGAGGCAAGGATGCAGATAAATTCTGGTTTAGTCTGTTCCATGAACTTGGACACATTATTCTTGGGCATGTGGGGAAAAATGGTGGAACAACGGAACAGGATGAACAGGATGCAGATGTATGGTCAAGAGATGAATTGATTCCATTAGAGGCATTTAAAATGTTTAAAGAAAAACAGAATTTTTCGGTTGCAAGTGTAAAAAGATTTGCAAAAGAGAATAAAATTGCTCCGGGAATTGTTGTTGGACGATTACAGAATGAAGGCTGTATTGAGTACAATATGTTAAATGAATTGAAGGAACATTATGTAATTACTGTATAAGAATTTACATAAGGAGGATTTTCATGAGCAATATTATTGTTTTGTCAGGCAGTCCGCGTAAGGGTGGCAATACTGACCTGTTGGTTGATGCATTTGTTAAAGGTGCGGAAAAGAATAATAATGTAGAAGTTGTTTCGGTGGCGGATTATAAGGTCAACCCATGCATTGGCTGTAATTCGTGCTTTGACAGGGCTGGGCATGAATGTTTTCAGCAGGACGACATGCGGACAGTTTATGATAAGTTAAAATGTGCTGATGTGATTGTCGTTGCCTCGCCAGTGTATTTTTATGGAGTGAGTGCGCAGCTTAAAGCAATTATCGACAGGTTACATACTCCTATGAGAAATGATTTCAAAGTCAAGAAGCTGGCGTTGATACTTGTTGGAGCAGCGGTTTTGCCGGAATTGTTTGATTCAATTAAGATACAGTATCAACTTGTGCTTAATTTCTTTAAGCTTGAAGATGCGGGAATGGTGCTGGTCAGAGGTGCTAAGGATAAAGGTGATGTCAGGAACACTGATGGGCTAGATGAGGCTTATCGGCTGGGATTGGCGATGATGTGATGAAATAATAAATTAAAGGTAACATTATTATGTATGGAGGGGATATGTTTCCAATAATTGATAAAAGAGAAACCGGAATTAATATAAGAAAAATTATGGATCGTCAGGGACTGACGGCAAAAGATGTTCAGCAATATCTTGAACTTGGATGTGTGCAAAGTGTATATCGTTGGTTTGATGGGGTTAGTATGCCAACAGTTGATAATTTGTATGCATTAAGTGAACTGTTTAAGATGCCTATGGATTGCATTGTATGTGGCAACAGAAAGTCAGCTTATTGTAATTATGTTGACCAATACAATGAAGCACAGATAAGAAGAATTAGTGAGTATTATAAGATTTTAAGAAATAATCAAGCTGCATAAGATTGAATTACAAATTCAATGACAAATATTAAATACATCGTTAGAATATTAGTAGGAATAGTATTCTAACGATGTATTTTTGCTTACTGGATATATATTTAGAAAAGTGATTAGTTATGATTACATTAAACGGATAATTGACAATATGGCATATATGCCATATAATATTGCAGAGGAGATTATATGACAGAATTTAAATTGATTGCATATGAAAAGAAAAATGGCGAGGTTCCAGTAGAAGAATTTCTGGATTCTGTTAATCCTAAGATGCGAGCTAAGATATTTGGATTATTGGGAATTCTTCAAGAAAAGGGGAATATGCTTAAAGAACCATATAGTAAGCATTTGGATGACGGAATATTTGAATTGCGTTGTAAATTTGGAAGTGATATCACCAGAGTCTTATATTTTTTCTATTATGAGGGGAAAATAATATTGACGAATGGTTTTATTAAAAAGACACAGAAAACTCCAAAAGAAGAGATACACATTGCAAAGGATAGACGAAAGGATTTCATAGAAAGGGTGATGAGGGATGAGAACATTTGATGATATGCTTTCTAAGCAATTACAGGATGAAGAATTTAAAAAAGAATATGATGCAATTCAGCCAGAGATGGACGTTATAAGGGCTATCGTAGATGCTCGTACTTCTCAGAACATGACACAGAAGGAATTGGCTGAACGCACTGGTATTAATCAGGCAGATATCAGCAAGCTTGAGAATGGAACACGGAACCCTTCTGTTAATTTGCTTAAAAGATTAGCGGACGGCATGGGAATGGCTCTTAAGATTGAGTTTGTGCCAAAGCGGAATATATAATAATATATTCATACTTATTGGTTTTTTCAGGGATAATAAATTTAATGGATTAAACTCGTAAATGGCGCTTAGGATAATATTACTTCATGGACGCCATTTTTATTTTAAAAACGCAAGCTGCAGGTATATGATGACTTTGAACATAACTGACATTATTGTCAAAAATATTCAATAAGGAGTCCGATATTAACATTTATTGTTTGATGATCTGGTGCTGACGGAGCAGTTGTTTCCACATTTGTATAAAGTGCAAGAAATTGCAGAGAAAAGAGTGGAAGTCATAATGGCTGGATTGCTGGAAAAGAATCCGGAACCGGCAAAATAAAGGAAATATTACTTATGGATATTTGATATTTTGCCGATAATGTAGTAAACTATATCATAGTAAAGTATAAATTTAGATCTGATTTATAACGGAGGAGAGCAGATGCGATACCTTTCAGTTACTGAAATAGCGAAAAAATGGGATGTGTCGGAACGTAGTGTCAGAAATTACTGTGCGCAGGGACGAGTAAACGGTGCGTTTCTTACCGGCAAGACTTGGAACATTCCCGAAAATGTAGAAAAGCCAGAGCGTTCCAATAAAAAGAAAGAGCAGCCAATTACATTGCTAGATATTCTGCAGGAGCAGAAGGCAAGTAAGTATTCCGGTGGTATTTATCATAAGACACAGATTGAGTTAACATATAACTCCAATCATATTGAAGGCAGCCGCCTGACCCACGATCAGACCAGATATATCTTTGAAACCAACACCATCGGTGTAGAAAAAGATGTGCTGAATGTGGATGATGTGATTGAAACAGCAAATCACTTCCGCTGTATAGATATGATTATTGATAATGCAAAGAAAGCTCTGACAGAGAAGTTTATGAAAGAACTTCATCTGGTCTTGAAGAGTGGTACCAGTGATTCCAGAAAAGATTGGTTTGCCGTAGGCGACTATAAAAAGATACCGAATGAAGTCGGTGGTATGGATACAGCACTTCCGGAAGAAGTTGCCGATAAAATGAAAGCTTTGCTGACAGAGTACAACGGAAAAGAAGAAAGGACTTTTGAGGATATTCTGGATTTCCATGTGAAGTTTGAACGCATCCATCCATTCCAGGACGGCAACGGTCGTGTGGGCAGATTAATTATGTTCAAGGAATGTCTGAAATATAATATCATTCCGTTTATCATCGAGGATAATCTGAAGATGTTCTATTATCGTGGATTGAAAGAATGGAACAATGAAAAAGGTTATATGACAGATACCTGTCTGACCGCACAGGATAAGTATAAGACGTATTTGGATTATTTTAGAATTTCATATTAAACATTGCATTTTTATCGAATATTTACTATGAGTTGTTTTGACAGATTTGTTTTACATTTTCATTCCATGGTGAAAGACTGCCAAGAGAAATTCTTGCGGAGCTAAAATCCCGGGTGTTGAGCAAAGACACCCACAGTTTTATTCTGTATATAAGAGATAGGATAGAGCAGGGAAAGCCGGTTTTCCGAGGAAGAACAGGAAGTGGCACGGTACATGCTGGCACAAAAGATCAAACTGGAACAGGAGTGTATACGATAATGTATAAGAAATGTTCACTAAGGGGGATTATGAAGAAGAAAATATTACTGTGTCTGATAGCACAGATCATATGTTGGGGCATTATGACGATGTCAGATTATATGGAAGAAACATATAACGACAGTTTCAATCTGATTGTTGTATTTGCGGTCCCCATGATGTGTGTGGTTCTGTATATTATATTCAGAAGATGGATATATGACAATCAGATGGTGCGGCTGAAAGATGTCGTCATAATCTGCGAGACGTGGCTGATCTGTGGACTGATACTGGGATTTCTGATAGGTGCTTTGGTTAACAATCAAATGTGGATAGTGTCGCAGGCTACAGGAGGATGGGAACATCTGCTGAATGGGATAGAATATATGATGTTCGCCGTGACGCTTGCGGGAATACCATTTGTGGCTGTAGTATTGATCGAATCGTTTATAGGAATAGTGAAATTGTTAAGGAAAAAAGGAAAAATAAAATTATGATAAAAATACTTTTCATCTGCCACGGCAATATCTGCCGAAGCACTATGGCAGAAAGCGTTATGACTTATTTAGTTGAGAAAGAAGGACTTGCTGATAAGTTCTATATTAATTCGGCGGCGACAAGCCGCGAGGAGATTGGTAATGGGGTGCATCATGCACTGTTGCCAAGTTAAAGAAAGAAGGAATTCCGGTGATTCCTCACAGGGCAGTGCAGATGACTCTGAATGATTATGAGGAATATGATTACCTTATTGGAATGGACACGGAGAATATCCGCAATATGCAGAGGATATCGGGCGGAGATCCAGATGAGAAGATATATAAGCTGCTTACTTTTGCGGGAAGTGGGCTTGATGTGGCAGACCCATGGTATACG
Organism: Eubacterium sp. AM49-13BH; assembly: GCF_003464165.1. GTDB lineage: Bacteria > Bacillota > Clostridia > Lachnospirales > Lachnospiraceae > Lachnospira. The sequence goes on along the minus strand of NZ_QSEK01000003.1, from coordinate 76,503 downwards.
GGAGATTTTGAGGCAACCTACAGGGACGTTCTGGCAGGATGCAAAGGGCTGCTTGAATGCCTTAAGGAAGAATTGTAGACGGCTGCAGGAGGATTGCTGTAGCAAGTGCCACGGCAATATATGTGAATAAAAAGGGTCGGGCAAGGCAGGCTGTCTTCTTCTGGGACAGCCTGCCTTGCCCGACATCCACTACCTATAGGTTGCCACCACCTACCAAGGCAGAATATACATATTCCTCCGGTAAGAGCCGAATACAGTGGCAGTTGCCTTAAGTTCTGCGCCGAGACGGCGGAAAGATGAATTGCTGGCGATGTTGTCAGGGTGGGCTACGGCGAGGATTGTGTCAATGCCGCGGTTGCGGGCAATTGAACAGAGGCGCTTGTTAAGTTCACACATAAGGTTGTGACCGCGGAAGTCCGGGTGAACCATGCATCGGCCGACTTCAGCTACATTTGTAGAATGAATGTTGAGACCCAGCTTTTCAGCTTCCTCAGCAAATTCATGTTCATTAAAGAAAAGGGCGCTGGCGGCAACAAGTTCATTATTGTCATTAAATACACCTAAGAAGCATGTCCAGTCAGCATCAAAGAAATGTGAGCGTTCAATATCATCAATAGGAATCCACCATTCCGGAACAGGAAGAGCATTTTCTATAGTATATATAAGCTGTTCAAGGGCAGCCTTATCATTTTTATCTAATACACGGATATTCATAGCAATCTCCTATACACTTAAATTCAGAATTACCTTAATATATGTAAGTTATAATCCTAATCCACCACATTATAATATGTACGTATCTTAAAATCAAAATATTTTTAAATTCGCGGGCAGAATATTAAGCAGGCACAAATTAATGCCGATATACATTTACAGGATGTATTGCTTCTTGATTATTTATAAAAATATATATTTAGATAGATTTTTTTTATTTAGGGCTTTTAAATTTCCTTTTTTATGTATATAATGGTGATTAGCCATGGGTACACATGGCTTCTATTGACTTTTGATTTTATGTTTTATCTGAATATATCGGACATGCAGAAGGTCCGCATTGTTTTATAAGAAAGGGGAATTATCATGTTATCAACAGATATTGGTATAGATTTAGGTACTGCAAGTATCCTCGTATATATTAAAGGCAAAGGCGTTGTTCTTAAAGAGCTTCAGTTGTTGCATTTGACAGGGATACTAATAAGATTAAGGCTATCGGTGAGGAAGCAAGACTGATGCTTGGTAGAACACCAGGCAACATCGTTGCTGTAAGACCTCTTCGTCAGGGCGTTATCTCTGATTACACTGTAACTGAGAAGATGCTTAAGTACTTTATCCAGAAGGCTATCGGCAAGAGAATGCTTAAGAAGCCTAGAATCAGTGTATGCGTACCTTCAGGTGTTACTGAGGTTGAGAAGAAGGCGGTTGAGGATGCTACTCTTCAGGCAGGCGCAAGAGAGGTTGCTATTATTGAAGAGCCTATCGCAGCAGCTATCGGTGCAGGTATTGATATTTCAAGACCATGCGGTAATATGATTGTTGATATCGGTGGTGGTACAACTGATATCGCTGTTATCTCTTTAGGAGGAACTGTTGTAAGTACTTCTATTAAGATTGCCGGAGATGATTTTGATGAAGCTATCGTAAGATACATGAGAAAGAAGCATAATCTTCTTATCGGTGAGAGAACCGCAGAAGATATTAAGATTAAGGTTGGTTCTGCTTATCCTAAGGCAGAAGTTACAACTATGAATGTACGAGGAAGAAACCTTGTAACAGGTCTTCCTAAGACTGTAGAGGTAAGCTCAGAGGAGACAGAGGAAGCTTTAAGAGAGGCAACTTCACAGATTGTTGAAGCTGTTCACAGCGTTCTTGAGAAGACTCCACCAGAACTTGCATCTGATATTGCAGACAGAGGAATTGTCCTTACAGGAGGCGGAAGTCTTCTTTCAGGACTTGAGGATTTAATTGAAGCCAAGACAGGAATTAATACTATGACAGCCGAAGATCCAATGACATGTGTTGCTATTGGTACAGGTAAGTTTATTGAGTTCCTTGCAGGCTACAGAGACGAAGTTAAGTAATTTTCTTGAATAATAATAATATTTAACATAAAGGAGATAACAGATTGGATTACGAGTCTGTGAAATATGTAGAGGGCTTTGTGGAGAATATTATCTTCAGGAATGAAGACAATGGATATACGGTTTTTAATATTGTATATGATGATGAAGAAATCACCTGTGTTGGAGTGTTAAGCTATATCAACACAGGTGAATTTATTACCGCACAAGGCGAATTTGTTAAGCATGCAGTTTACTACATGCAATTTAAAGTCACATCTTATGAGTTCAGGGCGCCGGATGATGCTGCATCCGTAAGGCGTTATCTAAGCTCCGGGGCAATCAAGGGTATCGGCGAGAAGATGGCTGAACGAATAGTTAAGACATTTGGCGATGATACATTCAGGATTATGGAAGAAGAACCGGAGCGTCTGGCTGAGATTAAAGGAATAAGCATGTCTAAAGCTATGGATATAGCAAACCAGCTTATTGACAAGAAAGACATCAGAAAAGCAATGATGTTTCTTCAGCGTTATGGAATCCAGATGAATCTTGCCAACAAAATATTTAAGCGTTATGGAAACGACATTTATAACATTCTTGAACAGAATCCGTACAGGCTTGCTGATGACATAGAGGGTGTCGGTTTTAGGACGGCTGATGAGATTGCTTCGCGTGCCGGAATCAAGATTGATTCTGAATTCAGGATTAAGAGCGGAATATTTTATGTGCTTAACCAGGCGACAATGCAGGGACACACATATCTTCCGTATGATAAGCTTGTGCGTCAGGTCAACGAACTGCTTTTGATTGATGTCCAGGACTATGACAAATATCTTATGGACCTGACAATGGATAAGAAGATAGTTGTCAAGGTTAAGGACAATGTAAAATGTGTCTATGCCCGCATGTATTACAACATGGAAGCAAATGTTGCAGCTATGCTTAATAATCTTGATGTCCAGATTGAGGAAGACCAGAAATTCATAGATGACAGGATTGCAAGGATTGAGGATAAAGAAGGAATAACTCTTGATGATATCCAGAAAGAGGCTGTTGCGAAAGCAGTAAGAAACGGGCTTGTTATTGTTACCGGCGGTCCGGGAACCGGTAAGACTACAACTATTAATACAATAATCAAATATTTTGAGCTGGAAGGTCTGGAAATCAGGCTGGCAGCGCCTACGGGACGTGCAGCCAAGAGAATGACTGAGGCGTGCGGTTATGAAGCACAGACTATCCACAGAATGTTAGAGATAAGCGGCGGCGTGCCGGATGGTGACAGAAAGTCGGCAGCAGGTCTGTCTATGTTCTTTGAGAGAAATGAAGATAATCCGCTTGAGGCTGATGTTATTATTGTTGATGAGATGTCGATGGTGGACATAAGCATTATGAATTCACTTCTTAAAGCTGTTTCGATTGGAACGAAACTGATTCTTGTAGGTGATGTGGATCAGCTTCCAAGTGTAGGTCCGGGAAATGTACTTAAAGACATTATAGAATCCGGATGTTTTCCGGTTGTTAAGTTGGAGAGGATATTCAGACAGGCGGCACAGAGCGAGATTATTATTAATGCCCATAAGATAAACAGGGGTGAGGAGGTCGTGCTTAACAAGTACAGCAAGGATTTTCTCTTTGTTCACAGAAACGGTGCTGACAATATTATAAATGCGATGAAAACGCTTATTAAGGACAAACTTCCGGACTATGTAGGTGCCGATGTGTATGACCTTCAGATTCTTACTCCATCGCGAAAATCCAATGTCGGAGTTGAACGTCTTAATAAGATTATGCAGGATTTTCTTAATCCGGCTGATGCCATTAAGCAGGAAAGACAGGTCGGTGATGTTACTTTCCGTGAAGGTGATAAGGTTATGCAGATTAAGAATGATTATCAGCTTGCATGGGAAAAACGAAGCAGATACGGTATTCCAACAGAACAGGGAACGGGCGCATTTAACGGGGATACCGGAGTTATAGAGAGAATAAGCACATTTGACGAGAATGTAACTGTGAAATTCGAAGATGGCAGATTCGTTACTTATGAGTTTTCACAGCTTGATGAACTTGAACTTGCGTATGCGATTACGGTTCACAAATCACAGGGAAGTGAGTACCCGGCGGTTATTATTCCTATGTCGCAGGGACCAAGAATGCTGATGAACAGGAATATTCTGTATACGGCAGTTACAAGAGCAAGGAAATGTGTGTGCCTCGTTGGGGAAGAGGAAATATTCAGACTTATGGCTGGCAATGTATCAGAGTCAAAGAGATATTCTTCACTCACAGACAGGATTGAAGAAATCAGACATATTGAATAATTCGGACAATGATAATTGACATGTTTATATGTGATAATGATGACAATAATGGGGGATTATGGATTATAAGAAGGTATTAACAGAGGTAATTAATGCAGTACTTCCGCCTGCGTGTCCTATGTGTGGCAGACCTGCGCCATTTGCAGCTGGCAGGCGGGTTGATATATGTCCTGAATGTATGCAGAAGGTGAGTTATGTAGATGAACCTTTCTGTTTAAAATGCGGAAAGCCAGTGCAGAGTGATGAAGCAGAATACTGCAATGACTGCAGCAGGCATGTACATGTGTATGACCAGGCATGCTCGGTATATGAGTATTCTAAGGATGTCAAGAATTCAATATACAGATTCAAATATCATAATAAGCAGGAATACGCTGGTGTATATGCAAAGCAGATGGCAGACAGATGTGGCATGATGATACGCAGATGGTCACCAGATGTGATAATACCTGTTCCAATCCACATTTCAAGATTGAAAATGCGTGGATATAATCAGGCGGGACTGATTGCTGAGGCACTTGGCAGGATAATCGGAATCCCCATTGATGATGAGGCTTTAGTCAGAGTAATTAAGACAGCTCCGATGAAGGAACTTAGCAATCGGGAGCGTGTTAAAAATCTTCAAAATGCTTTTCAAGCAGATGAGAAAGTTGTAAGATATAAAAAGGTATTGATTGTTGATGATATATATACTACGGGAGCAACATTTGATGCATGTGCTGCTGTATTAAAGCAGGCAGGTGTGCGTGAAGTGTATGGAATAAGTCTTTGCGTGGGTGATGGCTTTTAGGTTTGTAATACATTTTAAAGATCGGAGAAAATCATGACAGAGAAGAACACATTTTATAATATGTTAAAAAGCAACGCACAGAACCGTCCAGATGCGGTAGCTATAGTTTATGATACGATGAAAGTAACTTATGCAAAATTTTTTGAGGATGTTACCAAGAAAGCTCTGCATTTTCAGAAATATGACGGAAAGAGAATTGCAATATTCGGACCTGCATCATACAGATGGATTGTCAATATGTTTGGAGCGATAGTTGCAGGAAGAGACCTTGTACTTATTGATTTCTTTCTGCCTCATGATTCGCGTGTAGACCTTCTGAAGAAGACAGAAGTAGCTATACGCTGACATCAACTAACCAGTATATTCTGTCAGATGAGAATGCTATTATTATATCCAGTGCTGAGAAGGATAATGTCGATGGACTTGTGTATGATGAGAATACACAGGAAGGTGATATTATTATGTTTACAGCAACTGCTGACGAGTGTGATAAGCCGGTTGTGTTGTCCGTAGAGAATGTTCTTAGTGCAGCAAAGGCTATAAGCAGCAGGGTTGAATGTACGCCTGAAGATATAGTGCTTGCACAGATTCCTTTGCATAATGAATTTGGATTAATATATAGCCTGATATGGCCTATCTTTAATGGTGCAATGGTGTGTATCGGACGAGGATTAAGACATATAGATGCAGATACATATTATTATAATCCTACTATTCTTGTGGGAACACCTTCTATGATTGATTATCTGCGTGCAGTAAGCGGATTTAACAATGAACTGAACACCATTATAATAGGAGAGGCGAGCTGCCCATTCAGACTTTTTGAGAGCTTGCGAGGCAGCAATCTCAAGGTATACAGCATATATGGCATGACAGAGACATCTGGGTACATTGGAATTAATGAGCTTTCTGATGGTTCATATACTCTTTTTGATGCAAATGCTGTTTCAATCGCAGAGGATGGTGAAATCCTTGTAGGTGGTCCATGCGTAATGAAGGAATATTATAATGATTCAGAGGCTACAGCAGCAGTATTAAAGGATGGAGTGTACCACACAGGTGATTATGGAAGAATAAACAGTGCAGGAAGACTTGTTCTAATACGCCGCAATGATGATATTATCCTTTTGCCGACTGGTGAGAAGATAAGCCGTGTAAGAACTAATGAACAGATTACGGCAATTAACGGAGTTGCAGAAGGATTTATAACATTTTACAATAACAGACTTACAGCAGTTATTGTGCCAATTGATAAGAGCGCGACGGAAGATATATTCAAACGCCGCATTGACAAGTACAATGAGAAGAAGGGATACCGTTGGGAAATCCAGAAGATTGTATTAAGAAAAGAAGCTTTGCCAAGAAAGGCAGACGGTGTGGTTGATGAGGAAGCTGTGCGTGCATTTTTAGATGATTAATACGGTTCGCATTTTTGTCACTATATTTGCGTCACTATATTTTCTTTAAAAAAGTTGTTGACGAGTACGATTATGCTGTGCTATATTAGAACGGCTATGGAAGCGGTCTTTTTTGCGTGCCTGAATTTCAACAACCCAACATTGATTAGGCGGGCAAAGAAACCAATTGGTGTTTTAACACCTACAAAAATAATAATTGGAGGTGGAAGTTGTGCGAGTAAAGATAACATTGGCATGTACTGAGTGTAAACAGCGCAATTACAACATGACTAAGGAAAAGAAAGCTCATCCAGACAGAATGGAAACAAAGAAGTATTGTAAGTTCTGTAAATCACACACATTACACAAGGAAACAAAGTAATTAGTACAGTGAGGAGTATTTCATGGGTGATACTGTAAAAGCTAAGAAGCAGAAAAAGAACTGGTTCAAAGGTTTAAAAGCTGAATTTTCAAAAATCATTTGGCCAGACCGTCAGTCGCTTACTAAGGAAACTGTAGCTGTATTGGCTGTATCCGTATTATTAGGTGTAATCATTGCAGTTGTGGATTTAATTGTCCGCTTTGGAATTGAGTTCATTGTAAAATAAGGAATAGGTGATTGTATGGATGACGCAAAATGGTATGTAGTTCACACTTACTCAGGTTATGAGAATAAGGTGAAGGCTAACATTGAGAAGACAGTTGAAAACAGAAATCTTCACGATCAGATTCTTGAAGTTATCGTTCCACTTGAAACAGTAGTGGAGATTAAAGATGGTTCAAAGAAAGCTGCTCAGAAGAAAATGTTTCCTGGATACGTTCTTGTAAAGATGGTAATGAACGACGATAGTTGGTATGTTGTCAGAAATACAAGAGGTGTTACAGGATTTGTTGGTCCTGGATCAAAGCCAGTACCACTTACACCAACAGAAATCAGAAATCTCGGCATAAGCCTTGAGGAAGAACAGGAAGTTAAGCCTGTTATCCAGTTTAATGGCAAGGTCGGTGATAAGGTTATGATCCTCTCAGGTGCATGGGAAGATACAGTTGGTGAGATTACCAATATTAATGAAGGCAAGCAGTGCCTTACAATTAATGTTGAGATGTTCGGTCGTGAGACACCGGTCGAAATTGATTTCACAGATGTGAAGTTATTGTAAGAAGCAGTCCCGATCCTGGGACGTGGGAGACCAAAATGAATTAGCTTCGCTAATTCATTTGCAAGAATCACCTAAAGGTGATTTTGGGAGATGGATAGCGGGTAACATTATTATGGTCGCCAATTACCACATTTATTTTTAGGAGGTGCCAAAATGGCAAAGAAAGTAACAGGATATATTAAATTACAGATTCCTGCCGGCAAGGCTACACCAGCTCCACCAGTTGGTCCAGCACTTGGTCAGCACGGTGTTAACATCGTAGAATTCACAAAGCAGTTCAATGCTAAGACAGCAGATCAGGGAGATCTTATCATACCTGTAGTTATTACAGTTTATGCTGATAGAAGCTTCAGCTTTATTACAAAGACTCCACCTGCAGCAGTACTTCTTAAGAAGGCTTGCAACATTAAGTCAGGATCAGGCGTACCTAACAAGACTAAGGTTGCTACTATTAAGAGAGCAGAAGTTCAGAAGATCGCTGAGCTTAAGATGCCAGATCTTAACGCTGCATCTATCGAAGCAGCTACTTCTATGATCGAAGGAACAGCTAAGAGTATGGGTATCGTTGTAGAAGACTAATCTACATTTGATTCATGATTATTGTGGGAGGAAAGATAGAATCCTTCCGATATTACCACTAGGAGGTTTATAATGAAAAGAGGAAAGAAATACGTTGAGGCAGCCAAGAATATTGACCGCCAGACATTATATGAAGCAGCAGACGCTATCTCATTAGTAAAGAAGAACGCTACTGCTAAATTCGACGAGACAATCGAAGCACATATCAGAACAGGTTGTGATGGACGTCACGCTGAGCAGCAGATCAGAGGAGCTGTTGTTCTTCCACACGGAACAGGTAAGACTGTACGTGTATTAGTATTTGCTAAGGGTGCTAAGGCTGATGAGGCTCTTGCAGCTGGAGCAGATTTCGTTGGTGGCGAGGAGCTTATTCCTAAGATCCAGAACGATAACTGGTTCGAGTTCGACGTTGTTGTTGCAACTCCAGATATGATGGGTGTTGTTGGTCGTCTTGGTCGTGTACTTGGTCCTAAGGGATTAATGCCAAACCCTAAGGCTGGTACAGTTACTATGGATGTAACAAAAGCTGTTAATGATATCAAGGCTGGTAAGATCGAGTACAGACTTGACAAGACTAATATCATTCACGTGCCAATTGGTAAGGCTTCATTTACAGAGGAGCAGTTATCAGACAACTTCCAGGCTATTATGGATGCAATCGTTAAGGCTAAGCCATCTTCACTTAAGGGAGCTTATCTTAGAAGTGTAGTTCTTACTTCTACTATGGGACCTGGTGTTAAGTTAAGCACAGCCAAGTATGTGGGTTAATCAGATTTTTGATTAAAAACGGTTGACATTAATATATTTTGATAGTATACTATCAGATTGTGAGCAGCATTTTGCTGTTAACATAATATTTTGCCGTAGACAGCAGGTCCGGATTCAGTATTATTGATGATGGTTAAAGGTAACACGCCTACCGAGGATTTAAGGATTTGATTAATGATTCCCTCTCTGTCTTTGGCAGAGAGGGTTTTTGTTTGTAGGGAAACTATAGACGAATAATCTTCACTTAGGCAAAATCGCTTCTATTATGAAGCAAGAATCTAACAGGAGGTAATTATTCATGGCTATTTTAAAGAATGTAGGCCTTAAGACATCTACTATCGATGAGATCACAGCTAATTTTGATGGCGCCCAGGGCGTTGTTGTAGTTAACTACAGCGGTCTTACAGTAGAACAGGATACACAGCTTCGTAAGCAGTTAAGAGAAGCTGGCGTAGTTTACAAGGTTTATAAGAACACTTTAGTAAAGAGAGTTGTTGCTGGAACAGAGTTCGAGTCAATCGCTGATACTCTTGAAGGAACTAACGCTATTGCATTCAGCAAGACTGATGCTACAGCACCTGCAAGAATCTTAGCTAATTTCGCTAAGACAGCTAATGCTCTTGAGTTAAAGTGTGGCGTTGTTGAAGGAACATTCTACGATGCAGCAGGTATCGCTACAATCGCTACTATCCCTTCAAGAGAGGAACTTCTTTCAAAGTTACTTGGAAGTATCCAGTCACCTATTACAAACTTTGCTCGTGTTATTAAGCAGATTGCTGAGAAGAACGAGGAAGTTGCTTAATCAGTTTAACACTGAATTAACTATGAAAGCAGCATAGATGCTCTTTCAATTTTAGAATAATATTAAAAAGGAGATTATAATAATGACAACACAGGAAATCATTGAAGTTATTAAAGGTTTATCAGTATTAGAGCTTAACGATTTAGTTAAGGCTTGTGAAGAAGAATTTGGCGTATCTGCAGCAGCAGGCGTTGTAGTTGCAGCAGCAGGTGCTGGCGCAGCAGCAGCTGAGGAGAAGACAGAATTTGACGTTGAGCTTACAGAAGCTGGCGATCAGAAGGTTAAGGTTATCAAGGTTGTTCGTGAAATCACAGGTCTTGGCTTAAAGGAAGCTAAGGATGTTGTTGATGGAGCTCCTAAGGTTGTTAAGGAGCAGGCTTCTAAGGAAGAGGCTGAGGAAATCAAGAAGAAGCTTGAAGAAGTTGGAGCTAAGGTTACTCTTAAGTAATTTACTTGATTGTTCTAATGAATATAATAGAAAAGACAGTGGGCTTTCAAAGCTCCTGTCTTTTCTTTTTTCTAAAGTATTAAAATACATTTCTTTATTATATTCTGCCAGATATGGCAGCTATATTATTATCTATATCTTATTCTGAATATTCATGATTTTTTTAGAAAATCCCTTGACATATATATAATATTGATGTACTATGGACAATGCACTATTGTGGTAACTTGTGCTCATTCTCTGCACATTTACCGATAATGTAATATATTAATGTGAAGAAAACTAAGGGGTGAAACGTCAATGGAGAAAAACAGATTACGCCCAATAACGTCGGGCAAGGCAATGCGTATGAGTTTCTCAAGACAGAAAGAGGTTCTTGAGATGCCTAACCTTATTGAGGTGCAGAAGGATTCTTACCAGTGGTTTTTGAATGAAGGCTTGAAAGAGGTCTTTGATGACATATCTCCAATTGCAGACTATAACGGAAGATTGAGTCTGGAATTTGTAGATTTTGCGTTATGTGAAGACGAAGTTAAGTATTCAATTGAAGAGTGTAAAGAAAGAGATGCTACATATGCAGCTCCTCTTAAGGTTACAGTAAGACTTCATAACAAAGAGACAGAAAGCATCAGCGAACATGAAATTTTCATGGGCGACCTGCCTTTAATGACTAAGACAGGTACATTTGTAATTAATGGTGCTGAACGAGTTATTGTCAGCCAGTTGGTACGTTCACCTGGTATTTATTATGATATACAGAAGGATAAATATGGTAAGATTTTCTTATACAGCTGTCAGGTAATTCCTAACAGAGGTGCCTGGTTAGAGTACGAAACAGATGCTAACGATGTATTCTATGTTAAGGTTGACCGTAATAAGAAGGTGCCTATTACAGTTCTTATCAGAGCTTTAGGATTTGGTACTAATGCCGAGATTCTTGATATATTTGGTGAGGAGCCTAAGCTTCTTGCAACTATGGAGAAGGATACTTCTACTAATTATCAGGAAGGTATTCTTGAACTTTATAAGAAGTTAAGACCAGGTGAACCATTATCTGTTGAAAGTGCAGAAGCACTTATTTCAGGTATGTTCTTTGACCCTAGAAGATATGACCTGGCTCATGTTGGAAGATATAAGTTTAATAAGAAGCTTTCTTTCAAGAGCAGACTTACAGGACAGGTTCTTGCTGAGGATGTTGTTGATGAGAATGGAACTGTTATTGCAACAGCAGGTGAGAAGCTTACAAGAGAGTCAGCACAGGCTATTCAGGATGCAGCTGTTCCTTCAGTATTTATTACTGTAGAAGTTAAGGCTGCTGATGGTACAGTATCTGACAGAGTTGTTAAGATTCTTTCTAACCGTGCGGTTGATATTACTAAATGGGTTGATATCAGCGAAGAAGAAGCTAAGGAACTTGGTGTAACAGAGTATGTATACTATCCTGTTCTTGCCCAGATTCTTGCTGAGAATGAATCTTTAGAAGATATTAAGGAAGCTATTACTAAGAATATTGCTGACCTTATTCCTAAGCATATTACAGTAGAAGATATTCTTGCTTCTATCAATTATAATATGCACCTTGAATATGGCGTTGGTACTAAGGATGATATTGATCACCTTGGAAACAGACGTATCAGAGCTGTAGGAGAACTTCTTCAGAACCAGTTCAGAATTGGTATCTCAAGAATGGAAAGAGTTGTTCGTGAGAGAATGTCTACACAGGATCTTAGCGGAATATCTCCACAGTCACTTATTAATATTAAGCCTGTAACAGCTGCTATTAAGGAATTCTTCGGAAGTTCACAGTTGTCACAGTTCATGGATCAGAATAATCCTCTTAGTGAGATTACTCATAAGAGACGTCTTTCAGCACTTGGTCCTGGTGGTCTTTCAAGAGATCGTGCAGGTTTCGAGGTTCGAGATGTACACTATACTCATTATGGTAGAATGTGTCCTATCGAGACTCCTGAAGGACCTAACATTGGTCTTATTAACTCTCTTGCATCTTATGCAAGAATTAATGAATATGGATTCGTTGAAGCTCCTTATCGTATTGTAGATAAGTCTGATCCTAAGAATCCAAGAGTTACTGATGAAGTTCGTTACTTCACAGCTGATGAGGAAGATGATTTCCATGTAGCTCAGGCTAATGCTGAGATTGATGAGAATGGTTATTTCGTAAGAAATACTGTATCTGGACGTTACAGAGAAGAGACTTCTCAGTTTGATAAGAGCCAGATTGATCTTATGGACGTATCTCCTAAGATGGTATTCTCAGTTGCTACATCAATGATTCCATTCCTTCAGAACGATGACTGTACACGTGCCCTCATGGGATCTAACATGCAGCGTCAGGCCGTACCTCTTCTTATGACAGAAGCTCCTGTTATCGGAACTGGTATTGAGAATAAGACTGCAGTTGACTCAGGCGTGTGTGTAGTTGCAGAAGCCGATGGTGTTGTTCTTTCTTCTGAATCTAACAAGATTGTTATCAGAGAGAAAGATGGTAAGGCACGCGAATATAAGCTTACTAAGTTCTCAAGAAGTAACCAGAGTAACTGCTATAACCAGAGACCTATTGTATTCAAGGGAGATGAGGTTAAGGCAGGAGATGTTATTGCTGATGGTCCATCTACATCTAATGGTGAGATTGCCCTTGGTAAGAACCCACTTATTGGTTTCATGACTTGGGAAGGTTATAACTACGAGGATGCTGTACTTCTTAGTGAGCGTCTCGTTAGAGATGATGTTTATACATCTATTCATATTGAAGAATATGAGACAGAAGCAAGAGATACTAAGTTAGGACCTGAAGAGATTACAAGAGATCTTCCATCAACAGGTTCTGAGGCAGTTAAGGATCTTGATGAGAATGGTATCATCCGTGTTGGTGCTGAAGTAAGAGCTGGTGATATCCTTGTTGGTAAGGTTACTCCTAAGGGAGAGACAGAGCTTACTGCTGAAGAGAGACTTCTTAGAGCTATCTTTGGTGAGAAGGCAAGAGAAGTAAGAGATACTTCACTTAAGGTTCCTCATGGTGCATACGGTATCGTTGTTGCTGTTAAGACATTTACAAGACAGAACGGAGATGAACTCTCACCAGGAGTTAACAAGTCTGTTCGTATATATATTGCACAGAAGAGAAAGATCGGCGTTGGTGATAAGATGGCTGGTCGTCATGGTAACAAGGGTGTCGTATCAAGAGTACTTCCTGTTGAAGATATGCCATTCCTTCCTAATGGTCGTCCGCTTGATATCGTACTTAACCCATTGGGCGTTCCTTCACGAATGAACATTGGACAGGTCCTTGAGATTCATTTAAGTCTTGCTGCCAAGGTACTTGGATTTAACATTGCAACACCAGTATTTGATGGTGCAGATGAGAACGATATTATGGATACTCTTGATATGGCAAATGCATATGCTAACCATCCATTTGATGATGAAGAGCTTGCAGCCCAGAAGGCTGAGGCTGAAAAGAATGGAGAAGAATATCCAGAGGATATGGTTACATTTACAGCAGAATATAAGGATGTCCTTAATAAAGAGGTGTTTGATTACCTTTCAGAACATAGAGATCACAGAGCTGAGTGGAAAGGTGTTCCAATCGGTCGTGATGGTAAGGTAAGACTTAGAGATGGTAGAACTGGTGAGTATTTCGACAGTCCTGTAACTATCGGATTCATGCATTACTTAAAGCTTCATCACCTTGTTGATGATAAGATTCATGCTCGTTCAACTGGTCCATACTCACTTGTAACACAGCAGCCACTTGGTGGTAAAGCTCAGTTCGGTGGACAGAGATTTGGAGAGATGGAAGTTTGGGCACTTGAGGCTTATGGTGCTGCTTATACTCTTCAGGAAATCCTTACTGTTAAGTCTGATGATGTTGTAGGACGAGTTAAGACTTACGAAGCTATTATTAAGGGTGAGAATATTCCTGAACCAGGAGTTCCAGAATCATTCAAGGTTCTTCTTAAGGAACTTCAGTCACTCGCACTTGATGTAAGAGTGCTTGATCAGGACAACAATGAAGTCAGACTTCTTGAGAGTTCTGAGTATGAAGTTACTGATTTCAAGAAGGTTCTTGATGAAGGTAACGGATATAGAAGAAACAGCAGAGAGGAAGAGGCAGAGTACAAGGCTGGCGGAATGTCAACAGTTACTCTCAATGAAGATGGAACAGAAGATGCTGTAGATTCAGATGATGAAGCTGATTTTGATATGGCCGATGATTTTGATGATGATTACGGCGATGGCAATTCAGATGAATATTAATTAGAAGGGAGCACTATAATGGCAGAAGAAATTAAATCAAATAAGTCAATGAAATTTGATAAAATTCAGATCAAGCTTGCTTCTCCTGAGAATATTTTGGAGTGGTCTCATGGTGAGGTTACCAAACCTGAAACAATTAACTATAGAACACTTAAGCCAGAAAAGGATGGACTTTTCTGCGAAAGAATATTTGGTCCTAGCAAGGACTGGGAGTGCCACTGCGGTAAGTATAAGAAGATCAAAGACAAGGGTATTGTCTGCGACAAATGTGGTGTTGAGGTTACTAAGGCCAGCGTAAGAAGAGACCGTATGGGTCATATTCACCTTGCTGCACCTGTATCACATATCTGGTACTTCAAGGGTATTCCTAGCCGTATGGATCTCATTCTTGATATTGGTCCTAAGAACCTTGAAAAGGTATTA
The DNA here is from genome assembly GCF_003464165.1 of Eubacterium sp. AM49-13BH. GTDB lineage: Bacteria > Bacillota > Clostridia > Lachnospirales > Lachnospiraceae > Lachnospira. The sequence continues at coordinate 61,480 of NZ_QSEK01000003.1, read as the reverse complement.
TATTTTGCTTCATATATCGTAATTGATCCAGGTGAAACAGATATTCCTTTCAAGAAGATTCTTTCAGAGACTGAATACAGAGAACTCTGCGAGCAGTACGGAAGCAAGGCTTTCCGTGTTGGTATGGGAGCTGAGGCAATCCTTGAGCTCCTCCAGATGGTTAACCTTGAAGAAGAAGAAGTAAGACTTAAGGAAGAGCTTGCTAACACTACTTCTCAGAAGGCTGCCAGACTTATAAAGAGAATTGAAGTTGTTGAAGCATTTAAGAATGCAGGAACTAAGCCTGAGTGGATGATTCTTACAGAAATCCCTGTAATCCCACCAGATTTAAGACCTATGGTCCAGCTTGATGGTGGACGTTTTGCAACTTCAGATCTTAATGATCTTTACAGAAGAATTATTAACAGAAATAACAGACTTGCAAGACTTCTTGAGCTTGGCGCTCCTGAAATCATTGTCCGTAACGAGAAGAGAATGCTTCAGGAAGCTGTTGATGCTCTTATTGATAATGGACGTAGAAATGGCCGTCCTGTAACAGGCCCTGGTAACAGAGCTCTTAAGTCTTTATCAGATTTATTAAAGGGTAAGCAGGGACGTTTCAGACAGAACCTTCTTGGTAAGCGAGTTGACTACTCAGGACGTTCAGTTATCGTAGTAGGACCAGAACTTAAGATTTACCAGTGTGGTCTTCCTAAAGAGATGGCTATTGAGTTATTCAAGCCATTCGTTATGAGAGAGCTTGTAAGACGTAATCTTGCAGATAATATTAAGAAAGCTAAGAAGAGCGTAGAACATCTTGAGCCAGAAGTATGGGATGTACTTGAAGATGTTATCAAAGAGCATCCAGTTATGCTTAACCGTGCTCCTACACTTCACAGACTTGGTATTCAGGCTTTCGAGCCAATCCTTGTAGAAGGTAAGGCTATTAAGCTTCATCCACTTGTTTGTACAGCGTTCAATGCCGATTTCGATGGTGACCAGATGGCTGTCCATCTCCCACTTTCTGTTGAGGCTCAGGCTGAGTGTAGATTTATGCTTCTTTCACCTAACAACCTTCTTAAGCCATCTGATGGTGGTCCTGTTGCCGTTCCTTCACAGGATATGGTACTTGGTATTTACTACCTTACACAGGAAAGACCAGGTGCAAAGGGAGAGGGCAAGATTTTCAAGAGTATCAATGAAGCAGTTCTTGCTTATGAGAATGGTATAATTACATTACATGCTAAGATTATGGTTCATGTAACTAAGAATATTAACGGAGAAGAGCTTTCAGGTAATATTGAGTCTACACTTGGAAGACTTATATTTAATGAGATTCTTCCTCAGGATTTAGGATATGTTGACAGAAGCAAGGAAGAGAATTTATTACTTCCAGAAGTTGATTTCCATGTAGGAAAGAAACAGCTTAAGGATATCTTACAGCATGTTATCAATACTCATGGTACTACAACAACTGCAGAAGTTCTTGATGATATCAAGGCTATGGGTTATAAGTACTCTACCAGAGCTGCCATGACTGTTTCTATTTCTGAGATGACAGTGCCACCAGTTAAGAAGCAGCTTCTTGCTGAGGCAGAAAAGAAAGTTGAACAGATTACTGTTAAATATAACAGAGGTCAGGCTACTGACGAGGAAAGACATAAGAATGTTATCCGCGTATGGCAGGAAACTGATGATAAGATTAAGGATGCCCTTCTTCAGGGTCTTGATAAATATAACAACATCTTCATGATGGCTGACTCAGGTGCCCGTGGTTCTAACCAGCAGATTAAGCAGTTAGCAGGTATGCGTGGTTTGATGGCCGATACATCAGGTAACACTATCGAACTTCCTATCAAGTCTAACTTCCGTGAAGGTCTTGACGTTCTGGAATACTTTATTTCAGCTCACGGTGCCCGTAAAGGACTTTCAGATACAGCCCTTCGTACAGCCGATTCAGGATACCTTACAAGAAGACTTGTTGATGTTTCTCAGGATCTTATTATCAGAGAGACAGATTGTAGCGCAGGTAAGCAGATACCTGGTATGTATGTTTACTCATTTGTTAATAACAGAGCTACTAACTCAAGTGATGCCAAGGAAGATATTCTTGAACCATTACAGGAGCGTATTACAGGAAGATACTTAGCTGAGGATATTGTTGATCCAGCTACTGGTGAGGTTATTGTTGAAGCTAACCACCTTGTAACTCCTAAGAGAGCAGAAGCTATTATTAAGACCGGTGTTGATAAGGTTAAGATCAGAACAATTCTTACTTGCCGTTCACATATTGGTGTATGTGCTAAATGTTATGGAACTAACATGGCTACTGGTCAGACAGTACAGGTTGGTGAAGCTGTTGGTATTATTGCAGCCCAGTCAATCGGTGAGCCTGGTACACAGCTTACCATGAGAACTTTCCATACTGGTGGTGTTGCCGGTGATAACATTACTCAGGGTCTTCCTAGAGTAGAAGAGCTTTTCGAGGCAAGAAAGCCTAAGATGCTGGCTGTACTTGCTGAGTTTGGCGGAACTGTAAGCATTGTTAAGACTGAGAAGAAGACTGAAATTGTTATAACTGACGATGAAGGTAATTCAAAGGCTTATCCATTATCTAAGGATACAAGAGAAAAGGTTGTTGAAGGACAGGTTGTTGCTAAGGGTGAAGAAATCACAGAGGGTTCTGAGAATCCACATGATATCGTAAGAATTCTTGGTGTAAGAGCTGTTCAGGATTATCTCCTTCGTGAAGTTCAGAAGGTTTACCGTATCCAGGGTGTTGATATCAATGATAAGCATATTGAGCTTATCGTTCGTCAGATGCTTAAGAAGATAGTTGTTGATGAAGCTGGAGATTCTAAGTTCCTTCCAGGATCACAGGTTGACACAATTGAATTCCAGGAAGTTAATGAGAAGCTTGAAGAGGAAGGAAAGAAGCTTGCTACAGGCACTCCAATCATTCTTGGTATTACTAAGGCTTCACTTGCTTCTACATCATTTATGTCAGCTGCCTCATTCCAGGAGACAACAAAGGTTCTTACAGATGCAGCTATTAATGGAAAGATTGATCCACTTATCGGACTTAAAGAGAACGTTATTATTGGTAAGCTTATCCCTGCTGGTACAGGTATGAAGCGTTATCAGGATATTAAGATCAGTTCTACAAATAACTACATCGAAGAAGATGAAGAATCTGGTGATGATGAACTTATATTCACACAGGAAGATTAATTCTTTATAGATAATTTATGGCGTGTCAGATTGATAAAATCTGGCACGCTTTATCTTTTTTTGAAAAAATGCTTGACACTGAATTTGTAAAAATATATACTAATAAAGCGTGCGAATAGGCAAGTTCTATTTTTGCGCTGTTTTGATAACAAAACATTTTCTTAGTTGATACTAAGATGCAACCATTCATTATTCTAATTTCGGGAGGTGAAAACGGAATGCCAACATTTAACCAGTTAGTAAAACAGGGAAGAAAGACTGCAGTAAAGAAGTCTACAGCACCAGCTCTTCAGAAGGGTTACAACTCACTTCAGAAGAAGGCAACAGATATCTCTTCTCCACAGAAGAGAGGTGTTTGTACAGCTGTTAAGACTGCTACACCTAAGAAGCCTAACTCAGCTCTTAGAAAGATCGCCAGAGTACGTCTTTCTAATGGTATCGAGGTAACATCTTACATCCCAGGTGAGGGACACAATCTTCAGGAACACAGTGTTGTTCTTATAAGAGGTGGAAGAGTAAAGGATTTACCAGGTACAAGATACCACATCATCAGAGGAACACTTGATACAGCAGGTGTTGCAAAGAGAAGACAGGCTCGTTCTAAGTACGGTGCTAAGAGACCTAAGGACGCTAAGTAATTAAGCCTGAATTAAGACACGCATTTATATGAATGCATGCAAGTTTTACAATTTGCAAGAGTCGGATTCGTAAGAATCTGATTTTTACGAACAAATTAAATTTTGAATTGTGCCGGAATTAGATTAATCAAGAGGTTGCAGGTTAATATATACGGCGCGAACACATTTTTTATTTGTGAGTACCTATGATTTAATAAATTTATTAAGGAGGGAAGAACCGTGCCACGTAAAGGACATACACAGAAAAGAGATGTATTAGCAGATCCTATTTACAACAATAAGGTAGTTACTAAGCTTATCAACAACATTATGCTTGATGGTAAGAGAGGAGTAGCTCAGAAGATTGTTTACGGTGCTTTTGATAGAGTTGCAGCTAAGACTGAGAGACCAGCTATCGAAGTATTTGAAGAAGCTATGAACAATATTATGCCAGTTCTTGAAGTTAAGGCTAGACGTATCGGTGGAGCTACTTACCAGGTACCTATCGAAGTTAAGCCAGACAGAAGACAGGCTTTAGCTCTTCGTTGGATGACTACATTCTCTAGAGCAAGAGGCGAGAAGACTATGGAAGAAAGACTCGCTAACGAAATTCTTGATGCAGCTAACAACACAGGTGCATCAGTAAAGAGAAAAGAAGATATGCACAAGATGGCAGAAGCAAACAAGGCTTTTGCTCATTACAGATTCTAATTATAATTATAGGAGGTTTTATCCATGGCTGGAAGAGAATATCCATTGGAGAGAACCAGAAATATCGGAATTATGGCTCATATTGATGCTGGTAAGACAACATTAACAGAGCGTATCCTTTATTATACTGGTGTTAATCACAAGATTGGTGATACTCATGAAGGTACTGCTACTATGGACTGGATGGCCCAGGAGCAGGAGAGAGGTATCACAATCACTTCAGCTGCTACAACATGTCACTGGACACCTGAGAAAGAGGGTAAGCCAGATAAGACACAGCCAGAATACCGTATTAACATTATCGATACTCCAGGACACGTTGACTTCACGGTAGAGGTTGAGCGTTCACTTAGAGTACTTGATGGTGCCGTAGGTGTATTCGATGCACAGAACGGTGTTGAGCCACAGTCAGAGAATGTATGGCGTCAGGCTGATAAGTACAATGTACCTCGTATGGCTTTCATGAACAAGATGGATAAGATGGGTGCTGATTTCTTCGGATCATGCAACCAGCTTATTACAAAGCTTGGAAAGAATCCTGTACTTGTACAGATTCCTATTGGTAAGGAAGATGACTTCAAGGGAATTATCGACTTATTCGAGATGAAGGCATATGTCTTCAATGGTGATAAGGGTGATGATATCGTTGTTGGCGATATTCCTGCTGATTTAGCTGATCAGGCTCAGGAATACCATGACAAGCTTGTTGAGCAGTGTGCTGAACTTGATGAAGACCTTATGGAGAAGTTCTTTAATGATGAGGAAATTTCAGTTCCAGAGTTAAAGGCTGCTTTAAGAAAGGGTACTATCGAGGGTACAGCTATTCCTTGTCTTTGCGGTACAGCTTATAAGAACAAGGGTGTTCAGAAGCTTCTTGATGCTGTTATCGAGTACATGCCAGCTCCTACAGATATCCCAGATATCACAGGTGTTGACGAAGACGGTAACGAAGTAACAAGAAAGTCATCTGATGAAGAGCCATTTGCAGCTCTTGCATTCAAGATTATGACTGATCCATTCGTTGGTAAGTTAGCATTCTTCAGAGTTTACTCAGGTACATTAAACGGTGGTTCATATGTACTTAACTCTAATAAGAATAAGAAAGAAAGAGTTGGCCGTATCCTTCAGATGCACGCTAACCAGAGAAAAGAAATTGATAAGGTTTACTCAGGAGATATCGCTGCTGCAGTAGGTCTTAAGGTTACAGTAACAGGTGATACTATCTGTGATGAGGCACATCCAGTTATCTTAGAGTCTATGGAATTCCCAGAGCCAGTTATCGAGCTTGCTATCGAGCCAAAGACTAAGAATGACCAGGGTAAGATGGGTGAAGCTTTAGCAAAGCTTGCTGAAGAAGATCCTACATTCCGTGCTCATACAGATCAGGAAACAGGTCAGACAATCATCGCTGGTATGGGTGAGCTTCACCTTGATATCATCGTTGACAGACTTCTTCGTGAGTTCAAGGTAGAGGCTAACGTTGGTGCACCTCAGGTTGCTTACAGAGAGTGCTTTACTAAGGCAGTTGATGTTGATAGTAAGTATGCTAAGCAGTCAGGTGGACGTGGTCAGTATGGTCACTGTAAAGTACGTTTCTCACCACTTGAAGCTAACGTTGATAAGTTTGATGTTGAGACAAAGAACACAGTATTAATTAACGAACCTCCAGTACTCTTCTGTGAGTCTTCAGTAGTTGGTGGTGCTATTCCTAAGGAATATATCCCTTCAGTTGCTGACGGTATCAGAGAAGCTGCTAATTCAGGTATCTTAGCTGGATTCCCAGTTCTCGGACTTAGAGCAGATATTTACGATGGTTCATACCATGAAGTCGATTCTTCAGAAATGGCATTCCACATTGCTGGTTCTATGGCATTCAAGGATGCTATGGCTAAGGCAGCACCTGCCCTTCTTGAGCCTATCATGAAGGTTGAGGTTACTATGCCAGAAGATACATGGGTGATGTAATCGGTGATATCAACTCACGTAGAGGACGTATTGAGGGTATGGAAGATATCTCAGGTGGTAAGATGATTAAAGCATTCGTTCCACTTGCTGAGATGTTCGGATATGCTACTGACCTTCGTTCTAAGACACAGGGTCGTGGTAACTACTCTATGTTCTTCGATAAGTATGAGCAGGCTCCAAAGTCTGTTCAGGATAAGGTTATTTCTGATAGAAATAAGTAATAACTATAAAAATATAGTTGAAATATTTCACTAAATGAAATATAATAAATATCAGCTATGACAAAGCCCGAGGGGGATACCCCTCAGGGCAATCTAAATATTTTTAGGAGGATTTTAAACAATGGCAAAGGCTAAATTTGAGAGAACAAAACCACATTGTAACATTGGTACAATCGGACACGTAGATCACGGTAAGACTACATTAACAGCTGCTATCACAAAGACTCTTCATGAGAGACTTGGTACAGGTGAGGCTGTTGCATTCGAGAATATTGATAAGGCACCAGAGGAAAGAGAAAGAGGTATCACTATCTCTACAGCTCACGTTGAGTACGAGACAGAGAAGAGACACTATGCACACGTTGACTGTCCAGGACATGCTGATTATGTAAAGAACATGATCACAGGTGCTGCTCAGATGGATGCAGGTATCCTTGTTGTTGCTGCTACTGATGGTGTTATGGCTCAGACAAGAGAGCATATCCTTCTTGCTCGTCAGGTTGGTGTTCCTTACATCGTTGTATTCATGAACAAGTGTGATATGGTTGATGATCCAGAACTTCTTGAATTAGTAGATATGGAAATCAGAGAACTTCTTAACGAGTACGGATTCCCAGGAGATGATACTCCAATCATCCAGGGTTCAGCTCTTAAGGCTCTTGAAGATCCTAACAGCGAATGGGGAGATAAGATCCTTGAGCTTATGCATACTATTGATGAGTATGTTCCAGATCCAGAAAGAGATACAGATAAGCCATTCCTTATGCCTGTAGAGGACGTATTCTCTATCACAGGACGTGGTACTGTTGCTACTGGTAGAGTAGAGAGAGGTGTTCTCCACGTTAATGAGGAAGTTGAAATCGTTGGTATCCATGAAGATATCCGTAAGGTAGTTGTAACTGGTATCGAGATGTTCAGAAAGCTTCTTGATGAGGCTCAGCCAGGTGATAACATTGGTGCACTTCTTAGAGGTGTTCAGAGAGACGAGATCCAGAGAGGACAGGTTCTCTGCAAGCCAGGTTCAATCACACCACACCACAAGTTTACAGCTCAGGTTTACGTATTAACAAAGGACGAGGGTGGACGTCATACTCCATTCTTCAACAACTACAGACCACAGTTCTACTTCAGAACAACTGATGTAACTGGTGTTTGTGAGCTTCCAGCTGGTACAGAAATGTGCATGCCTGGTGATAACGTAGAGATGACAGTTGAACTTATCCATAACGTAGCTATGGAGCAGGGTCTTCGTTTCGCTATCCGTGAGGGTGGTAGAACAGTTGGTTCTGGTGCTGTTGCATCTATCATCGAGTAATTGTTATTAATACAGTTCTTTCAAGGGTTTCCGGGTTTCTCGGAAACCCTTTTTTGCGCGAGCAGCGATGAGAGAACCAGAGTGTGATAAAAAGAGGAGTACAACATGTTATATATAATGCGACATGGAAAAACAGACTGGAATGTACGTCATAAATTACAGGGAAGAACAGATATACCACTTAATGATGAGGGAAGAATGATGGCGGCAGAGGCTGGGAAAAAGTATGCAGATATACATTTTGACATATGTTATTCATCTCCTTTAGTAAGAGCAAAAGAGACAGCCGAGATTTTTCTCAAAGGAAGGGGAGTACCTGTATATACAGATGACAGACTTGTTGAGATGGGATTTGGAATATATGAGGGAATAGAGAATTCATTTGCAATAAAGGATTGCCCAATTAATTCTCTTTTTAAAAATCCAGAGGATTATGTGACGGTTGAAGGCGGGGAAAGTTTTGAACAGCTTTTTGCAAGAACAGGGGAGTTTATAGACAATGTAGTTATGCCACAGGTAAATTGTGGCAAAGATATACTGATTGTCGGTCATGGTGCAATGAACTGCAGTATTATAGCAAAATTCAGAGGAACACCACTGGATAAATTCTGGGATGGAATGACTGATAATTGTCAGGTGGTAAAGCTTATATAATATTATAAAGCACAATTTTACGATTTATTCAGACCAAATCATGCTAGGTTTCGTATATAAGTATAGAAGTTAATAAATGAGACTTTGACTTACAACGGAAGGTTAGGATGGTGATTGGGATGAGTAGGAGAGATGGTAGGAGAAAAAACAAAAGAATAGGAAAAAGGAAGAATCAAATATTCCTTGTAATGATGACTATACTGGCATGTACGGTAGCATTTGTATTAACAGTCAAGATGAATAATAAGAATGTCAGCAAAGGTGTAGCAGTAGGTGCAGAATATACAGCAATTAAGAGCGATGGTAATGTGACGGAGGAACAGCTTTCTGTAAGTGAAGAGACTGTAAATGATTTACCAGATGTATACAGAATAGAATGCTATGAATCGCTTAATCAGAATCCAGAGCTGCCAACAGGATGCGAGATTACATCGTTAACATCCGTACTAAATTATTACGGCTGTAATGTTGATAAAACAACTATGTCAGATGAATATCTTAAGAAAGGCAATGGCAGCTTCTACGAAATGTTTCTTGGTAATCCAAGGGATAACACAAGTTATGGATGCATGTCACAGCCAATTGTTAATGCAGCTAATAAATATTTCAAAGTTAATAATATGTCAGCAGTTGCAAAGAATATCAGCGGAACAGATTTTAAAGAGATTCTAGGTATGGTTGCTCAGGGTGACCCGATAGTAATATGGAATACAATAGATATGAGACAGCCATATGAATCTAAGACATTTGTATTTAATGGGAAAGAATATACATGGATGTCTCCAGAACATTGTGTTGTAATTACAGGATATGATTTTAATAAGAATATTGTTTATATAATGGATCCTATGGAAGGTAATATAACAAGGAATCTTGAGACATTTCAATCCAGATATGAAGCGATGCACAGCCAGGCTGTCTATATTATAGAATAATTAAGGGAGGGCAATATTGTCCTCCCTTTAGTCATGTTATTAGTTTGATTTAATATTATGCCTTGCATTAAGCTTCTTGGCACAATGTATGAATGCAGGGAATAAAAATGCGTCAGCAGCAATCCATGCGATTGGTGAGGCGAGGCATGCACCCATGAATCCAATATTTGGAATAAGTATGATGGCTGCAAACGCACGGCCAATCATCTCTAAGATACCAGCTGATATTGCAAATACGGAGAAGCCCATACCCTGTATGCAGAATCGGACTACGTTAACACCTGTAAGCGGAATGTAGAAGCATGCAGATGCAAGAATGAACTGTCTTGTAAGAGCAATAATTGTTGTCTCAGATGCATTAACGAATAATAATGCAATATAATCTGTAGTGAAATACAGAGCAATAAGTGAAAGAACACTGTATACTGAACCAATTATCATAGCAGAGCGTACGCCCTGACCAAGTCTTTTGATCTTGGCAGCTCCAACATTCTGCCCGGCATAGGTTGCCATGGTTGAGCCGAGTGCATCAAATGGACAACAAGTAAAGTTGAACATCTTAGAACCGGCAGTCATTGCAGCTACATATGTTGAACCAAGTGTATTAACAGCAGCCTGAAGGATTGTACTTCCGATGGCTGTTATTGAATACTGGAGTCCCATAGGAACACCGTTCATACACAGGTTGGTGATGAATCTTCTATCAAGTACCCTTTCTGATTTGTCTCCTTTTAAGATGTCATATTTCTTATACATATATATAAGGCAGGTAAGACCTGAAATTAACTGTGATGTTACGGTCGCCCAGCCGGCTCCGGCAACACCCATCTTACATACAAGAATAAGAAAGAAATCAAGTACAACATTTATAATTGAAGAAAGCACAAGGAAAACTACAGGTGTTTTACTGTCACCAAGCGAACGGATAACGCCAGATACCATGTTGTACAGGAACACAGTTGGGATTCCGATGAATATAACAACTATGTAATTGTAGGCATGGTCAATAATATCTGCCGGTGTATTCATGATATTAAGTATCCTGCGGCAGAATATTACGGATGCAAGTGTAAGCACTATGGCGAAAACAACACTGCATATATATCCGTTAAATACATATTTTCTAAGGTCCGAGGTTTCTTTGCACCAAAGCATTGGGCAACCGGAATCACGAATCCGTTACAGACTCCCATACAGAAGCCGATTATCATGAAGTTGATAGAACCTGTTGCTCCAACTCCGGCAAGAGCTTCAACACCAAGAGTTTTACCAACGATTATTGTGTCAACAAGGTTGTAGAACTGCTGAAACAGCATTCCGAACAGCATTGGAACTGCAAATCCAAGAATATGCTTGGAAGGCGAACCATTTGTCATGTCTTTTACCATAGGATTTCCTCACTTTCGTATATTTATAAAGCCAAATGATTATACTATATTTTTGCAAACTGTCAAACTGATTTTGCACGAATTTGAATTAATTTAACGAATTATTGTCTTAATATGAAATGTCTGTTAAAATGCATAGGTAATATTTATGCGGAGGCAGACATGAAGAAAACTTTTGATGTTAAGAGACTTACAACGCTGGCATTACTTACAACAATTGCACTGACAATATTTGTTGTGGAATCAGCGATACCTACGCTTGTTCCAATACCGGGAGTTAAGTTAGGGCTTGCCAATATAGTCACACTTTTTGTATTAAAAAGGTATAAATTCAGTGATGCAGCTATTGTGCTGGCTATGAGAATTATACTGGCTACAATATTTACAGGGCAGGCAGTATCATTTATATATAGTGTAAGTGGTGGATTTTTATGTCTTATTGTGATGGCAGCTGTTAATAAATTGCTTAGGGGACAGTATATATTCCTTACAGGTATACTTGGCGCGGTGTCGCACAATGCAGGTCAGATTCTTGCTGCATTTTTCATACTCAGATTGTCAGGTATATTTGCGTACATGCCGTTCCTTGTGATAAGCGGTGTTATAACAGGTCTGTTTACGGGCCTTGTGTGCTTCTTTGCAGACAGATATATTCCTAAAAAATATACTATATAGCAGATGGAGGAGATTGTGAAAAAAAGAGTTGTTGCAGTGGTGGCTGTGATTGTCCTGCTTGTCGGGGCAAGTGTGGCTTCTATTATATATATGAAATCAGGAAAGAATGACGGTAGTAAGACCGCTTATATATACAGAGATAACGAATTGTTAAGAACTGTTTCGTTAGATGATGTTAAGAATCCGTACACGTTCAGGATTGAATACGGGGATGGAGAGTATAATGATATTCTTGTCGAGAATGGAAAGATTAAGATTGCTGATGCAAGCTGTCCGGATAAGCTGTGTGTGAACATGGGCTATATATCTGAGCCTTTAATGCCAATCACATGTCTGCCTAATCATCTTGTTATTAGAATTGTGAATGACGGCGAAGAATCGCCGTCACTCGATGGTGTTGTGTATTAATTATTTCATCCAGCGGCCAGAAGCTCCACATGGAAGAACAAGTCCGTTGCTTGAAACAGGAAGACCTACTTCCTGTGAATCACAGTGTCCGCCAAAGCTCTTAAGCTCTGTGCTTAACATATAAGTAAGAACGGCCGGCTGAAGACCTGTAGTGTATGAATTAATAAGGAAAAATAATGGCTTATCAGAAAGAAGCTGTGCACAAAGCTTAACAAGCGGGTGTATAGCTTCCTCTATTTTCCAGATTTCTCCTTTAGGACCACGTCCATATGAAGGCGGATCCATGATGATTGCGTCGTAATGGTTACCTCTTCTTATCTCTCTTTCTACAAACTTTACACAGTCATCAACTATCCATCGGATAGGCTTGTCGATAAGTCCTGAAGATTGTGCATTTTCTTTAGCCCATGCGACTATACCCTTAGAAGCATCTACATGCGTAACATTAGCACCTGCGGCTGCACATGCAAGTGTTGCTCCACCAGTATAAGCAAACAGGTTAAGAACCTTTACAGGTTCACTGCCACGCTTTTTCCTGGCATCAGAGATTATCTTTCCAAACCAGTCCCAGTTAGCAGCCTGCTCAGGGAATATTCCCGTGTGCTTGAAGCTGAATGGCTTTAAGTTGAATGTCAGCTCCTGTTCAAATGAAGGACTGTTGTAGTGAATCTGCCACTGCTGTGGAAGGTCAAAGAACTCCCATTCTCCGCCGCCCTTAGAACTTCTGTGGTAATGACCGTTCATATTTTTCCAGCCACGCTCTTTCTTAGGAGTGTCCCATATTACCTGTGGGTCCGGGCGTACAAGAATATACTTACCCCAGCGTTCAAGTTTTTCGCCCTTAGAGGTATCTATTACTTCATAATCTTTCCAGTTGTCAGCTATAAACATAATTAAGTATCCTTTTCTATATAAAAATGTGTTGCAGTTTGGTACCGCATTTGTTATTAAATAATTATATACGAAAATATTAATAACTGCAATCGTGCAAAAATGTTTTGAACAGGCTTATTTTATGTTAATATATTCTATCGAAATCTGATTAAGGGGCGATGCATATTGAAAAATGTTAGTTTAAAGAATATACAGAAGGATATTATTTCAGGAATAATTGTTGCACTTGTGTCAATTCCTATATCAATGGGATATGCACAGATTGCGGGACTGCCTGCGGTGTATGGTCTGTACTGCTCTATTCTGCCAGTGCTTATATATGGACTTGTGACATCTTCGCCGCAGTTCGTGTTCGGAGTGGATGCAACTCCGGCGGCACTTGTTGGTGGAACACTTGCAACGCTCGGGATAGTGTCAGGCTCTGAGGAGGCGAAGGCAGTAGTTCCGGCGATAACTTTAGTTGCAGCATTGTGGCTGTTGGTTTTCTTTTTTATTAAAGCAGGCCGTATTGTCAATTACATATCAACACCTGTAATGGGTGGATTTATAAGCGGTATTGGTGTGACAATAATTCTTATGCAGGCAGCAAAGCTGTTTGGTGGTAATGCGGGAACAGGAGAGGCAATAAAGCTTCTTATACATATAGCTGGTGAGATGAAGTCGTTCAATCTGTTGTCGGCAGTGCTTGGAGTCGGAACAGTTGTGATTATTCTTGTTGCGAAGAAGTTCATTCCAAAGTTTCCGATGTCAGTACTTCTTATGGTACTTGGTGCACTTGCAACTGCAATTTTTCATATTGACAGATTCGGTGTTAAGCTTCTTCCACATGTTGATAAGGGGCTGCCGGGATTCTCACTTCCTGATATGTCGGTTGTGTTTAAGAATCCGTCAGATATAATACTTCTTGGACTTTCAGTGGCAGGTGTTGTCATGGCGCAGACATTGCTTGCAACTAATAATTATGCCAACAAATATGGCTATAAAGTAAGCAATAACAGAGAAATTCTGTCTTATGCTGCTGCAAATGCGGCTTCTGCTGTAATTGGCGGATGTCCTTTGAATGGAAGTGTGTCAAGAACAGGAATTGCAGATCAGTTTGGTTGTAAATCACAGATTATGTCAATAACAGCTTCTCTGACAATGCTTCTTATAGTGCTTTTTGGTACGCCGGTGCTTGAGTATCTTCCTGTACCAATACTTACAGGAATTGTTGTTGCTGCATTGATTGGAATTACTGAATTCAGGCTTGCAGTTAAATTATGGAAAACAGACCATAAGGAGTTTGCAATATTTGTAGGAGCATTTTTAGGCGTTCTGTTATTCGGAACGATATACGGAGTTGTAATCGGTGTAATTCTTTCATTCATTGCTGTTATTGTCAAAGCGGTGGAACCGCCAAGAGCATTTCTCGGAGTTATACCGGGACAGGATGGGTTCTACAGCCTTAACAGATACCGTAATGTAAAGAGGATAAAAGGTGCGGTTATATACAGATTTAATGGTGCACTTTTCTTTGCAAATATTAATACATTTGTTGATGATATAGAAAAGAATCTTGATGATAATACTAAAATGGTAATTGTAGACGCCGGAGGTGTGGGTTCTATTGATGTGACGGCAGTTGACAGGCTTATGTCTTTATATAAGGCACTTGAAAAGAAAGGCATCAGGTTCTATATTACAGAGCATGAACACACGCTTAATGACCAGTTAAGGGAACTTGGCGCAGGCATGCTTGTTGAAAAAGGTGTTGTAAGAAGAACTATTCCGCTTGCCTTAAGAGATGCAGGGTTTGACAGACCTTATCCTGTTGAGGAGGGGGAAGGAGAGCAGGCTGTTTCTGGTGAGGTACATGAGGACAACGAAAGGCTTGCTGAGATCGAGTGGGCTTTTGGTGCAGATGCAGACGAATGGCTTGAGAAGATGGCAACAGAGATGGCTGATGAGATAGGCAGTGTCAAGAAAGATGAGAAGAATGTTATTGTTGATGCTGAAAAGCATGCAGCATGGGGAAGAATCGGACTCTTTGATGAGAATGAGCTGCTTGAGCGACTTGAGATGCATTTGTTTGATGATAAAAAATATTCGAATCTTGATATTGATGATATTGAGAAAAGAATTGATGAACGCCGTGTGGTTGTCGAGAAGAAGCTGGCACAGATTAATCCTGACGCAATCCAGATGCTTAAAGAACACAGAAAGGAAATGCTTGACAGAGTAAAACTTCACAATCCGTATGCATATGAGCATATGATGGAGCAGAAGAGGAAGCATTATGAACATCTGAAGAAGAAAGACCCGGAGCTTGCACAGAAGCTTAAGAATTTCTATAATCTTTCAGATGATGACCAATAATTTATATAACGGAGATAATAGTGAATATATTAAATATTGAAAAGGTCAGCAAGACCTACGGAGAAAAGGAACTTTTTAATAATATAAGTCTGGGAATTAACAGTGGTGATAAGATTGGGCTTATAGGTGTGAATGGAACGGGTAAGTCTACTCTTTTAAAGATTATTGCGGGTGTTGAAGAACCAGATGAGGGACAGGTTGTAAAGGGCAAGGGAATTGAGCTTGCGTATCTTGCGCAGACACCTCTGTATTATGATAATGAAAATGTACTGGAATATGTTATGCGTGGAAAGCATGCAGACAGCCAGCCGAAAGCAAAAGAGATTCTTAACAAGCTTGGAATAACAAATCACGCTGCAATGATGAATATTTTATCAGGCGGTCAGAAAAAGAGAGCAGCACTTGCAAGAACTTTAGTTGAGCCGGCAAGGCTTCTTATTCTTGACGAACCTACGAACCATCTTGATAATGACATGGTGCTCTGGCTGGAGCAGTTTATTAAGAGTTTTAAGGGTGAACTTATCATGGTTACTCATGACAGGTATTTCCTTGATAATGTAACTAACAGGATTGTTGAGCTTGATAAAGCTTCCCTGTACAGCTACGATACGAATTATTCAGGCTTTCTTGAGCTGAAGACCCAGCGTGAGGAGATGGAGAGGGCGACTGAAGCCAAGAGGCAGAATATATTAAGGAAAGAACTCGCGTGGATAAGAAGGGGATGTCAGGCTCGTTCTACCAAGCAGCAGGCCCGGATTGACAGATTTGAGGATATGAAGGAAGCTTCAAAGCAGGCGAGAGCCAGATTTGACAAGCAGCTTATGGATATGAATTCAGTCAGCAGCAGACTTGGAAGAAAGACTGTTGAACTTCACAACATTTGTAAAAGCTTTGGAGAGAGGACAATAATAGATGATTTTACCTACATTTTTCTAAGAGATGACAGAATCGGTATTGTTGGTGATAACGGATGCGGCAAGTCTACGCTTATGAAGATTATAGCAGGACAGCTTGAACCGGACAGCGGTAGTGTTGAGGTTGGAGAGACTGTAAGAATTGGATATTTCATGCAGGAGAATGAACCACTTGACGACAGTCTTACTGTGCTTGAGTTCGTAAGAAGCATAGGTGAATATGTTACGACGGCAGATGGAAAGGCAACAGCGTCACAGATGTGTGAGAAGTTTTTGTTTACACCGAAGCAGCAGTGGACACCGATAAGCAAGCTGTCAGGTGGTGAGAAGAGAAGACTTTATCTGTTAAGTGTTCTTATGAGTGCGCCAAATGTGCTTATTCTCGATGAGCCTACCAATGATCTTGACATTGAAACTCTTGAGATTCTTGAGGAGTATCTTGATGGATTTGCAGGTATTGTAATCACAGTTTCACATGACAGATATTTTCTTGACAGAGTCGTTGACAGGATATTTGCATTTGAGGCAGGAGGCCACCTTACACAGTATGAAGGTGGTTATACGGACTACAGGGATAAATGTGTTTCTTCTATATATAATGTGGCATCAAATGGAACAGCTGATGCGCCCAAATCAAAGGCAGCAGGGCAAGTGAAGAAAGCATATAACAGTCATGAGGATAAGATTAAGTTCACATACATGGAACAGAAGGAATATGAGACTATAGATGATGATATAGAGAAGCTTGAAACTAAAGTTTCAGAACTTGATGACGAGATTGCAAAGAATGCAACTTCTTATTCTAAGCTTGCAGAACTTACTAAGGAAAAGGAAGATGTGGAAAGGCAGCTTGAAGAAAAGATGGAGCGATGGGAATATCTTAATGATCTTGCAGAAAAAATAGAGAAACAGAAACAGCAGTAAATATTAACAAAACAAGTGAAGTCAGAACAGATTATTTGGTTGAGTAAATCATATATTCATGGTATGATGATATATGATTTACTATATTAATCATATGAGGGAGGAGAAATTATGTTTTGCCCAAATTGCGGAACAAAGAATGAAGATGAGGCACTATTCTGTGGGAACTGTGGGACACGTCTAGTGATAGATGTGCCTCAGGAGACACCGGTGCAGGAAAGTGTGGAAGAAGAGCCAGAGGTAACACCGGTACAGGAGAATGTGCCAGCAGAGCCGGAGGAAACACCGGTACAGGAGAATGTGCCAGTTCAGCCACAGCAGGTTTTTGGTCAGCAGCCTGTACAGCAGGCACAGTTTACAGGCCAGGTTTCTGGTCAGCAGCCTGCCAATAAAAAGCCTGCCAGATTTCCTAAGGGTATAATTGCAATTGTAGCTGCGGGAGTTGCTGTGATAGCTGCCATAATTATATTTGTATGTGTGGGAAAGAATGTGACAGACTATAAGAAAACTGCCAAGCAGTATGTTAAGGCGGTTGCAGAGTGTGAATGGAATGATGCGTATAGTCTTATTAATCTGCCTGATGGAGAGTTCCTGACTAAAGAAGCATTTATTAATGTTCATGCAGATGCGACTGGTGAGAAAGTTGAAAAGATGGCAGCAGATGACATTGTCTCAACATATAGCAAGATGCCTGGTAACAAGGCTGTTAAGGTCGGATATATAACAGATTCTGGAATGCAGTATAATGATGTGTATCTTACAGTAGCCAATAAGCACTATATGCTTTTTTTTAAGAAGTATAAAGTCAGTGCTGAGAATCTTGTTGTAAAGGATGTTACAATAAAGGTTCCAAAGGGACTTACGTTATATATTAATGATGTTATTGTCGGTGATGGATATAAGTCTGATGCATCTAAGAATGGAAACAGCTCTTCTGATGAATACGTTATACCATATCTTTTTAATGGAAAGAATAATATTAAGGTAACTGGAGAATTTATAGAGGACTATACAACACAGCTTTATGCAGCATATGATGAAGATACATTTACAGTTGGAGCATACAATGCAAAATATGTTAATTCGAAGCTTGAAGAACTTAAGACACAGGCAAGAACAGATGTGGATACAATTATTAACGCTGTACAGGCAAAGAAAGATTATTCAGCTATAACCGACAGGGTGTGCAAAGAAGAAAAGAAGAACATAGAGTCAGTTTATAAGAATATTTACGACAGCTACAATGACAAATACAAAACTGTATCTGATTTGAAGATTTCCAAATTCACAGCTTCTATCGCGGATACATCTTTCAGAGTGGATTCAGATGACGGATGCCCAATGATTAAAGTTTCAATTAAACTAGGATATACATACAAGATACAGTATTCAGGAAGCGATAAGGCTAACGAAAAGAATAATAGTAATAATTCTGCTTACATATATTATAAATATGAAGATGGTAAGTGGAACATTAATTCTATGTATCTTGGATTTGGATTTTATTAAAATAATGTTTCGACCGTACAATTGTACCGGTCGAATTTGTTTTATATTGTACTAAAAAAAATACAATATTTTCTGTTGATTTTGTATAGGGATTAGTGTATATTAATACTTGCTGTGACATTGATAGCTGTGAAGCGTGAGGTTGCTGCTTTAATAAAGCAGGTTTTCCGTGGAGCGAATGTCAATGCTGGAGATAATCTCCGGCGAAGAAACTGGCGACAAGTCACTGTACCAAAATCATCTGCAATCCGCAGAAATGACGCGCGTGGGTCGAATTATGAATGAGACTATATGATACGCGTGGGAGTGTGTACAGTCACCGCTTGTCGTACTTAAACAATAAAGTGCGAAGGAGGCGACTTTTTTTATGGCAAATCAGGTAATCAGAATTACTCTGAAGGCTTACGATCATCAGTTGATTGATCAGTCAGCTAAGAAAATCATCGAAACTGCTAAGAAGACAGGAGCACAGGTGAGTGGTCCAGTACCTCTTCCAACAAAGAAGGAAGTTGTTACTATTCTTAGAGCTGTTCATAAGTACAAGGATTCAAGAGAGCAGTTCGAGCAGAGAACTCATAAGAGACTTATCGATGTATTATCACCATCTCAGAAGACTGTAGATGCATTATCTAAGTTAGAGATGCCAGCTGGTGTATTCATCAACCTTAAGGTAATGAACTAATCATTATCTGGAATTTTTCATTATTAAAGCAATAATCCTAAGGGTTTAATATAGAAGTAACAAGCAGTGGTGCGGGTTCCACTTATATTAGCTGTTCTAGGATGACAGGATGCGCTGTGTATCACACATCATCTTGTCCGCTGTAGATTAAACAGGAGGAAAATCAATGAAGAAGGCAATTTTAGCTACAAAAGTCGGAATGACTCAAATCTTCAACGAAGACGGTGTTTTAACACCTGTAACTGTTCTTCAGGCTGGTCCTTGTGTTGTTACACAAGTTAAGACAGTAGAAAACGACGGTTACGATGCAGTTCAGGTTGGTTTTGCTGACATAAGAGAAAAGTTAGTAAACAAGCCTGTTAAAGGACATTTTGATAAGGCAGAGGTTCCTTATAAGAGATTCTTAAGAGAGTTCAAGTTTGAGAACGCTTCAGAGTATTCTGTAAAGGACGAAATCAAGGCTGATATCTTCGCTGCAGGCGATAAGGTTGATGCAACTGCTATTTCAAAGGGTAAAGGTTTCCAGGGCGCAATCAAGAGATTAGGCCAGTCAAGAGGACCTATGGCTCATGGTTCTAAGTTCCACAGACATCAGGGTTCAAACGGATCAGCAACAACACCTGGTAGAGTATTCAAGGGAAAAGGAATGCCTGGACATATGGGTTCTAAGAGAATCACAATCCAGAATCTTGAAGTAGTAAGAGTTGATGTTGAAAACAACGTAATCTTAGTTAAGGGTGCAGTACCTGGACCTAAGAAATCATTAGTAACACTGAAAGAAACAGTAAAAGCTGCTAAGTAGTTTTTGCTAAGGAAGGAGGACCACACAGATGGCAAACGTATCTGTTTACAATATTGAAGGCAAAGAAGTTGGTTCAATCGAATTAAATGATGCTGTATTTGGTGTTGAAGTTAACGAACATCTCGTACACATGGCAGTAGTTAACCAGCTTGCAAATAATCGTCAGGGAACACAGAGCGCAAAGACACGTTCAGAAGTTTCTGGTGGCGGAAGAAAACCTTGGAGACAGAAAGGAACTGGTCATGCAAGACAGGGTTCTACAAGATCTCCACAGTGGACAGGCGGTGGTGTTGTATTTGCACCAAAGCCAAGAGATTATTCATTCAAGATGAATAAGAAGGAAAAGAGAATTGCTCTTCTTTCTGCATTATCATCAAAGGTTGCTGACAACAAGATCGTAGTTCTTGATGCATTTAACCTTGACGAAGTTAAGACAAAGAAGTTCGCAGAAGTTATGAGCAACTTAAAGGTTGATAAGGCTTTAGTAGTTATTGAAGGTGAGAACAAGAACGTAGTTCTTTCAGGAAGAAACATTCCTACAGTTAAGGTTTCAGCTACTAACGAAATCAACACATACGATGTATTAAAGTATGAAACATTAGTAGTTACTAAGGCTGCTGTTGAAAAATTAGAGGAGGTGTATGCATAATGGCAAACGTACAGTATTATGATGTAATCCTCAAGCCTGTAATCACAGAAAAGTCTATGGCTGATATGGCAGATAAGAAGTATACATTCTTAGTTCATACAGATGCTAACAAGACAATGATTAAGGATGCTGTTGAGAAGATGTTCGAAGGAACTAAGGTTGCTTCAGTTAACACAATGAATCTTGATGGCAAGAAGAAGAGAAGAGGCAGAACAGCTGGTACAACTTCTAAGACTAAGAAGGCAATTGTACAGTTAACAGCTGACAGCAAGGAAATCGAAATCTTTGAAGGCCTTTAATTAGTAGCTTTAAAGTGTAGAAAACAATATTACACAGACTCGAAAGGAGAGAAATAATGGGAATTAAGACATATAACCCATATACACCTTCCAGAAGAAATATGACTGGATCTGATTTCTCAGAGATTACAAAGAGTACTCCAGAGAAGTCATTACTTGCTAAGAAGAGCAAGAATGCTGGTCGTAACAACCAGGGTAAGATTACTGTAAGACACCACGGTGGTGGAAACAGACAGAAATATAGAATAATTGATTTCAAGAGAAACAAGGAAGGCGTTCCAGCACAGGTTATCGGAATTGAGTACGATCCAAACAGAACAGCTAACATCGCTCTTATCTGCTACGCAGATGGCGAGAAGGCATATATCCTTGCTCCTCAGGGATTAACAGATGGCATGACAGTACAGAATGGTGCTGGTGCAGAAGTAAGAGTAGGTAACTGCTTACCACTTTCAGAGATTCCAGTTGGTACTCAGGTACACAACATTGAATTATATCCAGGTAAGGGTGGACAGCTTGTTCGTTCTGCTGGAAACTCAGCTCAGCTTATGGCTAAGGAAGGCAAGTATGCAACACTTAGATTACCATCAGGCGAGATGAGAATGGTTCCAATTATCTGCCGCGCAACAATCGGTGTTGTAGGTAATGGAGATCACAACCTTATTAATCTTGGTAAGGCTGGACGTAAGAGACATATGGGTATCAGACCTACAGTTCGTGGTTCTGTTATGAACCCTAATGACCATCCACATGGTGGTGGTGAAGGTAGAGCACCAGTTGGTCGTCCAAGCCCAATGACACCTTGGGGCAAGCCAGCTATGGGTCTTAAGACTCGTAAGGCTAAGAAGGCTTCAAACAAGCTTATCGTAAGAAGAAGAAACGGAAAGGCTATTAAGTAATTAGCCTACAATCGTAACTATTATTATTCACGAAGATTATAAGGAGGTTTCAACCTATGGCTCGATCACTTAAAAAGGGAGCATTTGCAGACGAGAGCTTACTTAAGAAAGTTGATGCTTTAAATGCTGCAAACGACAAACAGGTTATTAAGACTTGGTCTCGTCGTTCAACAATTTATCCTCAGTTTGTAGGTCATACAATCGCTGTTCATGATGGTAGAAAGCATGTGCCTGTATATGTTACAGAGGATATGGTTGGTCATAAGCTCGGTGAGTTCGTTGCAACAAGAACTTACAGAGGACACGGCAAAGACGAAAAGAAGAGTAGATAATTTGAATTTTTGAAAGGAGGTTTAATCCATGGCTAACGGACATAGATCCCAGATTAAACGTGAAAGAAACGCTGTTAAGGATACAAGACCAAGCGCAAAGTTATCTTACGCTAGAGTATCTGTTCAGAAGGCTTGTTTCGTATTAGATGCTATCAGAGGCAAGAGCTTGATGAAGCACTTGCAATTGTTATGTACAATCCAAGATATGCATCATCTATTATAGAGAAGTTATTAAAGTCAGCAGCAGCTAATGCTGAGAACAATAACGGTATGGACCCAAGTAAGTTATATGTAGAAGAATGCTACGCTAACAAGGGACCAACAATGAAGAGAGTACATCCAAGAGCACAGGGTAGAGCTTACAGAATCGAAAAGAGAATGAGCCATATCACTGTTGTTTTAAATGAAAGATAATTATTTTCTAAGAGATAGAAAGGAGTCTTTATGGGACAGAAAGTTAATCCTCATGGTTTAAGAGTTGGCGTAATCAAAGACTGGGATGC
Source organism: Eubacterium sp. AM49-13BH (assembly GCF_003464165.1). Classification (GTDB taxonomy): domain Bacteria; phylum Bacillota; class Clostridia; order Lachnospirales; family Lachnospiraceae; genus Lachnospira. The sequence goes on along the minus strand of NZ_QSEK01000003.1, from coordinate 38,619 downwards.
AAAGTGGTATGCAGAAGACGATTTCGCTGATAACCTTGTAGAAGATTATAACATTAGAAAATTCCTCAAGAATAAGTTATATGCTGCAGGAATTTCAAAGATTGAAACAGAGAGAGCTTCAGACAGATTAAAGATCGTTATTCATACAGCTAAGCCTGGTATCGTAATCGGTAAGGGCGGTGCTGAAATCGAGAGCTTAAAGAAGCAGGTAGAGAAGTTAACATCTGCTAAGAAGTTAAGCATTGATATCAAGGAAGTTAAGAGACCAGATAAGGATGCTCAGCTTGTTGCAGAGAACATCGCTCAGCAGTTAGAGAATCGTATCTCTTTCAGAAGAGCTATGAAGTCTTGCATGGGCAGAACAATGAAGCAGGGAGCTAAGGGTATCAAGACATCTTGTTCAGGACGTCTCGGTGGAGCTGATATGGCTCGTACAGAGTTCTATAGCGAGGGTACAATTCCTCTTCAGACACTTCGTGCAGATATCGACTATGGATTTGCAGAAGCAGATACAACTTATGGCAAGGTTGGTGTTAAGGTTTGGATCTACGAAGGTGAGGTTCTTCCTACAAAGAATAATGCCAACGCTAACGTAGAAAAGGAAGGGAGCGATAAGTAATGTTACTACCTAAGAGAGTTAAACATCGTAGACAGTTCCGTGGTTCTATGGCTGGTAAGGCTACAAGAGGCAATAAGATCACTAATGGTGAATTCGGTATTGTTGCAACAGAACCTTGTTGGATCAAATCAAATCAGATAGAAGCTGCCCGTGTCGCTATGACAAGATATATTAAGCGTGGTGGTAAAGTATTTATAAAGATTTTCCCAGATAAGCCGGTAACAGGTAAGCCTATCGGTGTTCGTATGGGTAAAGGTAAAGGTAACTTGGAGTGCTGGGTAGCAGTAGTTAAACCTGGACGTGTAATGTTCGAGATTTCAGGCGTTGCTGAAGAAACAGCAAGAGAAGCTTTACGTCTCGCAACACATAAGCTTCCTTGCAAGTGCAAGATTGTTTCACGTGCAGACTTAGAAGGCGGTGATAACAGTGAAAATTAATAAGTATGTAGAAGATTTAAAGGCAAAATCAGCTGCAGAGTTAAATGAAGAATTAGTAGCTGCTAAGAAGGAACTTTTCAATTTAAGATTCCAGAACGCAACAAATCAGCTGGACAACACAAGCAGAATTAAGGAAGTTCGTAAGAACATCGCTAGAATCCAGACTGTAATTGCACAGAAGAATGCTTAATTAAGGCATGTAGACTTAGATATCCTAAGAAAGGAGAATAACTGTGGAAGAGAGAAATTTAAGAAAAACTCGTACAGGTAAGGTTATAAGCAATAAGATGGATAAGACAATCGTTGTTGCAGTACAGGACAACGTTAAGCATCCACTTTACAATAAGATCGTTAAAAGAACTTACAAGTTAAAGGCACACGATGAGAACAATGAATGTTTAATCGGAGATGTTGTTAAGGTAATGGAGACTAGACCTTTATCTAAGGATAAGAGATGGAGATTAGTTGAGATTATCAGTAGAGCAAAATAATAAGAATTTATTTGTGATATTACTGAAAGGAGTAGTATTATGGTACAACAGGAAACCAGACTTAAGGTTGCTGATAATACTGGTGCTAAGGAAATTCTTTGTATCAGAGTTATGGGCGGATCTACAAGAAGATATGCAAATATCGGTGATGTAATTGTCGCTACTGTTAAAGAAGCAACACCAGGCGGCGTTGTTAAAAAGGGTGACGTTGTTAAGGCCGTTGTCGTACGTTCAGTAAAGGGCGCACGTCGTAAGGACGGTTCATATATTAAATTTGATGAGAATGCTGCTGTTATAATTAAAGATGATCAGACTCCTAAGGGAACTCGTATCTTTGGTCCAGTAGCCAGAGAGTTAAGAGATAAGAAGTTCATGAAAATCGTATCTCTTGCTCCAGAAGTATTATAGGAGGTACCACAATGTCAGCTGTTAGAATTAAAAAAGGCGATACTGTTAAGGTTATCGCAGGAAAAGACAAGGGCAAAGAGGGCAAGGTATTGTCTGTAAATGCTAAGAATCATACAGCATTAGTTGAGGGTGTTAACATGGTTACAAAGCATGCTAAGCCAAGCGCAGCTAATCAGCAGGGTGGAATTCTCCACCAGGAAGCACCAATCGATATCTCAAATATCGCTTACTCATTAAAGGGTAAGGAAACAAAGATTGGTTATGACTTCAAGGACGGTAAGAAAGTTCGTGTTGCTAAGGCAACTGGCGAAGTTATCGATTAATAAAGGAAGGAGGCAATAATTTTGAGTAGACTTAGAGAATTATACGATAATGAAATTACTAAGAAAATGACTGAGAAATTCGGTTACAAGAACCCAATGATGGTTCCAAAGATCGATAAGATCGTAATTAACATGGGCGTTGGCGAAGCTAAGGAAAATTCAAAGCTTCTTGACACAGCTGTTAAGGAAATGGAAACAATTGCTGGTCAGAAGGCAGTTCTTACAAGAGCTAAGAATTCAATTGCTAACTTCAAGTTAAGAGAGGGTCAGGCAATTGGTTGTAAGGTTACATTAAGAGGAGAGAAGATGTATGAGTTCCTTGACAGATTAGTAAACCTTGCATTACCACGTGTACGTGACTTCCGTGGCGTTAGCGCTGATTCATTCGATGGAAGAGGTAACTATGCTTTAGGTATCAAAGAGCAGATTATCTTCCCAGAAATCGAATATGACAAGATTGATAAGGTTAGAGGTATGGATGTAATCATTACAACTACAGCTAAGACTGATGAGGAAGCTCGTGAGTTATTAAGATTATTCAACATGCCATTTAAGAAATAATTAAGGAGGGAAATTCAATGGCTAAGACTTCTATGAAGGTTAAGCAGCAGAGAGCACCTAAGTTCTCTACAAGAGCGTATACACGTTGTACAATATGTGGTCGTCCACATTCTGTTTTAAGAAAATACGGAATCTGCAGAATTTGCTTCCGTGAATTAGCTTACAAGGGACAGATTCCTGGAGTTAAGAAAGCATCTTGGTAAAATCAATTAACGTAGTCCTGGTAACAGGAAACCAGTTAAAATAAGGAGGAAAATTTCAATGACAGATCCAATTGCAGATATGCTTACAAGAATTCGTAATGCAAATACAGCAAAGCACGACACAGTTGATGTTCCATCATCTAAGATGAAGCTTGCAATCGCTAAGATTCTTTTAGACGAGGGTTATATTAAGTCTTATGAGCTCGTTGAGAATGGTAAGTTCAACGATATCCGTATTACATTAAAGTACGGTGCTTCTAAGAATGAGAAGATCATTTCAGGTCTTCAGAGAATCTCTAAGCCAGGTCTTAGAGTATATGCAAACAAGGAAGAACTTCCAAAGGTTCTCGGTGGTCTTGGTGTAGCTATTATATCTACAAACAAGGGCGTTATCACTGACAAGGAAGCTAGAAAGCTCGGCGTTGGTGGAGAAGTTCTTTGCTTCGTTTGGTAATTATTGAACACTTACACACAGGGAAACGGGAATCCTATCCCATCGTAGTTCAGCGTATATGAATGTTTCCCTCATTATAATTAGGAGGTGCACGGCATGTCACGTATAGGAAGAATGCCTATCGCTATCCCAGCAGGAGTTACTGTTGAGATTGCAGAAAATAATAAAGTGACTGTAAAGGGTCCAAAGGGAACTCTTGAGAGAGTTTTACCAGCAGAGATGGACATTAAGCAGGAAGGTTCTGAAATCGTTGTTTCAAGACCAAATGACTTAAAGAAGATGAAGTCATTACATGGACTTACAAGAACACTTATTCATAACATGATTATTGGTGTTACAGAAGGCTATGAGAAGAAGCTTGAAGTTAACGGTGTTGGTTATAGAGCACAGAAGCAGGGTAAGAAGTTAGTTCTTTCATTAGGCTACTCTCATCCAGTTGAGATGGAAGATCCAGAAGGAATTGAAACAGTTCTTGATGGAACAAACATCATCATTGTTAAAGGTATCAGTAAAGAAGCAGTTGGCCAGTACGCAGCTGAAATCAGAGCAAAGAGAGCTCCAGAGCCATATAAGGGCAAGGGTATCAAGTATGCTGATGAAGTTATCAGACGTAAAGTTGGTAAGACTGGTAAGAAATAATTAAAGGAGAAAACATAATGGTTAGTAAGAAATCAAGAACAGTAGTTCGCGAACAGAAGCATAGAAGATTACGTAATCGTTTCAGTGGTACTGCAGAAAGACCACGTTTAGCTGTGTTCAGAAGCAATAATCATATGTATGCTCAGATTATTGACGACACAGTTGGAAAGACACTTGTATCAGCATCAACTCTTGATAAGGAAGTTAAGGCAGAGCTTGAGAAGACAAATAATGTTGAAGCAGCAGCTGCTGTTGGTACAGTCGTAGCAAAGAGAGCATTAGAAAAGGGAATCAAGACTGTTGTTTATGACAGAGGCGGTTTCATTTATGCAGGTAAAATTAAGGCATTAGCAGAGGCAGCTCGTGAAGCTGGCCTTGAATTCTAAGCGGAAGGGAGATTACAGTATGAAACGTACAATAATTGATGCTAGTCAGTTAGAATTAAATGATAATGTAGTATCAATCAAGCGTGTAACAAAGGTTGTAAAGGGCGGACGTAACATGCGTTTTGCAGCATTAGTAGTTGTTGGTGACGGCAACGGACACGTAGGTGCAGGTGTTGGTAAGGCAGCTGAAATTCCAGAAGCTATCCGCAAGGGAAAAGAAGATGCTATCAAACATTTAGTAGAAGTTCCAATCGATGAGAACGGTTCAGTTCCACATGATTTTCTTGGAAAGTTCGGAGGAGCTACAGTATTATTAAAGAGAGCTCCAGAAGGTACTGGTATCATCGCTGGTGGTCCAGCACGTTCAATCCTTGAGCTTGCAGGTATCAAGAATATCCGTACAAAGTCACTTGGATCAAACAACAAGCAGAATGTTGTATTAGCAACAATCGAAGGACTTAAGTCTATGAAGACTCCAGAAGAAGTTGCAAGACTTCGTGGAAAGTCAGTTAGCGAGATCCTTGGTTAATTAAATTGTGATTCCTGCTAAGCAGGAGATGGAGGTTAAAATGGCTGAGAAGTTAAGAATAACTTTAGTTAAGTCTCCAATCGGCGCTGTTCCTAAGCATAGAAAAACTGTTGAAGCTATGGGTCTTACAAAGATGCATAAGACAGTTGAACTTCCAGATAATGCTGCTACAAGAGGACAGATTCAGCAGATTGGTTATATGTTAAAGGTAGAAGAAATCTAATTACAGATAAGGAGGTGCAATGATGGATTTATCTAATTTGAGACCTGCAGAAGGTTCAGTATTAAGCGATAATTTCAGAAGAGGTCGTGGACATGGCTCAGGTAACGGCAAGACAGCTGGTAAGGGTCATAAAGGACAGAAAGCTCGTTCAGGAGCACCAAGACCAGGTTTTGAAGGTGGCCAGATGCCATTATATAGAAGAATTCCTAAGAGAGGATTCACTAACAGAAACCGTAAGGAATTCGTTGCTATTAATGTTAATGTATTAGATCGTTTTGATAACGGTGCAGAGGTTACTGTTGATACATTAATCGAGTCAGGAATCGTTAAAGATCCTAAGGACGGAATCAAGATTCTTGCAAACGGCGAGCTTACAAAGAAGCTTACTGTTAAGGCTAACGCATTCAGTGCTGCAGCTAAGGAGAAGATCGAGGCTCTCGGCGGAACCTGCGAGGTGATCTAATATGTTTAAAACACTTGTAGGCGCTTTTAAGAACAAAGATATAAGAAAAAAGATAATATATACATTATTAATTCTTGTTGTTGTCAGAGTTGGAAGTTTACTTCCAATCCCTGGTGTAGATACCAATTATTTTAGTAGCTTACTTAGTGGAATTAATACTGGTGATTTAAGTTATCTCAGTGCTTTTACAGGAGGTTCATTCGAAAGAATGTCCCTCTTTGCGCTGAGCATAACACCATATATCACATCTTCAATCATTATGCAGCTTCTCACAATTACAATTCCTAAATTAGAGGAAATGCAGAAAGAGGGAGAAGATGGTAGAAAGAAGATTGCATCGATTACAAGATACGTAACAATTGGTCTTTCTTTAATAGAAAGTATCGCTATGGCGGTTGGATTTGGTAAATCAGGTCTTATCAAAAATTCAGCACAGCTTAGCACATTGCATTATGTAGTATGTATAATCGTAGTTATAGCTGCACTTACAGCTGGTTCAGCAGTATTAATGTGGCTTGGTGAGCGAATCACTGAAAAGGGTGTTGGAAATGGTATTTCAATTGTACTTTTAATTAATATCATATCAGGTATGCCTAGTGATTTTGCTACATTATATAGCACATTTGTTGCACCAAAGACACCTGCAAAGGGTGTTTTAGCAGCAGTAATAATATTAGCAATTCTTATTGTTATGGTAGTTCTTGTATGCTTCCTTCAGGATGGAGAGAGAAGAATTCCTGTTCAGTACTCTCAGAAGGTCAGCGGTAGAAGAACAGTTGGCGGACAGTCAACAAACATTCCATTAAAGGTTAATACTGCAGGTGTTATGCCAATTATTTTCGCATCATCACTTATGCAGTTCCCAGTTATAATCGCCCAGTTATTTGGTAAATCATATGAGTGGACCAGATATCTCAGCTCATCATACTGGTGCAGAGTTGAAGCTCCAAAGTATTCAATTGGTTTATTAGTATACATAGTACTGCTTATAATATTTGCATACTTCTATACATCAATAACATTTAACCCAATTGAGGTAGCTGATAACTTAAAGAAGGCTGGTGGAGTTATCCCAGGAATAACACCTGGTAAGTCTACAAGCGAATATCTTAACAAAATACTTAATTATATCGTATTTATTGGAGCTGTCGGACTTTTAATAATTGCCCTCATTCCAATAATGTGTACAGGATTTTTCAATGCTTCTGTTTCATTCGGTGGAACATCAATTATCATTATTGTTGGTGTTGTACTTGAGACATTAAAGCAGATTGAGTCTCAGATGTGCAATCGTTACTATAAGGGATTCCTCAGTGAGTAATTCTTTATATCACGGATGATATTAGTATAAAATATTGACTTGCCCGGTTTATGCCGGGTAAGTCCTTTGTGTATTATGATTTATTACGAATATTTATGATTTTGGAATGGAGAAAATATTATGAAGATAATTATGTTAGGTGCTCCAGGAGCAGGTAAAGGTACACAGGCTAAGAAGATAGCAGCAAAATATGCTATACCACATATCTCTACAGGAGATATTTTCAGAGCTAATATTAAGAACAATACAGAGCTTGGACAGAAGGCAAAGACATACATGGATAAGGGAGAGCTCGTACCTGATGAATTAGTAGTAGATCTTATCATGGACAGATTCAAGGAAGCAGATTGTGCTAACGGATATGTACTTGATGGATTCCCAAGAACAATTCCTCAGGCAGAGGCACTTGATAAGGCTCTTAGTGATAATGGAGAGTCAGTTGACTATGCAATCAATGTCGAAGTTCCTGATGAAAATATAATAAACAGAATGTCTGGAAGAAGAGCATGTGTAGGTTGTGGAGCAACATATCATATCCAGTTCAATCCAACAAAGGTTGAAGGAATATGTGATGCATGTGGCGAGAAGCTTATCTTAAGAGATGACGATAAGCCAGAGACAGTAAAGAACAGACTTTCAGTATATCATGAGCAGACACAGCCATTGATTGAATACTATTCAGGAAAGGGTGTACTTAAGGAAGTTGATGGTACACAGCCTATGGATGATGTATTTGCTGCAATAGTTAAGATCTTAGGTTAATCATCTATGAGTGATATAAAGGGATATTTTGCAAGTTCTAAAGCAGGCCATGACAAAGGTACTGTGTATATGATTCTCGAATCTGATGATGTATATGTTTATCTGTCGGACGGTAAATTAAGACCGACAGATAAACTTAAAAAGAAAAAGCTGAAACATGTTCAGCTCATAAAACAAAAAGATAGTGATCTTGCAGAAAAGATAGAGAAAAACCTGTTTATAAGTAATGAAGAAATAAAATATGCGATTAAGCAGATTAAAACCAGTGCCAAATAATAGGAGGTAAACTTATATGTCAAAGGCAGATGTAATTGAAATTGAAGGAAAGGTAGTTGAGAAATTACCTAATGCATTTTTTAAAGTAGAACTTGAGAATGGACATCAGATACTTGCTACAATCAGTGGTAAGTTAAGAATGAACTTCATCAGAATTCTTCCTGGTGATAAGGTAACAATTGAGTTATCACCATACGATTTAACAAAGGGAAGAATCATTTGGAGAGATAAATAAAAACAATAGGAATATATGTACAAAATATTCTTTATAAATTTTGTAAAATTTTCCTTGCGTTGATAGAAAAGGTTGTGCTATAATAGCAACCGAACTTGTCTGAAAGGAGGCTTTTGCAGTGAAGGTTAGATCATCAGTTAAACCAATTTGTGAAAAATGCAAAGTCATTAAAAGAAAGGGCAGCATCAGAATTATCTGTGAAAACCCTAAGCACAAGCAGAGACAGGGCTAATTACCCTGAAGCAGAGAAGTAGAAGTACTTCTCATATTTCTGCGTTATAGTATCAATGTCACTAGTTGGTATTATAACTAATTCTGTCTTTAATATAATGGACAGAGAACAGTTTTGCGGCTGCAGCGATGACACATCCGGATAAGTTGACGGTGTTCATTGCTATCAAATATAGTAGACTGAAGGTGACGCACACATTTCAGGCGTTCAAAGTGGGGGATAGAGCTTAGAACGAGCTGCGTAGGAATCGGACTACATTTTTCTATCTTTATTATTAATATTAATTTAATTGATCAAACGGAGGTTAAAGAACACATGGCTCGTATTTCAGGTGTAGACTTACCAAGAGAAAAGCGTATTGAAATAGGACTTACTTATGTTTACGGTATTGGCCGAGTAAGAGCATCTAAGATTCTTGAAGAGGCTGGCGTTAATCCAGATACACGTGTTAAGGATCTTACAGATGAAGAAGTTGCAAAGATTGCTAAGGTTATCGATGCTGATCCAGAACATTTAGTAGAAGGTGACTTAAGAAGAGAAGTTGCCATGAACATTAAGAGATTAAAGGAAATCGGATGCTACAGAGGAATCCGTCATAGAAAGGGACTTCCATGCAGAGGCCAGAAGACAAAGACTAATGCAAGAACATGTAAGGGTCCTAAGAAGACTGTAGCTAATAAGAAGAAATAATTGAATTGTTAAACTCACAGGAGGTTAGTTATCATGGCTCAGAAAGTTACAAAAAAAGTGACAAAGAAGCGTGTTAAGAAGAACGTTGAAAGAGGACAGGCACATATTCAGTCATCTTTCAATAATACAATAGTTACATTAACAGATGCAGAAGGAAATGCTTTATCATGGGCATCTGCAGGTGGACTCGGATTCAGAGGATCTAAGAAGTCTACTCCTTATGCAGCACAGATGGCAGCTGAGACAGCAACAAAGGCTGCATTAATCCATGGATTAAAGTCTGTAGACGTTATGGTTAAGGGACCAGGTTCAGGTAGAGAAGCAGCTATCAGAGCACTTTCAGCAGCTGGTCTTGAAGTTACAAGTATCAAGGATGTTACTCCAGTTCCACATAATGGATGCCGTCCACCAAAGCGTAGAAGAGTTTAATTTAGGGAGGTAAGATTACAATGGCAGTTAATAGAACACCTGTCCTCAAGAGATGTAGATCTCTTGAAATGGATCCTGTATATTTAGGAATAGATAAGAAATCTAGAAGAAAGGCAAAGAACGCTGGTAGAAAGGTTAGCGAGTATGGAATGCAGCTTCGTGAGAAGCAGAAGGCTAAGTTCATCTACGGTGTATTAGAGAAGCCTTTCAGAAATTACTATAAGAAGGCTGAGAGACAGAAGGGTATGACTGGTGAGAACCTTATGATCATGCTCGAGCTCAGACTTGACAATGTTCTTTTCAGATTAGGATTCGCTAGAACAAGAAAAGAAGCAAGACAGATCGTTGATCACAAGCATGTATTAGTTAATGGTAAGTGCGTAAACATCCCTTCATACCTTGTAAAGGCTGGAGATGTTATCGAAATCAGAGAGAAGTCTAAGTCATCAGCAAGATACAAGGAAATCCTTGAGTCTACTAACGGAAGACTTGTTCCAGAGTGGTTAGAGGCAGATGCAGACGCTCTTAAGGGATCAGTTAAGTCAATCCCTACAAGAGAAGTTATTGACGTTCCTGTAAACGAGATGCTTATCGTCGAGTTATATTCTAAGTAATCCGTACCGGAAATATAGAATAAAACTTATAAAACCCATAAAAAGGAGGGACTATACATGGTTGATGCAGATTTTAATTTCAAGATGCCAAAGATTGAGATGACAGAAAAATCAGAAGATGGCAAGTATGGAAAATTTGTTGTTGAGCCACTCGAAAGAGGATATGGTTTAACATTAGGTAATTCTTTAAGAAGAATTATGCTCTCTTCATTAGTTGGTACAGCTGTAAGCAGTATCAAGATTGAAGGTGTACTTCATGAATTCAGCTCAATTCCAGGTGTTAAGGAAGATGTTACTGAGATCGTCATGAACATCAAGCAGTTATCAATCAAGAACAACGGAAATTCTGTTGAGCCTAAAGAAGCACATATTGACTTCGTAGGCGAAGGTGTAGTTAGAGCATCAGATATTCAGGTTGATCCTGATATTGAAATAATCAATCCGGATCTTGTTATTGCACATCTTAATGGTGCAGACAGCAAGCTCACAATGGAACTTACAATCACTAATGGTCGTGGTTATGTAAGCTCTGAGAAGAATAAGAGAGATGATCAGCCAGCAGGCGTTATCGCTATTGATTCAATCTACACACCAGTAGAGAGAGTTAATATGGCAGTTCAGAATACTCGTGTAGGTCAGGATACAGATTTTGATAAGCTTACACTTGATATTTTCACTAATGGAACAATAGAACCAGATGAGGCTTTAAGTCTCGCAGCTAAGGTTTTAAGTGAACATTTAAAGGGATTCATCAATCTTTCAGAGAACGCTCAGAAAGTGGAAATCATGGTTGAGCAGGAAGAGGATGAGACTACTAAGGTCCTTTCAATGAGCATTGAAGATCTTGAATTATCTGTTCGTTCATCTAATTGTCTTAGAAGAGCTGGTATCAACACAGTTGAAGAGCTTTGCAACAAGACATCAGATGATATGATGAAGGTAAGAAACTTAGGTAAGAAGTCTTTAGATGAAGTTCTCCTTAAGCTTAAGGAAATGGGCTTACATCTTAGACCTAACGAAGATTAATTTGTAGATACGGCGGCTATACAGTAAGTCCATAAGCGCATGTGTAGCTGTTACAAATGGAGGTAAATCATGGCAAAATATAGAAAGCTCGGCAGAACATCTAGCCAGAGAAAGGCTTTATTAAGAAGTCAGGTAACAGCATTAATCGAGAATGGCAAGATTGTTACTACAGAGGCAAGAGCCAAGGAAGTAAAGAAGATGGCTGAAAAGCTCATCACACTTGCAGTTAAAGAGAAAGACAACTACGAGACAGTTAAGGTTTCAGCAAAGGTTCCTAAGAAGGATGCTGAAGGCAAGAGAGTTAAGGAAGTTGTTGATGGCAAGAAGGTTACTGTATATGAGACAGTAGAGAAGGAAATCAAGAAGGATCTTCCTTCAAGACTTCATGCTAGAAAGCAGATGGATAAGGTTCTTTACACAGTTACAGAAGTTCCTACAGCAGCTGCTGGAAAGAAGAAGAATACAAAGACTGTTGATCTTACAAACAAGTTATTTGATGAGATCGCACCTAAGTATGCTGGTCGTCAGGGCGGTTATACAAGAATCGTTAAGATCGGTTTAAGAAAAGGTGATGCAGCAATGGAAGTTCTTCTTGAATTAGTTTAATTTCAATTGCAATTTAAGCGGGTAAGGAAACTTATCCGCTTTTTTTGGAATCTGCGGTAAGACTTAAAAGGGCAGGAGGTCATATGGGAATAGTTAAAGCAAAAAACCTCACATTTGAATATATAAGACGAGATGAAGATGGTAATGTTGAGGGAATAACTAAGGCTGTTGATAATGTGAGTATTGACATTAAGCAGGGCGATTTTGTTGCCGTGTTAGGTCATAATGGCTCCGGTAAATCAACATTTGCAAAACATCTGAATGCGCTCGTTATGCCGACAGAGGGAACTGTGTGGGTTGATGGTATGGACACAAGGGAAGAGGAGAATACTTTAAAGGTAAGACAGACTGCCGGAATGGTATTTCAGAACCCTGATAACCAGATAGTTGGAACTCTTGTTGATGAAGAGGTTGGATTTGGACCAGAGAATATTGGTGTTCCAACGGAAGAAATATGGGAACGAGTTGAAAAAAGCCTGAAAGCAGTAGGAATGTATGCTTTCAGAAATCAGTCGCCAAACAAGCTATCTGGAGGACAGAAGCAGAGGGTAGCGATTGCGGGAATTGTAGCAATGAAGCCAAAATGTATTGTCTTAGATGAACCAACAGCAATGCTTGATCCGTTGGGACGAAAGGATGTACTTAATGTGCTTCATGAATTGAACAGGCAGGAAAATGTAACGGTTATACTTATCACTCATTACATGGAAGAAGTAATTGATATAGACAAGCTTTATGTAATGGATGATGGAAAGCTGGTAATGTCAGGAACACCAAGAGAAATATTCTCTCAGGTAGAGAAATTAAAGGAATTGAGACTTGATGTGCCGCATGTTACAGAATTAGCCTATGAACTTCAGAAGGAAGGCGTTCCATTAAAGAATGGAATATTGACTTCGGAAGAATTTACAGAGGAACTCATTAGAGTTAGAAATGAGGGTTTCAATGTCAATAAAAGTAGATAATATCAGCTACATTTATGAAAAAGGCACTGGCTTTGAGAGGCAGGCTTTAAAAAATGTTAGCTGTGCAATAGAGGATGGTGAATTTATCGGGCTTATTGGTCATACAGGTTCGGGTAAATCCACATTTATACAGCATCTTAATGGTCTTGTTAAACCGACTGAAGGCCATATATATTACAATGGCAGAGATATATATGAGCAGGGCTTTAATATGAAAGAATTAAGAAGCAGGGTAGGACTGGTTTTTCAGTATCCGGAACACCAACTTTTTGAGACTGAGATATTCAAAGATGTATGTTTTGGTCCTAAGAACCTTGGCCTTTCACAGAAGGAGGTTGAAATCAGAGCATTTGAGTCGTTAAGACTGGTTGGAATAGATGATAATATGTTTTATCAGTCGCCATTTGATTTGTCAGGTGGACAGAAGAGAAGGGTTGCTATTGCGGGTGTACTTGCGATGAAACCAGATGTTCTTATTCTGGATGAACCTACGGCTGGTCTTGACCCTAAGGGAAGAGATGATATTCTTAATTGTCTTAGGTATTTAAGGGAAGAGACAGGAATGACTATTATTCTTGTGTCACACAGCATGGATGATGTTGCTAACTATGTGAGCAGAATTATGGTAATGAATGATGGAGTGCTGACATATGATGACACTCCAAGAAATGTATTCAGACATTACAAGGAGCTGGAGGCAATTGGTCTTGCTGCTCCACAGGTAACTTATTTAATGAATGATTTGAAGCAGGCAGGCTTTAATGTAAATACAGATGCTATCACAATTAATGAAGCGAAGGAAAGCATTTTGTCAGCACTGGGATAAAGGAAGAAATATGATTCGAGATATAACAATAGGACAGTATTATCAGGCAGATTCGGTAATACACAGACTGGACCCGAGAGTTAAGCTTATGGGTACCTTAATATTCGTAATATCCCTGTTTCTGGGAAGTAATATATGGCTGTATCTGGTTGTAGCAGCATTTTTGGCGATAGTAATTGCACTGTCAAAGATACCTCTTAAATTCATTCTTAAAGGTCTTAAGGCAATTGTAATATTAATTGTAATCAGTGCGGCATTTAATCTGTTTCTGACGCCAGGAACGCCTCTTATTAAGATATGGAAGCTGACGATAACACATGAAGGTCTTAATACGGCTGTATTCATGGTTATAAGGCTTATTTTTCTTATTATGGGTTCATCCCTTATGACGCTCACAACAACGCCTAATAACCTTACAGACGGGCTTGAGAAGGGACTTGGTTTTCTTAAATATATTAAAGTTCCGGTTCATGAAATTGCAATGATGATGTCAATTGCATTGAGGTTCATCCCGATTCTTATTGAGGAAACAGATAAGATAATGAAGGCACAGATGGCGCGAGGTGCAGACTTTGAGTCAGGTAATATTATTAAGAAGGCAAAAGCATGATACCTATTCTTGTGCCTTTATTCATATCAGCGTTCAGAAGGGCAAATGAACTTGCAATGGCTATGGAGGCGAGATGTTATCACGGTTCCGAGGGAAGAACCAAGATGAAGCCGCTGAAATACTCCAGAAGAGATATTAATGCATATCTTATTATCGCATTGTATCTTGCATGCATTATTGTGGTTAAGATTACGCTTAAGTTAATATAATCAATGTGTATACAGATATGACATTTATAATAGGCTGATTCTGGCTGAATAAGGAGGAACGCCATGCGAAGAATAAAGCTTATCGTAGCTTATGATGGAACAGAATATTCCGGCTGGCAGATTCAGCCGGAAGCACCAACTATAGAAATGTGTCTTGACAAGGCAATTCACGAGCTTACCGGTGAAAATGTGCATGTGACCGGAGCAAGTCGTACAGACGCAGGTGTGCATGCATATGGAAATGTAGCTGTATTTGATACGGAATCGACAATACCTGGAGACAGATTCACATTTGCACTAAACAGATTCCTGCCGGATTCGATAGTTATTCAGGATTCATGGGAAGTGTCTGTAGATTTTCACCCAAGGCACTGTAACACAAGAAAGACTTATGAATACCGCATACTTAATACTGCTGTTCCGTTGCCTCAGAAGCGCAATTTCACATGGCATGTTGCAGGCAGTATTGATATTGAAAAAATGAAAGAAGCTGCAGCATATATTGTTGGTGAACATGACTTCAAAAGCTTCTGCTGTGTGAGAACTCAGGCAGAATCGACTGTCAGGACTATATATTCACTTGAGGTTTTGCAGGAAGGCAGTGAGATAATTATCCGTATTAAAGGAAATGGATTCTTATACAACATGGTAAGAATTATTACAGGAACACTTATTCAGGTGGGAAAAGGAAGGTTCATGCCGGAATATGTGAAGCAGATGTTAGAGGCAAAGGACAGGACTGTTGCAGGGCAGACTGCTCCTCCACAGGGACTTACACTTGTTGGCATTGAATATGTGGATAATGATGATGCAAGGGTTGTCTGATGTGGATAACTTTTTTGGATAAAACATTTGCAAAAGTATATTGACACACGTGGTTATGTGTTATATAATTCAGAAATGTGGCGTGATAAGTGCGCCCATAATTAAGGTTTTAAGTGTTTCACCAATGCCCCGGAGAGACATTTATATACATTAATAATTAAGCATTATAGCAATATTTCAGGAGGAAAACTAATGAAAACTTATATGGCTAGTGCATCTACAATCGAAAGAAAATGGTATGTAGTAGATGCTGCAGATTATACATTAGGTCGTTTAGCATCACAGGTTGCTGCTGTGTTAAGAGGAAAGAATAAGCCAACTTACACACCATTCCTTGACTGTGGTGACAATGTTATCGTAATTAACGCTGATAAGGTTAAGTTCACAGGAAAGAAGCTTGACCAGAAAGTTTACTACAGCCACTCAGACTATGTTGGTGGTTTAAAGGAAACAACACTTAAGGAAATGATGGAAAAGAAGCCTGAGAAGGTTATCGAGCTTGCTGTTAAGGGAATGCTTCCAAAGGGACCTTTAGGACGTCAGATGTTCACAAAGCTTCATGTTTATGCTGGTCCAGATCATGAGCAGGCAGCTCAGAAGCCAGAAGTATTAAAGTTTTAATATAAGGACACATATAAGGAGGAATTAACAGTGGCTAAGAAAGCAAACGGAAAGTTCTACGGAACAGGTAGAAGAAAAAGCAGTATTGCTAGAGTATATTTAGTACCAGGTACAGGTAATATCACAATAAATAAGAGATCACTTGATGAGTATTTTGGTCTTGAGACACTTAAGGTTGTTGTAAAGCAGCCATTAGCTCTCACAGAGACAGCTGACAAGTTCGATGTAATCGTTAACGTACACGGTGGCGGATACACAGGTCAGGCTGGTGCTATCAGACATGGTATCTCAAGAGCACTTCTTCAGGTTGATTCAGACGAGTACCGTCCATCACTTAAGAAGGCTGGTTTCTTAACAAGAGATCCAAGAATGAAGGAGAGAAAGAAGTACGGTCTCAAGGCAGCTCGTCGTGCTCCACAGTTCTCAAAGAGATAATTTTTACAATCCAAAGCGTCTTATTGCGCTTCAGAAAAGTATGTTACACCCCAGAATTTCGGTTCTGGGGTGTTTTTTTAGTTTGTGAACTATGGTATTATTATGATATAATGATTTTTCAAAAGGTAAAGCGAGAAATATGAGATTTGATAAGAGAATGTTTTAATAATGTATTATATTATACAGTATAGGAGAGCCATATATGATTAAAATAGCATTTTTCGATATAGATGGAACATTGTTGAAAATGGGATGTAAAGAACCGACAGATAAAACAGTTAAGGCGTTAAATTCTCTTCACCAGAATGGAATTTTGCTTTGTATGGCAACTGGCAGAGGCTATCTTTCAATCCCTAAATTCAAAGATATTACATTTGATGTGCTGCTTACATTTAATGGTTCATATGTAATGGCTGGAGAAAAGATTATTTTCAGAAATCCCCTGAATAATAATGATAAACATCAAATAATTCAAAATCTTAATAAAATGAACAGAGCAGCTGCAATCAGCAATGAGCATTTTATTGTTACTAATGGCACAGATGAGCATCTGGAAGAGTACTTTAAATTTGGAAATGAAACATTGACAATTGCAGATAATTTTGATGAGTTATGTAAAGAAGATATTTATCAGATTATGTGTGCGTGCAGAAAAGAAGAATATGCCCAGATACTGCAAGGAACTGAAAATACTCAGATAACTGCATGGTGGGATAAAGCAGCAGATATAATTCCATTGAATTGTGGTAAGGGAAATGCGGTAAATGCAGTGCTTAGTTATTATGGATTATCGAAAGATGAGGCGATTGCTTTTGGTGACGGTAGAAATGATATTGAAATGTTAGAAGCTGTTGGTACAGGTGTGGCAATGGGAAATGCCATTGATGAAGTCAAAGCAAGAGCGGATGTCATATGTAAATCCGTTGAAGAAGACGGAGTGTATCATTACTGTTTGGAGAAAAAACTCATTAAATGCTGATGGACTAATTATACAGCAGGGTTGCAGAGTGTTATATACTCTGCAACCCTGCTGGTCATTTATAGTCTTAATTTTACCACCACTTCTCACGGTAAGAATACTCTCCGCGGTAATTAGAAGCATTATAATCAGGATACTTGAAAGGTGCATATACATCGTCCTTAGGTGCATCATCCTGTGTATATATGTACATAGAATCATAATCCCATGTGACAATTTCATCACGGGCATCGCCGTAGAGGTTTACAGCTTCAGCACACATGGTAGGATGACCATCGTCAGGGAATTTAACAACCTGAACGCCATTGCCATCAATCATTCCTCCGCGCTCTACATCAGCATTAAGAAGGATGAAGTCCTGACCGTCACCAGTCCAGTTTACAGGAGTTAAGAGATTGCCATTAAGCTCATTCTCCATTTCCCATAGCTGATTACCCTCACTGTCATAGAAATATATAATTCCCTGGTGTCCCCAGAAATTAACAACAACCATTTCATAGCCCGGGCGGTTAGGAAGATAATTAGCAAGACTGACACGCTGGGCATGACCTATGCCATCCTTCTTAAGAAGCTTTCCGTTAAAATCAGATATCAGGAAGCCTTCCTTTCCTGCAACACAGGCAAAGAATTTAGTGCCTTTGTGTGGTCCTGATTCGAATCTGCCGGGAACAATCTCATCAATATGGTCTTCATTAACAGGCATAGACCACATTTTATTACCGTGGCAATCAAGCATGTTATAACCAACTAAAAGTTCATCATGTCCATCCCCGTTAATATCAATTGCAAAAGGAAAATGTCCGGTATTCTTATCACTCTGGAAATGCCACATAACCTCAAGGTCATCGTTAAGTGCATATACCCTGCAATAACGATCTTTAATGATAATATCGCGTGGCTTTTCAAGACCACGGAAATTACATATACGCATACCATCAGGGTTAACTCTGTCAAATGCGTAGATTTTATCAGGAACACCGATAATAGTTCCGTCCTCTTCTGGTGTAGAGAAAGGTGTTTTGGCACGTTTCTTCACTTCACCTGTTCTGCCATCAAGAATCAGCACTTCAAAATTTTTGGCTGTTATAACCTCATCAAAGCCATCACCATCAATATCATATATCTGCATGGGCATATCTGCCGATATAGTTCCAATGTCGTGATTGTCAGTAGGTTCACCATGCTGCCATAATATATTGCCATCAAGGTCAAATGCGGTGAGACAGCTGATTGTTCCATAAGCATCACGGCTTACTCTTTTCTGGCACTGAGCCATAACCATCTGATATTCGCCGTTGCCAAGCAGATGACCAAAACGAAGCTGTCTTCCGGTGCCGCAGCCTTTAAGGTCAATTTTCTTAAGAAGCTTCATCTTAGGATAATGTGCCTGTGCATCTTCACATTCAGCTTTATAAGCATTTCGTGCAGCATCAATAGAAGCAGCAGTACTTTCAGAAGTAGTAACATTTACAAAACCAAACTGTGCAGGGATAGTTGCAGTAATGGCAACCTTGCCACCCTGTCTGGCATATTCAGTGTCAAGGTCAAAATAAACCTTATCATCAACGCTGCATATAACATGGCTGCCTTTAATCTCTGCTTTAAGTATATAAGTATCATCACAGTTATAATCAAAAGGTACAGCATCAAGTACAGTAACATCTTCCTTGTGACGGTATTCAACTCTCAGTTCATGCTCTTCAAAAACAAGGACAAGAAGATTAGCAGAGTTCTGACAACAAAAACCAATGCCGGCATTGCCCCATTTGGTAGTAAACATACGCACACTTGCAGTTATAGTATAATCACGCCAGAATCTGTCACCGCTTGTGAGCATAGGAAATGTGCGGTGTGGCTTGTCATTGCGGATACGCATCTGCTCCATGAAATGTTTTCCATTATATTCAGAAATAATCCATGAAGCCCCCTGACCGTTATAAACATGGTTGCATACCGGGTCATACCATTTACCATAATATCCGGGATAATGGATAAAATGATACTCACCCATTGCCGAATGATTCTTATCATAAGGAAATTCACCAATAGGAAAATCAGAGAAATCTTCATTAAGTAAAATAAAATCTGCCATAATAACCTCCGTTCTAAAATAAAAAAATAATTAATGGTTCTTTCTGTAGCTTCCGGGCGCTTCGCCCATGATTTTTTTAAATGTGCCGCCCATAGTATTACTGTCGGCGAAACCACATTTGTCAGCAATCTCAGTAATAGAGAGGCTGGTGTTGACTAAAAGGTCTGCTGCTGCGTGCGTTCTTACATTAATAAGATACTCTCTGAACCTGAAGCCTGTAAAAGCCTTAAATTTCTTGGATAGGCTTGATTCACTCATATTAAAGAGTTCGGCAGTAGCAGCCATAGTTACGTCATTATGATAATTCTCGATAATATATTCAATAACCTTCTGGATAAGTTCATTACCTGTATCCATTTTCGTAATAACATTATCTTCGTACATCTGACAACGCAGAATAAAAAGTATAAGTTCATGAAAATAAGAATGTATGAAAGATAAAGACAGACTATCTACACCATTGTGTTCATAAGAAATCTTCTGGATAATTGATGATATATAATCAAGTCGTCTTTCTGGTATATGGACAACAGGATGTTTATGGAAAATGCTTTCTATATCCAGAGAGGAATCATCAGCAATCCACTTTAAATCATCATTATTAAAATATAGCACATATCTTGTATGGTCACTTCCTGCAAGGTAAGTAGTCATATGGCTGTATCTGGTGAAATAAGAGCAAGTCCGCCAGGATTTAACATATATATTTCATCACCTACATAAAGTGTGCAGGAACCAGAATATATAAACATCAGCTCCCATCTGTTATGTTCATGAAAATGTTTCATCTTATAAGATGGTGGCACAGTAGCAATATCCGTGTTGAAATTGTCATCAATAAAATGGTACATTGCCGTCTCCTAGGTATATAAATAATATCTTACGAAGCAAAATCACATGTTGATTATAGGTCGTTTATAGAGAAAATGTTACTGATTTTTTACATATTTTTTTGATTTTGAAAGATTTCGTGCTGTTTTTTTGTATCTATAAAAATACAATGTGAATATAATGGAAGCATCTTAAGAAGCAGAAACAATTTAATATAAGGAGGAATAATATGATACGAAGAAACAAAATTATTGCTTCTGTTGCTGTCAGTGTCATGACTGGTGTTCTTGTTGCAGGTAACTTAGTTCCATTACAGGGATATTATGCATTTGCACAGGAAACAGGAGTAACAGCTATGAGATATTCAGCAGTAAAAGACATTAACAAAACATTAGAAGGTTACACACCAATCGACAGTTCTGATCCGGTTGAATTCGGTGGAACTTACATTAAGTATCAGGGTGAGACAATCCAGTTGTCAGAGACAGCCATATATCTTGATGGTTCGTTATCAGACGAGCTTGCTGCCCAGTACCCATATGTATATAACGACATTACTAAGGCATTGTCAGCAGACGCATTAAAGAATGGAACAGCAGATAATCCAATGACAGTATATGTTGCACCATATGTATACTGGATAGATGATCCGGCAGCAACAGATACAGTACAGAAGACAGAAGGATATTCAGTACCTTATGGAATGGTTGTTAATTCAGATTATCTTACTATCAAAGGTCTTACAGGAAATCCTGATAATGTTGTATTAGCTGGAAACAGAGGACAGTCACATGCCTCTAATGGTAACTACACAATGTTCAGATTCAACTGCAGTGGCGCGCTTACAGTTAAGAACATAACAATAGGTAACTATTGCAGCGTTGACCTTGATTATCCGCTTATGAGTGAGCTTAATCAGGCAAAGAGAACAGAGACAATAACACAGGCACAGCTTGCTGATGTTTCTGGAGACAAGATGTTTGCAGATAACTGTAACTTCATAAGCAGACTTAATCTTGACCCAATAAATGGAGCATCAAGAAGTCTTTATAACAACTGTCATTTTGAAAGTACAGATGATGCCCTTAATGCAAATGCTGTATATGTAGGATGCGATTTTGATTTCTACGGAAACAGACCATTATATTCATCATATGGTACAGGTTCAACATTTTTAGGTTGTACATTTAATTGTAAGATATTAAATGTTGAAGCTGAACCTACACAGTTCTTTACTAAAGAAGGCGGTACAATTACCGCAGTAGACTGTGTATATAAAAGTAATTTAAGTGTACCTATATCAATTGGATGGACTAAAACACCATCAACTTCATTAAAGTGTTATCAGAGCAACATAATTCATAATGGACAGAGCATCACAATCGGTGGCGAGGGTGCTAAAGAAACCGTTGATATGACAGGTAAGTCGGTACTTGATGCCTACAAGGTTGTGTCAGGTGGTAAGACATATTACAACACATACAATCTTTTAAAGGGCAGTGACGACTGGGATCCATTAGGAGTTAAGGATGTAATTAAAGCAGCCGGACAGGACACAGTTGCAACACAGCTTTCAATAACATCAGATGTCACAGAGATTGAATCTGGAAAGGAAACAGCTTCAATAGGAGGAACAGTTAACTATTTTTATGGAACTAATGATACAACACAGAAGATAACATACAGCGTATCAGACGAAGATAAGGCATATGTGAAGTTAACAGATAATGGTGACGGAACATGCAAAGTAGAAGGTACTAATAATGATGATGCAGCTAAGAAGGTCATTATAAATGCATCTACAGAGTCAGGTCTTGAAGCAGCAGTTGGAATTACTGTAAAGCCAAGCAAGATTGAAGCACCAGCATTTACAAAGGCACCAGTTATTACTAATGACGGACAGGGCAGTCTTAAAGTAGATTACTCACTTGATTTAGGAAGCAGAGAAGACATGTCGGCAATCTCATGGTACAGATGTACAGATGCAGAGGGCAGCAATCCTATACTTGTAGCAGTAACAAGAAATGATTCACCAGAGTATACATATAAGTTAACAGCAGGTGATGTAGGATATTACATCATGGCTAAGGTAGAATCTAAGAACATCAGAAGTGATTATGGAACACCGGTAAATACAGTATATGACAAGGCAATCGGAGTGAAAGATGTAAGAAGCAAGAACTTTGCTACAGATTTCTCTAACTTCCCTAATGTAAAGCAGTCAGAAATCAAAGCTGGCTTCTGGACTGTAGATTATAACCGTCCGGCAGATACAGAAAGTTTTGGAAGCTGGCAGGGAGCTGATACAGAAGAACCTTGGAAATATGGAACAACAGGTAACGGCTGCGTAGGCGCTGGATTATATGAAGGTACACAGGGCGCAAGACTTATGTATACACCAGTAGAAGGAACATATGGTGATATGTCACTTAAGCTTGTAGTTGACCCAGCCAAGACAGCAGGTCAGGGATTTGGTAGTGCAGGACAGTATATGGATGTACTTCTTAAGTTCGATACATCTACACTTACAGGATACGGATTAAGAATAGTAAGAACAAAGGCATCATCTAATGCCGTAACATTTGTACTTGTAAAATACGACAACGGAACAGTAACAGAGATTTCTGATGAAGTTATCGCAAGCTGCTATGCAACAGGCTGTACAATCAGCTTAAAGGTTGAAGGCAATAAGCTCACAGCACATGTTGAGACACCAACAGAACAGCTTGCAGACCAGGCAGCTAAGGGATATCCACATGTGGTTGACCTTACAGCAGATATTGAAGCTAACAGCTTTGGCGGAGTTGCAATCCAGCATGCAGGAACACTTGGCTCAGGCGGATGGCAGAATACAACAATGCTTCATAACTTAAATGTTACATGGGAAGGTGAGAATAACCAGAACCCAGAATATGTTGAAGGAAATCCATCAGAAAACGAGAATCCTGCCGAGACACCAGATGATTCAACAGGAACATCAACAGGAGCAGACACAACAGTCAAGACAGGCGATATGAGTCATACAGGAATGTATGCAGCATTAATGGCAGCAGGACTTAGTGGCTTACTTGGAATGGCAGCAGTATACATGAGAAGAAGAAAAGATATCTAATTTCATAAATAACTTCTTTCTAAGAGGGCATCTGCATTAAGCGGGTGCCCTTTTTTCGCGCGAACAATTGACAATTTCCACAATATAGTTTAAAGTTTCAAAGAACTAACTTATGTAAGGTGGAGATAATTATGAAGTTAAGAAAATACATTTTAACAGTTATTATAGGAATCACTGCTATGACAGTGCTCTCATCATGCGGTAATAAAGAAAATGCTGCGAAAGAACAGCCAGCCCAGAGCACACAGGAAATATTTGCAATGGATACATATATGTCACTAACAGCATATGGAAATAATTCAGAGGAGGCAGTAAACAAGGCGGTGCAGGAGATTAACCGGCTTGATGCAATGTTTTCGGTAGGAAATGCGGACAGTGATGTTACTAAGATAAATGAAAATGGAAGCGGAGAAGTATCGGAAGAAACTGCATTTATAATGAATAGGGCAATGCAGGTGTCAGAAAAGACCAATGGGGCTTTCGATATTACGATATATCCTCTTATGGAGCTGTGGGGATTTACAACGAAGAATTACAGAGTGCCTGAAAGCAATGAGATTGCAGAGGCACTTAAGGGTGTTTCTTATACAAATGTATCAGTAAACGGGCAGCAGGTGGCACTGACAGGTGGTTCCAGCATTGACCTTGGCGGTATAGCCAAAGGCTACACATCTTCGCGGGTTATCCAGATTATGAAGGATTGCGGCATTGAGCATGCGATTGTCAATCTTGGGGGCAATGTGCAGGTGCTTGGAACTAAGACGGACGGTTCAGACTGGAGAGTTGCCATACAGAATCCTGCCAGTGAGAATAGTTATCTTGGAATATTAAGCACGGCGGATAAGGCTGTCATTACATCAGGCGGGTACGAGCGGTATTTTGAGCAGGACGGACAGGTATACCATCATATTATAGACCCACAGACAGGTTATCCTTCAGACAGTGACCTGACTTCTGTTACAATTGTGTGTTCAGATGGAACTACAGCAGATGCATTGTCAACGGCACTTTTTGTAATGGGGCTGGACGGCGCTAAAGAACTTTACAGAAGCGGTGCTATAGATTTTGATATGATACTTTTTGATGGCAGTAAAGTGTATGTGTCAGAAGGAATCAAAGACACATTTTCAACAGATATGGATAAGGAAATAATTACCAGACAGCCTTAATGAGAATTATTATTAACTGTCTGTATTGACAAATGTGGTGAGAAAAATATATTCTATAGGTCGGTTAGTGAAAGCTAATTAAAGATAGGTGGATATACTTTTGTTAAAGATAGCTAACCGAGATATACAGACCCGAAGGAGCAGACATGTTATTAATAATATCACTTATAATCGTAGCTTTATTTATATATTTTCTCAAAGATTCACTTAAGAAATATGCCAATATATTTTATATAGGTGCGGCAGTAATCTCTATTGCGGTATTCCTGCTTGAGTTCCTGCCAATGCCTTTGTTTGTAAAGAACAATATATTAGGAATATTTGCAAAAGGTTCGATTGGAACGGCAATGTTTGTTGTAGTAATGTACACTGGCGCACTGCCAAAGGGCAACAAGCTGATTGCACCACTTATGAAGATAAGAGGCGAATTGTCAATTACAGCGGCAATACTCGTCCTGTGTCATAATTTCACATATGGAATGACATATTTCAGAATGTTATTTACGAAGACAAGCCTTTTATCAGCCACACAGCTGGCAGCTGCGGTAATAAGTCTTGTGCTTATAATAATAATGATTGTGCTTACAGTAACTTCATTTCCAGCAGTAAGAAAGAAAATGCAGGCTAAGAAGTGGAAGCAGTTACAGCGCACAGCATATGTGTTCTATGGACTTATGTATGTTCACATTATGCTGATTAACATACCTTATGCGAGACTTGGACTTGGCATGTATGTTGCAAATGTAGTTATCTACAGCATGGTTTTCTTAGGCTATGCAGCTATGAGAATAGCAAAGGCTGTATCAGTGAAGGCGGCAAGAGCTGGAAAGACATACGGTAAAGGACTCGGAGCAGTCATGTATGGACTTGCAGTGGTTATATGTGCAGTAATGACGGTGGCGTGCTTTGCAGGAAGACAGACAGTGTCGGCATCGGAAGACAATGAGGAATGGGATGATTTCTTTAACGAAGAGACAGTTGCAGCAATGGTTAAAGAGATTGAGAGCAGTCAGACAGGCGCTGATTCTGCGTCAGCAGAGGCTGGACAGACGAATCTGTCAGATACACAGTCTGACAATTCTGATGCAGCGAATGCAGGTGATTCCGGTCTTAACAATTCCGATTATAACAATGCAGGTACGAATAATTCCGGCTCAGATAATTCATCTGGCAGTTCATCAACTGGTATATCAGGAAATGGTGATCAGACAGATAACGGTTCTGGTGGAAGCAATGATTCACAGGGAGGCGGCTCAGGCAATGACGCACCGGTTAATACCACATTTAAAGCAGATGGAACTTATACAGGTTCCGCAGTGTGTGAGACTTATAACTACAATGTAACGGTTACAATAGTCATATCAGGGGATACGATTACATCGGTTACCGCTGAATCAGAAGCGGGTGCGCAGGATGTGCAGTATTTTAATATGGCAAATGCAAAGGTTCCTGCACAGCTTCTTGCAAACCAGAGTACATCAGGTGTTGATGCAGTATCTGGTGCAACCAAATCAAGCAATGCCATCAAGAAGGCATTTTACTATGCTTATAAATCGGCTAAGAAGTAGGCGGATTTGTAATAGAAAAATTATAAGGAGGCAAAATTCCTCTCCTCACCAATGGGTTCGGATTTTGCTTCGCAAAACAAGGAGGAATTATGAGAAAGAACATTTTTACTAAGATTGCTGCAGTTGCAGCCGCTACTGTTCTTGCTGTAACAGCACTTCCAGCTCTTGTGTCTGATACACATGCAGCAGATGATGAGTATTCATATGTATATGCTGGTCTTACATGGCAGGAATACTGGGCTAACGAGGGCGTATATAACGCAGGGGATGTAACATCATCTAATGAGAAGGATACACATGGTGAGTACGATAAAGGCGGTTTTGATACAGTAACAAGAGCTACAACCAATCATGGTCTTCACAGAGGAAGCTACCAGTGCATGGCAACAATTGATACAGAAGATGGTAAGAAGTATGAGCTTGCCGGCTGGACTGGTGATGCAAAGAATCAGATAATGATTCTTACAGATGGTACACAGCTTTCATATAGTAAGGGAGTAATTACTAATACAGATGGTACAACATCTAAGCTTTCTTCTTATGAAGTAACTGGTATTAAGTATGTTCCGGTTAAGGTTAAGACATCTGATCTTGCTGATTTTGAGCAGCATTACAGAGTTGTCAAGAATGGCGAGAAGTTATACGGTGGATTCGGCGAGAACAAGCTTAGCTCATATGAGTATACAGCAGCAGTTAATGCAGATACTAACGGAATTAAGACAGCAGTTAAGAATGCAGATGGAACATATTCATTCTCTGCAAGACAGACTGGAAGTGGAAAGTCATTTGCAGAGCAGGATATAAGTGTGGCTGCTAACATTACATCTACAGTAAAAGATGCTACAGGTTCATACGGTGAATTCTTAAGAGTTGATATTAATGGTGATGGTTATGGCGCATTAGGTGCTATGATGCAGGCTGTTAAGTGGACATATTATGGAAATGATGCAACAAGAACAAATGCTGTTGCTACATATGGTACTAAATTCGCAGCAGATAACTGGATGCACAAAGTAATGGGAATCCAGCTTGGACTTACAGATTCAGCACGCTGCCAGTTACCAGCAGGATATGATGGAACAGGTTACTGGTCACTTACTGTATATGCATTAGGATATACTGATACTACAATTGATTTTGAAGCAACAGATGCTAATATCGTTAAGGTTAAAGCACCTGTAAGTGATACATCAAAGCTTTCAGCAGCTATTGCAGCAGCAGATGCACTTAACGAAGCTGATTACACAGCCGAGTCTTGGGCAGCTATGAAGCTTGAGTATGAGGAAGCAGTTGATGCACTTGCAGTAGCAGAATATCAGGCAGATGTTGATGAGGCAACAGAGCATCTTACAGCAGCAATCAATGCATTAGTAAAGGTTGATGCAGGTACAGGTTCAGAAAGAACAGATGATACAAATGGTGCTGGTACATCAGACTCAGGTTCAGCAGATACATCTGTATCAGATGTTAAGACTGGCGATTCTAACAGCATGATGGCTTACATCGTAGCAGCAGTACTTGCTTTAACAGCAGGCGCAACAGTAATAGGCAGGCGTAAGATTAAGAATGTAAGATAACTGATACGCTAAAATCTAATAAAACTATAAACAAGCCAAAGAACCGGGTCGGAGAGAATCCTTTGAGGGATTTTCTTGCGGCCCGGTTCTTTATTACCTGTTAATCTTAATATCACCCATATTAACATCAGCATTTATACTTTTACCGCTGCCTGCATTATTAGTATAGCTGTGAGAATAAGTAGAATCATTGACTTTAATGTCGCCCAAGTCCACAGAGAGGTTGGCGCTGTATTTATCAATATCCATACCACTTATTTTCAGTGAGCCCATATCAACGGAAAGGTTAAGCGCATCACTGCCGCAATTGGTAAGCTTAATATCGCCCATATTGTTGTCAGCAGTTATATTCTTAATGGAGGAATCAGCAATCTTAAGAGAACCCATATCAATGGAGAAATCACCAGAAGAAGCATGTATATTGTTAACATCCATATCACCCATATTAAGGTCAGCCTGAATAGAATTAAGACTGATATTGTCAGGAATAGTAATTGTAAGTGTGCAGTCTGAGTTTTTGATATTAGTCATAAGATGTACTTTTACATGCTGTTCAATATTTAATGAAGTTCCAGAAACAGATACAGCAGGCTTAAACTTTTCAGCACCTGTATAGATAACTTCAAGCTTGCTGCCTTTCTTAATCTCAACACTGCCAAGATTCATATCAACAGATATGTCTGACACATTATCATAAACAGAAGAATTTTCAATATATTTGCCACTGGATGCCATAGTCATGCGTGTAAAAGGAGAAATGTTAAATACATTACCAAGAACGCCAATAATTATGCATATAAGTGTAATAAAATATATAATTGACAGATAAATTCGTTTCTTCATAATTACACCTCCATGGAATCGTCTTTAAGTATACTCTTGAATATAGCGTGTATTACAGCTGCAATAGGCCATATAACCCATGTTAAAGCCCATGCAAATGTGATGAAACTGACTGACAGATATATACATGTAACTGTAGGCCAGAAAACAGACATAATAGTTGTTGCAGTATTGTTAATATATCTGACTTCTTTATTCTCCTTCTTAACATAGCTGCCGGCTACATTGTCACCATTAAGAGCAAGTAAAGTCTTACATGAAGTCTCAACCATTGAACCGAAAACAATAAGGAATACTCCGACACTTACTATACAGATCATTGCTGCACCGCCGATATCGTCAAGTCCCTGTACTGGGATTGCATCAAAAACAGCGGCAGGGACAAAGCTGATGATACACATTATAATTCCCAGGGTGCGGCACACAATAGATATGTTACGAAGCTGCTCCTTCTTATCCTGCACATATCCGACAGTGGCATAATCGATGATACATTCATGTTTCTTAATATAGTTGTATTTACTCATTAAAGAATTGGTTATTATAAATATGCCTACACCGCAGGATGCTATAATAAACAGAGCAACAGTGCCCATTGTCTCGATAAAATTATTATGGATTGCACTGCAGGCTGCCACTGGAACTACTGAGAAAATACATAAGAAAACTCCCAATGCAGTCAGAAATGCATGTCGGCTGCCGGCACTTACAAAGCTTCTGGCTTCATCCTGTGTTAAAGTGCGTCTGTTATCAACAGGGGCAGAAGACTGTCTGTTAAGTCCGAGAGTTTCTGCGAGTTCGTCAAGATTGCCGAATTCTGAGATAACAGTACCTACAGCCTCATTCTCGCTTTTACCTTCGCTGATAAGTTCATTATATTTGTCCTCCATCATGCCACACAATTCGTCTTTAGCCTTTAAAACCTCAGTAGTTGCGGGGAGATTGGCAAACATAGTTTCAAGATAACTTTTAATAGTATCCATACATTAATTCTCCTTCACAATAAATTTTTCAATAACTTCTTTAGTGAGAGCCCACTCTTCACATTTTGACTGATAATACAGTCGTCCTTCGTCAGTAATCTGATAATAGGTGCGCTTCTTTCCACCATTCTCGCCTACTCCAGGGAAAGAAGTAATATATCCATTCTTTTCCATTCGTGTAAATGCGGAGTAAAGAGTAGTTTCTTTAACAATATATTTCTCATTGGTCATGGCCTTAATCTGCTTAGAAATCTCATAACCATAAGATGGCTTATCAAGCAGAAGATACAGGATAATTGTATCGTTGTAGCCTCGTATAATGTCGCTGCTGATGCCAGCCATGCATACTCCTCCCTTCGAATTAATTGAAGGTGATGATTCACCTGATAATAAATATTAAATAAATGATAATTACTACGACAGGAGATACTACGACAGCCGTAGTACATCTGTCGTAGTATATATAACATGATATGCATAATATGTCAACAGGAGAATATAAAAATCCCTCAAAAGCAGGTAAACAGTGCTTTTGAGGGATATATTAAATATGTGGATTATTTGAAATATACTTTAGCTGCAGTAGCAGCCATGATATTTTCCTTGTCAGGTGTTGATATTTCATTGCTTAAGACAATGTAATCAATAAGGTGTCTGTAGCTGTCTTTGCACAGATTCATAGGCAGGTCGCTTCCCCACATAAGCCGGTCGCTTCCGACAAGTTCTATGGCGCGTTTAATATAATGGATTGCGTCAGGATAAGGGTATGCGGCATCTTTACCCTGATTAGAAGGAAGGCTTGCAAGGTCGAATACAACATTGTCAAGCGTGAGTGTCTCCATTCCTTTAAGCCATACATCTTCCTGAATAAGTCCGCGTGGAGCAAGAAGATGGCATACAACAAACTGCGTGTCAGGGTGTCTTTTAATTGCACGGGCGAGGGCTTCTGGCTGCCAGCACTCGGCAGGGTAGCGGCCGATATCGAACACAACAATATTCTGATGCTTTTCAGCATATGACAGCATTTCCTCAATAACATCACCATCAAGAGGAATAGTAGGATGATAACTCATAAGTCCGCTTCCTGTGCTGACTTCGAACTTTACAATCTTAATTCCGAGGTCTTCAAACAAATGCTTTCTTATAGAATCAACATTTCTGCAGAATGGGTCATAAGTGGCTGCTGCAGCAAGACGGTCAGGATATTTCTTTGCAGCCTCATAAGTGTAGAGATTCTGCGGTCCTAAGAAATTGCCCTGAAGCATAACAGCCTTGGAAACACCAGCCTCGTCCATAACCTTAAGAACCGCTTCCGGAGTTACATCATATTCACCGAGACACTCTGGTATCATCTGGAATATAGTTCCATCAGCGTAGCTTGCGTAACCTCCGCCTATAGCCTGCATTTCTCCGCTGTTTCCAAATCCATTGATGCAGCGGCATATATGAATGTGTGAGTCAATTATGTTCATAGTTAAGCCTCCTTGTTGCTAGATGTAGAAAGAATATTGAGATTATGTCCATACAGAAATTCATTAATAATTCCAATGTCATATTCACATTTGTTAATCATAATTATAATTGCAGCATCGCGGCTGACCTTGGAATACAAAGGGCTTAAGCCTGCAGTTTTTAACGCACGGTTGGTATCAGTAAGGTTCATATGGCATGCGATGCAGAGTGCAATTACTCTGTCACGGCTTGGATTGGTACGATTGCCATTAAGTATTCCGTATGCATAATTAGCTGGAATATCACTTTGTCGTATAACATCACTTAATTGAAGTCCGTAGCTTCCTATATACCTGTTAAAGAATTCGCTGACAGACATCTGTGAGTCAGTATCCTCTTCATTACGGTATCTGTTAAAATGTTCAGGTTCAACTGAACTTAAGATTTTATCAAGTTCATAAGTCGGTTTTTCGTTCATTATTAATTCTGCCTTTCACAATAGAGTACACATTTTCTATTGATATAGTGTATAATAATAAACACTAAATTACAATAAGGATAAAAATATGACTTTAGAAGAAGAGAGCAGGCTGTCATTTTATAGGGAACTGACAGTACTTGATGAAAAAAAGAATATAGTTCTGGTGCAGGATATAAGGAACAGTGAACTCTGCGTTAAGAAGACACTTGATATATATTCGCGTGATGTATATGAGCAGCTTGCCTCTGTAAGAATTGAGGGAGTCCCTGCGGTAAAGGAATGTATTGCTGATGATGGAAAGCTTATAGTAGTTGAGGAGTATGTGCAGGGCAGGAGCCTTAAGCAGGTATTAGATGAGCAGGGACTGCTTAATGAAGAACAGGCATATGATATTGCTGTACAGCTTGCAGATATACTTGTGTGCTTACAGCAGTTAGAACCGGTAATTGTTCATAGAGATATAAAACCATCTAATATAATTATTGAAAAAAACGGACATGTGCATCTGATAGATTTTAATGCGGCAAGACATGTAAATGCCGACAAGAACGAAGATACTAAGATGCTTGGAACGGTGTATTTTGCCGCACCTGAGCAGTTTGGATTCGGACAGTCAGACGAGCGTACGGATATATATGGACTGGGTGCGACAATTAATTACATCATGACAGGCGACAAGCCGGGAGCAGGGATAGCACAGTGCCGCTTTACAGACATTTTAAGAAAATGTTTAATGGTAGATGCAAGGGACAGATACCAGTCAGCAACAGAGCTGAGAGAAGTATTATATATCATAGGCAGTCAGACTGGTAACAGGAGTGATGATAGTGCATTTGGAACGGACAATACAGAAGCAGCTGCTGCATCATATCGTACAGTAAAAGAAAAGATTACCAATACATACAGAAAATATCAGAATAAGAATTATAATATTAACAGCTCATGGAGGCGTTTTCTGCCACCGGGTTTCAGAGGAACTAACATAATATGCTGTATAGCTGCATTAGGATGGTATGCATTAATAATATTGCTGTCGCTGAGTGTCACATTTACAGACAGTGACACAGGAGTAATAATGACTGGATGGGAACAGGCAGTGTATAAAATAGCAATTTTTATTATGTTGCTTGGAATGACATTATGGTTTGGCAATTACCTTAATATAAGAAGAAAACTGCCGGGAATGAAGAAAGTTAATGCTTTAAGCTTTATTCTTACATGTGTATATGGTTTTGCACTATGCTTTGCATTATTGATGTTTTTTGCAATAGTTGTTGCAATAATAGAGAGTATTTTATAAAGGGGTTGTCACATTAAGAAATTAGTGTGGCAGCCCCTTTTGTGCTGTCAGCACACAGATTTCGATAGAACATATGATAACATTCATATTAAAGATAGCTTTATTAATTTAGTTGAAATATAGGTATGTACATGAAGAAATGTTTTGCATGGGCAAATGTTGTTATTCCAATACTTGCAGGAAGTCTGTTTTATTACATAACTTCGCCGGATGTCATATTTGTAAAGAATATAGACAGGATTATGGGAACAGGCTTGCATGTCGGGGTGGAGAATACATTTGTAAGAATTGTGCGCAGTTATGTACCAGATATGCTGTGGGCGTATGCGCTGGTATTTTCTTTAGTGGCAGTTACTGGTAATAGAACAGCTGATGTGTGGAAAATGTCTGCACTGGCAGGCGTGTTTTCAACAATTATAGAAATCCTTCAATTAACCGGATGTGTAAGGGGAACATTTGATGTGATGGATATTATTGTGGAAATAATTGCAGAATTGATGGCTGTTTTTATTATAAAAAGACATGATAATGATATGAGGAGGAAATCATATGAAGAGAATCAGAAAGTACATAGGGGTGTTGTTATGCCTGATAGTATTTGCAGTAATGGCAATGGGAAGCGGTTCAGACACAAGTGTGGACAACAGTAATGTGGGAGGTACATCAGATAAGAGTGCTGCTTCAAGTGATAATGTTGTTATGGTTGGTGGAAGCTTTGAGAAGAAAGGTCTTAAATGTACAGTAACAGATGCTGATACAGATTACACAGATTACGATAATCCTTATGGATTGTATTCACCAGCAGATGGAATGAAATACATAAGAGCAGATTTCACATTTGAGAACACAGGGAATACAGACATATATGTAAGTACAGGTGATTTTGACTGCTATGCAGACGATGTGAGTTGTGAACAGAAATATATGATGTCAGATTCAGATTTCACGATTGGCAGTATTTCATCAGGCAGACAGATAAGCTTTGATGTTGTATTTGAAGTGCCTGTTAATGCAGAGTCGATAGAACTGGAATATTCAGCTAATATATGGACAAGTGAAAAAGTAATAATAAAACTTCAGTAGGGGGATAAACATAATGAAAGTATGGAAATTAGTATCAGGAATAATATCGATAATATTATTTGCAGTAGTTATGTTCCAGTCATGTGCGGCAGGAGTAGTTAATGCACTTGAGGATAACGGAGGAGTATCAGGAAGTGTCGGTGCTGTAGTTGGAATACTTATGCTGGCAGGCGGAATTGTATCGATAGCTACAAGAAATAAGACTGGCAAGGGACACGATATAGCTCTGATTGTGCTTTTTGGGCTTGCTGCTGTATTCGGATTCGCAGGATATGGTAACTACAGTGACCTCGTAATCTGGTCAGTATGGTGTCTTATAAATGCTGTTTTAGCAGTTGTAAGCATGATTAAGAATAGATAAAAAGATTCCGTAATAATAAAAATGTCTGGTATGCCGCAGTAGTGCAGCATGCCAGACATTTTTGCTTTAGTCATGTTAATATGTAATCTCACATCCCTCTTTTCTCCACTGTCTGAATTCAGCAGAAGCAGAAAGTAAAAGGTCAGATGATGAATTAAGTGCAGTTTCAACAGAATCCTGAATAACACCGATGATGAAGCCGATTCCGACAACCTGCATTGCAACATCGTTAGGAATGCCGAATAATGAGCATGCCATAGGTATAAGCAAGAGTGAACCACCGGCAACACCAGAAGCACCACAGGCAGAAAGCGCTGCAAGAATACTTAAAAGAATTGCGCTTGGAATATCAACAGTAATACCTAAAGTATTGGCTGCGGCAAGTGTCATAACAGTGATAGTTATTGCAGCACCATCCATGTTAATAGTTGCACCGAGCGGAATAGTTACAGAGTAAGTATCCCTGTCGAGTCCCATATCCTCACATTCCTTCATATTAATAGGAATATTGGCAGCGGAGCTTCTTGTGAAAAATGCAGTGAGTGCGCTCTTTTTTAAACATCTGAATACAAGTGGGTAGGGATTCTTGTGTGTACACCAGAAAACAAGAATCGGGTTGGTAACAAAATAAATAAACAGCATAGTACCAACGAGAAGCATAAGAAGCTTTCCATATTCCTTAAATACTGACATACCATTGTTTGACACAGTATCAAATACAAGTCCCATAATACCAAATGGAGCAAAATTAATAATCCAGGTAACAACCTTGGAAAGACCATTAGAGATATCTACAAGCATATCTTTAGTAGATTCCTTGGCATGTCTACATGCAATACCGATAACAACAGCCCATGCAAGAATACCTACATAGTTAGCTTTAGTAAGAGAAGTAATAGGATTCTCAACAATATTCATCAACAAAGAGTTAAATACATCACCAATACTTCCCGGTGATGACATTTCTTCAAAGCCCTCTGTCAGAGCGAGTGTAACCGGAAATAATTTGCTTGTAAATACTGCGATTACAGAGGCAAGAATGGTACTGAACATGTACAGAATAATTACGGTTTTAATAACGCCGCCATGACTTTTTCCTGAATGACATAAAGAACTTATGACAAGCACGAAAACAAGAAGCGGTGCGATAGCCTTAAGTGCGCCAACGAAAACGCTTCCGAAAAGAGCAATGCCGGAAGCCTTTGGAACGAGCAGGCCAAGAATAATACCAAGAGCCAGTCCTCCAATAATTCTTTTAATGAGACTAATACTAATCCATTTGTCTAATAATTTTTTCATATCTAACAGATTCTCCTATGCAAAACTTTTTCTATTATAAACTTACAGAATTTATTTGACAACTAATACTGTAAAGGATAAAAAATATATTGTAAAATATAAAGCAATTACTATGTTAAGAGAGAAAATGTCATGAAGAGAATCTATAATTATTTAAAGAAAGATGCAGTACTTACAATAAGCTGGGTGTTTGCAATCGTTTCAATGTTTTTTATAAAACCAGACAAAGCATATGCCGGTTACATAGACTGGCGTTCACTTGGAATATTGTGGAGTCTGATGATAATAACGAAAGGCTATATGCAGAACGGCATTTTTGAAAAAATCGGACATGCCCTTCTTACAAGAACACGAAAAATGTGGCAGCTTATTGCAGTTCTTGTAGGACTGAATTTCTTTAGCAGCATGATTATAACAAATGATGTGTCGCTATAACATTTGTCCCATTTGCAATAATGATGCTTAAGCAGTGTGGCAGGCAGGAGCTTATGATACCAGTAGTTGTATTGCAGACGATAGCTGCGAATCTTGGAAGTATGCTGACACCGATTGGTAATCCGCAGAATCTGTATCTGTATGGGCTGGCTGGAAAAGGAATCGGAGAATTCATAATGTGGCTGCTGCCATACACAATAGCTTCAGCCCTGCTTCTGGTTATATCAATCCTTCTTATAAAGAATAAGAACGAAATAATATGTATAGAAGATACAGACAGCGAAGCTGCACATAATACATCAGTGCCACGAGTCATGGCCTACAGCGTATTATTTATTCTTGCACTTTTAGTTGTCGCAAGAGTGCTGACATGGTATATACTTGCAGCAGCCGTTCTCATAACGGTATTACTGCTGGAGAAAAATGTGCTTGCGAAGGCAGATTATGCACTGCTACTAACATTTATTGGCTTCTTCATATTCACAGGCAATATGGGAAGGGTTGAATCTGTGGCACATTTTCTTGCAGGAATTGTGAATGGCCGGGAGCTGGAAGCCGGAATAATAACAAGCCAGTGCATAAGCAATGTTCCTGCTGCACTGTTATTATCAGAATTTACAGACAATATAAAGAACCTCGCAATAGGGGTGAACATCGGAGGTCTCGGTACGCTTATAGCGTCAATGGCGAGCTAATATCGTACAAGCTGTATGCCAATGAAGTGCCAGAGAAAAAGGGAAAATATTTTGCTGCATTTACGGTTTACAATATAATATTTCTGGTAGTGCTGTACGTGTTTACGAAATTGATATAACATATGGAAAATCTTACATAAAACGGTAGTATCAAATAGCACATGAAATATTAGGTTTAAAGGACAAGTTTATAAAACAGGAGGGGAAAGAAATATGGATGCAATTAATTTGTGCTACGAAATGTGTGATTATATTGAGCAGAATGGCATTGTGAGGCTGGCAGGAAATACAAGCCTTCGCGACAATATTAAGAAGGAGTTTCTGCATTTTCTTATATACATATCAATGACAGATAGAAGATATGGTGAGGAAGAGAAAGCATTTATAAAGAAAAAACTGGGGTACGATGTGAGCGCGCCAATGGCGGCTGATATCAAGAACCGCAACATGCTTGGCGCGGGTTATATTACAAGAGTGCCGGAGACATTTAAATATTTCATATTAGCCAATGCCGGTCATAAGATTAAGAACGACCGATACGACAACAAAGAGGCGCGGATGCTGGCAGAAAGCTACAGGAAGCTCGGACAGGAATATTTGGCTGCGAATACTGAAAGCACCGAGGTCGAGATAAATGTTTTATCATCATATTGTGTGATGCTAGACGAGAATCTTAAATCATACGGCCTGCTGCGTCCTGATTACAAGAGTGAGACAATACAGGCGGAGACAGAAGATGACGAAAAGCCGGACGCTGATGAACTAATTGCAGAACTTAATTCACTGACGGGACTTACTGCAGTTAAAGAAGATGTCAATGCACTTATTAATCTTCTTAAAGTCCAGAAAATGCGTGAGCAGATGGGAATGAAGCAGACAAGCGTCAACAAACACCTTGTATTCATGGGAAATCCCGGAACAGGCAAGACGACAGTTGCAAGACTGCTTGCCAGAATATATAAGGCAATAGGGGTAATCTCAAAAGGACATCTTGTTGAAGTAGACCGTTCAGGACTTGTGTGTGGTTACATAGGTCAGACAGCGACGAAGACTGCAGAAGTAATAGAATCAGCACTTGGAGGAGTCCTGTTCATAGACGAAGCATATACACTTACTAATGGAAAAGGTCAGGGCGACTTCGGACAGGAAGCCGTAGATACATTATTAAAAGGAATGGAAGACCACAGAGATGATTTAGTTGTAATAGTGGCAGGTTATACAGAACTGATGGAGGAATTCTTAGATTCCAATCCGGGACTGCGTTCAAGATTTAATAAATTCATTAACTTCGAGGATTACACGGCCGAGGAAGAGGTTGAGATACTCATAAACAACTGCAAGAAACAGGAATACATGCTTTCCCGTGATGCACTTGAGGAAGCAAGAAGATTCTTTACAGACCGGGTAGCCAATAAGCCGGAAGGTTATGCTAATGCAAGAGATGTAAGGAACTATCTTGAAAAAGCCATATCCAATCAGGCAACAAGGATAGTCGGACTTAAGGATGTGGATAAGAATATACTGGCGATGCTGGAGAAAGAGGATCTGGTGGGGATTGAGTTGTGACATACGGGAGGTTGTGGCAGACGGACGCTGTGGGCGGGGGATAGTGTCATTTTCAGACACGCTCTAGCTCGGTGGAAAACGCAACTGTACTAAATTCGCTGGTTAGCCGCATAAAATGCGGCTCCCAGCTCATTAAGTGCAGGCGTTTTCCAACGGTCTGAAACTAACACTATCCACCCGCCCGCCGCTCACTCCGCCAGCGCCTCCAGATGTCGCCCGCCGCACCAGATGTCGTAGGCTCATCTGGAGGGGGGAGTGGACTTTAGCGTGTAGAAGGCACAAGGAAGTCCAAAAGGTAAGCTGAAGCGTGGCGGATTGGACGTTGAGCGGGAGAAGGCGTGATGAAGTCCAAAAGGGAAGCTGAAGCGTGGCGGA
>NZ_QSEK01000029.1 GCF_003464165.1 Eubacterium sp. AM49-13BH | reverse complement strand
TTAAAAACACATGACATATCTATAATTGTGTTATATAATATCAAATTGAATTTTATTAACCAAGTAACTATGGAGACAATAATTATGAATAAAATATATAAAGTATTCCCAGGTGGAAAGTTCAAGGTTCTTACATTTAGCTATGATGATGGAAAGATTGAAGACAGACGTCTCGTAAAGCTTTTTAATAAATATAATCTTAAGGCAACTTTTAATCTTAATACTGGTATTATTGATCCAGCAATAAGAATCCCTCAGAAAGAATGGCCAGAGCTTTATGCTGGTCATGATATTGCTGTTCACACATTTACACATCCCACTATGATAAGGCTCAATGATTATGCTGTTATTAGAGAGATTCTTGAAGATAAGAATAATCTAGAAAAAATATTCCATCGCCCAATAACAGGTTTTGCTTATCCTAATGGTTCTTTTGACAGCCGCATCGTTGATATTGCAAAGTCAGTTGGAATCAAATATGCGCGCGTAACCAACGACAGATATGCTGCTACCAAGGCTGCCGAGAATTACGCTTCCAGTGCGGAGGGACCTATCCCTATCGGTGATGAGAACGGTTTCTTTATGCCTGATGATTATATGAGATGGGTTCCAACCTGTCATCACAATCATAACCTTATTGATTTTGGTAAAAAGTTCATGGCACTTACTAAGAAACAGTATCTTTATATGATGTATGTATGGGG
Organism: Eubacterium sp. AM49-13BH; assembly: GCF_003464165.1. Lineage (GTDB taxonomy): Bacteria > Bacillota > Clostridia > Lachnospirales > Lachnospiraceae > Lachnospira. Next base: position 33,807 of record NZ_QSEK01000029.1, on the reverse strand, counting down.
TCATAGCTTTGAATTTGAACGCAATAACAACTGGGAAGTCATAGAAAATTTCTGCGAGATGATTGCTAACCGTGATGATATCTGGTATGCAACTAATTCAGAAATCGTTGAATACAATGAATTATTTGACAGACTTGAATTCTTTTCTGATAATGAATATGTACATAATCCATCTGTAAAATCAGTATGGCTTGCTGTTAATAACGACACTATTATTGAAGTAAAAGGCGGCGAAACAGTTAAATTATAAAGTTAAATTTTAATAACTAATTAATAAAGGCGGCTTACCATTACCGGTTTGCCGCCTTATTTTTACTCATGCTTAAGATTCTTAAATGCATTTCTTAATGTAATTGGATTACCATATCTTAATGTTCCCATTCTGTATATCTTAGAGCCTAATATTCCTACTGCTATTATACTTGCAATAAGAATAACATAAGATACAGCTATCTCCACAAAGCCTACACTGCCAAGCGCCACTCTTGCAAACATTGCACTATATGAGCTTATAGGCAGGAATGAAAGCACTTTCATAAGAACGCCATCTATATTATTGAGCTGGAATATTCCTATGAAATATACAATCATGATAACGAACTGCACGCTTCCGGCACTCTTATTGATATCCTCTGTTTTAGACACAAGTGCACCCATTGCTCCATATATGAATTCATAGAATAACAATCCACCAAGTCCAAAGAATGCAAATGTAATAAGAACATCTGATGGAATATTGAATATTTTATCAAATAACCCGCCCCATGAATCTCTGTTAATCTTATAACTTCCAAGCACTACAGCAAATACAATTCCAACCTGCACAATTGCTGCAAATGTACCTGCGAGTACTTTTCCGAAGAAAAGACTATTGGTATCTGCACTTGTTACAAGAAGTTCAATTGTTCTGTTAGATTTTTCCTGCGTAACAGATGTCGCAACCATTACTCCATACAGAATAATAACCATAAACACAATAATGATAAGTGCATAACAATACCAGTAATTACTCATCATGTCTTTTCCAAGTACAGTTGTTTCAGAACTGATAACCGGATTAAATGCTTTCTCAATTTCTGTCATATCAAGGTTATTGTCTTTACAGTAATTATACTGGCTGAGCAGCTGCATTGCATGTGTGAATCTTGCAGTCATGCTGTCATACATATCACTATTATTAACAACATATTCAAACTCCATTTCATTCTTTATAACGAAGCCAGCAATAACATTTTCATCATCTTGAACTTTCTTTATAAGTGCATCCCTTGATGAAACATATGTAATATTAGCATCTGTGAATACACCTTCAATAATTCCAGTTTCTGCAAATATATCTTTCTCATCATAGATTGTAATAACATCTGTAATCTCTGTATTATCTGATGATATATTATCTGCATCATCTTTGTTAATTCCAAGAATTGATGACATATCAAATATGCTTGGAAGAAACAATATCACTGCAGCAAGAACAGCTATAACGATTGTAGAAATCATAAAACTTTTATTTTTAAGATAATTCATTATCTCGTACTGGAATATAACTCCGAATTTCTTCATTATCTGTCACCTCCTACAGCTTTAACAAATATATCATTAAGCGACGGTCTGTAGCTGTCAAAAGCTGATATTTCAACACCTATTCGCATAACAGATTGAAGAAGCTCATTTCTTGAAAGTTCATGTATGTTCTTTACGATTACGCAATCTTTATGTATCCCAGTTACAGCTAATATATCTGTACATTCGCCCAGAAGTTTCTCAGCCAGTTCATCTGCCTCCATTCCAACTGCCGATATTATAAGCTGGTTCTTACCATATTCAGCTTTGATATCTGCAAGATTACCTGACAGTGAAATCTCTCCATTATTAATTATTGCAATCTCTTCACAAAATTCTTCAACATAGCTCATCTGATGGCTTGAGAATATTACTATTCTGCCCTCTTCTATAAGTTCAGTTACAACATCCTGTAATATCTTGGAATTAACCGGGTCAAGTCCGCTGAACGGCTCATCTAATATAACAATCTCCGGTTCACATACAAGTGTTGATGCAAGCTGTACCTTTTGCTGGTTACCTTTGCTAAGAGTTTCCAGCTTTACATCTGCATACTGTGATACATGAAGCCTTGCAAGCCATTTGTCAGTATTCTTCTTAGCTTCTGCTTTAGACAGACCTCTTAATCTTCCAAGATATATAAGCTGCTCTGCTACCTTTTTCTTAGGATACAATCCTCTCTCTTCTGGCAGATATCCTATCAGATGTTCCTTAGGATTAAATTTCATACCATCAAGAATAACTTCTCCTGAGTTAGCATGAAATACATCCATAATAATTCTTATAGTTGTTGTCTTACCTGCACCATTACGACCAAGAAGTCCTAAAGCTTTACCACCCTCAACATTAAATGAAATTCCATGAAGGACTTCTTTCTCACCAAATGATTTAGTAAGATTTTTTACTTCAAGTCTCATTGTTCAATTATTCACCTTTCATAGTTTTATATAAATATTATAGCATATATATTTTGATATTAAAAGTTTATGATTAAAAATCGCAAAAAATAAGAGCAGATTATCCTAAGATAAATCTGCCCTTACAAAAAGAAACTAATTAGCTCTTTTTCTCTTTCCAATACAAACTAATACAGCAAGTGCTGCGCCAGCTAATATAGCTGTGTAAACAGCAACATGACTTGCATCACCTGTCTGAACTGAGCCATTATTCTCTGTAGATCCGCTTCCTGCATTATTGTCATTAACATAAACAATAGCTACTGGAGAAAGATCTGAAAAGAATGCTGTAATGGTTCCTGCTGAAGAATCAACAGCATTTGGCTTAATAAGTTCCCACTGATTAGATACACAACTGAAGTGAAGGACTCTGACATTATCAACAGTCATACCAGATGTAAGAGGTGCTTTCCATGTAACAGATACATTCTTAGCATCCTTTACGATTTCACCAGAATTAGTCTTGTAAGATAAATCCCTGATATTAGCAAGAAGTGATAATGACTTAGTGTCTATCTTTGCATCAGCAGTTTTAGCAACAGCACTGTTAAGAACTGAAGTAAGCTTATCTAAATCTCCACCATTAATAGATAAGATATCATTAATAGTGCTACTCTGTACACCTACCTTATTAAGTTCTGCTTCTGTTGCACTAGAGAACACAAGCTTAATATCTCCTGATGTTACAGCATCGTTAACTGTAACAGTCTTACCATTAACAGTAACTTCTGATGTACTATCACTTGATATAACTTCCTGTGTATCACTAACACTAGGTGCTGCAAATACAGTAGCTGTCATTAATGTTATAGCAGCAACTGCAGTAATAGCAGCCGATAATAATTTCTTTGTCATTTTATATTTCCTCCTTTTCTCATTTATAGTTTATGCGTATGACAAATCCGCATAAAATTTATGATAATGAAGAGTCCATATAGAACATCTTCAGAATCAACTTCTGAAAAGCTTTCTCATCAATGTAAAATTCATCATGAGCCTGTCCTGTCTTATTTTCACCAGAAGGCTTATAATAATCTGAATTTATATCAAAACTTGATTCAGCATATAAAGAAATAAAATCATTCAATTCACCAACTGAAATGTTAGTAACAAGTGTACTAAGCATTTTGGTTGTCTTAACAATTGTTGCTTCATCTTTGGCAAGCTGCTTGAACTTATTCATATAAGCTTCAAGAAAAACTTTCTGTCGCTCCATTCTTCCTTCATTAGAAAAATCTGTTCCGATATCTCTGAATCGTACAAATCTTTCTATATTAGATTCATCAACAATAAGTGTCTGTCCTTTTTCATATTCAGGTCCAAATTGTTTCAAGTCATCATTAGGAACCTGAACTTCAACATTCCCTACTATATTAATAAGTGTTCCAAGCGAATTAATATTAGCTGCACAATAATATACTATAGGAATGTTATTAACAAGATTAGATACTGCATCCGACATAAGGCGGCAGCTTTTATCTTTACCATCACCATATGAATATGCGAACGCCAGATGGTCTTTTCCCCATCCGACTACCTGACCAGATGCATCAGTGACTTCTATATCAGTCATTGTATCCCTCGACAATGCAAGTATCTGCATTGTCTTGTTTCGCCTGTCTAATGAAAGAACATATACGCTGTCCGCTCTGCCGTTCTCTCCCGTATTACTGTTCTTTGCTTCCAGCGATTCTATGTCAGCAGATGAATCGAAACCAATAAATAAAATATTAATCAATCCTGTATTATAATTATAGTCCTTTCCATCAACTTCAATTGATGAATACTCTTTATTATCTGCAGAATCATAAACTGTATGATGTTTCTTATCCTTCATATCATTATATATAAAAAACATCATACATATAATAACTATGAAAGATACACATAACACTGCTATCTTAATGTATTTACTTGTCTTTTGGTTTCTCTTCTGACTGTTCTTCATTGTAGTATTCTCCATAATAAGAAGCATCATTCTTATAATAGTATGAACCCTTATGAGTTCCTACTCCGTTAAGTGCTACACCCAAAATTCTACCTTTGCTCTTCTCAAGCTGTTTCTTAGCCTGAATTGCATGACTTCTTCCAACTGCATCTGATCTGACTACCATAACAGTACCATCAACCTTAGGTGCGATTACACATGCATCAACAACACTTCCAACTGGTGGTGAATCAATTATTACATAATCAAATCTTTCTCTTAATACAGAAAGTAAGTCATCAAATTTCTTAGACTCCATAAGTTCAATTGGGTTAGGTACAACATGACCACTTAATATAACAGCTAAATTAGGAATGTTAGTTTCATATATAAGCTGCGACTTCTGACCTGTTATGTACTCTGTAAGACCAACACGTTTGCCTCTGATCTTATATCTTGAAAGAGTTACTGACTTTCTTAAGTCACAATCAATGTATACTACTTTCTTATTAATATCAGCAAAACTTTTAGCAAGCTGCATTGCAACAAAACTTTTTCCTTCAGCAGGATTAGTACTTGTTACCATAACAGTCTTAATATTCTCTCCTGAAAACATTATATTAGTACGAAGTGTATTGAACGCTTCTGTTACTGAGAATCCAGGATCTTTAATATGTAATTCAACTATATTATCTTTAGTTTTCTTTTCAGTTACGTTATTATTCAACATTGCTATCTCCGTTTCTTCTTAGAAGTTCTTGTCTCAAGTTCATATACACAGTTCTTATTCTCTGGTATAGAGCATAATACAGGAAGTTCAAGATATTTCTCAATATCAGCTGTTGACTGTAATGAATCATTCAGCATATATCTTACAGCTATAAATATTGCACTTAAAAGTGCTCCAACTAATGCTCCGATAGCTACATTCTTAGTAAGATTAGGACTAACCGGATTATTCTGTACAATAGCTCTGTCAATCACATATGGCTCTTTAGAGTCAATCTCTTCTGCAGCCTGCATACCATTAGTAACAATGCTGTTAGTAAGTGAGCATGCAAGATCAGGATCATCACATGTAACTGTAACCTGTAAAATACGTGTGTCTGATGGATTGCTGATTGATATCATTGACTTCAACTGTCCATAACTCATATCAAGATTTAATTCTTTGATAGTCTTTGTAAGTAATGTTCTACTTGTGAAAATTATCTGATAATCATTGGTAAGCTCTGAACCAATCTGTAAATCCGCTAAAGATGCAATTGTATTACCACTTCCCCTCATGTATATCATGGATGTTGCTGAATACTTAGGTGTAATCAAAAAAACTGTTGTTGCAAGAGCAATAGCGAAGCCGGTAATTGCAGCGATAAGTACAATCCACCATCTGTAAAGAATGGCTTGCAGTAACCCCATTATATCAATTTCATCATCTACTGTGTTATCTTTTACCTTACTCATCTTCTCTCCATTCATATTGTTATAATTTAATTTTTATCTATGATATTATACACTAAACATTTATTAAATTCTACTGTTTTATTAAATTCGACAATAAAAATTATCAAAAAGGTGGTATAATGCTATAGAATATCATAATTTAATCACATGGAGGACTATATATGAAACGTTTTTTTGCCGTTTTATGCGGATTAATCTTATGTCTGGGAGTATTATTAACTGGCTGTGGCAACAATAATACCAACAATTCCGCCACAGAAAATCAAGCTGATCTTATGTCAGGAAAGCATCACATATGTATCGATGTTAGTAACTATGGAACTATTGAAGTAGAACTTGATGCTGATACAGCCCCGGTTACTGTTACTAATTTTATTAATCTTGCCAATTCAGGATTTTATAATGGTCTGACTTTTCATCGCGTAATTGATGGATTTATGATTCAGGGTGGAGACCCTAATGGTGACGGAACTGGTGGCTCTTCTGAGAAAATCAAGGGTGAATTCAAGTCAAATGGCGTCCAAAATAATATAAGCCATATAAGAGGCACTATATCTATGGCACGCTCTTCTGCTAATAATTCTGCAAGTTCTCAGTTTTTCATTATGCAAAAGGACACTCCAAGCCTTGACGGACAATACGCAGCTTTCGGAACTGTCACGAGCGGCATGGACATTGTCGATAAGATATGTAAAGACTGCACTGACACTAATCAGAATGGTGTGATTACAGATAAGAGTAAACAGCCTGTGATTAGTACTATAAGGGTTGTGGATTAACGAATAACCGCACCGTCTTATGACGGTGCGGTTATTATATTAAAACATATTCTATTTATCAAAATCATAACTATTCTCATATATATCTAAAACCTGAGTCACAAAAGCAGCCTGATTCTTGCTTTCTTCTGTGCCAGTATTAACCTGCCAGCCATATGTCATATAATCATAAAAATTTCTTGGAGTGATTGGTCCAAACTTGTACTCATCCCTAATCAGATTAATACCATCAGATTAATCCCTTACTAACGCCTCAAATGCTTTCTGAGGGTCTTTAAATACCGCTTTTCCATTTTCATCTGCCCCAATTGCAAATTCTTCTCCATGATCAAGAAAATCCTGTACTTTTACATTGCCATGCTCTCTGCCAGCCACATACTCCTGCACATATGGATGTGCAACCTTTGGCGGTTTTGCCTTACAACCTGCAATAGCGACAAAACACATCAATGTAAACCCAATTAAAAATACTTTTTAATATTTCACATTCAGTCTGTGACTGTAGCCTTCCATTCTCTTTGCAAATACAGCAAGCTGTCCTTTATATTTACCATACGCTTTCTCATCAATCAAAGACTCATTATGATACCGTTCAACTAGCTCTGATGATTCTTTGAACGCCTTAATTGCTAAATCCTTATAATTATTCTCAAGATTAATCTGGATTTCATTGAGTGATGTTTCTATCTCTTTCTTGGTTGTATTCTTTTTAAATATTGACATGTGCATATCCCCCTTTTACTTGATTTTATCATTAATTGTCATAATTACAAGTTTTGTTTTATAAGGGTTTCAGGTTGTTTATCAGGTGGATTATAACTCCACATATACAATGGAATTTCTCTGTGCTGGAACGGTCGCTGCAACTCGCTTCGCTCTTGCGGCTGGGAATTGGTGGACGGGACAGGTGCGTCCCACTACTGCGCAGTGCCGTGTCCTGACCTGTGGTCAGGACACACGCGCTGTCGCGCTCTATGCTCATTCATAAAAAAACACAGGAATTCAAGCGAGCTTGATTCCTGTGTTCTTTATTCATTCGCGCACTGCGCTTGTAGTTCGCGATTACTGTGGCTGCTTGCCGATGTATGCGAGGATACCACCATCTACATAGAGGATATGTCCGTTAACTGCATCTGATGCTTCTGAAGCAAGGAATACAGCTGGACCAGCTAATTCTTCTGGCTTTAACCATCTCTCTGCTGGTGTCTTTGCAACGATGAATGAGTCGAATGGATGTCTTGATCCATCTGGCTGTCTCTCTCTTAATGGAGCTGTCTGAGGTGTCTCGATGTAACCAGGTCCAATACCATTACACTGGATATTGTACTTACCATACTCAGAACAAATATTTCTTGTAAGCATCTTAAGACCACCCTTAGCAGCAGCGTAAGCTGATACTGTCTCACGGCCTAATTCTGACATCATTGAGCAGATGTTGATGATCTTACCATGTCCTCTTTCGATCATTGAAGGAATTACTGCCTTTGATACGATAAATGGTGCGTTAAGATCTACGTCGATAACCTGTCTGAACTCAGCAGCTGTCATCTCGCACATAGGAATTCTCTTAATGATACCAGCGTTGTTTACGAGGATATCGATTGGTCCAACTTCCTTTGTGATCTTCTCTACAGTAGCGTTAACAGCTTCTTCGTTAGTAACGTCGCAAACATATCCGTGAGCGTCGATACCAGCTTCCTTATAAGCTGCTAATCCCTTATCTACTAATTCCTGCTTAATATCGTTGAAAACGATTTTTGCACCAGCCTTAGCCATACCACTAGCGATAGCGAAGCCGATACCATATGATGCACCAGTTACAAATGCAATCTTACCTTCAAGTGAAAAATTAACTGACATTTTAATTCTCCTTTTCCAATTAATAATTTATAAATGAAACCTCTACAGGTTACATTCCTTAGTAAAATATGTACTGACGGATTACTTTAAATCCTTCATGTCTACCCAGTCCATATCATCGAAATCCTGGTTTTCTCCAGCCATTCCCCAGATAAATGCATATGCATGTGTAGCTGATGCTGAATGAATTGACCAGCTTGGTGAAATAACTGCTTCTTCACTTCTCATGATGATATGACGAGTCTCTGTTGGCTCACCCATATAGTGAACAACAATATCTTCTTCTGGAATCTCGAAGTAGAAATAAACTTCCATTCGTCTGTCATGTGTATGACATGGCATTGTATTCCATACGCTTCCTGGCTCAAGAGTTGTGATACCCATCTCTAACTGGCATGTCTCAACCTGACCTGGTAAAATATACTTTCTGTTAAGACGCTTATTGCATCCTTCTACAGAACCAAGCTGAAGCTTGAACTCATCCTTGATATCCTTTTCTGGATCAATGAATACAGTAGGATATGTCTTATGTGCTGGTGTTGAGTTAAAGTAGAACTTAGCTGGCTTAGAAGAATCCTCGCTCTTGAACTTAATCTCCTTAGAGCCCATACCAATATAAAGACCATCTCTATATTTAAACTTATATTCTGTACCATCAACGATAACTGAACCGTTGCCACCTACATTAAAGATACCCATCTCACGTCTCTCAAGGAAATATGCTGCCTTAAGCTCAGAACCTGCCTCAAGTGTAAGTTCCTTATTAACCGGCATACATCCGCCTACGATAATACGATCAATCTGGCTGTAAACAAGCTTAAAATCATCAGCTGGGAAAAGATTCTGGATAAGAAAATCATTTCTCAGTCTTTCTGTATCATAACCCTTTACATCTCTTGCGTTAGCACCCTGTCTTACTTCCATCGTAACTCTCCTTTTCAATTCACAAACCTAGGGCAAAGCCCCGTTTGGTGTTTATAATACCACAAAATCCAATTATTTACAACTATTAACCAACTATTCCCTTAATAAGTACATTTTTTTCGACAAATTCTCGTGAAAATGTATACGCATCCTTAATCATTGTTTCTGCTTCTTTAGTCTTTTCTGCATTATCACAGTAAATTCTTGCAATCACATCACCTTTGCTGACTTTGTCGCCTATTTTCTTAGAAAGCACAACTCCAACTGATAAATCAATCACATCGTCCTTGGCTGCCCTTCCGCCTCCAAGAATCATTGAAGATTTTCCTATAAGCTCAGACTGGATTGACTGAATGTATCCATCGCTATCTGCACACACCTCTGTTATTGTATCAGATACCTTTAACTTATCTGTGTTATATACTGCGTCAGGGTCTCCACCCTGGGCTTTAACGAACTCTGCCATCTTGTCCAAAGCACTTCCGTCACTTATTACTCTCTCCAATTCTTTTCTTACGGTTTCTTTATCAAGGTCATCTCTTGCAGCAAGCACCATATATGTTCCAAGATTAATGACAAGCTTAGTTAAATCCTCTGGTCCTTCACCTTTTAAAGTATTGATAGCCTCGATAACTTCAAGTGCATTTCCAACTGCATATCCTAACGGCTGGTCCATATCAGTAATAAGTGCTGTTACATTTCTGCCTGCGCCTTTTCCAATACGAACCATCTCCTTAGCAAGACTTACGGCATCAGCCTCATTTTTCATAAATGCGCCGCTTCCGGTCTTGACATCAAGAACAATCGCATCAGCACCAGAAGCCAGCTTCTTGCTCATAATACTGCTTGCAATAAGCGAAATATTCTCGACCGTTGCTGTAACATCCCTTAGTGCATATATCTTCTTATCTGCAGGTGCAAGATTACCTGTCTGCCCTGTTATTGCAATTCCTATATCATTAACCTGCTTAACAAATGCTTCCTCAGACAGAGAAGTGTTAAATCCCGGAATACTTTCCAGTTTATCAATCGTGCCTCCTGTATGTCCAAGTCCTCTTCCACTCATCTTTGCAACTTTGCCGCCAAGTGCTGCAACCATAGGTGCAAGAACAAGTGAAGTCTTATCTCCAACACCACCTGTACTGTGCTTGTCTACTTTAATTCCATTAATATCCGACAAATCCAGCTTGTCTCCGCTGTTTTCCATTGCAAGCGTCAGGTTAAGAGTCTCATCATAATCCATATTTCTGAAATATATTGCCATAAGAAGTGCAGAAGCCTGATAATCAGGTATATCCCCCCTGACATAGCCATTAACAAAGAACTCTATCTCTTCTTTAGTAAGCTTTCCACCATCTCTTTTCTTCTCTATAATATCGACCATTCTCATAATGCAGACCTCCTACATAATCTTATTAAGAAAACTCTTTCCTATATTAACCGGTTCTGTGCCAAAAATCTCAGCCAGTGTCTGTGCTATATCAGCATAAGTGTCACCTGTTCCAAGATTAACGCCATGTTTTAAGCATTTTCCATATACAAGCAGTGGAACATATTCCCTTGTATGGTCAGTTCCCTTATAGGTTGGGTCACAACCGTGGTCAGCCGTAATAACAAGCATATCTGTGTCTTTCATAGTGTCTAACACCTGTAAAAGCCTTTCATCAAATTCTTCAAGACCTCTGGCATACCCTTTATAATCTCTTCTATGTCCCCATGTTGAATCAAACTCAACCAGATTAGTATATATAATTCCTTTATTATCCTGCTTCATGTAATCAAGTGTTACATCCATTCCATCCTGATTGTCATTAGTGTGCTTAGACTCTGTAAGGCCCACACCAGCAAATATATCATGAATCTTACCGACTCCGATTACATCAAACCCTTTATCACGGACTCTGCACAATATATTATCCTCACTTGGCTTTAGTGAGAAATCCCTTCTGTTAGGTGTTCTCTTATAATTGCCATTCTCCCCGACAAAGGGTCGTGCAATAACTCTTGCTACAGCATTCTTTCCTGTAAGGATATGTCTTGCCGTCTCACACATTTCATAAAGTCTTTCTACCGGCACAACATCTTCATGACATGCAATCTGGAAAACTGAATCTCCTGATGTATATACAATTGGTTTTCCTGTCGCAACATGTTCATCACCAAGTTCAGCAATTATCTGTGTTCCTGAAGCCGGCTTATTGCAAAGTATTCCTGGAATTCCTGTCTTTTTAATGAATTCATCAATAATACAGTCTGGAAATCCATCAGGATACACAGGAAACGGATCAGGAGAATATATTCCTGCCATCTCCCAGTGTCCAATTGTTGTATCTTTTCCGGCAGATATTTCTGCAAGTTTTCCAAAACACCCAATGGGATTATCACAACGTTCAAGGTTATGTGAGCCTTCAATATTGCCAATTCCAAGCTTTACCATATTAGGAATATTAAGACCTCCATTAGCCCCTGCAGTATGTCCCAATGTATCTGCACCTTCATCACCGAACTTAGCTGCATCCCTGGCCTCACCAATTCCAACACTATCCAAAACTATCCATATAATTCTGTTAACATTCATAGCCACGCCTCCCGACAATCTTTAATATATTGTACCACAAAGAATACTTTCTGTATTATTATTTTGCATTTTTAAAAACAAATGTTATAATCACATATACATTGTGTGTTTTATGCAAATGTAATTAATTGAATATACATTTTTAAGGAGAAAATTATATGAGTTTCGAGTTCGTCACAAAGCTTCCTACACCTACTGAAATCAAAGAACAGTACCCTGTACCAGAAGAAATAAAAGTATTAAAAGCTGAAAGAGATGCTGAAATTGCTGATGTTATCACCGGCAAATCAGACAAACTTCTTGTTATTATCGGACCTTGCTCAGCAGATAATGAAACTGCTGTCCTTGATTACACATCAAGACTTGTTAAGGTTCAGGAGAAGATTAAAGACAAAGTTATTATTATTCCAAGAGTTTACACTAACAAACCAAGAACGACAGGCGTAGGTTACAAAGGAATGCTTCACCAGCCAGACCCTGAAAAGAAGCCTGACCTTCTTGCTGGTCTTGTTGCAATCAGAAAAATGCATATTGATGTAATGAAAGAGACACATCTTAGTCCTGCTGATGAAATGCTTTACCCTGAAAATTACTGGTATCTTTCAGATGTTCTTTCATATGTTGCCGTTGGTGCAAGATCAGTTGAAAACCAGCAGCACAGACTTGTATGTTCAGGAATTGATGTTCCAGCCGGAATGAAGAATCCTACAAGTGGAGATTTTTCAGTTATGTTAAATTCTGTAGTTGCTGCCCAGTCTAAGCAGACATTTATATACAGAAACTGGGAAGTTAATACACCAGGCAACCCTCTTACACACACAATATTAAGAGGTGCCGTAAATAAACACGGCCAGACCATTCCTAACTATCACTATGAAGATTTGATAAGACTTTATAACATGTATGCTGCAAGAGATCTTGAGAACCCTGCTGTTATTGTAGATGCTAACCACAGCAATTCAGGTAAGCAGTATCTTGAGCAGATCCGTATTGTCAAGGAAGTTCTTCACAGCTGCCATCACTCTGCTGATGTTAAGAAGCTTGTTAAGGGTGTTATGATTGAAAGTTATATTGAGCCTGGTAACCAGAAGGTTGGCGACGGTGTTTATGGAAAATCAATCACAGACGCATGCCTCGGATGGGCTGAGTCTGAAAAGCTTTTATACGATATTGCAGACCTTGCTTAAAAACATTTTCATTATGTCGGGATTAATGTAGCTTTCTGCAAATGTTCCTATTAATGTAAGTAACAATGACATACTCACAATAATGACCGTTCTTCTTAAAGTGTCAATTCTGTTTAGAAAATAATGACACATAAGGAGAACGGTCATTATATATAACAGATAATGTGGAAACAGCCACACCAGAACCATAACTACTCCCCCTGCACCGTGATACATAACAGCCTTTGACATACATATTCCAAGACAGAATCCGTTATACAGACACAGCCAGTATACATACAGTTTTCTGAATGGGGTAATTATGAATACTGCCAATGTTATGAACTTCCTTAATCTGTAAGATAGCACCTCCTGCCATACATCTGCATATGCAACATTAGAATTAATGTATGCAATCAGATATTCAGTTGAAAACACATCACCATAGCGCCACATTTTTATAAAGCATGTACCAAGTATAATTCCCGCAATAATTAATGCGGCAAATCTTACATTCTTAATTACCCACAATAAAAAAGCCTTCATATATATCCATCAAAATGTACTTTGAATCAATATATGAAGACTTTGTCTTAATTATTCTTTTTACGGTTAAGTAAGGCATCATAAGCAAGAACTGCTGAAATTGTCTTGGAATCCTGTATCGTTCCTGTAAATATCATGTCTTTAAGTTCATCCAGTGTGTATTTTTCTACATCTATGAATTCATCTTCATCAAGATGCTGATTTGTTTTTATAAGATCTGTTGCAAGATATACATCTACCACTTCATTGCAGAACGCAACCGCAGTAACAACTGATACAAGCTTGGTAAGATTATCTGACCTATATCCGGTCTCTTCTTCAAGTTCTCTTGCCGCCGCATTAATTGTCGGCTCATCCCAGCCATTAAGACCACCTGCAGGAATCTCAATCGTCTCTCTGTCAAGTGCGTCTCTGTACTGTCTTACCATGAGAAGACGTCCATCATCTAACACCGGAACAACAGCTGCCGCTCCTCTGTGGTCAATATAATCCCATTCTGCCCTATGTCCGTCGGGAGTCTCTATAACATCTGTATATATATCAAGTATTGAACCCTTATATTTAAGAATTCTGTCCACTCTTTTAATATGTTCTTTCATATTCAGCCTTTCTATATAAAAATGTTACTTAATGTTTGTACATTTATCATAGCAAGCGTCAGTTGCTTTAATAAGTGCATTTCTAAAGCCATTCTCTTCAAGTGCAGAAACAGCCTGAATTGTTGTTCCACCAGGCGAACACACTTTATCTTTAAGTACTGCCGGGTGTTCTCCTGACTCAAGCACCATCTTTGCCGAACCAAGGACAGTCTGGGCAACCATCTTATATGCATCATCTCTCTTAATGCCATACTTTACAACACTATCAGCAAGGGCTTCAATGAACATATATACATAAGCAGGTGAACTGCCACTTGCACATACTACTCCATCCATAAGCTTTTCATCAACGTAAACAACCTTACCAAATGAAGTAAAGAATTTATCTATAACATCTCTTTCATCAAATGAATAATCAGATGCATTATATGCTACTCCTGTCATTCCTTCCCCGATAAGTGCAGGTGTATTAGGCATTGCTCTTACAACTCTTATATTGCTTCCAAGAGCATTCTTTATAGACGCAATAGTAATTCCCGGTGCAATTGATATAATAACACTTTCTTCTGTTACCACATTGACAATATTCTTAAGTACTGTTGGATACATCTGTGGTTTTACTGCAAGTACAATATACTTGGCATTGTTGCCACACTCTGCATTACTTTCTGCGAATCTTACACCTGTCTCAGATGATATTCTTTCGCATTTTTCTCTGTTAGGTGATGAAAATATAATATCTGATGGTGAAAATGCCGCTAAAGCACCTTTAAGCATTGCATATCCCATGTTACCCATTCCAATAAAACCAATCTTAGCCATATGTATATCCTCCCAACTATATCATGATATATAACATCTGATTATTATATACCCGGTTATTAAATAAGCTTGCTTATAAAAAGCAAGCTTATATTAATTATATTCATTTAATTATTTGTTTTCAAGTAACTTTTCTACACTTACAAGCTTAACACAGAGAACAAAAAGATCAGCAGCCTGCTTCATCTCTTCTGGAGTTGGGAATGATGGGGCAATTCTTATATTAGAGTCCTTAGGGTCCTTTCCATAAGGGAATGTTGCACCAGCACCTGTAAGCTTAACACCTGCTTCTTTACATTTTGCAACTATTGCCTTGGCACATCCGTCCATAGCTTCAAATGATATAAAATATCCACCCTTAGGCTCTGTCCATGAACCAATTCCGAGTCCACCAAGTTCTTCTTCGAGAACACTTTCTACAGCCTCAAACTTAGGTCTCATAAACTCAGCATGCTTTCTCATATGTTCCTTAAGTCCGTTGATATCCTTAAAGAATCTCACATGTCTTAACTGATTAAGCTTATCATGTCCTATTGTCTGGATTGTAAGCTGCTTTTTGATATCTGCAATATTATTAGCAGATGTAGCAAGTGCTGCAATACCTGAACCTGGGAAGCTCACCTTAGAAGTTGAAGCAAACTCAAATACCATATCTGGGTTACCAGCTTTCTCACATTCACTGATGATATCAGCTATCTCATCCTTATTGTCATCATATAAATCATGGATAACATAAGCGTTATCCCAGAAAATTCTGAAATCTTCAGCAGCTGGCTTAAGTGCAGCCATTCTCTTAACTGTTTCTTCAGAATATGTATATCCCTGAGGATTAGAATACTTTGGAACGCACCAGATACCCTTTACAGAAGCATCCTTGCTTACATACTCTTCTACCATACCCATATCTGGACCAGACTCTGACATTGGAATGTTAATCATCTCAATTCCAAATCTTTCTGTGATTGCAAAATGTCTGTCATATCCAGGAACCGGACATAAGAATTTAATCTTATCAAGCTTGCACCATGGAGTATTACCAAGAATACCATGTGTGTATGCTCTTGAAATCTGGTCATACATAATATTAAGACTTGCGTTTCCATACACAATAACATGATCTGGTGTTGTGCCCATCATATCTGCCATAAGCTTCTTTGCTTCTGGAATACCATCTAAAACACCATAATTTCTGCAATCTGTTCCATCTAAAGCCTTAAGGTCTGATGAACTATTGATTGTATCAAGAAGTCCTAATGAAACATCAAGCTGCTTAGCTGATGGCTTACCTCTTGACATATCTAACGCAAGCCCCTTTGCCTTAGCTTCTGCATACTCTTTGTTCAAGCTTTCCTTTAAAGCTAAAAGCTCTTCTTTACTCATATCATTGTACTGCATAATCTTCCTCCTAATCAGCATATAATCAACATGCTCTATTCTACAATGTATAATTCATAATTGCAAATATTTTTAAAAATAACTTAATATTTTAAAACATCTCTCTAAAATGCTTAATTATATTAAGTGTATTAAAATCAAAAAAGGCTGTCACATAACGAATTAACATTATGTAACAGCCTTGGTTTATGTTAGTTTACTTTGCGTAATCTACAGCTCTTGATTCTCTGACAATACTAACCTTGATCTGACCAGGATATTCCATCTGATCCTCAATCTGCTTAGAAATGTCACGAGCCATGATTACCATATCTGAATCACTAACGACTTCAGGAACTACCATAACACGAACCTCTCTACCTGCTTGAATGGCAAAGGATTTCTCAACTCCCTTGAATGAGTTGGTAATATCTTCTAATTGTTTCAGTCTGTTTGTATAAGTTTCTAACGTTTCTCTTCTTGCACCAGGTCTTGCAGCTGAAATTGTATCAGCAGCCTGTACAAGACAAGCAATTAAGCTTTCTGGCTCAACGTCTCCATGATGTGCTTCTACTGCATTAATAACAAGAGCTGATTCTTTATATCTTCTACAAAGATCAACACCTAACTGAATATGTGAGCCTTCCATCTCGTGGTCAACAGCTTTACCAATATCATGTAATAAACCAGCACGCTTAGCCATCTTAACATCAAGTCCTAACTCTCCAGCTAAGAGACCTGTAAGCTGTGCTACTTCAATAGAATGCTTTAAAACATTCTGTCCATAACTTGTTCTGAATCTTAACTTACCTAAGAGTCTTACAAGCTCTGGATGGATACCATGTACACCAACCTCAAGGGTTGCAGCTTCACCTTCTTCTTTAATTAATGTCTCGACTTCTTTCTGAGCTTTCTCAACCATCTCCTCAATTCTTGCCGGATGAATTCTTCCATCAAGTATGAGCTTCTCAAGAGCGATTCTTGCAACCTCTCTTCTTACCGGATCAAAGCCCGACAAAACTACAGCCTCAGGTGTATCATCAATGATAAGTTCAACACCTGTAAGTGTTTCAAGAGTTCTGATATTTCTACCCTCTCTACCAATAATACGGCCTTTCATTTCGTCATTAGGAAGCTGAACTACTGATATTGTTGTTTCAGCCACATGGTCTGCGGCGCATCTCTGAATTGCATTAACAACAATCTCCTTAGCCTTCTTGTCTGCTTCCTCTTTCGCTCTGCTTTCTAATGTCTTAATCATTACAGCAGTATCATGTTTAACTTCGTCTTCAACAGTCTTTAATAGATATTCTTTTGCCTGTTCGGAGGTCAATCCTGAGATTCGTTCAAGTTCCTGCTGTCTCTTCTTCTCAAGTTCTTCAACCTTTTGCTTCTGTTTACCAAGTTCTTCTTCTTTCCTGGTAATGTTAGAGTCGCGTTTCTCTACAGCCTCAATCTTTCTGTCAAGTGTCTCTTCTTTTGAAAGAACTCTCTTTTCATACTTGCTTATCTCAGCTCGTCTTTCCTTAGTTTCCTTCTCAAGTTCGTTCTTAGTCTTTAAAGACTCTTCCTTGACTTCCAAAAGAGCTTCCTTTTTCTTGGTTTCAGCTGTCTTAAGAGCTTCATCTATTATCTCTCTTGCTTTCTCATTGGCATTACCGATTGTTGCATCGTTACGCTTGTTGATTGCATTAGACGAGATAAACCAAGTAATAGGAGCGACTATCACTAAAGTAGCAATAATTGCGATTACTATTGGAATCAACGCAGGAGCACCTCCTTATTTAGTTTTCATTGTACCAAAAATACAACAATCTAATATTATACTCAATTGTCGATTATGTCAAGGAAAAGCCCCTTAGAATCCAATGCTTTATTAATAATATCCATACTGAATCCTTTACGATATAATGCAGCTTTGACCTTCTGAATCTCTTTATAATCAGTATTCGCAAAATCAATATGCTTTCTTTCAACAAACAACTTTGCCTGTTCTAATTCTATATCACAGTTATCCGCATAAAATTCGTCACAAACTCTGCTGATAATATCTGCATCAACGCCTTTCTGCTTTAACTTAAGTTCAATCTGTCTTCTTGGCTTATTACCTGCCTTAAAATTAACATAATTCTCTGCAAAGCGCTCATCATTAATATATCCAAACCTGGTTACATACTCTAATGCATAATCTATACACATATCAGGATAATATCCATCTCTAAGCTTGTCCTCTAAACCTTTTCTTGTATAATCCTTATTCTTAAGCAATGCCATCGCTCTTACCGTTGCACGCTTAGATAACACATCATCTATCAGAGAATCATATGCTTCTTTCCTGACAGACTCTCCATCCTTAATTCCAAACTTTCTTAATTCTGCTGCATATAAAGCAAATGCAGGCTCATAATTAATATATACAAGCCTGCGTTTCTTAGTAAGTTCTTTAATGGATGTGACAATAAGTTCAATATTATCTTCCATAACCCACCTTAATATTACTCTTCTGTATCTGCTTTCTTCTTAGCCTTAGTCTGCTTAGCATCATCAGATGCTTCTGCTTCCTTAACACCGTCCACAATTCCGTAGTGTTCTCTTACTCTTCTGTCAACTTCTTCTCTTATCTCTGGATTATCAAGAAGGAACTGCTTAGCGTTCTCTCGTCCCTGTCCAATCTTATTGCCCTCATATGAGAACCATGCTCCACTCTTCTGGATAATACCTGCATTAGAAGCAAGATCAACAAGATCTCCTTCTGTAGATATACCTTTTCCAAAAAGAATATCAAACTCTGCTTCTCTGAATGGAGGGGCAACCTTATTCTTAACAATCTTGACTCTGGTTCTGTTACCAATAACCTCACCATTCTGCTTAAGTGTCTCAATCTTTCTTACATCAAGTCTTACAGAAGAATAGAACTTAAGTGCACGACCACCTGTAGTTGTCTCCGGATTTCCAAACATAACACCAACCTTTTCACGAAGCTGGTTGATAAATATAACAACGCAGTTATTCTTGCTTACAACAGGTGTAAGCTTTCTTAATGCCTGTGACATAAGTCTTGCCTGAAGACCTACATGTGAATCGCCCATATCACCATCAATCTCTGCTTTAGGAACAAGAGCTGCAACTGAATCGACAATCACAATGTCAACTGCTCCGGATCTTACCATAGTCTCTGTGATCTCAAGTGCCTGCTCACCACTGTCAGGCTGCGAAATATATAAGTTATCAATATCAACACCAATATTCTTAGCATATACAGGATCAAGAGCATGCTCTGCATCAATAAAGCCTGCAATACCGCCTCTCTTCTGTACTTCAGCAACCATATGAAGCGCAACTGTTGTCTTACCACTTGATTCAGGTCCATATATCTCTACAACTCTTCCTTTAGGAACTCCACCGATTCCCAAAGCAATATCAAGACTTAAAGAACCTGTAGGAATACATTCAACATTAAGATTAGCTGTTGATTCCCCAAGCTTCATTACAGAGCCCTTACCAAACTGTTTCTCAATATTAGAAATCGCCGCATCAAGGGCTTTCATCTTATCTTCATTAACCATACCTTAAACTCTCCTTTTGAACATGTGTTCGTTTTCTAAATAATATCTTATTATGCTTGCATTGTCAAGAACCTTTCGAACATTTATTCGTTATGTTTGTTTGTATACTGGAATAGTAAAAATATATCATATTATATATATTTTGTAAACATCTATTTATATTATTATATGTCAATATAATATTTTATACATAAGTTCAGCAACATTTTTTTAACTTGCAGTACCTGTCGAATGATAGTTGCATCAATTCATCGTAATATTTAATCCGATATCGTTATAAAACCCACTCTAATCCCAGCAAAAAAGACCTACTCAAGCCATCTTTCAAGCTTAATAGTAGGTCTTCAACGCCATAGCAAATAATATAGTAAATAATATAATAAAACTAATAATTACAATAATCTCTACCGGTTAGTCTTAATTATATCAAGCACAAACTTAAGTGCTTCCTTTGTAGACTGACACCTTATCGTGTACCTGTCGCCTGACAAATCACATTCTTTAACATATGTCTCACCCTTATAGCAGCATCCGATATACACAAGTCCAACAGGCTTGTCATCCTCTTTAGAAGGTCCTGCAACACCTGTTACAGAAACACCGATATCTGCCTTAGATATTCTTACCGCTCCTTCTGCCATCTGGGCAGCAGTTTCAGCACTTACAGCTTTATACTTTTCAAGAGTCTCATGCTTAACTCCAAGAATACGCTCCTTTGCCTCATTACTATATGTAATATAGCCCTCTTTAAAAATGTCTGAAGCACCGCTTATATTAACTATAGACGAAGCAACCATGCCGCCTGTGCATGACTCAGCTGTAGTTATAGTCAGGGATTTGTTCTTTAATGTCTCAACAAGAGCCTTATCAAGACAGCTGAGATAATCAACCATTATTATTTACCCGAACCTTCCAGAAAAACTTTATAATTCTTTGCAATATAATCAATAAGAGAAATCACTGTCAATCCTAATGATATATATATGAGAATAGTATTAATAATATTCATAAATGGTACATTAAGATTAAGAACAAGCATAATAATTGTAATCATCTGAAATGCTGTCTTGAACTTTCCCCAATAGCTTGCAGCTATAACAACACCATTATCTGATGCAACAAGTCTGAATCCGCTAATAATAAATTCTCTTGCAATTATAATAATAACAATCCATGCTGCAATTCTTTCAAGGTCAACAAGTGCAATAAGTGCAGAGCATACTAAAAGCTTATCTGCAAGTGGATCCATAAATTTTCCGAAGTTAGTAACAAGATTATACTTTCTTGCAATCTTACCATCTAAAAGGTCTGTTAAGCTTGCAAGAATAAATATTCCTACTGCAATATATTTGCCACATCCAATGTTAAGATACAGACATATCAGAAACAAAGGAATCATAATAACTCTTGCAATTGTAAGTTTGTTAGGTAAATTCATTTAAACATTTTCCTCCATTATTCCCATTAAATCATATTCAGTTGAACCGGTAATCTTTACAGATACGAAATCTCCTGACATAAGTTCCCTATCACATTCAAAGAACACCATTCCATCAACATTAGGTGCATCCTTGTACGAACGTCCGACATAAGTATTGTCCTCTGCAATATAGCCTTCAACCATAACATCAATAGTCTTTCCAACCATCTGTGCTGACTTGTCAATGGATATTTCCTGTTGCAGAGCCATAAGCTCGTCTCTCCACGTATCCATTATATCCTGGTCAATCTGGTCCGGCATTGTTGCAGCCGGGGTATCCTCTTCCCTTGAATAAGTAAATACTCCAAGTCTGTCGAACTCAACTTCATCAATAAATTCCATAACCTCTTCATGGTCAGCCTGTGTCTCTCCCGGGAAGCCGGCAATAAGAGTTGTTCTTAATGCAATGTCCGGAATCTCTTTTCTCAGCTTCGCAACAATATCAAGAAGCTCCTGCTTATCTGTCTTTCTTCCCATACGCTTTAATACATTATCACTTGCATGCTGGATTGGCATATCAAGATAATGACAGACTTTAGGCTCATTCTTAATAGCCTCGATAAGCTCATCATTAATCTCTTCCGGATAACAGTACTGAATTCTTATCCATTTGAGGTCTTCAATCTTGGCAAGCTCATGTATAAGCATTGGAAGTGATTTCTTTCCGTAAAGGTCTGTTCCATAAAGAGTTGTCTCCTGTGCTACAAGTATAAGCTCTTTTGCTCCATTGTGTACAAGGTGCTTTGCCTGCTCCACAAGATACTCAACAGGATAACTTCTGAAATTGCCACGAACCTTAGGAATTATGCAGTATGTACAATGCTTATCGCATCCTTCCGCTATCTTAAGGTACTCAAAATATCCCGGCGTAGTAATAATTCTCTTTTCTTTAACAATAGGAAGTCTGTTGGCATCATCAACGACATTAAAGCCCTTACCTTCAAGCACTGAAGTAACAACCTCCGCAATCTTGTCATAAGAAGTTGTTCCTAAAAATGCATCAACTTCTGGAATTTCCTTAATAATCTCATCCTTATATCTGTGAGCAAGACACCCTGTAACAATAAGTGCCTTACACACAGCATCTTCCTTGTGCTGTGCCATCTCAAGTATCGTATTAATACTTTCCTGCTTCGCGTCACCAATAAAACAGCATGTATTGACAACAATAACATCTGCCTGTGTTTCATCATCTGTAAACTCAAAACCCTTGTCATTAAGGATTCCAAGCATATTCTCTGTATCTACAAGGTTTTTATCACAACCTAAAGATGCAAACATAATCTTCATATACTGCATTACCTCCTGCATAGTACTCCTCATTGTAACACATTTTTTGCAAATGTAAACATATCCCGCATATAATCTGACCATATAAAACATTATCAAACTGGCACTTTTAATAAGCCCTGAATTGTACTATTCTTTGCTGAAAATATGAATCAAAGGAGAAAAAGATAATTATGAAAGACAAAAAAACAGGTTTAATCCAGACATTAATTGGTGCTATTATTCTTGTGATCGGTATTGTGTTATGTGTCAACACATACATAGTAAAAGGTAATAAAGCATACGCATTTTCACTTCTTGTAACAATCCTTGGCATTGTTATTCTTATTGCCGGATTATACAGAACATTTTCAAAGAAAGAGAGAAAGCCTGTAGACGCAAAGGTTATTGCACAGGCTGCTTTGTGTGCCGCACTCTGCTATGTTGGTGCAACATTTATAAAGATAGACATTCCTGTTGGAACAGAAAGAACCATGTTCCACTTTGGTAATGTATTCTGCGTTCTTGCAGCTTTACTTATCGGTGGCGAATGGGGTGGTCTTGCCGGAGCAATCGGCATGACAATAAGTGATTTGTCAACAGCCTATGTAACAAGCGCTCCTAAGACATTTATTCTTAAGTTATGTATCGGTCTTATCGTTGGTTTTGTAGCACATAAGCTCTTCCACCTTTCTAAGGAACATTCTGCAAAATATGTTACTGTTACTACTGTTGTATCAAGCATATGCGGTATGGCATTCAATATTGTTGCTGACCCTGTAGTCGGATATTTCTATAAGACATACCTTCTTGGTGTGCCTCAGGACCTTGCCAAAACACTTGCTAAAATAGGTGCGATAACCACATCTGTTAATGCAGTTATCGCCGTTATAGTTGCTTCAATCATATATCTTGCATTAAGACCAGCTATGAAAAAGCTGAATATGTTGAGAGATTTATAAAATATTTTTCGCCGCTTTGCTTTTCCTGCAGGGCGGCGGCTAAATTTCTATATTTGCATTTATATTTTAAATTTCAATTGACTTTTATCTATGATTATAGTATTTTTATAAAAAAATGGTTTTTCACTGGGTAGGGATTATTCCTGACAGGACTTGCTCGTTTCTTTTTTATTTCTAAAAAACAGGTATATTTCAACCTGTTCTTTCCATACTTATTATATTAAATTGCTATATATCCAATCTTACCTTAATTTCATAACCTAAGCTTTTCGGGACAATAAAATCACATTTTCCACATGCTCCGTATGAGGAAACAAATCAAATGGCTGACATGCCGTAACCTTATATCCCCCCTTAACCAGCATCTTTATATCCCTTGCCTGTGTATCAGGTCCGCATGAAATGTACACAATCCTGTCTGGCTTAATCTTAAGAAGAGAATTAAGGAATTCCGGCGTGCTTCCACTTCTTGGCGGATCCATGATAACAACATCTGCCTTTGCATTTTTCGCATACTCAACAAGGAAATCTCCTGCGTCAGCATTAACAAATGTGACATTCTTTATATTGTTAATTGAAGCATTTATCTTAGCATCTGATACAGCTTCTGAATTAAGCTCAACTCCTATAACTTTGCCAGCCTTTTTTGAGGCGACTATTCCAATAGTACCAATTCCGCAATATGCATCAATTACAGTGTCATTTTTTGATATATCAGCAAGCTGGATTGCCTTTTTGTACAGCTTTTCAGTCTGCTGGTGGTTAATCTGATAGAATGATGTCGGGCTTATTCTGAATCTGCAGCCACACAACACATCCTCGATATAACCTTTTCCCTTAAGAACAATATTTCTCTTTCCAAGCACCATGCTTGTGCGCCTGTCATTAATATTCTGCACAATTGTAGTAATTTCCGGATGTTTCTCACATAATGCCTTAAGAAAATTGTTCTTTGATGGAAATGCGACTCCTGCTGTAACAATAACAAGCATAATCTCCTTTGTCGAAAATCCTTTTCTTAAAAGAATGTGTCGGATCATTCCCTTTCCCGCATCTTCGTCATATGGCTGATATTTAAATGAAGCTATTAGTTCTTTAATATCCTTAATAATGTCTGTACACTGTGAATCTTCAATCATACAGTCCGATGTATCAACTATTCTGTGGCTGTTTTCCTCGTAGGTTCCTGCTATTACATTTCTGGAATCATCAAGTCCCACAACTGCATGAACTTTATTGCGGTAATGTATTGGTCTGTACATTCCTACAATATCATCAACTTTTACATATTCTCCAAAAAGTTCTTCAATGTACTTCTGCTTAACTGCAAGTTCATTGTCATATTTCATCCCGGCATAATCACAGCCACCGCATTTTTCTGAAAATGCACAGTGAATCCGTCTTTCTTTCTCATCATATCTATTCGACATAAAATTTCAAACTCCTCATCTCTCATCATGCTTGTAGCTCATACTCAAGATTATCGTTATGTCTTGCCTTAGCTACTCGCACAAAAGGGCAACCGCCCATACAAGCAGTTGCCCTTAACATCAGTCATTGTTAATTATAATGAAGTATTCTCGTCTGTACTTCCAAGAATCTTAACCTTACCTTCGTAGAATTCTTTAACTGCGATTGATAATGGCTTGTCTTTCTCTGAACATCTTACAAGAGGAGTTCCAACCTGAAGCTTTCTCTCATCTTCCTTAGAGATTCTCTTCTCCTCAACCTTATCCTTGTCCTTTTCTTTCTCTTTTTCCTTGTTGCTTGCTTCAATTCTTGCCTTGGCAATCTTCTCCTCAACGCTTCTTGCATCGATGATTTCCTTAGCTCTGTTAGCAGTTGCCTTAACAATTGAATATCTGCTCTGTACTAAAGGCTGCTCGCCCTCTTCAACCTCACTGTTAATTACAGCCATTAATTCAGTATACGATGGATGTATCATTATATTATTCTCCTTTCGAATAAACCTTTAATTCTTCTTTAATATTATTAATCAGTCCAAGATTATACTTAGCTTTCATCTTCTCAGATAACACAATATCATGAATACGGCCGACACATAAATCGACTTCATCGTTGATAACTATGTAATCATAATCCTCAACACCTTCTGCTTCCTCTGCTGCTCTTGAAAGACGGGCTTTAATTGTCGCCTCATCTTCTGTTCCTCTGCCACGGAGTCTCTTTTCAAGTTCTGCCGCTGACGGTGGTGTTATAAACATAAGCACTGCATCCGGGAACATTCTCTTGATATTCATGGCACCCTGTATCTCAATCTCAAGAATAACATTGTTGCCCTTATCAAGCTGTTCTTCAACATATGCCTTTGGTGTTCCGTAATAATTGCCAACATACTGTGCATGCTCTATTAAAGCATCTTCAGCAATCATCTTCTCGAATTCTTCTACAGTCTTAAAGAAATATTCTCTTCCATCAGCTTCGCCTTCTCTTGGCTTTCTTGTTGTAGCTGATATAGAAAGTGAATACTCGTCATGAAGCTCTAAAAGTCGCTTCATAACAGTTCCTTTTCCTGCACCAGAAAATCCTGAAATAACTAATAATAGTCCTTTGCTCATATAATTACCTCATTCTGCACATAAAGTGCACAAGTTATTATACCTAACAAGCCCGAAACAATCAAGTAAATTTAATCAAAACCTATTAAAAATATATTGAAAGCCTACTCAATGTTCTGAATCTGCTCTCTTACCTTCTCAATCTCAGTCTTTAAGTCAATAGCTGCATTAGATATCTCAATGTCATTAGCCTTAGATAGAGTTGTGTTAGCCTCTCTGTTCATCTCCTGTGCAATGAAATCCATCTTTCTTCCAATGCCGCCATCCTCGTTAAGACATTTTCTTGCATGCTCGATATGGCTTCTTAATCTTACAGTTTCTTCGTCAACACATATCTTGTCTGCGTATATAATAACCTCTGTTGCGATTCTGCTCTCATCAATAGTTGTATCGCCAAGAAGTTCTTTAACCTTACTCTCTAACTTGCTGCGGTATTCCTTCATAATCTCAGGACTTCTCTTTTCAACAAATGCAACAAGCTCCTCCATGTGGTCTAACTTTCCTAAAAGATCTTTCTTAAGATTCTCACCTTCAAGAATTCTTGTATTAACAAACTGTTCTAAGGCTGCCTTCATGGCTTCCTCTATAAAATGCCACAGCTCCTCTTCGTCTTCCTGCACTTCATCCATTGTGATAACCTCTGGAAATCTGGCAAGACCTCCAACAGTCATATCATTTTTAAGATTGTATTTTTCGGACATATTATTAAATATAGCCATATATTCGTCAGCTATATTCTGGTTGAACTTAAGATTAACCTGACTTTCTGAATCATCCTCATAATTAATAAATATATCAATCTTGCCTCTTGTTGCATACTTCTTAAGTAAGTCTCTCATTCTGCTCTCGAATACATTAAGCTTCTTAGGCATCTTGATACCTGCTTCAAGATACCTGTGATTAACTGACTTAATCTCAACTGAAATTTTTCTGTTACCTTTAACTATTTCACTCCGGCCAAAGCCTGTCATACTTTTAATCATTGTTTCTATCCTTCCATTCGCATATAATGCTTAAGAAAGTATACCAATTTTTGTGAAAGATAACAAGACTTACAGCAATAAGTATGTTAATATAATGCAATAAGATTTATGAATATTACTAATTAAAGGAGACATTATGGCATTCGATGGAATTACAATATCCAGTATTGTTAATGAATTAAACGACACAATTAACGGCGGAAGACTTTACAAGATATCACAGCCTGAAGCCGATGAAATAATGCTTACAATAAAGACACAATCTGGTCAGTACAGACTTGTTTTATCTGCAAATGCATCGCTTCCTCTTGCATATCTTACAGACGATAACAAGCCATCCCCTGCTACTGCACCGAATTTCTGCATGCTTCTCAGGAAACATTTGAACAATGGAAGAATAATATCTATAACACAACCAAAATTTGAGCGCGTAATTGATATTGAGGCAGAACATTTAAATGAACTTGGTGACCTGTGCAGAAAGCATATAATTGCAGAATTCATGGGTAAACACAGCAACATAATATTATGTGATGACAATAATACTATATTAGACAGTATCAAGCATATATCAGCACAGACAAGCTCAGTCCGGGAAGTTTTACCTGGAAGACCTTATTTCATCCCTAACACTTCGGACAAGATTAATCCGCTTGAAGCTGACAGAAAGCATTTTGACGAAACAGTATTTACAAAGCCTGTACCTGTTGTCAAGGCGCTGCTTTCAAGCTATACGGGAATAAGCACATGCATAGCTGAAGAGCTTGCATACCGTGCCGGAGTTGATGGCGGACACCCTGCCAACTGCCTTGATGGACCTATGAAAGATGCTTTATACAACGCATTTGACACCCTTATGTCTGATGTAAGAAATGGTATTTATAAACCTGTGATGGTAACTGACAATGGTGTGCCTGCAGAATTTGCCGCTGTAAATCTTTCTATGTATGACAACCACACAGAATATGATTCAATAAGCAGACTGATTATCGATTATTACAGACAAAAAGAGATTGCAACCCGAATCCACCAGAAGTCTGTTGACATCAGAAGAATTGTAACAACTCATCTTGAACGAGCATACAAGAAGCTTGACATTCAGGAAAAGCAGATAAAGGATACTGAGAAAAAGGACAGATACCGTATCTACGGTGAACTTCTTACAACCTATGCTTACAGTATTCCTGCCGGTTCTAAGGAATATGAAGCACTTAATTACTACGATAATACCACAATTAAGATTCCTCTTGATAACACTCTCACACCAATTGAGAATGCTAACAAATATTTTGCAAGATATAATAAGCTTAAGAGAACCTATGAAGCCGGAATCCGTCTTATTCAGGAGATTACTGAAGAAATAAGCTACCTTGAATCAATTATCAATGCAATTGAGATTTCAGTAACAGAGGCTGATCTTGCTAACATTAAGGAAGAACTTATAGAAACCGGATATATTAAAAGAACAGTTAAAGGAAAGCACAAAATCACTGCCAACAAGCCGATGCATTTTGTATCAAGTGACGGATTTGACATATATGTCGGAAAGAATAACATGCAGAATGACGAACTTACCTTCAAGACAGGCAATGGTAATGACTGGTGGTTTCATGCCAAGCAGATGCCAGGTTCTCATGTACTTCTTAAAACAGATGGAAAAGAAGTTCCTGACAGGACATTTGAAGAAGCAGCAAGCCTTGCTGCCTACTATTCTAAAGGCCGTGAACAGGAAAAGGTTGAAGTCGATTATGTATTAAAGAAAGAAGTTAAGAAACCTGCCGGTGCCAAACCGGGATTCGTTGTGTATTACACTAACTACTCAATGGTTGCAGACACCGACATTAAAGATATTAAACAGTTATAAATGTATTAAAAAGGGATTATGAAATCAACTGAGATAGCAACTCAATATTCATAATCCCTTTATTAATATCTTAATTATTAGTTAACAGAAACCTTAACGAAAGCCTTTTTACCCTTCTTAACAACCACTCCGTCTCCCTCGAACATACTCTTAGGGAACTTAGCTGCTATATCTGCTACCTTCTCTCCATCTACAGAAACGCCACCCTGCTGGATAGTTCTTCTGGCCTCTGACTTAGTTGTTGCAAGTCCTGCTCCAAACACAAGATTAATTGCATCAATTTCATCATCTGTAAAGCTGTTTGCTTCAAGCTTTGCTGAAGGCATGTTAGCTGCATCTCCGCCAGTAAAGATTGCCTTTGCTGTAGCTTCTGCTTTCTTAGCCTCTTCCTCACCATGAACAAGCTTTGTAAGCTCGTAAGCAAGAATCTCCTTAGCCTTATTAAGCTGTGCACCTTCCCAGCTATCCATCTTATCAATCTCTTCAAGTGGAAGGAATGTGAGCATACGGATACATTTAAGAACATCTGCATCATCAACATTTCTCCAGTACTGGTAGAAATCGTAAGGACTTGTCTTATCAGGATCAAGCCATACAGCACCTGAAGCTGTCTTACCCATCTTCTTACCCTCTGAGTTAAGAAGAAGTGTGATTGTCATAGCTGAAGCATCTTTATCAAGCTTTCTTCTGATAAGCTCTGTTCCACCTAACATATTGCTCCACTGATCATTACCACCAAACTGTAAATTACAGCCGTATTTCTGGTATAACATATAGAAATCGTATGACTGCATAATCATGTAGTTAAACTCAAGGAAGCTTAATCCCTTTTCCATTCTCTGCTTGTAGCATTCAGCTCTTAACATGTTATTAACTGAGAAGCATGCTCCAACCTCTCTTAAAAGTTCTACATAGTTAAGATTAAGAAGCCAGTCAGCATTGTTTACAAGTAATGCCTTGTCATCTGAGAAATCAATGAATCTTGCCATCTGCTTCTTGAAGCAGTCAACATTGTGCTGAATCTGCTCTGGTGTAAGCATTTTTCTCATATCTGTACGTCCTGATGGATCACCAATCATAGCTGTACCACCGCCAATAAGCGCGATTGGCTTATTTCCTGCCATCTGGAGTCTCTTCATAAGGCAGAGTGCCATAAAGTGTCCTACATGAAGGCTGTCTGCTGTTGGATCAAATCCGATGTAAAATGTAGCCTTTCCATTGTTAATAAGGTCTTTGATAAGTGCTTCATCTGTTACCTGTGCAATAAGACCTCTTGCAACCAATTCGTCATAAAGTGTCATTTTTGTTTCCTCTCTTTTCTTTTTTCTTATTGCTGCTCGCGCAACTTTGTAAGCCAAGTCTCTCCGCAGCTTTGCTGCTCCCGAGCCTTGATAATTCACAACTTCCGCACTCCGTGCTCCGTTGTTCATTATCTGCATTCGCCATATAAGACAGAATCTGTGCAAGCACATTCTGTCTTGCATGGCTCATTGCTTACAAAAAAGGCTTCCGCCCTTCTTTAAAAGGACGAAAGCCTGAACTTACGTGTTACCACCTTTATTCATGACAGACTCACATCTGCCACCTCATTAAGTCCACCAACATGGACTTATGCACTATAACGTGTGCTACTCCGGCTGCCCCTACTTGCATATGCTTTCAGTTCGCCGCTCCGGAATGTATTCAGTTACTCTTACCCTTGCGCCTCTCATCAACCGGCTGCTTTCTGTAAGTTCAGTAATAACCTACTTGTTCCATCAACGCTTTGTAATATTAATTGTGTATTACTTATAACATAATAGAATATTAAAATCAAGCCTCATTCCGAAACAAATGTATCAAATTAATACTAGATTGTAACTACTCTCATTGTGTTAGTAAGTCCTCTCTTAGATGAAGGATCAGAAGATGTAGCGATACCTGCAGAAACAATTACTGTATCTCCTTCTTCTACGAAACCAGCATGTTCAGAAACTACTAATGCATGCTCAATAATCTTATCTGTAGAAGCTTCTGTTGCTGTCTTAAGAGGTCTAACACCCCAGTAAATCTGCATCTTTCTAAGAACATTATCGTATGGAGAGCATCCGATAATCTCAGCTTCTGGCTTTAACTTAGATGTAAGTCTTGCTGTAAATCCTGAAATTGTAGGACAGATAATAGCCTTAGCTCCAAGGTTATCTGCTGTCTGAACTGCAGCATTACATACAGCGCTTGAAATGCTTCTCTTGCTGTGAAGATTAGAATATTCTACTGAATGTCCTTTAATCTCCCTCTCTGTTCTTTCTGCAATCTTAACCATCATCTTAACAGCCTCTAATGGGTACTTTCCATTAGCAGTCTCACCACTAAGCATAACAACATCTGTTCCATCATAGATAGCGTTAGCAACATCAGTAACCTCAGCTCTTGTAGGTCTTGGATTTCTAATCATAGAATCAAGCATCTGTGTAGCTGTGATAACTGGCTTATACTTAGCATTACACTTCTTGATGATTTCCTTCTGAACGTGTGGAACTTCCTCAGCAGGAATCTCAACACCCATATCTCCACGGGCTACCATGATACCATCAGCAACTCTGATGATATCATCTATATTAGCAATACCTTCGGCATTCTCAATCTTAGCAATAACTGGGATATCTGAACCATGCTCCCAGAGAAGATGCTTAATTTCCTCGATACATGCTGCATTTCTTACAAATGAAGCTGCGATAAAATCAAATCCCTGCTCAACACCAAAGATGATATCTTCCTTATCTTTCTCTGTGATGCCTGGAAGTCTGATGCTTACGTTAGGAACATTAACACCCTTCTTAGAACCAAGCTCACCACCATTAATTACTGTACATTCAATCTCTGTACCTTCAACCTTATCAACCTTAAGCTCGATAAGACCATCATCGATAAGAATAATATTACCTGTAGTAACATCTTCTGGAAGACCTGCATAAGTTACCATATTAATCTTATCATCTGCTGGCACCTGTCTTGTTGTTAATGTATATTTCTGTCCCTCAACAAGTGTAACCTTCTTGTCATCCTTAACAGCACCTGTTCTGATCTCAGGTCCCTTAGTATCAAGAAGAGTTGCAATAGGGATATTAAGTTCTTCTCTTACACTCTTAATTAAGGCAAATCTTCCTGCCTGCTCCTCATGGTCACCATGAGAAAAATTAAATCTTGCAATATCCATTCCTGCTAACGCAAGATCCTTAATAAGGTTTCTGTCGTTAGTATTAGGACCCATTGTGCAAATAATCTTAGTCTTTTTCATTGTTTCCTCCAAAATAATTAAAATCTTTTCAAACACATACCTACAATATAATAACATATTTGCGTGTCAAATCAACTAAGTTTTTTATTTAACAAGCTTTACCTTATTTATCACCAGTTACATGGATGTGGGTATATAAGTGGTCTGAACAGTATTCGTAGTTGCCGGCGCATTTTGAGCAGAATCTGAATGTGAGATTTTCATCGTCAAGTTCCGTCCTTCCGCATACTGCACATCTGTGCTTCGGCACGCCGCGCTTTGCGTGTTGTGCCTGACTTTGCTGTGTTCTGTTATCTGATGACACAGAACCATATGTGCCATATTGTGTGCCACCATTGCCCTGAGTGCTGCTACTATTCTGCTTCCAATAGTCTTTTTTTGCGTTCTGCTGTGCTTTCTTTGCTGTTCTCATTGCCTTGTCGAAGTTTCTCTGTGTACTGCTCTTTGCAGGGCCTTTCTTGTACAGGAAGAAGAATATTATGAAATTCAGCA
The DNA here is from genome assembly GCF_003464165.1 of Eubacterium sp. AM49-13BH. Classification (GTDB taxonomy): domain Bacteria; phylum Bacillota; class Clostridia; order Lachnospirales; family Lachnospiraceae; genus Lachnospira. The sequence goes on along the minus strand of NZ_QSEK01000029.1, from coordinate 777 downwards.
TTGACACAAGCGCCGCCGTTGCGTTGGCATAACACATAATTGCTGATGGTGCAAGGAAACCTGCTGCATACAGGCTGTACCATACATTTCTTGGAAGAAAAGGCACAAGATATCCGAATACTATAGTAATTCCGAATATTACAGCATCAAGTATTGCCATCCATTTAATCTTGATTGGGATAATGAAGAATAATAAAACCTCCATATCCGGCTGCTCCATAGCGAATGCCATGAACAAGGCAAGATTAATATAATTCGTACTTAATTTAAAGCTTAATCCCCATATAAGATAGATAATAAGTGATGCAAGTATATTAAGGATAACTCCTGTAAAGAAGTATACATTAAATCTGAACGAGCCCCATATTCTTTCAAGTACCGAACCAATCAGATAGTAGAAATACAGCACAAATACCACAAATATTATGCTGTTAGAAGGCGGTTGTAATATAAATGTGATGAGTCTCCATACCTGTCCTTTGAAAATCATAGCAAAATCAAGTGAAAAATATGCGTCATATAATCCATTAAAAAATGTATTCATCACAAATCCTATTGCATAAAGGACAATGATGTAAAACATAAGATTCTTAATCGCATACTTAGAGAATTTTTTCTCAAATTTAGCAAACCAATTCATAAAATGTTCCTTTCAGTCTGACGCATGTTGCAGACTAATAATTCATAATCATATACAAGGAATTATAATAAACAAAACAATATGATGTCAATTAAACTTACTCTTAAGTTCTTAAATTTTAATAAAATATCTACAAT
>NZ_QSEK01000028.1 GCF_003464165.1 Eubacterium sp. AM49-13BH | reverse complement strand
TTATATCTAAGGTATGTTGTTTTTCTTGCTTAAGATAATTAAGTTTTACTTTTTGATAAAATCATGGTAGAATGTATTCGTTATTTTTTTTATTATCCTATTGTAATTAAGGAGTGAATTATTTTTTCTTGCTTAAGATAATTAAGTTTTACTTTTTGATAAAATCATGGTAGAATGTATTCGTTATTTTTTTTATTATCCTATTGTAATTAAGGAGTGAATTATGTCTAATTTTTTTACAAGAAGTAAAGACGATATGAAATATTTATTTAAGAATAAAGAAGAGCTTTCTAAGAAAGAACGAAAAAGAAAAAGGCGTGGCTGGGGTACACTTATTGGTCTTATATTAGTTCTGATACAGCTTATAGTATCGGGATTACTTTTATTTAATATATTTAAGTTAGATATTCTTCCATTGAAGTATTTAATTGCGGTCAACGCATTTTTACTGCTGATATTCCTGTACGATTTCACATCGCAGTTTACGAAGGCTCATATTATAGGTAAGATTCTTGCAGTACTTATGTCAGGAGTGATTGTTTTCATATACCTTGTATCATCTAAGCTTGATTCTGTCCTTAATAAACTTAATCTTCCTGAGATTAACACTGACATCGTTGATGTAGTTGTACTGGCAGATGACAAGGCTTCCTCTTTAAATGATCTTGCCAATTACAAGTTTGCTTATAATTCAACTGCAAGCAACGCTAATGTCAAGACAGCATTTGATTCTGTTAAATCAGAGCTTAACAAGAGCAGCCTGGAACTTGCAGAATACAAATCATGGGATGACCTTGTAACTGCCTTTTATGATAATACAGAGATTCAGGCAATTGTTATGAATGATTCCATGCTTAAGGTTGTTGCCTCACAGTATGAAGACTTTGATACCAAGGTTAAGATTATTAAGCAATACGAATATAAGAAGCTTGTTACTGTCCAGAAATCCAACGTTAACGTAAAGAAAGAACCATTTATAATATATGTTTCCGGTATCTCAAGTGAAGATGGTGCCGATTCAGCACTCTCTAATAATGCACTTAGTGATGTTAATATAGTTGCCGTTGTTAATCCTGAAACAAAGCAGATTCTCCTAGTTACAACACCAAGAGATTCTTACATTAAGATTACCGGACCTGATGGAAGAAAAGGTTATGATAAACTTACACATGCTGGAAACTACGGTGTAGAAGCTTCTATTGACACTCTCCAGAATCTGTATGGCATTGACATTGATTATTATGTAAAGATTAATTTCACAGGTTGTATCTCTGTTGTAGATGCACTTGGTGGAATCACCATTGACTCAGAAGTAGAATTTACATGTGGTGAAGATGCTTCTCCTATTCCATATCATTTCGTCAAAGGACCTAATGAATGTGATGGCGATATGGCAGTTGCATTCTCAAGAGAAAGACATGCCTTTGCTGCCGGAGACTTCCAGCGTGGACGTAACCAGACAGCAGCTATAAAGGGTATCTTACAGAAGGCCACTTCACCTGCAATACTTACCAAGTATTCAGCCGTACTCGATGCTGTTAGTGATATGTTCCTTACTAATATTCCAACAAGTACAATATCTGATCTTGTTAAACTTCAGTTAAGTGACGGTACAGCATGGAATATCCAGACATACAGTATTGAAGGAACAACCCAGCCACCCGCTGGACAGGGTCCTGCTTATCTCGAAATAACTGGTCTTAGAGGTGCTTCTGTTGTGTATCCTTATGCAGACAGTATTAATACAGCTATCCAGCTTATGAGTAAGATTCAGAACGGTGATGTATTCGATGTAGATGAATATGTTGACAGTCTCAATAACAATTCTAATTAATCAATAAAACATACCCCCGGCAGTCAATAAAACCACCGGGGGTATATTTTTTATAATCCATTATTATAATATATAATTATCTATAACATATGCCACACCACAGTCATCGTTAGATGGTGCATTGACATCTGCATATTTCTTAACTTCAGGATATGCATTCTCCATAACCGCTGCAAGACCTGCATACTTTAACATTGGAATATCATTCATTCCATCGCCGCATGCAACGAGTTCTTCACTTGTTATATCAAACATTGTGAGCAGCTTATCCAAAGATGCATCCTTTGCAACTCCTGCAGGTACTACCTCTAAGAAATAGTTCTCTGAAAAAAATGCATTGATTACTCCCTCATGCTTATCTAACAGGGCTTTCTGTACCGGAATAAGCTTTTCATGCTCTCCTACAACCAGAAATTTCTCTACAGGATAATCCACATATTTGCACAAATCATCTACTTTCTTGATTGTAGTGCTGTTGCATATTGCTTCTTTCTTTACATATTCATCAGAATCACTCTCAGCAGCTATCTGCGTATCAGCATATGTCAGAGCATAAACACCGTTGGCTCTTGCAAGACTGCATATATCTGCTATACAATCCTGTGGCATTATTGTCGCAGACATCTGCTTCCCTGTCTTGCAGTCAACTATACAGCCGCCATTATATGCCAGTATATAACCACCTTTTTTGTCAAGCTCAAGCTCTCTGGCTATTGGTGTTATTCCAAAAAGCGGTCTTCCTGATGCAAGAATAACCTTAACACCTGCATCTATCGCTTTCTCAATCGCTTCTTTATTACCTACTGGCACTTTCTTCTCTCTATTAGTTAATGTTCCGTCCAAATCCAGTGCCAATGCCTTATATTTCATACTTCTCTATCTCCTCTTTTCGTCATGTATGAACAATTTAGCATATAACACCAGTGATTTCAACCTAAGATATTCTCATCATGTTAAATGTTGTATATATATTCAGTTTTCCATAACCAGCTACAGGGTTAGGATATACCATATATTCTGAGCGTACTGCACCTCTTATAAGCTGTGCTTTAATATCGTTATGATTAATCATCTGACTATTCTTTACATTTACCTGATATGAATATAAAAGTGCAACACAGCCCCCGGCATAAGCCGCTGCATAGCTTGTTCCAGTAACCTTAACGCCTCCAGATGGAGCAATTCCATATACCCCCGCACCCGGTGCAACAAAATCAGGTTTAATCCTTCCGTCAGCGCTATATCCACGCCCACTTTCATAATAAGCAGCCCCTGTATAATGATTATATGCTCCTACACTTATAACACCATCAGCTGCCGCTGGAACTGTAAGTGTTATATCCGGGTCGGATTTTAAAAAATATATATCCTGTCCGGAAAACTGCTTTAATGGAAGCCATGCATTATAACTTCCTTTTATATTAGTGAGACTATATATATAGAATTTCCATGTACCCTCAACTGGTGTCTTAAGTCTTACGAATATAACCTCCATTCCAGCCACATTTTCAGTTATCTGATAATCTACCGTAACCGTACTTCCCTCATAAAGAAATGTATACTCCATACTTGCACCCATTCTTGCAGGTATTCTTGGAACATATTCCCCTGACGGTGATTCAATCGACACGGATAATATATCAAGACTATCCGCCCATATTTCCATCGTAAAACCCTTTCCTGTTCCATCAACATTAATTTCCATAACATCAGGTACCAGGCTGACATTACTGCCCCTTTATAATGACATTTATTATTAGCTTCATTGCCCATACATGTTATAACTGATATATTGGGTTTTTTAGTAAGATTCTCCATCATTTCTGCCAGAGGAGATGCGCCTGTTCTTGAACCATTAGCACTTCCCAGACCAAATATTATTATCAATGGTTTTCCAAGACGTATAGCGTAATCTTCAAGAAATCTTAAAGCCAGCATAATATCACTTTCCTCAAAAGCTGGAACGTCATCCTTTATCAGAAAAAAATCTCTCAGATACTGTTTACTTTGTTTTAATTTAACCACTAAAAGTTCTGCTCCTGGTGCAACGCCAACATATCCGTCTGTATATGAACCTGCTGATATTGAAGCCAGCAGCGTTCCATGTCCTGACGTGTCTCTTTGTGCAACATAAGAATATGGATTTTCTCCGTTATTGTCAGCCTCTATTGCCCTGTCTATTTCATCCTTTTCATATACTCTGCCAAAATGTGCATATGTATTTGCAGCATCAGTACCTGTTTTATCTGTCTGATCCCATATAGCCTGAATTCTTGTATTTCCAAGTCTGTCCTTGAAAACATCATTAAGATAATCTATTCCGGTATCCACATACCCTATGAGAACATTACTCCCGTCTGCCTGCAGATTATCCTGTCCAAGTACACGTAAAGCACCTATTTCATCAAGTGCACTTATATCCGCATCGCCTTCCATGAGTCCATATAACTTTGGAATAGTAAAATACCCCAGAGAGCTTATATTAAGCTGGCGGTTATCAGGCAGTTCTCCATGAGCTATAATCCATTGCGAATCAGCTCTCTGCGAACATATCCCTGACAATGCCTTAATAGCTTCATCAGCCCCTGGGGTATCTTCTATTATGTAATCATATATATTCTCTTTGGTTATATCAAAATCACATGCCATAACATCTCCTTAACATAAAGCAATCACTGTACATGCTATATGTATTCAGAAATGTATTGTATTATTCTGCTATAACTATTATGCTCTCATAGTTATTACCGGAGCACCTTTCTTTTCAACAACATCTTCTGTTATTGTAACTGAACCTATATTGCTGTCTTTCGGTATCTCATACATTATATCAAGCATAAAATCCTCAATAATAGAACGGAGTGCTCTTGCACCTGTATCTTTTTCCATTGCCTTTCTTGCTATGCTTCTTAATGCATCATCTGTAAACTCAAGCTTCACCTCATCAAGCTCTAACAGCTTCTGATACTGCTTGAGAATTGCATTCTTAGGCTCTTTCAGAATATTGACAAGCATATCCTCATCCAGTCTGTCAAGTGAATATATGATAGGCAGTCTTCCTAAAAACTCAGGAATCATTCCGTATTCTCTAAGATCATCAACCGTCACATAAGACATGATGTTCTTCTCATCATCATATTTATCTTTAAGGTCAGCATTAAATCCCATTGAGGATGACTTATTAAGCCTTGTCTTGATAATATCCTCAAGATCCGGAAATGCACCACCACATATAAACAGAATATCCTTCGTGTTAACAGTCACCTGTGGAACCATTGCATTCTTACTTGTCGCACCAACAGGAACTTCTATCTCACTGCCTTCTAACAGCTTTAACATTCCCTGCTGTACAGACTCACCACTTACATCTCTGCTTCTGGTCTCTTTCTTCTTGGCAATCTTGTCTATCTCATCAATAAATATAATTCCATGTTCAGCTTTTTCTACATCATTGTCTGCTGCCAGTAAAAGCTTAGAAACAACTGACTCTATATCATCTCCGATATATCCTGCCTCTGTAAGTGTTGTTGCATCTGTAATAGCAAGTGGCACCTGTAATATTCTTGCAAGCGTCTTAACAAGATATGTCTTACCGCTTCCTGTAGGTCCAATCATAAGCATATTAGACTTCTCAATCTCAACGTCACCCAGAATCTTAGCATCTGCTGAAACTCTTTTATAATGATTATATACCGCCACCGACATTACCTTCTTGGCATAGTCCTGACCTATAACATACTCATCTAACTTTCTCTTAATCTCATGTGGTGCAGGCAGCTTAGAAACGTCAAGCGCTGGTAACTCCTTCTTATCCTCTTTCTTTTTCTTAAGCTTCTGCTTTTCTGGAACCGGGTCTGAATCCATAACGCCAAAATTGCCAAACATGCCCATTCCAGGCATGTTTGACATCTTCATCATATCTTCATAATTCATCCCGCTGCTGTTAATTGAATCGAATGTTCTTTGCATACAATCCTGACAGATGTATATGTTGTTAGGCATAACAATCATCTTACCAGCTCTTGATTCTGGTCTTCTGCACACAAAACATATCTTCTCATAATCATCGGAATTCCCATTGTTATTCTTATTAATATTCTTATCTTCTGTCATATTCTCATTGGTATTATCCATAAATATCTACTTGGAATATATCCTTAAGATGCCTTCTTAGAACCAAGCGTTACCTCCGTGCTCTTAAGAACATACTCGCTTCCTTCCATATGATAATAATCTATAGTTACTTTTTCACCTGCCTCATAATACTGAAGCATGTTAGTAAGTCCTGACATAGTAGTAACTGTCTGGTCATCAAATCCGACAATTATGTCATATGTCTCTAATCCTGCCTTGTCTGCTGCTGAATCATCGGCTACAGTTCTTATAAGAATACCTACAGGATATCCATAATATGATGCATAATTACTTGTAATATCTACTGCTGCAATTCCAAGGTATGCTGCCTTATCTGATGAAACCTTGTTTCTTGTCTGCTTAGTCATTAATGAATCGATAATATCCTTAACATTAGAGACAGGAATTGAATAAGCCATACCTTCTACACCATCACTGCTTGTTTTTGCAAAGTTAATAGCGATAACCTTTCCTTCTGAATTAAGAAGCGCTCCACCACTGTTACCAGAGTTAATCGCTGCATCTGTCATAAGAAGTCCTGTAAATGTTACATTGTTGACTGTAATTGAACGGTCCTTTGCACTAATTATGCCAGTTGTTACTGACTGTCCTTCACCTAATGCATTACCAATGGCAACAACCTGCTGTCCAACTTTAATATCTGATGAATCTTCAAGTTCTGCAATTGCAATATTAGACGCTGTATCAGATGAAATATCACTTAATGATACTGCAGCTACTGCAATATCCTGATCTGACTTAGAACCCTTAACTGAACAGCTTGCACTTGTGCCATCAGAGAATACACATTTAAGATTATCAATATTATCAACAACATGTGCATTAGTTACAATAAGTAATTCAGTATCACTCTTGCCTACAATAATACCTGTACCACTTGATGTTGCTTCATAGCTCTGTCCATATCCAAAATAACTTGAACTTTTAACTGTTGTTGTACCATTGAGCTGAACCATTGCAGGAAGGGCTGCTGTAGCAACTGCCTCTACATCCATCTTCGATGATGATGAAAGATCAGTATCTTCTGTAATTGCAGAATTTGTCTTAGCAACATTAGAAATATTATTGCTTACTGTTGATATATTAACACCTGTCGCATTAGACTTATTACTGCCAACAATCTTACCACCTGCATAATTAACACCAAACATAACCGAACCGGCTATTGCGCCAAAAAGTACCGCAGAAAGAACAAAGCATGCTGCTTTCTTTGCAAATCCGCCTTTGTGTCTCTTGTGCTTCTTAGCATCATAAGGTGCACTTGAAAATGCTGTGTTATTATTGGCTGTACTGTTATTATTAGTATTGTTATATGGTATATCACTGCCACTGTAACGGTACTGTGAATCATTCTCATTATTGTCATTATACATAATCATTCTCTCCTTTTACCATTGTATTATCACAGTGAAGATTCCATACATAACAAATGAACACATCTCACTGTCAATACATGTAATATAACAACGAAATGTGTTCATATTGTGTTTTAGTTGTTAATTAAATTTGAACTGATTATAAACCAACAATTTCTGATACTGCATCAGTAAGTTCTTCTAACTTCTTATCAGCATCTTCAAGACATGTACCCTTAACACCCATATAGAACTTAATCTTAGGCTCTGTTCCTGAAGGTCTTGCACAGCACCATGCGTGGTCATTAAGCTCGAAGTAAAGTACATTAGACTCTGGAAGACCTGTTGGTTTCTTCTCTCCTGTAGCAATGACTGTACACTCATCTTTCTTATAATCCCTGAACTCTACAACATCCCACGCTCCGAACTTCTTAGGTGGATTATTTCTTAAATCATCCATCATCTTAGCGATCTGAACAGCACCTTCAGCACCCTTCATAGTTACAGCCTTCTGTCCTTCCTTGAAGTAACCATACTTATCAAAGATGTTAATCATCTGATCCCATAAAGTAATGCCCTTAGACTTATAGTAAGCTGCTGCTTCACATAATGCCATAACAGCTACGATTGCATCCTTATCTCTTGCATGAGTTCCAACTAAGCAACCGTAACTCTCTTCAAAACCGAATTCATATTCGTATGTATTATTCTGCTCAAAGAACTTAATCTGCTCACCAATATACTTGAATCCTGTAAGAACTTCAATAAGCTTTAAGTTATATTCCTTGGCAATAAGGTCAGCTAGGTTAGTAGATACAATTGTCTTTACAAATGCACCGTTCTCATGAAGAAGTCCCTTCTCCTTTCTCTGTGAAAGAAGGTATTCAGCAATAAGCATACCAGACATATTACCTGTGAATGACTTGTACTCACCTGACTTAGTATCCTTAGAATATACACCAAGTCTGTCTGCATCAGGATCAGTTGCAAGAATAATATCCGCATTAACTTCCTTAGCAAGTCTTAATGCATATGTGAATGCCTTAGGATCTTCCGGATTAGGGTACTCAAGTGTTGTAAAGTCAGGATCTGGTTTCTCCTGTTCTGGAACAACATATACATTCTTGAAGCCTAACTCTCTTAAAATTCTTCTTACAGGAACATTACCTGTACCATTGAATGGAGAGTATACAATCTTAATATCATCAGCAACCTGCTTAATAATATCTCCGTTAAGGCTCTGCTTCTTTAATGCTGCAATAAATGCATCATCCATATCATATCCGATAATATTATAAAGACCTCTTACTCTTGCCTCTTCTTCATCAATAGTCTTAACATCATTAAAGTCTGTAACGGCCTTAACTTCATTGATAATCTGTGTATCCTTAGGTGCTGTTATCTGGCATCCGTCATCCCAGTATACCTTATATCCATTGTATTCTGGTGGATTATGGCTTGCTGTAACCATTATACCTGCTGTGCAGTGAAGTTCTCTTACAGCAAAAGAAAGTTCTGGAGTTGGTCTTAATGATGGGAAAATATACACCTTAATACCATTAGCAGCAAGACAAAGAGCCGCTTCCTGTGCAAATTCTCTTGACATTCTTCTGTTATCATGAGAAATTGCAACACCCTTATACTGTGTTCCCTCTTTGATAATAAAGTTAGCAAGACCCTGTGTTGCTTTTCTTACAATGTACACATTCATTCTGTTAGTACCATTGCCAATAACACCTCTAAGTCCTCCTGTTCCGAACTCAAGATCCTTGTAGAATCTGTCTTCAATCTCTTTCTCATCTCCTGCGATTGATTTGAGTTCTGCGCGTGTGGCTTCATCAAAATATTCATTCTCACACCACGCTTTGTAAGTATCCATATAACCCATACCCTTTACCTCTTTTCTTTATATATTAGTCCTGTAAAGCTTTTCTAAAGCTCTCAGAAACTGCTTTCAATGCCTCTTCTTCATCTGGTCCTTCAGCCATAAGCGTAATCTCATCGCCACAGCCGACGCCTGATGCAAGAATTGATATAACACTCTTTGCATTAACAGTCTTATTCCCAAATGTAAATGTTATATGTGAATCAAATTTGACAGCAGTGTCACACATTGCTCCTGCTGGTCGAAGATGTATTCCCAATGCACTTCCAACTAGTATCTTCTCACTTACCATATGAATCACCTCTCAATTTCTAGTCGTCACTGATGTTGTTTCCTGAGTCGACTGATTAGTTTCTGTCTCCTGTATATTATCAAACAATACATTAACAGATGCTGCTTTCTTTAATGTAACTCCATCCGGAAGTTTAACCGACAATGTAATGCTTTGTATTCCTGATGTAGTATATGTAGACAAATCTGCTGTCATCGTTATAGCAGATGCATCTAATGCAGCAATTGCAGCCTCTGAGCCTTCAACATCTATTGAAAATGTTCTATCCTCGAAGCTGTAACTCATTCCGGTTTCAAGTCCACTAACCTTAATATCTGATGTATTAAGTGTTATTGTCTTATTACCTGTACTCTCAATTCTTACTGTAACCTCAATTCTTGCATTATCAAGAATTGTAAGCGATTTATCTATGTAATCCGTAAGGCCAAACTTGTACACTTTATTTTCAGTCAAACCATCTACATTAATATTACTTGCCGGAATAACAATCTTATCAAGGCTGTTAAGCATATTGGTATCACCATATACAACAACACTATCACGATTAAGCGTCACTCCTGAAACTCTGTATCCGTCTGCCGGCTTTCCTGATGTCTTCACTTCTACACTTACTGTCTTAGTTCTTACAACCTGTGCAGTATAACCCACACTTGTCTGTGTAAGTTCAACAGACGAATCATTAATTTCATTATTATCTGAATCATACAAATGAATATCTGCTGTTCCTGTCACATCTGCAGTTGCTCCTGTCACATCAAAAGATATCCCTGCATGGTCTATATTGTCAATAACAGACGAAGGTCCTGTAGCCTTAACAGATGTTGGATTAAGCACCCTTTTTACCACTGCATAGCCATCTGCCGGTGAACCAGTAATCTCTGATACAACATTTACTGTCTTCGTATCCCTGTTTTCTATGCTTAATCTTACAGCAGATGTTTTAGGTGTAGCTTCAACATTATTAAGAACCTGTCCATCTTTAACCACTGATACATGAATATCAACATAATCAGCAAATGCGCTTATCTTACTAAGATCCGCAGTTGCAACAATATCACTTGCTTTGATATTAGTAACAATACTCTTTGGACCGCTTACATATACTGATATCTTGCCACCCTCTACAATCTCATAACTGTAATTCTTATCAGTCAGACTCTCGGTATTAATAAGCTGTACTGTCACATTACTGAATGTATAACTCGTGGTTGGGTCATATACATTAACTATAACCGTCCACAAAACGACTGCAAATATAGCCGACAGAATCTTAAGACTCAGGTTCTTAAACATCTTTTCCTTCATGCTTTAACCTTCCTCTCCATATCTTGAACGACTTCACATCAATAGTTCTCCTGCGAAGATATTCCAGCTTGTTTCTAAGAGAATCCGCATCAATATCATGAATAAGTTCTCCACCAACAGCCACTGAAACCCTACCGGTTTCTTCAGATACTATAATAGTCATACTATCTGTCACTTCACTGATACCAACACCTGCTCTGTGCCTTGTACCAAGAGCCTTATTAAGACTGTTATTATCTGAAAGAGGAAGATAACATGTTGCAGCAACAATCCTGTCTCCCCTTATAATAACAGCACCATCGTGAAGCGGCGTATTATGCTCAAATATATTGATAAGCAGCTGGCTTGTAACCAGGCCATCAACAGCAATTCCTGTTTTCTCATATTCTTCCAGAACCATATCCTGTTCAATAACTATAAGTGCTCCTGTATAAGCAGCTCCCATATCAAAGCATGCCCTTACTATCTCTTCAGCTGTCTTACTGCTAAATCTTTCACCCTTTTCTCTTCCGTCATTAAACCTGAAAAGTCCAAACAGAATCTTCTTTCGTCCAAGCTGCTCTAATGCTCTTCTTAGCTCCGGCTGGAATATGATAACAAGTGCAATAATACCAACACTGATTGTCTTACCTGCAATCCACAGAATAGTCTTAAGATTAAGAATATATGCAATCAGTGCAAATATAACAACAATAATAATTCCCTTAAGCAATACCCATGCCTTGGTATTCTTAATCCATACCATGACATTATATATAACAAAAGCAATAATCACAATCTCAATAATATCGGTCCATGTTATACGCGGAATATATAATTTAACAAGATAATCCCTTATGAAATTATTCACTGTATTATCGCCTCCGTTCTTCTTATAATCCTACATAAAACTAGCAAAATGTATTCTGATAATTACTTATCATCATCATAGAATAAAATATCATCTTCTTCCTCGTTAGATACTGCATATCCATTATCTTTAACTGTATCTCCTGCTCTCATCTGTCTTATATCAGATGTCTTCTTCGTCTTTTTAGCATTAATATGCTTAATTCTTACATCAGCATTTGCAACGTTAATCTTTGGTACAGCCTTTACATAATAATAATATTCATCATCCTCATACTGTACATACTCTGTTCTCTTATAATCAAGTGCAAAGAAAACAATATTGCAGATATATGCAGCTGCAACCCCAAGTATAACTCCAGTAATTATAAGAGCAATATTAAAATCTGATTTCAAAGCTATCTGTCCAACAACAAGAATAAGGAACTGTATTATACTGCCCACAATAATAGCTATTTTCCATGAATGATCGATTTTCTGTCTTCTGATAATGTATACAACAATAATAGTAACTGCAACTGCTATAATAAGCACCAGCATCTGTCTGTTCTTTAAAAGGCTTTCTATAAGAAAAGATATCTGTTTCATACTCTCCGACAAAGAATCATCAGAAATAGCAGCCTCATAATCACTTGCAGTTCTGATTATATAGTACATAATTATGCCAAAGCTCACCGGAATAACTGCCGCCACTGACGAGCACAGACCAACCGCTACTGGAAGTGCAAATGGTATCTTCACCCAGCAGAACATGGCTGTGATAATAAGTATATAAGCTGTTTTAGGTGCAAATCTGAAATACAGAAGATACATCAGAAGCATTATACACAATACCAGCAATGCAAATTCTGGAGCTATTACATACAACTGTATAAGAATAAACGCTGAAAGAACTATCAGTGTAAACCCACCTGGAAGAAATGCACATATAACAGAAAGTAACAGTGCAAACACCGGATTCTTCAACTTGTCCATGTAACCAATACTTGTATTAATCATAATAAAACATATCAATGCAATAATAAACTTTGATGCTGGTACTATATATGTATTATATCTGTTGTAAAATTTCTTAAAACTTTCCTTTAATTCCAATAAAAACGCCATCTATGCCTCCAAATAATTATTTCTTCTTCTGCCCTGTATAGAATCTTTCCAGCTTATTAAGCCTTGAAAAATACTTTTTGATACCTTTCTGGTATTCTCATACCTGAAATAGTATACGAACCCGGCAATTGCACAGAATACAATAAGCATAAGTACATAATACAATGCAAATTTCTTGGCAAGTCCTATATAATCCAGATTATTGATATCTCTTATCATTCCTTCTGCGTTACACAGGAAATACATCGCCAGAAGAATTACTCCTGCAAATGTAGTGGCAATCACTGTCTTTAATACTCCAAAAGCGATGTAATCACCCTTAAAATACTTGGCAGTTTTCAACATGCTTTTTCCTTCATTCTTTTCATATATTGCCATCTTGGTCATCATTTTGATTTTATTCTCATTAAGCAATTCATTCACCTCATCAAACAAGTTTAACCTGCATATGTTTAAATATAACATATTTTTACCTAATTGTATATTATAATTTGAGAGTGTCCGCCACCTGTAACAGTTAATACTCAATATATATTATATTCCTTGTTTTTGCAGATTATATCTGTTTTTCTCTTTTTATATAATATAACACAATCACTCTGTTATAAAAAAGAAAAAAAGAGTGAAAGACATAAAAACTTCCACTCTTAATCATTCTAGAATTCGATGCGTATCTGTGTCCCCTTGTCAACTTCACTTTCTAAATATATTCTTGCATCATGAAGTTCTACAATATGCTTTACAATAGCAAGGCCAAGCCCTGTTCCACCAGTTTCCTTTGAACGGCTCTTATCAACTCTGTAAAATCTTTCAAATACTCTGTCCTGCTGATCCTTAGGAATTCCTATTCCATCATCAGTCACTTCTAACCTTGGCTTGCCATCTACCATTCCTGCAAACACTTCCACATGTCCGCCTTCTTTATTATATCTTATTGCATTCTGTACAAGATTATCAATAAGCTCCCTTATCATATCCTTATTGCCACGAATCATGCATGCTGAACCTCTATATGAAAAACGTATTCCCTGTTTCTGCGCATTAACCTGCAGAGACTCTGCACAATCCTTAACAAACTCATACAAATCAAAATTCTCATACTGCCTTGGCATTTCGCTGTGGTCTAATTCTGAAAGCCTTATAATATCATTAATTAATGATAATAATCTTTCTGAATTACGCTTAATCTCATGTGCAAAATGTATCCCCTGTTCATGGTTTACCATCTCATTCTCAATAAGCTCGGCATAGCCTGAAATTGCGGTAAGAGGAGTCTTTAGTTCATGTGATACATTTGCAGTAAAATCCTGTCTGCTTCTTGCAGCAGCAAGAATATTCTCATGCTGTGTCCTGATTTTCTCTGCAAAAGGTGCTATTTCTTTATATACAGGCTTCTCCTGTACGGAATCTATATTCTTAGCCATTCTTTCAATAGGCTCAATAAGTGTCCTTGTAAGTAATTGTGAAAGAACGATACACACTACTATAATTACTGCAAGTATTCCTGTTACAGCCGGAAACACATTGCCAAACACACTTAACATACTGCTTGCATCACAGGATACCCTTATAACAGTTCCATCCCTCTGTTTTAAAGCATAATAAAAGGTATTCATATCCATCGTGTCAGAATTTCTTACGCACTGGCCATGTCCGGTATGAAATGCATCCTGTACCTCAGGTCTGTCTTTGTGATTAGGCATTACATTAATATCATTATCATTATCAAAAAGCACCACACCATCTGAATCTATCCATGTAACCCTGAGATTATTAATTGGAAGCTTTACATCTGCATATTGCGATGACTTTTCAAAAACTCCGGTTTCCATGAGCACTTCTGCATTAGTTCTCAATCCGGTCTGGACCTGTTTCTTAAACAAGCCATAATATATAAAAGTTATTCCGATAGCTGTAGCAAGAACTGCTATAACTGCTATTCCAATAAGCCTTAAATTAATCTTCTGCTTCATATATCCCACCTGTTCTGTCTGTTAATTATACCAGGCTACTCAATAACATATCCTACATTACGCACGGTTCTTATACGCGAGCCTGCATCACCTAACTTCTGTCTTAAAGTCTTAATATGCATATCCACAGTTCTTGACTCACCTTCAAATTCTGTTCCCCACACCTTAAGTACAATAGAATCTCTTGAAAGCACTATATTCTTGTTAGCCATAAGATATCTTAACAATTCATATTCTTTATATGTAAGCTCAACCTGCTTTCCTGAAACCGTAACCGCATGCCTTTCATGATTAAGTTCAATCTCTCCTACATCCAGCACGCCTGCCTCGTCTGTTTCTGTTCTTCTAAGAAGTGCTTTAACTCTCGTAATAAGCTCCATTACAGAAAACGGCTTCTTAATATAATCGTCAGCACCATCCTCAAGTCCCTTTATCATATCAAGCTCTGTAGACTTTGCCGTTACCATAATAACCGGCAGTCTCTTAGTTGCAGAATTCAATCTTAACTTCTTAATGATGTCATAACCACTTTCGTCAGGAAGCATCACATCAAGCAGCACAAGGTCCGGAAGAATCTCATCAAGCTTCTTAAAGAACTCTTTGGAACTTCCAAATGCACCTACCATATGTCCACTGTTCTTAAGTGCAATTGTCTCTATTTCCCTTATGCTTTCATCATCCTCAACTATATATATAAGAGCCATTTTCTCATCTCCTGTTCTAGTCAGCCTTCTTTAATTCCGGAAGCTGATACTGTTTATAATACTGTCTGCATTCTTTTGCAAACTGAGGATTATCCTCATTTGTAAGATGCTCCAGATATCCATGTGTTTCAAAACCATTATCTCTTACTTCAATCATACATACAGCAATATTAGAGCAATGGTCTGATACTCTCTCAAAATTCGTCATAATATCTTCGAGTATAAGTCCTGTCTCAATTGTACATCTGCCTTTTCTTAATCTGTTGATATGACGCTGCTTAATTTCTAAGTTCAGACCGTCAATAACCTGTTCTAACGGCTCAATATGCTTTGCTGCCTCAATATCCTGATTTTCAAAAACCTGTACTGTGTTACTAACTATATCATGTACCGCTTTTGCAAATGTTTCAAGTTCTTTTCTTGCATTCTGTGAAAAAGATGACTCCTTGCTGTTCATCTCTTTTGCAGATTTTGCAATATTAATCGCATGGTCAGATATTCTTTCAAAATCACTCATGCAGTGAAGAAGTATTGAAAATGTATGATTATCATGCCTTGATAGATCGCAGTTACCAACCTTTACAAGATATGAACCCAGCTTATCCTCATACTTATCGACATCTTCTTCCATTGCCACAACCTCATCATATGCAGCATCTGAATAATTATTAATAATGTCAAGTGCCTTATTTAACGATTTCTGTGACAGATGTGCCATCTTAACAGCCGTATTCCTGCATAACTCCATCGCAACTGCCGGTGTATCTAAGAATCTTTCATCAAGTGCTGCAAGATCTGCTGCCACACCTGTCTGAATAACTTCCTCATGTTTTCCATCTGGAATAGAAAGAGTTGCAAGCTTCACAAGCAGATTAGAAAATGGGAAAAGTATAATTACACATCCGATATTAAAGAGACTGTGAATCACTGCTATTCCTGCTGCATTTGCCGATGTTGATAAGAATTCAAAATGAACAAACATATTCAGGCTATAAAATATAACCATAAATATAACTGTACCAATCATATTAAAATAAAGGTGTATCATTGATGCTCTCTTGGCATTCTTCTTTGCACCTACAGAAGATATAAGTGCTGTTACACATGTACCTATATTCTGTCCCATAATAATAGGAATTGCTGTTGCATAGTTAACCGCACCTGTTACACATAATGCCTGCAGTATACCAACCGACGCTGATGATGACTGGATGACTGCAGTAAGCACTGTACCTGCAAGAAGTCCGAATAACGGATTAGAAAACAGTGTAAGCATACCCGTAAACTTCTCATTGTCAGCCAGCGGTGCAACTGCGCCACTCATAGTTTCCATACCGAACATAAGAATTGCAAATCCAAGAAGAATATTACCTATATCCTTTTTCTTAGAATTATCCTTGCAGGTCATTGTCATAATTATACCAATAACAGCAAGCACTGGCGAGAAGGATGATGGCTTTAAAAGATTAATCCATCCTGCTCCACTTATACCTGTAAGTGATAACATCCATGAAGTCACTGTCGTACCAATATTGGCACCCATAATAATACCTACAGCCTGTGAAAGCTGCATAATACCCGAATTAACAAAGCCTACAACCATTACCGTAGTTGCAGATGATGACTGTATAACTGCTGTCACAGCCATGCCAAGCAATACTGCCATAATTCTTTTAGAAGTAAGTTTTTCAAGTATCTGTTCTAATTTACCTCCGGACAGCTTTGCTAAGGAATCTCCCATGACATTCATTCCATATAAGAACAAAGCCAATCCGCCTGCCATCGTAAGTACACCAAAAATATTCATTTTACATAAGCTCCTTTTTGAACGACTTTTTCACATATCATGTGTATTCTAAATGAGCATTGTAAAATGTATTATGTATATTATGTAAAATCTATGTAAAATTTTCAACTATGTTCTTTATGCGGTCTAAATCTATAGGTTTTGCAAGATGTGCATCCATTCCACTCTCGAAAGCTGCTCGCACATCACTGGCAAATGCATTGGCAGTCATGGCAACAATCGGTATATCCTTTGCATCAGGATGCTTTGTCTTTCTTATTGTTCTTGTTGCCTCGTAGCCATCCATATTAGGCATCTGCACATCCATGAATATCATGTCATACTGACCTTTCTTGGAATGTTTAAATATGTTTACTGCTGCCATTCCATCTCTTGCACAGTCGCATGTTGCACCTTGTTCCTTAAGAAGCTCTTTAAGCATATCTGAGTTAATACCATTATCTTCTGCTATCAGAAAATTCTTACCTGCCAGTACATGATCTTGTTCAATCTCATGTACTGGTAGGTTATATCTGTTCCAGAGATCTTTGTTAGTATTAATATCTGCTATTCTGAATTCCATAGTTACCTCGTAAGTTGTTCCCACCCCCTGTGTGCTGAATACCTTTATAGTTCCACCCATGAGGTCAATCAGATTCTTGGTTATTGCCATACCAAGTCCTGTTCCCTGGACTGCACCCGTAAGACTTGTCTCTTCTCTAGTAAACGGTTTGAATACTTCTTTTAAATATTCTTCACTCATTCCTATTCCATTATCAGATATAATAAATTTGTATTTTGCAATCTGTGGATTGGTAACTTTTATTTCTTTTATTTCAAATGTTATGTTACCGCCTTCTCCTGTATATTTAACCGCATTAGACAATATATTAATAAGTATCTGGCTTAGTCTTAATTTATCTGCAGTAATACAGCAATACTCAATATCATCTGATTTAACGGCAAATGTCTGGTTCTTCTTCTTTGCCTGTGGTCTGATTATATTGTCTGTCTCCTTTACGATGTCAGCAAGATTCACATCACAAAGATTAAGAGTAGTTTTCCCCGACTCAATTTTACTCATATCAAGGACATCATTAATAAGACTCAGCAGATGCTGGCTTGAAACGACTATCTTTTCTGCATAGTTTTTGACTTTATCCGGATTATTATAATGTCTTAATATAAGCTGTGAAAATCCTACAATTGCATTCATGGGAGTTCTTATATCATGACTCATATTAGACAGAAACTGGCTTTTTGCACGATTTGCTGCCTCTGCTGTGTGAAGTGCATCTTCCATATGATTTCTTATCTGCTGCTCGTAAGTTCTGTCTGACAGAATTATTACAAGAACATCATCTCCGTCTTTATCCATGTGATAACATGCCTGGTTAAAAAGTCTGTATTCACTTGAATCTGCTGGTTTTATCCAGTATTCATTAACCGCAGATTCTCCTTTTTCCAGTTTCACAATATCATTCCATTCAGGAACTCCTCCTCTCTTTTCCAGTTCTCCAAAACTTTTAAGGAGACCATCATATTCGCTGCTCCTTATCCCAAGAACCCTCTCAATATTTCTGCTTACATACAATTTTCTCCAGTCTCCCCATGAAAGCATAATATACACATCATCCAGATTCTTAGCCATAATTGAAAATAATATATCCCGTCTTGCAATTTCATGATTCTTCTCACTTACATATCTTTTGTAATATGTATATAGTACTGCACATGCAACCATAAGAAGCAGTATGCCTATCTGTACTGCCATTATAACAGTTCTATGCTGAACCGCCAGAGAGCTTGAATTGGCGACGCTTATAGGAACCATTGATATCAGCCCCCAGTTATCAAATCCAATAGGAACATAAACAAGACAATACTGGGTTTCATCAAGCTGGAACACCATTTCTTCTGCATCTGAATTCTTTACACTTTTTATAAAACCATCCAGTGACTTACCAGATATATCTGCATTTTTCAGATGATAAAATATATTACCACCTATATCCATGCTGCCTCAGACTTTAATACAATATCACCATTATCATATATTACATAACTGCTTGTGTCCTTTGAAAATGCTTTGACACCCAGTTCTTTATTAATAGCTTCTGTATTGTATGAAACTGCAATTGAACTATATTTAAAACCATTAACATCTGCAGGCTGAACGGGTATTGCAAAAAACATTACCTCATCACTTCCCGGAAGCGATCCGTCCACTACAACATTTTTTCTGTCTATCACAAGACTTTTCCATGTATTTCCAAGTTCAAGATACCCCTTTTTACCTGATGATGACAAATAATTACAGGCATCATCTATAAAATAAAATTCTGTGTAATGCCATTCATTCTTCCATTCAGCAAGAAATTTACTGATACTGTCTATATTTCACCAGCCTCATCTATATAATCGCCTGTCATTCCAAGCAGGTTCCACTGCTGCCCAGTTATCTGCATGAATTTTTCACTGACCTGCGTATACACTTCATTAAGATTCTTCGAGCTTGTCTCATACAGTTCTCTTTTGACCGTAATGGAATAATTAAGCATTATTACGCCCACACACACAAATACAACTATTGCCACACCTACTGCAGCAAAGAAATATTTGCTATACTCATTCTTCTTCAATTGACCTGTTTCCTTTCCCAAGATAATCAGCTCTTCTGTATATAAACTTCTGGTGCATCCAGTCTGCCACCATCAGAAAAATACTTTATCCATTGTTGTGCTACATTTGTTGTATGAGCTATATATCCGTCATATTTTTCGCCTTCTTTGATGTCTGCCTCAGCCTTATACATATGCACTCCGTCATGCTCTGACATATCATAATTATATGCACATTCCAACAAAGTATGACCAGAAACGTCAACATAACAGAAAGAATATATTTTTTCGTCTTCTACTGACTTTCCATCTGTCATAATATCCTCAAGATGCATATTACCCTTATCGTCTCTTGATATCTTCATTGTAAATCCGCTTGATGCCGGCAGCGTATCCCATGATATCGGGTCGTCATCCCGTCCACAGCCTTCCACAAGGCACCGCACAACATCTTTAATCTCAGCTCCTGTTGCATCCTTCGTATAAAACTTCACGCCTCCGCCCATTAGAAGTGCCTGTAATTGTGCTGATGTATAACTTCCCTTATAGATGTCTCCGGCATTCATGGCAGCAGGTGCAATCAGCATATCCACATTACATATTTCCCGGAGTGTATTAACTCTCACTGAAAACGCCTCACTTCCTGTATCTGATACCCGCCACTGATATTCCCTGTCAAATGTGGTAATAACCGGTGATTTTTCTTTTACCGCATTGTAGTTATTGTTAAACACTTCCACCGCCTGCAAGGCATCCACATCTCCTGCCAGCATTTTCTGTACTGCTGCGCAGCTTGCCCGGCATACACTGTCATTCCTTATATATGTATACATATGATTACTTTCAATATAAGGAATCAGGTTCGCAAATATGTCCTGCACATCTACATTTACATCTTTATTATACACAACAACGGACTGTATCCTGTCTGCCATTGCATTCATTACATCACTGCCAAACATATATCTTACTATATCCAGTGCCAGCTCTTCTTTTTTTCCTGCTCCTTTAAGTTTTCCATTCATAGCTATTGAATATCCGGGTGTACTGAAATACCAGTTATCGTTATCTGTCTCCCCAAAATATGGCAAAAGAATGAGATTATTCATTCCTTCATCCTGATACTCTGCAATATTAGTGCTCTGGCGTATCATTGCAATCTTCCCGGACACAAAATCCTGGAATATACTTGAATATCCTCTTTTTGTGTCATCTGCCTGTGCATCAGTATCTTTCAAAACCTGTCCAAGTCTCGAGAACAACTTCTCACCCAGCTCATCCGGTATATAATCTATATTTCCATCCATTGCTTCATAACGCCAGGTACGCCCTTCTGTACTTTGTAACAAAGGAATTGACCACGCCTGTAACATATATGAATCTGTATAATCATATTTATAATCTGTTGCAAACCCTCTTATCCCATATTCACTGAACTTATCACATGCTTCAACAAATGTTACATAATCATGAGGCAGTTCTATTCCATATTCCTCAAAAAGTGCTGTATTGGCAAGTATCCCCTCCACGCTTGCTGCACCCGGAAGCCAGTTCACTGAACCATCTTCATTGGTAAATCCATCAAGATAAACCTTATAAAACATGTTTGTAATATCTGTACATGAAAAATCATATAGATAATCCCTGGGATTAATATCATTGTTATCATCCATAGAAGACGTCTGTGTCCATGATGATGCATCTATTATTATATCCGCAAGGTCATCATTAAGCGCTGCATCATTAAGATACTGTGCTCCTCCCCTGCTTATTACAAAATCAAATTCGACATCCGGGAAGTGTTCTTTCAACATTCTTCCCACACTTGCAAGCCAGTAATCCTGGTCAAGCTGTACAACTATTCTCTGTTTTTCTTCTCCACTGTTTCTTAATGGCATACTACATGACAACAGCATACTTACAAGCAATACCATTACCAGTAGAACACATATTATCCGTTTCATTCTATCCTCCAAAAAGACTTTACCCTTGTATTTTATATAGATAATACAACGTGTGCATGTCGAATTATGTCGAATAGGA
Source organism: Eubacterium sp. AM49-13BH (assembly GCF_003464165.1). Classification (GTDB taxonomy): domain Bacteria; phylum Bacillota; class Clostridia; order Lachnospirales; family Lachnospiraceae; genus Lachnospira. The sequence continues at coordinate 13,323 of NZ_QSEK01000028.1, read as the reverse complement.
GGAGAAATCAATAAAAAACCTGCATGGAATGCGCTATTTGCAGCCATACAGGTCTTTTTATATTTACAGTATATACATGTATTTTATATTCTTTTAACACATATCAGGCTTGTTCCATAGGTTAAGCTTCGTTCCGAGTCCCATTTTCACAGCATTTTCATAACACACCTTACCCCAGGCAACATCTTCTACAGGCATTCCTCCAACAGAATATACAATTATCTGATCATCACTGTCTCTTCCTGATGCATTGCCAAGCAATATATCTCCCATATCAGTAATATCACTTTTACTTATAATTCCATCATGGCACATATCTGTAAACTTTGCACCTATTATGTTAATTGAACCAAATGTCGGATATGGATATTCCTCTGCCCATGCCTCGTAAAGCTTTATATTATCAACTACCATCTTACATTTTTCTTTGAGAAAATCTGTCTCCATATCAAATGCACTTGGAGCAACAATAAGCGCTCCCGGCTTTATCCATTCACCTTTGACATATGCATATTTTGACGGATCTGTTCCTGCTGTGGCTGCAAATGATATAACATCACTGTCTCTTACCAGAGTTTCTATATCATCTACCACTGTTACAGTTGTAAGCTGTGGATATGTAGCTTTGACATATTCAAGGAAACTGTCTAATGATTTCTTTCCTCTGCCTTTTACCTTAAGTGTATCAAGCTCTGGGCATGTTGCCATAAATGCATCAAGGCTTGTTTTTCCCATTACACCAGGACCATATATTGCTCCCGTCTTAGCACCCTTTGGTGCAAGATGTCTTAACCCTACACCAGGAATTGCACCAGTCCTGTAAGCGCTCAGAAGATTACCGCTCATCAGACACACCGGTGCACCGGTTGTCTTGTCATTAAGCATAACCATAAGTATTGACCTTGGCAGACCTATTTCCTTATTAGCTGTATTAGAACCATACCATTTCATACCAGCCATATCAAATGGTCCTCCTATATATGCCGGCATTGCCATAAATCTTCTATCTTCTCCTACATTCTTTGGCATATTCGGAAAAGGAGATTCATTCGGGAATGTTACCATACAGCCATGAGAATTATGGTTTTCACCTCCCATTACGAAATCACCCTTTGTAAGACATTTAAGAACATCTTCCATTGTATCTATACATTTAGGCATGTTCTTTACGCCAGCCTTTATCATTTCCTGTTCATTAAGATATAAAAAATCAACTTCTGGATACATAATAATTCCTCCTCTATAATCCGCAGCCTATGACTGCTTCCATCATTATCTCCACGAACTGTGTCGGTCTGTTAAGTGCAGATGTTCCAACAACTGTGCATAATGGTCTGATATCATGAAATATCTCTGAATATGCCCTTGATATATCTGCACACATTTTCATATCTACAGCAAACACATCTACTTTAATAACATCTCCAACACCTGCACCAGCCTGTTCAATAAGCTTTACCTGCTTCTCAAGTACATATCTGGTCTGCTCATAGGCATTTTCCCCATACACTGTACCATCCGGCTGTACCGATGTTGTTCCACCAACATATATATGGTCACCAACCTTTACCATTCTGCTGTATCCTACTTTTTCTTCTAATGGAGCTCCTGATGAATAATTTACTCTCTTCTCCGCCATTTAGTTTACCTCTCCTTCTGCACCTGCAAGTGCCTTTTCTTCATTTTCCTTCTTTACAAGTTCATTGAACTTGACAGAAGCATCATTTATCACTTCAACCGGTACCGGCTGGAATGGGCTTGCTTTCATAACTCCACATACCCAGATTATTGAATAGACTACAAGTCCGGCAAATAACACTCCACACAATTCAAATATCTTAATTCTGGTTTCTCCTGTTGATATATTCCATATCATGTATACATTTCCAAAAATACCTATTATCTGAGGTATTCCGCCTAATGTAAGCCACTTTTTTCTTGGATATTCAGGATTTCTCTTCCTGAGTATAAGCACTGTTACATGTACAAGGCAGTATGTTAATAACCAGAAGCATGAACCTGACAATAACAGGAAACTTACACCCTCTGTTGCCCCAAGTCCTGAAGCGATTATTCCTGCAACGAATACAAATAGCACTACAAGTCCGACCCATGCTGCACCTCTCTTGTTTGTCTTAGCAAATACTGATGGCATCATGCCTTCCTCGCCCATACCCTGTACAATTCTTGAAACAGAAGCATATACCGTATTAATTGTCGAAGCTGCTGCAAGTATGGTTATAATTCCCATCCATATACGTCCTGCATTGCCTAAAAGGTTAGTAGCGTATGTCATATGAGGAGTACCTGCAGGGTCATTGGCAAGAATATCAAGGCTTACATAGTTAGTCATTCCTATACCAAGAATGCTCTGTACAAAAAACAGTAAAACCAGACCTATTGTCATAGAAAGAAGTACATCTCTTCTTGGATTCTTCAAATCCTTTGCTACCGGAATAATAAACTCAACACCTATAAACAGCCAGAATGCAAGTGCGGCATATGAGCAAAGTCCCTTAAATCCGCCTATCTGTTCAAATGTTGGTACATTTGCTGCATAATCAACAACATTTGAGCTTATTCCTAATTTACATACACCTATTAATCCAATAAGAACCATTGAACCGATAAGAAGGAATACTACTATGTTCTGTACCTTTGAAAATATATCTACACCAAAAAGATTAATCACAAGAAATAATGCCATTATTATAATTGATATTATCCTGTTATCTACATGTGGCAGAAACAGACCTTTTAAAACAAGTCCGCAAAGTGTAATCTCTGCTGTCATGCTTAATATTTCTGTAATTACATAGGCTGACAGATTACCAATTAATGATGGAAGTGGTCCCATACCAGCCAGAAGATACTGTCCTGTACCTCCCTGAACTCTTGGCATAAGTCCATTCAGTTCTGCAAATGATATTCCAATAAACCAGTTCAGCACCATTACTGCAAATAGCGGAATGATAAACCATCGGCCTATCGAACCCATTCCTGTTCCCAAAGAAACAAGACAGCTTGTGGCAACAATAAGTCCTACGCATATTGCCACGCCACTTCCTAATCCTAACTTTTTCTTCATAAAACCAGCTCCCTTCCTTTTTGTATGATTAATTATTAACAAAATAAACAATAAAGGCGCCGCACATCAGATGTACGACGCCTTTGTCTTTGATTTATTAAGTTTATGATATGGATACTACAGTGTTTTCATGAAATTGTATTGTAAAAAAAAGAACTGTAATGTATTATTTTTTAATAAATAATCAGAATATTACTATAATTCAAGACATACAGGAGGGCTTATGTGTACAGCAGCTACTTATAAAACTAAAGATTTCTATATGGGAAGAACACTAGATTATGAATTTTCTTATGGTGATAAGGTAACTGTCACACCTAGAAATTATCCTATTAATTTCAGATTCATGGGTGTCAGGAATAACCACTTTGCGATGATTGGAATGGCACATGTCGCTGACGATTATCCTTTATATTATGAAGCATTTAACGAAAGAGGTCTTGGCATGGCAGGACTTAATTTTGTTGGCAATGCAGCTTACAACGAACCGGACCTAAGAGGCCTTAACGGAGAGAGTAATATTGAAAATGTTGCCGTTTTCGAATTCATTCCGTGGATATTATCGCAGTGTGCAACAGTTGACGAAGCCAAAGAAAGACTCCAGTTTATTAATCTTACCAACACTCAGTTTAATGATATGTTTCCATGTGCTAATCTTCACTGGATTATTGCTGATAAGGAAAACTGCATAACTGTTGAATCCATGTCAGACGGACTTCATATATATGATAATCCTGTAGGAGTGCTTACTAATAATCCGCCATTTAACATACAGATGTTTAATCTTAACAATTACATGGGATTATCTGCAAAACAGCCTGAGAGCAATTTCTCTGACAGGCTTGAATTCAACAGATACAGCCGTGGTATGGGTGCTATTGGACTTCCTGGGGATCTGTCATCTCAGTCAAGATTCGTAAAAGTTGCTTTTACTAAGATGAATTCTGTTTCAGGTGACGATGAGAAATCAAGCGTAAGCCAGTTCTTTCATATATTAGGCAGCGTAGACCAGCAGCGTGGCTGCTGCCAGCTAGACGATAACAAATATGAGATAACAATATATACCTGCTGCTGCAATACAACTAAAGGCATATATTATTACACATCATATGACAACCATCAGATATGCGCTGTTGATATGCATAAGGAGAACCTTGACGGTGATAAGCTGGTTCGATACCCACTTATTACTGATGGCTCGATAAGGGCTGTTAATTAAGTAAACATTTGTAATTAAACATTCAATCCTCTCCTTGCCAACTTCACAGAATATGTTATTATAGGATAGATTATTACAAGTGCTTTATGCACAGAAAGAGGAATATATGTTAGTTTATGACGCTAATGCCAATTCTGGCAGCCCTGCCGGTTTTGAGTGTACCTATACAACTTTTAAATCAGACAATTCTACAGCTTCCCCAGAGAACCCAATCCTTGTTCTGGATAATTCTGAAAAGCAGTGGGATGAGACATCTTATGGTTTATTCACTAACCCTTATAAAAAGACTGCATTTGATTTCCAGATTAACGGTGAATCTTTTACAAGCAATATCTTAAAGATTGATTCAAGATTTACAAGCCTTATCAAATGGCTTGGTGAGAACAGAGTTAAAGTAAAACTTACAGGTGCTAACTCATCTGAAGGATATAATGTATTCAGGATTCAGGAGGTTGCATTTGGCAATGGTAACAAGTTATCCGCTGAAGACGGTTTCCTTCAGTTTATGATTGAGAGATTATTAGAGAGCAGCGCCATTGCAGATGAAAATAGTGAAGAACCTGATGAATCTGCTGATGATATGAAGCTTACAAGCCTTACAAGCATATCAGATTTTCTTAACTGTGCAGGAAGCACGCTCCCTGAGAATATCCGCTTATGGGCAAGACGCAATCTTGTTGTTGCCCGTTCAAGCGAGGTAACTCCTGAAGAGAAAAGACATGCACAGAGAGCACTTTCTATCATGCTTAATATTAAATGGAAGAGCAATTACTTCGAATCAATTGACCCTGTGGAAGCAAGAAGAATTCTTGATGAAGAGCTTTTCGGTATGGAGAGTGTTAAGCAGAGAATTATCGAGACTGTTATTCAGATTAACAGAACTCACACTCTTCCTGCATATGGTATACTTCTTGTAGGTCCTGCCGGAACAGGTAAATCGCAGATTGCCTACCTTGTTGCCAAGATTCTTAAGATGCCTTGGACAACTCTTGATATGAGTTCAATTAATGATGCTGAACAGCTTACAGGAAGCTCAAGAATATACTCTAATGCCAAACCTGGTATTATTATGGAATCATTTAACATGGCTGGTGAATCTAATCTTGTATTCATCATCAACGAGCTTGATAAGGCTACTTCAAGCAATGGTAACGCCAACCCTGCTGACGTACTCCTTACACTCCTTGATAACCTTGGATTCACAGACAATTATATGGAGTGTCTTATCCCAACCTCAGGCGTATATCCTATCGCCACAGCTAATGATAAGGATAAGATAAGTGCACCGCTTCTTTCAAGATTTGCAGTAATTGATATTCCTGATTACACAAGAGAAGAAAAGAAGACAATATTCCTTAAATATTCACTCCCTAAGGTTCTTAAAAGAATCGGACTTCACGAGGATGAGTGCTTAGTGCTTGATGACGGACTTGAAGCCGTTCTTGATTACTGCAAAGATACCACAGGTATCAGAGATCTTGAACAGGCCGCCGAACACCTCGCTGCACACGCTTTATACCTGATTGAAGTAGAACATGCAACAAGCATTTCTTATAATGCTGATATGGTTAAATCACTTTTCAGATAAAACATCATAAAAGCGGAGAGACTTCTTAATCTCTCCGCTTTTCTTTTTGTCATATTTCGACAGAGCCAGCTACAACTGCTTCTTATGCAGCTCCCTGAGTCCATCTATTTCATCGCACAATTCCCTGCTTGAGCAAGTTGAACAATCCATTGTAAGACCGTTAAATATGTGATTCAGCGAATCTGTTATCTGTTCACATCTGTGTGCTTCACTTTTTAAAAATGTGTAATCAATATCCTGCCCAGTAACAAAATATATGCTTACAGCCTCAACCTCTGGGCGCTTCCTGTAGGCATTGATAAGTCCCAGCCCTACTGCTGCAAAGTTAATCCCATGTGAAACCGCTTCTTTACTCACTCTCACTGGTTCTCTTTCCCTGACAGCTGATATTCTCATCATATATCCTTTAGGAAATGCATGGTATCTTACATAATCAGTCGCTCTAATTGAAGCATACAGCGCATTGTCATCATGATTCTTAATATATTCACTGTCCAGCCTGATTACAGTAATTCTTGCATATGAGATATCATTCTTAATGTCACGCAGGTCATCTCCAACGAGATACACTGCATCCTCCGGCACAAGTTTCTCATCCTGTGTAAATGCAATGGCACTTACTGCCTGACTGCTTCCACCGCCAAGCTCATAAGCCGTCTCGCTTTTAAGGATAAGATTTTCCTTCTCAGTCATCTCCCATTCTTTCTGTGATGGAAGTCTCTTTACTCCATGGCTTTCAAGCATTGATATAAGCTTTCTTATCTCACCATCATATATATCCATCGGCTGTTTCTGCCCTTCCTGTTATTCTTTATGTGTATCCTGTTCTTTCTTTTTCTTTGTCTCACGCCTGTTCTTTGACCAGTTATAATACGCAGTAAGCGGCTTGATTAATGCTGCTGCAAATTTCATATCCAGATTAAAGAAATATATAACAAGAGTCAGAAGAAACAATGCAACGAGCACGATTGCAATAATAGCCAGCACTTTTAATACTATCATACGTTACTTCCCTTCTGTCTTGCATATTCTGCAGCACCTAATGCTCCCATAAGCTGTGGGTCTGTCGGAAGGTCAACTACATTAATCTTAAGCACCTTTTCTATTGCTTTCTTCAAGCCTTCATTCTTGGCACATCCACCTGTAAGTGTAACGCTGTCAGCCGCACCTGCTTTCTTAGCCATGACAAAGCATCTCTTAGCAACCGATAACTGTATTCCTGCCGCTATCTCCTCCATAGGCTTACCCTCACCTACTAACGAAATAACCTCACTCTCTGCAAATACCGCGCACTGTGCTGTTATTGGAATCACGTTCTTCGCTGTAAGAGACAGATTAGAAAATTCATCTAAAGACATCTCAAATGCTCTTGCCATTGATTCAAAAAATCTTCCCGTTCCTGCTGCACATTTGTCATTCATCGCAAAATTAAGCACAGTTCCATCAGTGTCAATCGCAATTCCCTTAACATCCTGACCGCCGATATCAATAATCGCCTTAACCGATGGGTCAGTCACATGAACTCCCATAGCATGACAGCTTATCTCTGATATATTCTCATCTGCAAACGGTACTTTATTTCTTCCGTAACCCGTACCAATCAGATATGTAAGCCCCTCTGCGCTGTTTAAACCGTCAACCTGGCTTACAGCCTCGTCAAGCGCATCCTTTGCACTAAGCACAGGATTAATCCTGCTTCTCTTAGTAACCGCAGATGCGATTTTTCCATTCTCATCTATAATTACGCATTTGGTATATGTACTTCCTGCGTCACAACCACCGAAATATTTCATTCTGCTATCCTTTCCTGCCACGTATGCAGCATACACACTTCTTACCAGCTCTTAGAATCGTCAAAATCCTCAAGTGACGGGTCAAGCGGCTCTTCCCTGAAAACAGTTCTCATGTATCTGTTAATCTCCGTTCTCATGTCTCTTCTTGTTCCATCCTCAGGACACATAAGATTGTGCGTTACCCATATTAAATGAATTCCATGTTTTCTCGCTTCTTCCTCAAATAGACCATGATATCCTGACATTGATTTGCAGCCCATATGAACATACATGATTACTATATCAATATTAAACATTTCGCAGAAACGCCAGAGTGCCTCTACGCCTGTCTCATAACCGCCGTTAGAGCGGTTTCTCATAATCATGTTCTCATACAGATATGCAAGGTCTAACATTGCCTGGTGCTTATCCTCTGTGTTGACCATCTCTGTAGACACCATACTTAACATATCTGCAATAGTTACAACACCCCAGCAGTTAAGAAGCCAGATTGGGAGTGCAGTATAATATGCAGCCTGAACACCCCATGTCATGGCTCTGTGGCGGTACTCCTTCGCCGCCATCTCTTTATTCTTATATGCATCAAGTGCCATCTTAGTAAGCTTTTTATCCATATCAAGGAACGCCTGATTTCTTCCACCGGCAGCCTGATATACACCATATCTGTAGAGTGCAAGCGTTACGCCCATAACCTGCGGATAATCTGTCTTGGAAATCTCCATCCACTCTAAGAATTCCTCTGTCTCTGCATTAAACCGCTTCATACTCTTAAAGAATGCATCCCAGTCGAACTTCTCTCCAGTCTGTTCCTCTATGAAATGGATTGCATTGACAACCTCTTCTGCCGCATACTCCTGTACGCTTTCCTGCCTGTGTCTTATTGGCACAGCAAGCTGAAATGTAGGAATCTTAAATGACCTTGCTTCAATCCCGTTACCCATAAGGCTTCCGTCACATGTCGTATTACACTGCACCGCACAACAGCCTATAAGCGGGAAATCATCAGCCAGTGCAACACCAAGCTCAGCCGCCGGCATAGGACAGACATCTGACGGAACACCATACTGGTGTGTAACATCAACATAATAGCTCACTCCATCCTGTGACATCATTGAGCTTGTATACACGGCAGGGACTTCCACTGATAACCATGTAAGGTTAGGAAAACCTCCCATCAGGGTACTCATCATATTTTCATCAAAAAGGACAATCTTGCTGTTTAGCTTCTTATCATTGCCAATAGCCGGGTCTGCCTTAAATATCTGTCCAAGCATCCCACATATATCAGTAACGATAAGTCCCAGTGCCTGATGCGCCATTCTAAGCTGAGTTCCTCTCATGCCCTCTGTATGCCTGTCCATAAAATCAGGCAGTGCAAGATAATTAATCATCCAGCGGTATCTGAAGAATCCCTTCATGTTATTAGGTTTTATTATAAATGTAATTAAAGTCTTCCAGTATCCAAGCCACCTTACATAGTTGTACCATGTATCTTTCAATCCGCGCCATTCTCTTCTTCTCTTTGGCTTTTTGCCTGTATAGAATCTGCCGAGTGGCTCGCTTCCTATATTCTTAGACATATTTATAATTTCCTTCCTGCATTGATACGCTTAATCTCAAGGCTCTCGACAAATGCCTGTATTCTTGTTCTTAACTGTCCTGAAGTTCCAACAGCATAAGGTCTGTCGATTGAAAGCACCGGATAACCGTATTTTTCTTTCATGACATGGAATGCCGAAGCCCTCTCATAACCCCAGTAATCACAGAATTTAATCTGCTCATATATAAGACCGTCTGCCTTATACTCCTTAGCTATCGCATCAACATACTCCTGTCTCTCGATAATCTTTTCTGTATTCATGAATCTTGGACACTGTCCCCAATTCATATACTGTCTGCATATCTGTGTAAGAACATCCTCTGTATCGTTAAGAATAATCTCATCTCTTCCCGGAAGTGAACCAAAACAGAATCTGTCAGCCACAACCAGTGCACCTGCCTCCTCAGCAAGCTTTATAAGCTCAGGGTTATCAATCTCTGAACCAACCATTACGACCCTTGCCCTGTAATTACATTTTTTATCAGGTTCACGTGTCTTAAGCTCCTCAAGTGTTTCTTCGAGCTTTTCTATAAGTGCCTCTTTCGGGCAGCAGTATGTTGCAAGACACAGAACCGCGAATTCATACCCGGTAATTCTTGGATTATCTTCTTTTCTGTAATCACCGATGCTTCTTATAAGCCGGCTTATCTTATTCTGCAATTCTACTGACTTTCTAAGTGCATCATCTGATATGTCTATTCCATATGTATTATTAAGCGGTTCAAGCACATGAAGTCTCATCTGCTTAACAAAATGTCTTAACGCCGTCTCATCATTCTTCATCGGAACATCTGAATATTCCACAAAGAATTTTTCCTTCTCTATAAGGTGCTGTCTCTCAATATTCTCTACGCACCTGTTCATCTGCGCACATGCATCTGGCGCAATTATACAGTCAAGAAAGTTAAATCCGCCCTCAATTGCTCTCTCTAATATCGCACGACATCCCTCGCATAGCATACTGCTCATGTAATATGTACCCATCTCAATAGAACCTGTACGTGGTGCACGCAGTCTTACCGAAAAGCTGCCCGGAAGATTAATAAGCGGCTCCGGTATCTGGAAACAGACTGCACCGATTGCAATATCACCTTTAGCCTGCGCCTGCCTTACAAGATCGTTATTAACTTCCTCCAACAGCTTCTCAAAATAATAAAGATTAGCTAAATCCTTCACATTTACCTCCTCTTACAATATTCCCATATTAACAAGTGCTTTCTTTGCACCCTCGACAATAATCGCATCATCAGGGAGATTGAATACATTTTCACCAAGAACATCTGCCTGCGCAAGCTTTGAATCGCTCTGTATTACTGAAAGCAGCTCAAGGCCGCCGATATCCATAAGCTTCGCAACCTCCATATCCGGTATTCTGTTAGCGATAACTCCGATTCTGTCATACATTACAAGCTCATCTGCAACTTTCTTGATTGTCTGCACAACCTGGCACCCCTTCTTGCTCGCGTCAGTAACAAGCAGCAGATGTGTTACCTTCTCCATAACTCTTCTGTTAATCTGCTCTATTCCTGCTTCTCCATCAATTACAACATAATCAAACTTATCTGAAAGCATTGTAATAACTTCTTTAAGATATGAATTAATCTTGCAGTAACAGCCTGCTGTCTCAGGTCTTCCTATTGCGATAAATGCATATCCGTCCTGTTCAACAACTGCATCCATTATCTCGTATTTGGCTTCTCCAAGTAACTCCACAGCAGTCTTGGTATCTCCGTCTTCAACATTCTTGATTACTTCTTTTCTTATATCATCTATAGTCTTTTCCACTTCAACATTAAGCACTGTAGAAAGTCCGACCGCAGGGTCAGCGTCAATCGCAAGTATCTTCTTATCCGGGTGTGCCTCAACAAGAAGCTTTACAATAACTCCTGCTAAAGAAGTCTTGCCGACTCCGCCCTTTCCTGCCACTGCTATAATCTGTGTTTTCTTATCCATTATTGTTCTCCTTATCCATTATTGTTCTCTTTATGTGGTTTTGTTATATTAACTTTTCCTGACTTGCTCTTTTTGGACTTTGGCTTGCCTTTCCGCCGCTTTGACGTCCATTCCGCCGTTCTTACGAATCCCTTTTGGACTTTGGCCTGTGTTTCCGCCGCTTCAACGTCCATTCCGCCGCTCTTTCTCACTCCTTTTGGACTTCCTCCGTGCTTCCCGCTGCTTCAACGTCCAATCCGCCGCTTCCACGCATGCATTTGTCGTTTATGAATATTTTATAAATTATTACTTGACTTTAATACTAGAATACTTTATATTCTTAGTATAGTCACAACGCATTAGAAGGAGGATATTTCTTGTTTATCAATTACAACATTTCAGAGATTATCAGCCAGCTTTCATCTGCCATACATTATGATGAAAGCATTGTAAAGAATCTGCCTGATGGCAAGCTCAATTGCACACATAATGGACGTTATATTAAGTGGTTTCTAAGCGATGGGAATAATATATCTTACATACACAAGAAAGACAGACAGCTTGCTTCCAAGCTTGCCTTGAAGAAATTTTTGTTATCAAGAATTGAAGATAATAAAAGGCTTCTTTCCACATACAAGCAATGTAACAGCACCAATATCCAATCCGAATCATTATTAAAAGATAACGATTTTAGGAAACTGCTTACAGACTATCCGGAGAATTCCAAGCATATATATTGCAACCGGGATTTATTCAGAGATTTCCACAATGAACAGTTTCAGCCTGTCATTGATTCATGGCTGTCTGAAGAATATACTCACAACGAAGCTTACCCCCAGGCGCTTAAGCATCCGTGTCCATCCGGCAATGTCGTCAGGTCAAAGTCCGAAGCTATGATTGATTTATTACTTAACCAGTATGGAATTCCATACAGGTATGAATGTGAACTAAAGCTTGACAACATAAGCTTCTATCCTGACTTTACACTGTTTAACCCTGTATCTGGACAGCTTGTGTACTGGGAACACTTTGGTATGATGGATGACCCTCAATACTCTCTTAATGCTTCAAGAAAAATATCCAGATACATAGCCGGGAATATTATTCCCGGAATCAATTTAATAATGACATTTGAGACATCTTCCAATCCACTATCAGGAATTATTGCCGAATCAAAGATAGAGGAGTACCTGCTGATGTGCAACAACCAGCAAGCCTCCTCTTAACACCATGGCGTTTTTTCAATTACAACAATATTGGCATCTAGGTTTCCCATAATAACAATGTAACAAAACCTTGCATTAATCTTCCCAAGGACGAATCCTGTAAGCTGCACCTATCTCATCACATATCTTCTGGCACTCTGCCTCTTCCTCGTGAGATATGGTTGTGTCAACTGTTGTAAGAACAACATTAGGGATATACTTGGTACATTCCTTTGCGAAGCTATCATCTCATCAAATGATTTCTCACCGAACTTACTTCTTACAAGTGCATTGTATTCATCTTTATGTGGATTGTTAAGACTGATTGATATTGTGTCGATAAGACCTTCCATCTCTGGCACGATGTCTCTGCCATTCACAAGATTGCCAACTCCATTGGTGTTAATTCTTGTCTTTTTGCCAAATGTTTTTTTGACATATTCAGCTACCTTGATAAGCACATCAAATCTTTCTGTTGGCTCACCAAATCCACAGAATACAACCTCTTCATACTCATCCATATTGAACTTATCAAATTCAGCTATAACCTCATCATATGAAGGTTCTCTCTCAAGCCAGAGTCTTCCAGACTCTCCAATTCTGTCCATTGTCTGTCTTAAACAAAAAGTACATGCATATGGACATTTGTTAGTTAGATTAACATATAAATTGTTATGAACTTTATATAATATTTCCATAGTTTAACTCCTTTCATTTTGCCGCCTTGCTTCAACGTCCAATTCTCCGCGCTTCGGCCTCCTTTTTGGACTTCCTCGTACCTTCCCGCTACTTCAACGTCCAATCCGCCGCACCGCCAGCACAATTTTGGACTTCCTCGTGCCTTTCCACCACTTCAACGTCCAATCTGCAACACTTCGGCTTCCTTTTTGGACTTCCT